>NZ_JBEPEI010000018.1:68983-177890 GCF_040300765.1 Streptosporangium sp. NPDC000239 | reverse complement strand
CGTGTCGGGAGCCGGGGGGGTCCAGGAAGGCGGGGCGCCCCACGACGGCGGAGCGGCCGGGCCGGACGGCTCACGGGAGGCGGCGGGGCCGCTCCTGGCGACCGCGTCGGCGGCCCGACGGCCTTCGGTGATCTCCTTGATCCGCGCCTTGTCCGCACCGGGGAACGCCTTGCGGTCGATCTTCGCGGCGTGCAGCACGGCGATCAGCACCGCGGAGCGCTCGTCCGGCTCGGCCCCGGTCAGCACGTCGCCGATCCGCTGCCTGATCTCCCGCTCGATCCGTGGGTCGCGCTCCGGATAGCGCGTGCTGGGGAAGAGGCCCAGGACCTTGTGCCGCCGCTCGTCGAGCACGCCCCGCTCGGCCAGGCCGGACAGCAGCCGCTTGCGCACCCCGGAGGAGTACAGCTTGCGCACCCACCAGTCGGCCTTGCGCCGCCTGGTCTCGGCGGCGATCAGGGCCAGCGTCGCGTCGAGTTCCCGCTCGCCGAGCGGTGTGGGGTCCAGGACGGTGACCTTCTTGTCCGCGAGGTCGATGCGGCCGTTGACGGCCAGTTCCGCCAGGAGGGAACCCCCGAGGGCCGCGTCGAGCTCGATCGAGCTGGTCAGGAGTCTGCCCTCCGCCTCGTCGTAGGCGAGCAGCAGGATCTCCTCAGCGATGGTCGTCATGCCCGGAACCCTATGTCGCGTACGGTCCACCGACGCGGGGCCGTACCGGGTGGTGTGGGGTGATCTGGGACAATGCTTGGCTTATGAGCGTTTCCGAGGAACTGCACGTCATCGGCCGCCCTCTCGTGGACGTCCAGCTCGCCCATCCGACGGTGGTGGGGATCGGCAGGGGGGACCTGCCCGAGCCGGTGTTCCGGTCATGGCTCGAACAGGACTACCTGTTCCTGCTCGACTACGTGCGGGTCTTCTCCCGGCTGGCCTGGCAGGCCCCCGACGACCACCTGGGCGTCCTGGTCGACCTGGCCCACGCCACCCTCCACGAGGAGCTCGACCTGCACCGCTCGTTGTCGGCGGGCTTCGGCGCCGACCTGGGCGGGGTGCGG
The DNA here is from genome assembly GCF_040300765.1 of Streptosporangium sp. NPDC000239. Taxonomy (NCBI): domain Bacteria; kingdom Bacillati; phylum Actinomycetota; class Actinomycetes; order Streptosporangiales; family Streptosporangiaceae; genus Streptosporangium; species Streptosporangium sp. NPDC000239. Next base: position 176,841 of record NZ_JBEPEI010000018.1, on the reverse strand, counting down.
AAGGGGCCCGCCTGCTCGGCCTACACCGCGTTCCTGCTGGAGTCGGCCGCCGACTACGCCGACGGGCTGGCCGCGCTCTACCCCTGCATGTGGGGCTACTCGACACTCGGGCGGGCGCTGGTCGCCGAGGCCCCCGCCGAGTCCCGCTACCGGCCCTGGATCGACACCTACGCCGACCCCGGCTTCGCCGAACTCGCCGGGCGCGTCGCCACGATGATCGACGAGGCCGTCACCGACTCCGCCAGGGCGGCGCGGTTCTTCACCGAGGGCATGCGCCACGAGATCGCCTTCTGGGACGTGCCGTAGTTGTGTCCCTTTGCGCCGCCTTCGGCGGCGCGGGACTTGGGCGCCCTGAGTCGGTGTCTTCCCTCGTCGTTCGTCCGCTGCGCTCCCTCACTCCTCAGTCCAGACACCGACGCGCCCAAGCTCTGTCTTTTGCTCCGCCTGCGGCGTCGCGGGCTTGGGCGCTTCGGGTCGGTGCTTTCCCTCGTCACTCCGTCGCTGCGCTCCTGCGTTCCTCAGTCCAAGCACCGACGCGCCCAAGCCGAAACTCTTCATTGCTGGCGCCGGTAACCCTGAACCAAAACGCTTCACCGCCGACGGGTTCTAGTCTGTGGGGTATGCCAGAGCTTCCCGAGGTGGAGTCGCTCGCCGAGTTCCTGCGCGGGCACGCGGTCGGCAGGAAGATCGGGACCGTCGAGGTCTTCGGCTTCCAGGCCCTCAAGACCGTCGATCCCCCCGTCACCGCCCTGGCCGGGCGCACGGTGACCGCCGTGGCCAGGCACGGCAAGTTCATCGACCTCGACTGTGACGGTCTCCACCTCGTCACACACCTGGCCCGCGCGGGCTGGCTGCGATGGCAGGACGACCTCTCCCGGGCGAAGGCGGTCAGGCCGGGCAAGGGTCCTCTGGCGCTGCGGGTACGGCTGGCGCCGTACGAACCGGGGGAGCCGGAGCCGGGCTTCGAGCTGACCGAGGCCGGCACGCAGAAGCGGCTGGCCGTCTACGTCGTGCGCGACCCCGGCGAGGTGCCGGGGATCGCCGCGCTGGGTCCCGACCCGCTGTCCGACGGTTTCACCGCCGAGGTCCTCGGCGGCATCCTGAACGGCAGCCGCGCCCAGATCAAGGGCCTGCTCCGCGACCAGAAGGTGATCGCGGGCATCGGCAACGCCTACTCCGACGAGGTCCTGCACGCGGCGCGGACCTCTCCCTTCAAGGTCGCGGGGAGCCTGACGGAGGAGCAGGTCACCGCTCTCCACGAGGCCATCGTCACGACCCTGCGCACCGCGCTCGACCGGGCCAGGGGCCTGGCGGCCAAGGACCTCAAGGCCGAGAAGAAGTCCGGCCTGCGGGTCCACGGCAGGACCGGTGAGCCCTGTGCGGAGTGCGGCGACACGATCCGGGAGGTCTCCTTCGCCGACTCCTCCCTGCAGTACTGCCCGACCTGTCAGACGGGCGGCAAACCGCTGGCCGACCGCCGGATGTCACGCCTGCTCAAGTGATCACTGGGCCCACGGGGGCAGGATGGTCTGCCCGTTGAGGGAGGCGGTGATCCCGGCCGAGGTGCACACGGTGCCGGTCGCCCGCTCGGTCTGAGAGGCGTTGCGCAGCGCGAACGGGGTGTTCGGGGGGACGATCAGCGCGTCTCCCGCCTCGGCCACGTGCTCGACGCCGCCGAGAACGCCCACGACCCGTCCCGAGTGGACGACGAACACCTCCTCACGGTCGACGGTGTGCTCGGGCCCCGAGGCGCCGGGATTCATGTCGAAGGCCCAGACGGCCAGCTCGGACGAGCCTCGTGAGGGTACGGCCAGCGAGCGCGTGGTGGTGTCTCCGTTGGCGAAGGCGGGGGCGTCGGCCAGGGTCGCGACGGTCATGGTTCCTCCATTGGTAAACCTCGTTGTCTTTTCTTGGATAGAAGGTAAACCAGGTTGTCTAGTTCGTCAACGGTAGCGCTATGCAGTCGAATGGTGGCCGCTTGTGGACGACTCGGGGGCTGCTGGGGCACTTTGCGCCACATCGGTCGGAGGACTTGGAACAATGGGTGCATGAGTGTTCCTGAGATCGAGGCGCAGGCCGTGCCGGATGACGCGTTCCTGCTTGACGTGCGTGAGCTTGACGAGTGGCAGGCGGGGCACGCCCCGACGGCCGTCCACATCCCGCTGGGTGAGTTGCAGGCCAGGGTTGAGGAGGTTCCACACGACGCGCCCGTCTACGTGGTGTGCAGGGTCGGCGGCCGTTCGGCGCACGCGGCGGCCTGGCTCAACCACATCGGCAGGGAGGCGATCAACGTCGGCGGTGGGATGCAGTCCTGGAGCTTCGCCGGCCGTCCCATGATCAGCGAAAGCGGCGCCGACCCGTTCGTCGCCTGACCGAGAAACAGCGAAGGCCGCGCTGAAAACCCTCCACGGCCCCTTCTCGAAAGCGCTTTCCGAACGTCACCGAGCATCCTCAGGACCTCTCAGGTGATCGTCAGCGCGACCCTCTCCCGGCGCGGGCCCGCCCCCCGCGCAACCCTTCCGCCCTCGTCCGATCGTGCCGTCGGCCGTACGGTCCTACGCTTCGGTCAACGACGACATCGCCGCCGACGGGCCGATCGGAGACCCCATGGACGCCGTGACCGTACGGGCTCACGAACTCGCGGAAGCCGGGCGGCTGCCCGCCTTCGTCTACGACCTGGCCGCGCTGGACGAGCACGCCGCGGCCATCCGGGACGCGCTGGGTGACGTCGAGCTGTACTACGCGGCCAAGGCCAACCCCGACCCCGAACTGCTGCGGGTGCTGGCCCGGCACGTGGACGGCGTCGAGGTCGCCTCGGGCGGTGAGCTGGCGCACGTGCTCGGCGTCCTCCCCGAGGTTCCGATCGCCTTCGGCGGGCCCGGCAAGACCGACGCCGAACTGGCCGCCGCCCTGGACGCCGGAGTGGCCCGGCTGCACGTTGAGGGGCCCGGCGAACTGCGCCGTCTGATCGCCACCGGCCGGGAGGCCGACATCATGCTCCGGGTCAACCTCGCCGTCTCACTCGGCGACGTGGCCCTGGCCATGGGCGGCGGCGCGACCCCCTTCGGCATGGACCCCGACGGCGTCACCGCCTGCCTGGAACTGCTCGACCGGCAGGAGGCGGTACGGCTTCGCGGTGTCCACGCCCACCTGGCCAGCGGCCTGGACGCCGAACGCATGCTCCAGGTCAACGAGCGGGTCCTCGACCACGCCCGCTCCCTGGGCGTGACCGAGATCAACCTCGGGGGCGGCATGGCCGTCTCCTACGCCGATCCCGATGACCGCTTCGACTGGGCCGCCTACGGCAAGGGCCTGGCCGGTCTGCGTCGCTCCGGTGAGACGCTCAGGATCGAGCCCGGCCGGTCGGTCTCGGTGTACTGCGGGCGGTACGTCACCCGGGTCATCGACGTCAAGCGGGTCCACGGCCGCCTGTTCGCCGTCGTCGCGGGCGGTACCCACCACATCCGCACCCCCGCGACCAAGGGACACAGCCAGCCCGTCATCCCGGGCACTCCCGGCGAACCGATCACGATCTCCGGCCAGCTGTGCACCCCCAAGGACCAACTGGCCGAGAACGTGCCGATCGCCCTGGAGCCAGGGGACGTGGTGGAGTTCGCCATGGCCGGCGCCTACGCCTGGAACATCTCCCACCACGACTTCCTGATGCACCCCCATCCCGAGTTCCACTACCTCTGACCTCGGTTTCTCCCCGCGCACGTGTGCGGGTTGAGCATGAGAGCCGTGAACGCGAACAGCGCGAGCGCGCCGAGTGTGAACACCGGACGCACGAACGGCAAGAGCGGCAGGCCCGTGAACGGGCTGAGGCGCCGGCCGGCGAACGCCGTGAACGCCAGGTCCTGCACACGGGCAACGGCGGCGTGAACGCCCCGGTGAACAGCCGGAAGCCCTTGGCCGGTGGGTTGGCCCCTCAGCAGCTGTACGGCTTGAAGAGGTGGCCGTACCCGGATGGCTTCATTCGGCCAGGCGCGCCCCGACAACACCGTCACTCGCAGACTCGGCCGTCGTCTGGACTCCGGACCGCAGGACCGGCAGCCCGGCTTGCAGCCGGTTCAGGAACTCGTCGACGTCCAGGCAGCGGTCCTCCGCGTCGACGACCTCGGGCACGAACGCCTCGACGATGCTGTCCCCGACGGCGAAGTCGGCGTCCTCGTCATCGTCGTAGTTGTTCACCCAGCGCCCGCCTGGGGCGTACACGTCCATGGCGTGGTCGTAGTCGATCACCCAAGGGGTGTCGACGGTCCCGGTCCGCAAAGAGCCGTGGTTGTACCAGCCGTAGACCAGGTGGGTGAAGGCGCCGTCGTGGATGTAGATCTCCGCTTCGCCGCCCTCCAGGGTCTCGGCCTGGGTGTGACCGCCGACGTACAGGCCGGGCCGGTCCTCATAGAGCGCGATCGGGCCGTTGACCTTCAGGTCGCCGGTGACCACGATCAACTCGACGTCGCCGTCGTGCAGTTCGTTGACGGCGTTCAGGAAATCCCCGTCGAGGGTGAGGTCGCCGTCGAAGAAGAGCACCTCGTCGTAGCCGGGCGACGCTCCCGCACCCTCGAACACGGCGGACAACGCGCCGCCCAGGCGGGCATCGGCATCGGCGTAGGGCAGGGAGGCGGGGATCGCGGATATCGGCACGGGGAAGATCGTAGGTCCGTGTACTGACAGTCCGGCACGCGCGACAGACTTCTGGAACACGGCTGGTACGCCCTCTTGCCCAACTGTGCAACTGCCTGGCGATTCGCCCAAGGTCGGCCAGCGCCCTTGTACTGGGAAACGGGTGTCGGCTCGACCCCTGGCCGCATGTGCGATCGGTAGAGCGGTCCGAAGAGATGGTCGATCCCGTGGCAGATGAGTCGAGCTGTCGGCCCCTCGATTCCCCGATGATCGACCTCGATGCGGAATGGACGCGCACCATGCCCCGGACATCGAAGCAGTTCAAGCAGCCTTCGCGCCGCTCACCAGTCTCGGCCTCGTGCGTCCCCTCCTGGTTGCCCCGAGCTCCGGCGTTTGCTTACGCGCCGAACCGGGATCACCCCAGTTCGCGCCCCCATGATGCGTCTTTGCCCGCTTCCGGCTATTTCCCCCTGGTGGGTGGTATGCCGGTGGAGTTCACCGGCGGCCGTACCGCACAGCCGACGACCTGCCGGAACGCCTCGTTCGCGCGCACGCTCCTGAGGCGCTCAGCGCGCCCCTGGTTCGGCCGGCAGGCGCACGACGGCGACCCCGGCCTGGGACTCGCCGAACCCCCAGCCCGCGACGAGGGAGCAGTCGGCCGCTTCCAGGACATCGGTCCACGGCCAGTGGTCGGTGCCGTAGTAGAAGCCGCCCCTGCTGCGCGCGTCACGCTCGGAGAGACAGAGCATGCGGAGATGGTCGCGAAGCGCAGGGTGCGTGACCGCGCTCAGTCTCTCCTCCCAGGGCTCCTCGGCGGACATGTCGTGGATCGGCACCAGGTGCTCGGGGCCGCGTTCGGTGAACGTGGCGGCCCTCATCGCGTCGGGGAGAGTGCCGTCGGTGGCGACGCGCAGCAGCACGGTCAGCCAGCCGTTCAGCCTCTCGGACTCCTCGCCGGTCAGGTCGACGCCGTGACGGCCCAGGAGCGGTCCCAATTCCGCGCCGTACACCAGCGCCTCACCGGCCTCGTCGATCGACGAGACGGTCCGCAGGTCGGCGACGAAGGCGTCGTCGAACGGCCGGGAGCCCTTGTACCCGTCGGCACCCCACGGCCCCGTCCCCGCCAGGAGGTCGGCGTCGAAGCGGAACAGCGACTCACCCAGGTCGAACCGCCATGTCCAGGGGGAGAAGGGATACTCTCCGTCCGAATCAGGAAGGTACCTCGGCTCCCGGCCCGACAACCCCCCAGGGGTGGCCCAGGGACTCGGGAACAGGAACTCGTCGAGGGAGTCCGAGGCGTAGTACACCCCGTATCCGGCGGCGGGGTCGACGGTCGGCTCCCCGCCGAGCAGTATCTCGAAGGCCCCGGTCAGCGCGGCACTCCACCCGTCGGGGTCGGTCTCGGATGTCACGGTGCATACTCCTCTGGCACTTCGCGGGACGCCGTCGCCGGGTTAAACCAGTTGCTTCGTGGCGCGATGGGTTGTTTCACTGGCTCCGAGCAGATTAGGGGGGATGTTAATGCCCGCGGGCACCGAGGACGCCGTCGCGCGCCCTCGATCGGGTCGACGTCCCCACCGGAGGCTCCGGCGGGGGTGAGCCCGCGTGGGTCACGACGGCACAGTCAGCCGACTCGTCACCCACTTTCGTCTGGAGCTCCTCCATTGCCACGCCATCGCGCCCGCATCACTTCCTTCCGTTGCGTCAACTGCCGCCTCGACGTGCCCACCGACGCGCCGGGAACCGCGCACCGCAACCACTGCCCCACCTGCCTGTGGTCCAGGCACCTGGACAACAACCCGGGCGACAGGGCCGCAGACTGCGCCTCGGGCATGGCCCCGATCGCCATCCACGCACGTCAGGACGGCGAGTGGGCGATCATCCATCGCTGTACGGCGTGCGGCACGCTCAACGCCAACCGCGTCGCCGGTGACGACAACCCGCTCACCCTGATGAGACTGGCCGTCGCCCCACTGGCCCGCCCGCCCTTCCCGCTGGACTACTTCGCCCAGCTCTGAGGCAGCCCGGAACGGGCGCGGACCACCGGAACTCCCGGCCCGCGCCCGTCACGGAGAGCCTCCATCCCCGCGGGGATGTTCCAGGTCGCCACGAGAGCGTCCGAGTGCTCCCCGCGCACGTGGGGATGGCCTTCGCCGGCTGGCTCGGCGTGCGAGGTCGGCCGTACGTTTCGGCAGGTCGTTGCCCGTGCGGTACAGCTACGAAGTACAGCTACCGCAGCGAACTTGGCTGTACTCTCGCGGACGTCCACGGACGCACCCCGTGCCGACTCCCTCCCCAGGGGGGAAGTAGCCGGAAGCGGACTAATAGTGCATCATGGGGGCGCGAACTGGGCTGATCCCGGTTCGGTAGGTAAGTCAACGCGGGAGCTTGGGGCAACCAGGCTGAGAGGGCGACTACGGCTGTCGCCGACCGCATGAACCTGTCCGGGTAATGCCGGCGTAGGGAGCGCGTCATGACGTCTGACGTCATCAATTCCAAGCATGCCGAGGCCCCCCTCACCCTCGACCAGGCACCTCCGAAGACCCTCGGCATGCTCGACCAGGGAGCGTTCTGGGCCAACCTGGGCGTCAGCCTGCTCGGCTTCTCCTTCGCGCTCGTCCTGATCAACCCGTTGGGCGGCGACAACCCGCTCACCTTCGGCGCCGCGCTGCTGGCGGCCCTGGTCGGCAGCCTCATCGGCACCGCGATGGTCGGCCTGGCCGCGGTTCCCGGGGTGCAGACGGGGCAGCCCGCGATGGTGCTGCTGCGTGGGCTGTTCGGAGTACGGCTCTCCTACGTGCCGACCGTGCTCAACGTCGTCCAGATGATCGGCTGGGGGGCGTTCGAGCTGTGGGTCGTCGCGATGGGCGCCCAGGCGATCTTCGGGCCTTCGGTCCCCTACGCGGTCTGGGTGGTCGCGGCAGGGGCGCTGACGATGGCGCTGACCATCTACCCGTTGGGAGCCATCAGGCTGCTCAGGCGGTTCGTCACGATCGGTGTGGTCGTCTCGGTCGTCTGGTTCGCGGTGGTCTTCCTGCGTGAGACTCCCGCGCAGAGCGGCGGCTCCTGGGACGCCTTCGCGGCCGCGGTCGACTTCGTGGTCGCCCTCTCGGTCTCCTGGGTGCCGGTCGCGGCGGACTACGCCAGGCACTCACGGTCGAGCCGGGCCGCCTTCACCGGCATCGTCGGCGGCTACACCGTCGCCCAGGTCGCGTGTCTGGCCGTCGGCGTCTACGCGGTCGCGCTCGCCGGGCACGCCGTGGTCCAGGAGAACCAGACTGCGGTGTTCGGGCCGTTCGTCGCGGCCCCGCTGGGCGCGCTGTTCTTCGGCATCCTCGTGCTGCGCGAAACCGACCAGTCGTTCGCGAACGTCTACTCGACCGCGATGTCGCTGCAGAACCTGATGCCGAGGATCGACCGCCGCGTCTTCTCCGTGGCCGTCGGCGTGCTGACCACGGCCATCGCCCTGGTCGTGGACGTCAACTCCTACGGCGCCTTCCTGAGCATCATCGGCGCGGTGTTCGTGCCGATGTTCGGTGTGCTGGCGGTCGACTACTTCCTGCTCGGCAGGGGCAGGAACTGGGACATCTCAGAGAACGCGCCCTCCCGCCTGGTCATGGTCCTGCCGTGGGTGCTGGGCTTCGTCACGTGGTGGATGCTCGCGGCCCCCTCGCAGGTCTCCTGGTGGGCGGCGATCTGGGACGGTGCCAAGCGGGCGGTCGGGTTCACCCCCCAGCCCTGGATGAGCGCCGCCCTCGGCGCCTTCCTGGTCTCCGGACTGATCACCCTGGCGATCGGGGCGCCGCGCCTTCTCGCCCTGAGGCGGCGCCGCCGTACCTGACCTGCCCTTTCGTGTCCGGAGAGCCTAGAGGCGGGCGGTGCTCTCCACCCGTAGGAGTCGTTCCTTGGCGGTCGCGCCTCCGGCGTAGCCGCCGAGGACGGCCTCGCTCTCGACGACCCGGTGGCACGGCACGATCACGCAGACCGGGTTGCTGCCCAGCGCGTTGCCGACCGCGCGCAGCGCCCTCGGCCTGCCGATCCGCTCGGCGATCTCCCGGTAGGTCGTCACCGTCCCGTACGGCACGGCCAGCATCATCTGCAGCACGGTCCTGGCGAAGGAGGTCGCGAGCTGCAGGTCCACGGTGACCGTGAAGGCGCGGAGCCTGCCGGAGAAGTAGGCGTCGAGCTCTCTGCGGACCGGGTCGAGCCTGCGGGGATCGGGGCCGATGAAGGAGCCGACCTCCCTGCTGACACGTTCGAAGACGACGTTCTCGTCCTCGTAGCTGCACGCGACGACGCCCCGATGTGTCGCCGCGAGCGTCAGCCGTCCTACGGGGACCTCGATGGTGCCGAACGCGATGTCCGGGTGGGTGGCGCCCACATAGGTGGACGAGGTCACCCGCAGCAGGGCGTCGAGATCGCTGGCTGACCCGGATGCCATGGCCCCACCCTTCCGTGTCCAGGCGTGTGGTCACCGCAGCGTATCGGACGGATCGTCGCAACGAGTGTCAGCACATGCGGACGAAGTGCCAAGATCAGGCCAGTTGACGCGGCACTATGGTTCTGTGGGTGACGACAGGGCCGAAAGCGACGAGGGCGTCGGCCGCGCGATCGTCGCCAGTGCCCCGAATGCGATAGTCGTTCTGGACCGCGACCAGACGGTCCTGGCGTGGAATCCGGCCGCGGAACGTCTCTTCGGCTGGCCGGCCGGAGAGGTCCTCGGACGCAGGCCCCCGCTGGTGCCGGGGGAGCTGACGGCCGAGCACAACGCGGTGCTCGAACGGGTGCGCACCGGCGGCCAGGTCTCGCTGCGCACCAAGCGCTTCCGCAGGGACGGCAGCCTGCTCGACCTACGGCTCGACATCAGCGCGCTGCGCTCCGAGGCGGGCGCGTTGCTGGGGTACGTCAGCGTCTACCACCTGGTCCAGGACGACGAGAGCGCCCAGGAACGGGCGGTCCGCAGGGCCAGGCTCGTGCGCAGGCTCACCGACGTGGTCGCCGACATCAACGCCGAGCGGGAGCTGCCCGCCGTACTCGACCGGATCGCGGCCAGTCTCACCGAGCTGACCGGGGCCGACGCGGGCGGGTTCGTGCTCATCGAGGGCGACAGGCTTCGGCTGGTGGCCAGCCACCGGCTGCCCGAGTCGCTGCGTGACTCGACCGCGCACATGCGCACCAGCCTGGTCGGCAAGCTGCTGCGCACCGGCAGGACCGTGATGCTGGAGACGGGCGACCAGGGCCGCCTCGACGAGCTGATCTGGTCGCAGCTGCCCGGTCTGCACACGATCGCCCTCGGCCTGGCCATGGCGGGCGGCAGGCCGTACGGCGCGCTGTACGCCCTGTTCGCCAAGCACAAGGCGGGGCACGTCGAGCTGGAGCTGCTCGAACTGCTGGCCGGGCACGCGGGCATCGCCGTCGGCAACGCGATGGCCTACCAGGAGGCCGTACGGCAGCGCGCCCACCAGCGGGCGGTGTTCGACGCCAGCGCCGACGGCATCGCCGTACTCGACGGGCAGGGAAAGATCGTCCAGTGGAATCCAGCGGCGGCCGAGCTGACCGGGTTCGACGCGCTGGACGTGCTCGGGGGGCCGCCGCCGTTCGAGCTGCCGGGGCCGGGGGACAAGCTCACCCTCCAGCTTCCCTCGGGCATCTGGCTCGACGTGCTCAGCGCGGAGATCGTCGAGACGGGGGAGGTCGTGGTCGACTTCCGCGACGTCACCAGGGCCAAGGAGCTTGAGGAGGCCAAGGATCTCTTCCTGGCCACGACCAGCCACGAGCTGCGTACCCCGATCACCGTGGTGCAGGGCTTCGCCGGGACCCTCGCCGCCCGCTGGGACGGCATGACCGACGAGGAGCGCCGTTCCGCGGTGCGCATCATCGCCGAGCGGGCGCGTTCCCTCGGCAAGCTGATGGACAACCTGCTGCTCGGCTCGCGGGCGGGGGCGGGCGAACTGCCCCTGAAGATCGAGGGAATCGACCTCGGCAGACTGATCGTGGCGGCGACACTCGGTCTGCCTGATCTGTCTGATGTGCATAGGGTTGAGGTGATTGTCCAAGAAAACCTGCCCCCGGTGTCCGGGGACGCCATCGCCACCGATATCGTGCTGGGCCAGCTGTTGGAGAACGCGTTCAAATATTCACCGGACGGTGGCCTGATCAGGGTCGAGGCTTGGGCCGACGGTGACTGGGTGGTGGTGGTAGTGGACGACGAGGGTGTGGGCATAACGCCCACGAGCCGGGAGCGGATCTTCGATCGCTTCGTCCAGGGAGACACGGGAGACCGTCGCCGGTTCGGCGGGGTCGGCCTCGGGCTGTACATCGTCCGCAGTCTCGCCCGCGCCCAGGGAGGAGAGGTCTCCGCCCACTCCAGGCCGGGAGGGGGCACCCGGATGCGGCTGGCGCTTCGCATTGCCGACACGCCCAGCGCCCTTACCTGACCGACACGCCGTTCCGGTAACAAGCCGGTAACGGATGAGCTGATCTATTGTCGAATGTGTACAAGCTGTAATTGCCTCCCGGTTTCTAAGACCATCTAACGGGGCATTTCGGTCGTACTGGGGTGTGGTTCCTCAGGGGGAACAGGGATACGGGGAGGTGAGTGCGTCGAGCGTCGTTCTGTTGCCGTATGCACCGTCCAGCGTCGCTGTCGCACGCCAACGCCTCTGCTCTGACCTGCAGGAATGGGGGGTCTACGAGACCGCTATAGATGACGCGGTCCTCGTGGTCAGCGAGCTGCTGAGCAACGCGCTCAGGCATGCTCATCCGTTGCCGTCCGGTCAGATCAGAGTGGCATGGCGCTGGGCCGACGAGCACGTGGAGGTAGCGGTGAGTGACGGAGGGGCCGCCACGGAGCCGCGGGCGGGGCGTCCGACACTCTCCTCTCTGGGGGGCCGGGGGCTCGGCATCGTCGAATATCTGGCCACCAGCTGGGGGGTCAGGCACGAAGGGGAGATCACCACGGTCTGGGCGGTCGTCACCGCCGCCGACACCGTGGGTAACGAAAAGGTCTCCGTCCCCCAGCCCGCGTTGCGTGAATGCGGGTAGGGCGCGTCCCGCCTCACCGGAACAATGAGGCGGGGCACGACCGGCCATTCCTTTGCCGTCGGCGCCGACCTCGACGGCACCCGGCCCTCCTCGTCACACTCTGTGACGGCTGACGGATCACACCCCCGCGGGCACGGAGCGGTACAGCACCGCCCGCTCGGCGGCGGCCCACGCGGTCGTGACCAGTAGATAGATCCCCGCCGCGAGCGGGAGCACGGCCGCGCCCAGGACCGTCAGGAACGGCAGCAGCGGCAGCACCCGGCGCAGCACCCCGGAGCCGGGACCCTGCGGTACCGTCGCCGACCTCATCCGCCGTGAGGTGACCGCGGCGACGGCCAGCAACAGCAGGAAGAGGCAGGCGAACACCAGCGTCGGCCCGCTGATCAGCCCGAACCCGGAGACCACGCCCGCGAAGTGCTGCCCGAGCTGCACGCCGAACAGCCCGTGGGTGAGCAGCGCGTTCGCGTGGCCCGCGATCGTGGAGGAGATGAAGACCCGGTAGACGACCATGAGGACCGGCAGCTGCGCCAGCCCGGGAAGGAAGCCGCCGAACGGTGACACCCCCTCCTCGGCGTACAGGGCGGTCGTCTCCCGGTACAGCCGTGCCGGGTCCTTCGCGTGCCGTTCCCGCAGCTTGGCGAGCTTCGGCGCCAGCGCGGCCTGGGCCCGGGCACCTCTGGCCTGCATGACGCCGAACGGCAGGAGCAGCAGCCTCACACAGACGGTGAAGACGACGATGGCCAGGGCGGCCGAGCCCAGCGGCTGGGCGAGGAGGGTGATGAGGTCGGCGGTGAACCCGATGACGGAGTCGAACATGAACAGAGCCCTTCTGACTGCCCTTTGACAGGGATGGAAGACAGCACAGAAGGCGCCCGCGCTTCGGGACGTCTGTTGTGTTACGCGGGCGCCGGGCCCGCTGACGGTGCTCTTGGCCGGGATCGTCCGGCCCGGTCGGGGTCACGCTGGCGGACGAACACGAGTCGTCCCGCCCTCTCCCGCGCGGAGAGGGCGAAGTGCCCGCCTGTCTTGGCGGCGGTGGGCACCCCGCGCAGGGCCCAGGCGAGCAGGAGCACGCCCAGGCCGATGACGGCGGCCGCCGTCACGGAGCCGCCGCCACCGTCGAGAAGCCAGGCGAGCAGGAGGGTCACTTGGACATCTTGCTCACGATCGTGACCGCGGCGACCACGATGAGGGCCACGACGCCGAGCACGAAGACGAACTTGAGCAGTCCGAACACGGCGGGAATGACGATCCCGAGGACCACGTAGATCGCGAGAAGGGCGCCCACGACGCCCAGGACGGTACGAACCATGCCAGCAACCGTATGTTCCACGACGGCCTGGCGGGCGTGGGAAACCATAACGATCTCGTTCTTACAGGACGGTGACGGAGGGTGGCGATCATGAGGAACGGGCCTACGGTGTAACCATGAGCGCGCGGATTCTGGTGGTCGAGGACGACCCGGCGATCGCCGAGGTCGTGGCCCGCTACCTGGAACGCGACGGCCACCGGGTCGAGTGCGTCGACGACGGCGCCGAGGCGCTGAGACTCGCCCTGGCCGACCCGCCCGACCTGCTCGTTCTCGACCTGGCGCCATCCGGGACGGACGGCCTCCAGGTGTGCAGGAGGCTCAGGGAACGCCGGCCCGTCCCCGTGATCATGCTGACCGCGCTCGGTGAGGAGATCGACCGGGTCGTCGGCCTTGAGATCGGCGCCGACGACTACGTCACCAAGCCCTTCAGCCCGAGGGAACTGGCCCTGCGGGTGCGCTCCGTGCTGGGCCGGGCCCGTGGCGCCACCGCCCTCTCGGGCACCGGCGTGCTCGGGGACGGCGACCTGACGGCGGACGTCGGCACCCGCGAGGTACGGCGCGGCGGCCGGGAGATCACACTGACCACCCGCGAGTTCGACCTTCTGACCCATCTGATGCGTCACCCCCGCCAGGCCTTCAGCCGTTCGGCCCTGCTCGAACAGGTCTGGGGGTGGTCCTTCGGCGACTCCTCGACGGTGACCGTGCACGTGCGCAGACTCAGGGAGAAGGTGGAGGAGGACCCGACCGCGCCGCGGCGCATCGTCACGGTCTGGGGGGTCGGCTACCGCTACGAGCCGTCCGCCCCGTAGTGATCCTCGGTGCGGTCAGTCCGCGGCGTAGGGATGGACGCCTCCCGGGGGCGCGTCGTCCGGGTCGAGTTCGATCGGCAGCAGGCCTCGGCGGTCGGGCTCGACACGCTGGTAGGAGACCGGCGTCCTCGGGCTGTCGAAGGACTCGGCGATGGCGCGGAACGTGGGACACGGCCACCGCCACATACAGCTGCGACAACGCAGGATCGGATTGGCGGCGTCGCTGGTGATGCCGCCCGCGTCGCGTGGCTGGTGCAGGTCGAGCAGCCTGATGCCCAGCGTCGCGAAGCCGAGCAGCTCCTCGCGCGCGCCTTCGAGGAAGTCGAGGTCCGCGCTCGCCAGACGGGTTCTGATCGGGACGTATCCCTCACGGTTCACCAGGACACGCAGAGAGTGGGCGGCGTCGTGCCACGAGGTCGCCTTCTCGGTGCGGGTGACCATGGCCTCCAGGTGCTCGCGGAGACGTTGCCGTTGCGGATCTTCAGAAAGGTCGGTGTTCATCGATGCTTTCGGGCCCGTTTCTACTCAACGGCCGCCACTGACGTAGCGCGGGACGGTCTGGAGGCTCTCGGGTCTCTCCTTCTTTCCGGCCAAGCCGGTGTAGCTGTGCGTCAAGTTTTGCGCACCCAGAGTTTTCGTGAGGCCTAAACGGGGGACAAAGGGCCGACGACTCGGGACGCGTGGCGGAAACGTGACCGGTGGCCTTCGCGCCGCTAGTGTGCCCGCTGTGGAGCTAAAAGTCTCAACTCGATCACATGACGGGCACACCGTCATGGCCATAATCGGCGAAATCGACCTGTATACCGCGCCTGGCCTGCAGGCCGAGTTCACTCGGCTGCTCCAGGAGAGCCCGGCCACCCACGTGGTCATCGACATGTCGGGTGTGGAGTTCTGCGACTCCACCGGGATGAACGTGCTGCTGTCGGCGCTCAAACGGCTGCGCGAACGCGGCGGCACCCTGGAACTGGCCGCGCCGCGTCCGGCCGTCCGTAAGATCCTCCAGGTCACCGGCCTCGACTCGGTCTTCACCGTGTACGAGGCGATGCCCGAGAAGCTGCTTTCGGCGAAGCGACAAGCATGACCGGGACAGCGGTGATCATCCCGGCCAAGGACGAGGCCGACCGGATCGGCGCGACCGTGACCGCGGCACTGGAACTGGCCGGTGTCGACCTCGTCATGGTCGTGGACGACGGCTCGGCCGACCAGACAGGCCGGGTGGCGAAGGCCGCAGGAGCCCGGGTCATCCGGCACAGCCGAAACCGCGGCAAGGCCGCCGCCATGGAGAGCGGAGCGGAGGCCGTACGACTGCTCGACGGTGAGTCCCCCCGCCACCTGCTCTTCCTCGACGCGGACCTGGGGGAGACGGCCCGCGAGGCCGAACCGCTGATCAAACCGGTCACGGCGGGCGAGGCGGACATGACCATCGCCGTCTTCGTCACCCGGGTGAAGCTCGGTGGCCACGGGTTCGTGGTGAACCTGGCGCGGCGGGGCATCGAGCGCGCGACCGGTTGGACGCCGACCCAGCCGCTCAACGGGCAGCGCTGCCTGACCAGGGCCGCCTTCGAGGCCGCCCGCCCACTGGCCGGGGGGTTCGGCGTCGAGACGGCGCTGACGATCGACCTGGTCCGCAAGGGCTTCCGGGTGCGGGAGGTCGAGGTCGAGATGTCGCACCGGGCCACCGGCACCGACTGGAAGGCGCAGCTCCACCGGGCGAAACAGTTCCGCGACGTCGCCTGGGCGCTTCTGGTCCGGGGATAGCCTCCCGGCCTGGGCACCACCCCGGGTGTGCTGGAATTTGCGGGTGACCCAGGACGTGACCGTGGCCGGCGACACACGGGTTGCCGCGCGGGGCACGCCGCGGGCGCTCGACGTCGCCGCGTTCGTCGCGCTCGGGCTCTCGGCCGGGCTGACGGTCCTGATCGGGCTGCTCGGCCCCTCCGTCATGGTCCCCGAACTGGCCGGGCCCGCCTGGCAGCCGCCGTACTCTCTGGGGGTGCGGCCTGAGGCCCACCTGGTGATCGGCCTGGCGGCGGCGGCGATCCTGCTCGGGGGCGCCGGTCTCGCGGGCGCACTGCGGGCCAGGTGGCGGCCTGATCCGCGCCTGCTGGCCGGGCTGGGCTGCGCCGTCGTCGCGTTGCTGGCCTTCCTGCCGCCCTCCGGGTCGGCCGACCACCTCAACTACGCCGCCTACGGCCGGTTGGCCACGCTCGGCCACAATCCCTACGAGACGGCTCCCTCGGCGCTGCCCGCCGATCCGGTGCTCGGCGCGGTCGAGGAGTGGACGGGCGTGACCAGCGTCTACGGGCCGGTGGCGACGGCCGTACAGGCGTTGGCGAGCCTGGTGGGGGGAGAGTCGGTCCGGCTGACCGTCTTCGTGATGGCGCTGGTCAACGCCATGGCCTTCGCGGGTACGGCGTCGCTGCTCGACCGTTTCACCCGGGACGACCCGGCCCTGCGGGCCAGGGCGGCGTTGCTGTGGGCGGCGAACCCGCTGATGATCTATCACCTGGGCGCCGGGACGCACGTGGACACCCTGGCCGTGGCCTGCATGGTCGCCGCCCTGATGGCCAGGGGGGCGGGCTCCGGGCTGCTGCTCGGGGTGGGGATCGGGGTGAAGCTGAACGCCGGGCTCGTCGCCCTCGGCCCCGCCTGGGAGTTGCGCCGCCGTCCCGGCAGGCTCGCCGTCGTCGCGGGCACCGCGACGGCGACCGTGCTGGCGATCTACGCGGTGGCGGGGCCGCACGTGCTCGACCAGGTCGGCGCGGCCAGCAGGAAGGTCTCCCTGGCCACGCCGTGGCAGCTGGTCAAGACGGGGCTCCAGGAGGCGTTCGGGCCCGGTGCCTACTCGGCCTGGACCCAGGCGGGCTCGCTGGCGCTGCTCGTCCTGCTGGCCTGGCTGCTCCTGCGGGCCGCGCCGGACCACTCGGCGCCCGGGGTCGCCGTCGCGATCGTGGTCGCCTGGCTGTTCGCCGCGACCTACGCGCTGCCGTGGTACGACGGGCTGGCCTTCGCCCTGCTGGCCATGGTCGCCTGGCCCGCCCTTGAGGGCTTCCTGGTGGCCAGGGTCGTCATCCTGTCGCTGGGATATCTGCCCGCGAGGGAGGCGTTGCGCCCGGAGGACATGCTCTGGCTGCGGACCGTCGTCAGGCAGCAGGTGGTGCCGTGGTCCCTGCTGGCTCTGACGGTCGCGCTGGCGTGGTGGGCGGCGCGGTCCGCAGCGCGCGCACGCAGGCGGTCAGCGTCAACGGCACCGCGACCGTGAGGGCCATCGCCGGGATCGCGATGCCCGAGTCGTTCATCAGGAACCCGACCAGCGCGCACGCCAGCGCGCCGATCAACCCGGCGCGCAGCGGTGGCGCCGCCGCGTAGGCGCGGGCCAGCGCCGAGGCGCCCCACCGGGAGGGGCGGTCGAGCACCAGGAACAGGAACGCCAGCGCGACCAGCGACAGCAGGGACAGCGACCAGTTGCCGACCGTCACCCCGATCATGGCCCCGAACTTGCGGCTGACGACCGTCCAGGCCTCGCCGTCCAGCACCTGCTGCACGAAGGTGCCCAGGTGGGTACGGCGTTCGGCGGGCTTGAGCCAGTCGACGACCGCGATGGCCCCGATCAACAGGGCGCCGGCCAGGCCCACCAGGACGAGCTTGAGCGGTGAGACCCGGCTTCCGACCAGCAGGATCAGGAAGACGGCCACCCCGATGAGGAAGGCGGGCACCCCGCCGAAGTCGGCGCCCCACGCGGGCCAGCCGTCGGCGAACACCGCCAGCGCGCCGTAGAGCAGGCAGAACGCGAACGCCGACGGGCGCCGTCCCCGGGAGATCAACCAGTGGGCGATGCCCGCCATGGCCAGGATCGTCCCGGCCGAGTAGACCGCGAAGGCGATGTTGCCGAAGCCGTAGAACCGCCCGCCGGTGACCGGTTCGTAGCCGGTGACCGCGTTCACCTGCAGGGACGATCCGGTCATCACGTCGCCGAGCAGGGTCAGTGAGGTGACCGAGGCGACCACGGTCAGCGGCCCCAGGACGCTCCTGCGCCACGGCCCGGTCAGGGCGACCCCGGCCAGGGCGCCCGCGATGCCGAGGATGGTCACGATGACCGACGCCATCGGGGCGGAGAACGTCCACCAGGGCATGAGCTGCGCCAGGAAGGTCGCGACCGGGATGGACCCGCCGACCGTCGCGACGACCCCGGTGGCGGCCAGCGCCCGCGAACCGCCCCAGCCCCGCCGTACGGCGAAGGCGGCCAGCAGGTAGAACAGCAGCTGGGCGCTGACGAAGACCGCGAAGAACGGCCCCTGCACCCGGCGTAGCACCTGGCTGGCCAGGTCGGCCTCCGCCAGGCTCCGCACGACCTCCCCGGCGGCTTCTCCCGTGGTCTGAGTGCCCTGCGTCGCGCTCGTCCAGGGGCGGCCGACGGCGCCGTCGGGCACGCCGAGGCCGAGCAGGGTGAGCGCGGTCGCGGTCAGGTCGGTGTTGGTGACCAGCCCCTCCTGCCTGGTCGAGGAGGCCCCCAGATAGCCGGGACCGTACGGCCCGCCGCCCGGCGAGGGGCCGTCGGCGATCGCGACGTGCAGGTGCGCCGAGACCGCGGCGTCCGACAGGCCGCCGAGCAGGACCGTGCCGCCCTGGGGAAGCCCGGTCAGCAGTGCGCCCACCCCTCGGTCGGCGGCCGCGACGGCCTCCCGCCTGGCCTGGTCGGACAGCGCGGAGGGAACCCCGTCGGCGTCCACCGGGCGGGCGAGCCACGCCGTGGTGAGGTCGGGGATCTCCACCACGACCAGCCGGTACGGCGTCAGGTCACCAAGCCCCGCGACGTCTGGCGCATATTTACCGATTTTTCCGGACTTGTTGGCGGCGGCCAGGGCGGCTCCCGGCCCGGCCGCCGCGACCTTTCCCCCGGCGTCGACGACCCGCTGCCCCAGCAGCCCCAGGATCGGCCGGTAGGAGGTCTCGGTGGCGTTGAACGTCACCAGCTCCTGCCAGCCGGGCACACTCGCCCCGCCGTCCTGGTCGGCCACCGGCTGGGCGGGCGGAGCGCAGGAGCCTCCCGGGGCACCCGCCCGCTGCCCCGCCGAGATCGTCAGCCAGCCCGCGACCGGGCAGGTGAGGCTCCGCGAGGGCGGCGGAACAGCCCTGGTCGACATCGAGGCCGAGGCGCCCCGCTCGACGAGACGCCACAGGTTCGGCGTCCGCGTCCGGTCGAGATCGCCCCACTGGAGGCCGGGCACCCCGACCACCACGACCCTGGCGGGCCCCGCCTCGGAGTGGGCGGCGGCCGTACCGGTGAACAGGAACCCGGCGAGTATCGGCAACGTCAACAGGACGGCCAGCGCGGCGCGGACGTGCCCAGCACCGGAACCCATACGTCTCCCTCGTTGTCCACACCCCGTCGGCGACCCTGTCCACGGTCCGCCACGCCCACGGTAGCCTGCCTGGTCGTGAGGAATGGCTCGTGAGGAATGGCTCGACCGTGACAGGGCGGGCGCCGTGGGCACGGCTGCTCGCACCGCTGCCCGCGCTGCTGGTCGTGCTGGTCGCGCTCGCCCCGCTGGTGCTTCCCTGGCTGGGCAACGTCGACGACCAGCGCCTGGTCGACCTGGACGTCTACCGTACCGGCGGCCGGGAGCTGCTTGAGGGACGTCCGGTCTACGACTTCATGACACCCGCGCCGCAGCTGCTGCCGTTCACCTATCCGCCGATCGCGGCGATGCTGGCCACGCCGCTGGCGATGATGTCCTGGCCGGTGGCGCAGTGGGTGTGGACCGGGCTGATCCTCCTGACGCTCGCCGTCACCGTCCGCTACGCCTTCCGCCCGGCCCTGGAACGCCCGGCCCTGGAACGGCCGGCTTTCGAACGGCAGGGCGGGTGGCGGCTGCCGCTGCTCCTGGCGCTGCTGACGGTCGCCTGCGCCTACCTGATGCCGATCAGGGACCAGTTCCGCTTCGGCCAGGTGGACATCCTGCTCGTCGCGCTCTGCCTGGCCGACTGTGTCGCCCCCAGGCCGCCGTGGCCGCGCGGCCTGTTGATCGGCCTGGCG
Organism: Streptosporangium sp. NPDC000239; assembly: GCF_040300765.1. Taxonomy (NCBI): domain Bacteria; kingdom Bacillati; phylum Actinomycetota; class Actinomycetes; order Streptosporangiales; family Streptosporangiaceae; genus Streptosporangium; species Streptosporangium sp. NPDC000239. Next base: position 157,013 of record NZ_JBEPEI010000018.1, on the reverse strand, counting down.
ACCGCGGTCAAGCTCACCCCGGGCGTCTTCCTGATCTATCTCCTGCTGACCGGCTTCGGCCCCGGTGCCAGGAAGGAGCAGCGTGACGCCTTCCTCATGGCCGTCTTCACCGCCACGCTGCTGACGGTGCTGCCGTTCCTGGTCATCCCGTCCGACGCCGCCGACTTCTGGTTCGGCGCGCTGCTCGACCCGGAACGGCTCGGCGCGAACGCCGCGACCACCAACCAGTCCGTGCGCGGCATGCTCATCCGGCTCTACCTGCCCGACCAGCTCACCTCCCTGCTCTGGCTCGCGCTGGTCGCGGTGATCGCCTGGTACGGCTTCCGCCACGCCCGCAGGGCCCTGCTCGACGGGCACCCGACGACGGCGGTCGCCCTGGTCGGCCTGATGGCCGTACTGCTTTCGCCGGTCGCCTGGATCCACCACCTGGCCTGGGTCGTCGTGGTCCTCGGCGCGCTGGCGGGCGACGGCCGCGACCCGGTGCGCGTCCGCGTCGCCGCCGGGGTCTGGCTGTACTACGTGCTGCCCGTTCCCTGGTGGGGGGTGACGATCAAGGCGGCGGAGATCCCGGTCCTCAGCCCCGTGGTCGGCAAGATCGTGCAGAACGGTTTCGGCCTCGGCGCGCTCGTCTTGGTCTGGCTGCTCGGGGTGTGGCTGCCCCGCCGCAGGGCGGCCCTCCCGGGCGATGCGGCCCGCCTGAAAGCCTGATTCCAGGCACGTTTCCCAGTGGGCGGCGGATAACCTGTGGTCATGCCCAGACTCGCCTACCTGGGACCGGAGGGCACCTTCACCGAAGAGGCCCTGCGGACCCTGGCTCCGGACGCCGAGCGACTGCCCTGCGCCAACGTCAGCGCCGCGCTCGACGCGGCCCGCCAGGGTGAGGCCGACGGTGCCGTCGTCCCCCTGGAGAACTCCATCGAAGGCGGCATCGCCACCACCCTGGACGAACTGGCCTGGGGCGAGCCGCTGCTCATCGTCGCCGAGCTGCTGCTGCCCGTCGAGTTCTCCCTCCTGGTACGGCCGGGCACCCGCATGCGTGACATCAAGCGGATCTTCACCCACCCGGCGGCGATCACCCAGTGCCGTGGCTTCACCGCCCGTGAGCTGCCCGAGGCCGTGGTGGTCGCCGCCCCCTCGACGGCCGCCGCCGCCCAGGAGGTCGCGCTGCCCGGCTCGCCGTACGACGCGGCCATCGCGGCGCGTATCGCGGGCGACAACTACGGCCTGGTCGAGCTGGTCGCCAACGTGGGTGACCGGTCCGACACGGTGACCAGGTTCATCCAGGTGACACGCCCCGGGGTGCTGCCCGCGCCGACCGGCGCGGACCGCACCTCCCTGGTGGCCTTCCTCTCCGACGACCACCCCGGCGCGCTGCTGGAGATGCTCACCGAGTTCTCCGTGCGGGGGGTCAACCTGAGCCGCATCGAGTCACGGCCGACCGGTGACGGCATCGGCCGTTACTTCTTCCACTTCGACCTCGAAGGCCACGTGACCGACGCCAGGGTCGGCGAGGCGGTCTCCGGGCTGCACCGGGTCAGCTCCGACGTGCGCTTCCTGGGCAGCTACCCCCGCGCGGACGGCCTGACGCCCCAGGTCAAGAGGGGCACCTCCGACTCCGACTTCACCGAGGCCGCCGACTGGCTGGCCCGCGTCAGGGCGGGACAGGTCTAAGACAGCCCTAAGACGGGCTTAATAGGCGCACAGGCCGTGGCATGACGTCGGTAGCCTTGTGCTGTGATTGACCTGCGTACCCTTCGTGAGGAACCCGACCGGCTACGGGCGTCGCAGCGTGCCCGCGGTGAGGACGACACCGTCGTCCAGACGCTGCTCGACCTGGACGAGCGCAGGCGCGGCGCGCTGAGTCGCTTCGAGTCGCTGCGCGCCGAGCAGAAGAGCATCGGCAAGTCGGTCTCCCGCGCCTCCGGCGAGGAGAAGGCCGCGCTGCTCGACCGGGCCAAGGAGCTCGCCACGCAGGTCAAGTCAGCGGAGAGCGAGGCGGAGAAACTCGCGGCCGAGCTCGACCAGCTGCTCCAGACGGTGCCCAACATCGTCGAGGAGGGCGCTCCCCACGGCGGCGAGGACGACTACGTGGTGCTTGAGGAGGTCGGCGACAAGCCGGTCTTCGACTTCGAGCCGCGTGACCACCTCGAACTGGGCGAACTGCTCGGCGCGATCGACATGGAGCGCGGAGCGAAGGTCTCGGGGTCGAGGTTCTTCTTCCTGAAGGGCGTCGGCGCCCGCCTGCAGCTCGGCCTGCTCAACATGGCCATGCAGCAGGCGATCGAGGCGGGATTCGTCCCGATGATCCCGCCGGTGCTGGTCAAGCCCGAGTCGATGCAGGGCACCGGCTTCCTCGGCGCCCACGCGAGTGAGGTCTACCACCTGCCCGAGGAGGACCTGTTCCTGGTCGGCACCAGCGAGGTGCCGATGGCGGCCTACCACGCCGACGAGATCCTCGACGGCGCCGAGCTGCCCTACCGCTACGCCGGGTGGTCGTCCTGCTTCCGCAGGGAGGCGGGCTCCTACGGCAAGGACACCAGGGGCATCATCCGCGTCCACCAGTTCGACAAGGTCGAGATGTTCTCCTACTGCCGTCCCGAGGAGGCCGCGGCGGAGCACCAGCGCCTGCTGGCCTGGGAGAAGGAGATGCTCGCCAAGATCGAGGTGCCCTACCGCATCATCGACACTGCGGCGGGCGACCTCGGGGCGAGCGCGGCGCGCAAGTTCGACTGCGAGGCGTGGGTGCCGAGCCAGGGCCGCTACCGCGAGCTCACCTCGACCTCCAACTGCACCGAGTTCCAGGCCCGTCGCCTGGCCGTACGGTTCCGTGACAAGGACGGCAAGCCCCAGCACGTGGCCACGCTGAACGGCACCCTGGCCACCACCCGGTGGATCGTCGCCATCCTGGAGAACCACCAGCGGGCCGACGGGTCGGTCGAGGTTCCCAAGGCGCTGCGTCCCTTCGTCGGACTCGACGTCCTCGAACCGGTCAAGTAGTCACCCGGACCGGAGTCGTCAGGAAGGCCTCTCGCTGTCTTTGTGGCGGGGGGCCTTCATTGATCCCTGGGTGGGGTCTTCCGTGGCCTCTGGAGGGCCTTCAGGGCTTCCCACGGCGCCTTGACGGACGGTGATGGGAAAGGCGGAAGGTCCGGAAAAGGAGAAAGGCGGAGTTCGCGTTAAGCGAACTCCGCCTTACCTCCTTACAGAGGTCTATGGTCAGACGGCGCGGACCTGCGAGGCCTGCGGACCCTTCTGGCCCTGCGTGATCTCGAACTCGACTCGCTGGCCGTCCTCAAGGCTGCGGTAGCCGCTGCCCTGGATCTCGGAGAAGTGCACGAACACGTCCGGTGCACCGCCGTCCGGTGCGATGAAGCCGAAGCCCTTTTCAGCGTTGAACCACTTGACGGTTCCCTGAGCCATTAAAGCTCTCCCTCAGGATTTGAAACTTTGGGATTCACACCTCATGAACCCCCTGTGTCGTACAGCGGGCCCCGGGGTGGTTCAGTCAAACTGGCTTTCACAACGGGATTCAGCTAATACAACGCCATCACATCTAACACTATCCGGCGCGCCCGTGTTCCCGCCACGAGGAAGATTCCTCGCGGGCGCATCCCGGCGGCGGCGCCCTTCGGAGGACGGTGCAGACTGGAGCCTGTTATGGGAAGTCCCAGGCTCGTCGCAACAGACCTAGACGGCACCGCTCTGCGCTCCGACGGCACCGTCTCAGCCCGCACCGCAGCGGCCTTCGCCCTCGTCGAGAGGGCCGGGGCCACACTGGTCCTCGTGACGGGGCGTCCGCCCAGGTGGATGCGCCCGATCGCCGCCGCCGTACGGCATCGCGGGCTGGCCATATGCGCCAACGGCGCGCTCGTCTACGACCTCCACGCCGAACAGATTGTGAAATCTCACCTTATCGACCCGGATGTCCTTCAAGAGGTGGTGAGCCGCCTGAGGGAGAAGGTTCCCGGGCTCACGTTCTCGGTGGAATACGAAGGCGGGTTCGCACGTGAATCCGGCTTCCTTCTCGACAGCCTGGACCGGGTGGCGGGACTGAACGGCGCGGAGACCGACACGCTCACCACCACGCCCTGCGCGAAACTCCTGGCACTGCACCAGGACATGAACCCGGACGCCCTCCAGGAGACCGTCTGCGAACTGGTCGGCCACCTGGTCACCCCGACCCATTCCAGTGGCCGCGCCATGATCGAGATGAGCGCCCACGGTGTGACGAAGGCCTCCGCCCTGGCCGCCCTCGCCGAGGGACGCGCCATCACCGCCGCCGAGGTCGTCGCCTTCGGGGACATGCCGAACGACCTGCCGATGCTGCGCTGGGCGGGCAGGTCGTACGCCGTGGCGAACGCCCACACGGAGGTGCTGGCCGCGGTCGATCACGTGACCGCGGCCAACGACGACGACGGAGTGGCCGAAATCCTTGAGAACCTCTACGGGGGGACCTACAGGTAGGGGCCGGAGCTGCTCTGCTGGTGGTTGTCCTGCTGCCCCATGGAGACCCCGCCGGGCAGTGCCCTGCGCATGTTCTCCAGCTGGGCGCGGGCCGCCATCTGCTGGGCGAAGAGCGTGGTCTGGATGCCGTGGAACAGGCCTTCGAGCCAGCCGACCAGCTGCGCGTGCGCCACCCGCAGCTCGGCCTCGCTCGGCGGGGTGCCGTTGCCGTCGTCGGTGAAGGGAAGCGACAGCCGTTCGAGCTCGTCGACCAGTTCGGGCGCCAGACCGTCCTCAAGCTCCTTGATGGAGCTCTGGTGGATCTCCTTGAGCCGCTTACGGCTGGCCTCGTCGAGCGGAGCCGCCCTGACCTCTTCGAGGAGCTGCCGGATCATGCTGCCGATGCGCATCACCTTCGCGGGCTGCTCGACCAGATCGGCGACAGAGCGACCTTCGCCTTCCTCCTCGGTCTGGAGCCCCTGCGGGCCCACGACCACTACATGGGGAGTGCTCTCCTCAGCGTTCATAGCTCTCAACCTACTAGCAGGATTTTCCCGACGTGTTCTCCGGATTCGAGGAGCCGGTGAGCCTCGGCGGCCTCGCTCATCGGCACGCGGGAGTGGACGACCGGACGGACGACCCCCGCGTCAACCAGGGGCCAGACGTTTTCCACGACGCCACGCACGATGATGCCCTTCTCGTCGACGGGCCGTGCGCGTAGCGTGGTGCCGTGCACCGCGGCTCGCTTGGTGAGAAGCGCCCCCAGGTCAAGCTCCCCTCTGGAGCCCCCCTGCATCCCTATCACAACCAGCCTGCCGCCGGTCTTCAGTGCCCTGACGTTCTTGGCGAGATACGGCCCGCCGACGATGTCGAGGATGACGTCCGCCTGGACCTTCTCCGAGAAGTCGCCCTCGTGGTAGTCGATCCCCTCGTCGGCGCCGAGTTCGAGGCAGCGGGCGATCTTCTCCGCCGACCCCGCGGTGACCACGACCCGCGACCCGAACGCCTTGGCGAGCTGTACGGCCAGCGTGCCGATCCCGCTGGCGCCGCCGTGGACGAGAAGCGTCTCGCCCCTGCGCAGCCGCGCGGTCATGAACACGTTCGACCACACCGTGCACGCGACCTCGGGAAGCGCCGCGGCCTCGACCAGGTCGACCCCCTCGGGCACCCGCATCACCTGCTGCCACGGCACCGCCACCCGCTCGGCGTAACCGCCCCCGCTCAGCAGGGCGCACACCCGGTCACCGGGCCTGAACCCCTCGACGTTGGACCCGACCTCGGCGACCACCCCGGAACACTCCAGCCCGGGGTACGGCGAGGCTCCGGGAGGCGGGGAGTACTGTCCTTTTCGCTGGAGGATGTCGGCCCGGTTGACCGCGGAGGCGGCCACGTCGACCAGGACGTCGTCCGGGCCGAGCCGGGGATCGGGGACCTCCCGCCACACAAGCTCCTCGGGCCCACCAGGTTTGTCGATCACGATGGCGTGCATAGTTCCAACGCTATCCGCTGGGGATCAACTTGGTGGTTGCCCGCATTGACAAGAACACAGGGCGTTAACCTGCTATGTGTTTGCTGCCCTCTTTACACCCATCCCGAGGGGGAACACGGTGGCAAGGCACGATCGTGAGGAATCTCTCGAGGAACAGCTTGCCTGGCTCGACGCTATCAAGGAACAGGAGGAGGCGCCCCCCGTCACGGTGAAGAGCGGCGTGGTGGACGACACCGTCATCTCGCCCTACCCCAAAGACCCCTGGAGCGCGGTTCTCGCCGAGCCGGACACGGCGTCCTCGTCGCTGTTCCGTATGGTCGCCGACCCCTCGAACCACCTGGTGAACAGCCTCTCCGCGACCGCCGCGCCCGCCCCCGTCGAGGACGCGGACGCGGCCGAGTGGATGGAGGCGGGCGCCTTCAGCGTGCCCCCGCCCTCGCCGTCCCCGAACCGCGACGACGAGGCCTTCCTCGCGCCCCTGAAACCGCTGCCCCGCCAGGACGCGTCCGACGGCCCAGAGGCCGTCCAGGAGGCGCCCTCCGACGGCCCGGGTTTCCTCGCGGCCCCCGCGGATCACGAGCCGGTCGCCGCCGACCTCTCCGTCGACCTCTCCGCCGATCAGGGTGATCACCTGCCGCCGGCGGAAGCCGATGACCCGCAGGCCGGCCCAGAAGAACTCGAAGGTTCTTCACCCGACCAGGCCTCCTTCGGGTCCACCGAGCCGTCGGAGGACGCGTTCGAGCAGGGCTTCCCGCCGGTCGGTCCCGGTCCGCTGGACGACTCGGAACCCGGGGGACTCCAGCCCTTCACGCCCTCGGCCGGCAGGCAGGACGCCTTTTCCCTCTCAGTCCCCCTCTCAGGGGACCTCTCCTCCTCGGAGGGCGTCAACCGCGAGCCGCTCCCTGTCGCGGAGCCGCCACACGCGAGCGAGGAGCGGGCCGTACCCGACTCCGCCGACGAGGCGCCCGAGGACGACAGGTCACCTCAGGCCACGGTGAGCGACGCGCTGCGGCAGGCGGCCGGGGGAGGCGCGCTGGGGCAGTCCCACCAGAGCAGTGCCTTCGCCCGTGACTGGGGCAGGGCGTTCAGCTCTGACGCCGCCTCCGCCGAGACGCCTCCCCAGGGGTCCTCCTCCTTCCTTGAGGAGCCACCGGCTCGGGAGGGGGCGCCGTTCCGGGACGTGTCGTTCTCCCGGGAGGCGCTGTTCGCCCAGGGGGAGCCCACCCTCAAGGACCTGCCCTTCCCCCAATCCGCGGCTTCCTCTCAACCTGCGGCTCCTCAGCCCGCGGCTCCGGAGCCTCCGGTCGTGCAGGAGGTCCCGTCCCGGGAGACGTCGGCCAGGGAAACGGTGACGCCTCGGGGGGTTTCGGCCGTCCCCGAACGTGATCTCGGCGCGCCTGGAAAGGACGCTGCCGAACCGGTGCGGGAGCCGTACCAGGCGAAACGCCGTCACTCGGCGCCGCCGCCGGCTTTCAGCGTGCCGTCCAGGCAGACGTCCGGATCGAGGCCGTCGGCCGACAGCCTCGACCCTGACTCGCTGCTCAGAGGACGCCGTAACGCGCCCTCCGGGGGCTGGCGCAGGCTGATCTACACGGCGTCGGCCGGGCTGATCAAACCCGGGGAGTCGCCCGAGGTCCGTCGTCGTCGCGAACTCGCCACCCGTGCCCGTACCCCCGTGGCCACCGGCCATCACCGCGTCGCCGTACTGAGCCTGAAGGGCGGTGTCGGCAAGACCACGACCACGGTCGGCCTCGGCGCCACCCTCGCCCAGTCACGCGGCGACAGGGTCATCGCGGTCGACGCCAACCCCGACCGTGGGACCCTGTCGGACAAGGTGAAGCTTGAGACCGCCGCCACCGTCCGTGACCTGCTCAACGAACGGAAGCAGATCAAGCGCTACGTGGACGTCAGGGCCTTCACCTCGCAGGCGCCGTCCCGGCTGGAGATCCTCGCCTCCGACCGTGACCCGTCGGTGTCCGAGGCGTTCAGCGCCTCCGACTACCAGGCGGTGGCGCAGGTCCTGGAGAACTTCTACTCGATCTGCATCACCGACTGCGGTACGGGCCTGCTCCACTCGGCCATGTCCGGTGTCCTCGGCCTGGCCGACCAGCTCGTCCTGGTGAGCTCCCCGTCGGTGGACGGCGCCCGCGCCGCCTCGGCGACCCTCGACTGGCTTGAGGCCCACCACTACGAGGAACTGGTCCGGTCGGCCACGGTCGTGCTGTGCAGCGTCCGCCCCAGGTCGAAGTCGACCGTGGACCTCGACCGCCTTGAGGCTCACTTCGCGGCCCGTTGCCGGGCGGTGATCCGTGTCCCCTACGACCCCCACCTGGAGGAGGGGGCCGAGATCGAACTGGACAGGCTCCAACCCGCAACCCGCGACGCCTACCTCCGCCTGGCGGCCTCGGTGGGAGACGGCTTCGCCATTCCTCAACAGGCCTGACGCGGTTTTGCCCAGACCCGGCTTCCTCAGCCGGGCCTGGACTTCTCGCTGTGGTTTCACCGTGGTCTTTCGGCGGGCGGTTCCAGTCGGGGCGCCGGTCGTGGGCACGCCCGGACCAGTGAGAGACTAAAGTGCAATCTGACGCGTTCTGACGCGCGTCACCCAGGAGAGCTCGCCTAGTGGACGATGGCGGCGGTCTTGAAAACCGCTAGGGCTGGTGACAGTCCTCGTGGGTTCGAATCCCACGCTCTCCGCTTTGCTTGAGAAACGGCGCCTGACCAGGTCTTGTGGCTTGGTGGGGCGCCGTTGGTCGTTTCGGGGGTGCGCAGCCGTACGCCGTGGTGAGCGGCCCTCGGCCGGTGCTCGCGGAATATATGCGGAATGATGTTGGTCACGTTTCCCCAGGTCAGACCTGCAAAGCCCTAGTGAGACATTCCAGACGGGGAGACGCTACTTACCTCATCCCTGTGTGCGTGGGAGCAGCGTGTCTGACCGGTCAGGTTCTGTTCCGTAGATCCACAAAACCTAGCTGCCGTTGTCGTCGGGAACGCCGCCGATGATCTGGTTTAGCAGCCCGATCGTGCCAGCGGTAGCGGCACCGGCGCCCAGGATCGCTCCAGGGGCCGAGCGAGTGGCCCAGTAGGTGAGAGTTCCAGCGACCGCGCCGACGACTAGGGGCAGGCCAAGGATCAGGGCGGCCCGAACGGTCAAGGCGGCGGCGCGGCGCGCCGCCGCACGGCCCCGCTTCGCGGGGACCGTCCGGGCATGCGGCCTGGGGGCCGGTCCCGGCAGGTCCCGCACACGGGGCCGCACCAGCGCATCACGATCACGCCGCACCAACCCAAACCCGCCGCACCGAGGCCACTCCGCCGTACAGCTCTTACCCTCACGATCGCCTCATCATGGCCGGTCACCATCGATGGTTGGGGGCGATCGCCGGTCCGGGGCTTCGTTCCTCAGCCCCGGCCCATCGAACTCCGGTGACGGCCGGGTCTCATCTTCTTGTGATCCCTCGCAGGAGCAATGAGGACAGCCCACCGCGGCCCCGATCGCCGAGGATTGGTTCCTCGAGTTGATGGCCCCCGGAGAGCCCAAGCCGCGCACGCGGCGCTGGTACGCAAAGCGGCGCTCCACAGGAGAAGGCCTGGCGGGGCGGGAGTGAGACGGCTGGGTCAGGGGCGTGGGGCAGGCTTCCAGACCTGCGCCCCCTTCTTCTGGTTGCAGGGTACGCAGGCGGTGACGAGGTTCGACATCCCAGTAGCGCCGCCCTTGGCGACAGGGATGACGTGATCGATTTGGAACGGCCCGACGTCGTTACCGCAGTACCGGCAGGCGTGCCCATCACGGGCAAGGATCTTGGCGCGCATCTCCGACGGGATGTCGAGACGCTCGGGAGCGACGCGCCGCAGGGCGGCCGGGCTCGTGTAGGCCGGGCGCACCTCGATGGTGCCGTCCGCGCGGGTGATGGTCACTTCGCTGGCCCGGGGGAAGACCGCACGGTTGCGCTTGGCCGTCCGCTCCTTCTTCTGCTGGATCAACCGCTCTTGGCGGGCCTTATCGGCGGCTTCGCGTTCGCGCCGCTCAGCCTCGGCGTGCTCGCGCATCCGCCGCCGGTGGCGTTCCCTAGCGGTCTTCAGCTCGCGCTTGCGCTTGGCGAGGTCGACATGGAGGACTTTAGCGCAGCCGCCACAGAGTCCAAGAGGTTCGCTCAGGGAGGTGCCGCATCGGTTGCACCAAGTGGGCCAGGGCTTGGGCGGGCGTGACAGAATGGTCGGCTTGGCCATGGGGGTACACTCAATTCAGTTGATCGTCTAGTCAACATCAACTGTATCGCGGCCGACGAAAGTCACGGCGGTGCACGAAGGTCCGGCTTTCCCTACAGAGGGACCGGGCCTTCGCTGTGTCAGGCGACTTTGACGTCTGGGCGAGATTGGAATGTCTCGGGCTAAGCCTCTGTCACCGCGCCGGCCATGAGAAAGATCCAGAACATGCATGGATTGCCCTCCCGCGTCCGATGCAGAGCTACTGTCGCAGCTGCAAGTCAGCGCGCCATCCTATAAAAGAACGGTGCTCCACTTCTAATCCGAAGGTTGCAAGTTTCGAATCCTACAAGGAGCGCAAGCAGAATCAGCGAAAGCTCCGTCCGACCTGCACTGATGAGTCGCGTGAAGTTTCTTGCATCTGACTGTCCGCGACTCTCGCCGGATATGCGCAGTTGGTCCTTCTCAAGGAACAGAGAGTTTGCCCCCACGTTCGCCTTCCGGGAACGTGAATCGGTCGGCGCACTCACCCGGAAACTCCGCTTTCGGATTCCGGGACGGGACCTCTCCCCGATTAGATTGAAATCGAAGGCGCGTGCTTACTCAAGTAGCTTTTGAAGGCCTTGCGGATACCAGCTTGAACATAGACCGCTTGCGGAGTATTAGGTACCACATCGCGCTCGAATTCACGCCTACGGGAGTCGAGATAACGCACTACGCTAGAGGCGCCAATATTGGAGACGAATAGCTCATCTTGTGTGCGTACATCAGCGCGCAATCCCTCAAAGTTCCGAGCATGCCCTATGTCAAGTCCAGTCGTGTAGTACTTGCACTCGATAATCAGCAAGCATTGGCTGCCGCGCGGTGCGATTCGTTCTCTGCGACTCAGAATAGCTTCGTTTCTGGGCAATACTAGAACGTCACACTCATGAAGAACTCCGGACGTACCCTGTACCTTCACTCCCACATGCGCCTCAAGTGCTGGCGCTCCTCCGAATTCGATAACTGCATGTGTATAGAGCTTGCTGTCGCCATAGAGTTGCCCCGGACTTGTGCGAAAAATCAGGTCGCTAACACTCAACCCCTTCACATTTTCATATTTAACACTAGCGCCATGACGGCTAGCGGTTGATACGACCAAGGAAAAGATGAATCCCTCGTACACATCCCACGGCTTGGACACCGAGTCGTATGATATGCGGTTCGTAGCCAGTAGGTTCGCTATCTCATTACGGAGATCATCAACCGCACTCATTCGCCCACCTCGGCGGCCATAGCAGCGAACAAAGCACTTAGCCTCTCACGCTCATTGTGCAGTCTTGAGCCGGACAATTCGATCTCTCGCTCAGTGCGGCGACCGGTAGTTTCGCTAGGAACGAAACGAACACTCGTGACTCCACTACGCTCTCCGAGATCCTCAACCGGAGCCGAATGGAGCACCTTCATAGCCTCTTCTTCAATCTCGGGAAGTTCGATCAGAACACGCCGCAGAGCATCATGGAGGAGTTGAACTCGCTCTCGAACGGTCATTGAACGCGTCGTAATCACGAGTGAGCCTCTTTTTCGTAATGCCTCATATTCAGCACTGCCGGCATTCTGCCGAACTTCCGTCACCAAAGCCTCGGCCGCAAGACCATAATCATCTGTATTATTGCCGCGAACGGAACGTCTTTGCAGAACTTTTTCCTCAGGAACTCCGGCGGCGATTGTTGAATCCACCTCATCGAGAACCCATTCCAATTGGCTCTCCGTTAATACATCTCGCAACACCTGTTCTGTGCGCAGCAGTTCTTCCTCGTTCAATCTACTGTTTCCCTCCAGGGGGCATTGGCCTGGCATATTATAGAGCCACATTGCCCATCATGGAGGAGAAAATTGTGGGAACTAAGTTCGCATATTGGCTGATAATGGGATCAAGTGGGCGGGTGGGACGTATAGCTCAGCTGTGGACCTTGGAACGGGCCTCTCCGAGTCGTTCAGAGGTCGTGCAATATGCGTGCAATGATCATGAAACTCGTGGTAATGAAACATGGTGACGCCGCAGGTGAGAGGCCATCTCCCAGTCGAAGTGGTCACGAGCTGTAAAACCGTTGGCGCTTCGGTTCGGGGAGTCGGTGGGCCGTACGGTCCTGGCATGGGCTGGACTGGTGCGTACAGTCGGATCACTGGTGACCTGTGCGGCGAACTCGTCCGAACGTCTGTGGAGGTCGTGTGAGGGCTTACGTATCAGAAGCTAAGCCGCGATCTTTTGTCGGCTTCTCGCCGTACTCTGATCGTCATGTCCCAGCCGTACATGGAGCAGTCGGGCGATGGAGACCTGCTCTGGGTCACCACGCTGGGCGGACCGCACATCGTCATTCCGGAGTCGGTCTGCCGGTACTGGAACGGGGTGCCGGAGGACTACCCCAACGATGATGACGACGAGGGAGACTACGGCCGAGCCGGCGAGGTCGACGGCTACATCGGTCTGATCGATGTCGGGCCGGACAAGGCCCTCGTTCTTGGCGATTATCCCGCCGGCACCACGTTCCTGCCCGGACACAACATCTTCGTCCGCTGGATCGCCGCGGACTCGGACGCGGACATCCTTCAGGCCGCCACCAACATGGTCGGCTCCGCACAGTGGGAAGAGGAACTGGTGTGGGACATCAGGGAGCCCGTGATCCTCTTCGACTCCGTCCACGGGTACGACTACATCCGCAGCGAGGAACATCTCAGGGTGGACCTGCCACCCGGGCGCTACACCGTCCGTGCCGCCTATGCCCAGACCGAGGCCGCCGACATGGTGATCGTTCAGCTGTACGGCGGATCTGACCCTGCGGGATATGTGCGGGATGATCTTCAAGTCTCCACACTGGAATACATGTATCGCGGCAGCTCAGAGCTGTTGTCGACACCAGGAACGCAGTGCTCTTGAAAACCGCTAGGGCTGGTGACAGTCCTCGTGGGTTCGAATCCCACGCTCTCCGCTTTGCTTGAGAAACGGCGCCTGACCAGGTCTTGTGGCTTGGTGGGGCGCCGTTGGTCGTTTCGGGGCGCGCAGCCGTACGCCGTCGTGAGCGGCCCTCGGCCGGTGGTCGCGGAATGATGTTGGTCGCGTTTTCCCATGTCATTGCCGCCGGAAGGCTCGTTTCCCGCTGGAGGGCGGCCGCGGGCCGAGCTCAGGGAAGGAGGCTCTTGGCCAGGACGACGCTGTCGTAGTTGGTGACGTCCCACTTCCATGTCCCGATCGAGGAGTAGCCGTGCCGCCCGTACCAGGCGAGGAGATCGGCGGCCTGGGAGGAGGTGTCGATCACCACCCTCGACGAGCCCAGATCGGCGATGCGGGTTTCGGCCAGGGTCAGGAGACGACTCCCCAGACCTGTGCCTCGCCTGGACGGGGCCACCGCGAGTTGCCAGAACGAGCCCGCGGCGGTGGGAGCCGGGTATCCCGGCGGGGTGTCGTACGTCCCCGTCACCGTGACACTGCCGACGATCGCTCCTTGCTCCAGGGCGATCCAGCACTCGCCCTTGCCCAGACGGCGCCGCGTGTCCTCGGGGGTCTGGTAGGAGGCGAAGAAGACGAGTCCGGCCGCCGCGTGGTCGGCGTACGCGCGATGCAGAAGCCTGGTCAGTTCTTCCACGGAATCACCGTCGGTGAAGCGCCGCAAGATGATCGATTCCACAGGACCATGGTGTCCCACGGCTGTCGCATCCAGTTGGCCGGTGTGCCTGAGTTCATCCCCAGATCCTTGACAATCGATTTCTCGGGGTGCCTACCACACCGGCACGAAACTCTGGATCGAAGCCGCCTCTGGTCTCCCCCATGCCCCTTGGGCAGGCCTCCACGATATGAGGGAAGAGGCGCTCTTCTCGTATGTCCCGGCTGGAAGGCCGAAGAGGCGGCATCAACACGTGGTTAACGGCAAGGTCGTGTGGTCGGTGCTATTGGCGAATGACGGTCCCGCTCAACATCACCGACCGAGTCGTCTTCGATCACCTTCGTTGACCCTTGGCGCGGCGGCAGTGGGATGGTGATCGGACGCAGATGGGGAGCGGGATGTTCTTGACTCGCGTCACCCAGGGCGTATCTTCCTTTTAGGAAAGTTTCTTAATGGAAGCGCCATTTACCTTCGGAATCGGAGGAAGCGCACATGAGAAAAAGCCGAGCCACGGCTGTGTCCGCCACCGCCCTGCTCACCGCGTCACTGCTGGTGGGCTCCGCGTCTCCCGCCCATGCCGCCCCGACGGGCTGCACCACCTGGCAGGTGGGGTACATGGTCTACAGCAAGTGCACGGGCGGCACAGGCACGCAGGCGGTTCACGCGAGCGGCCTGCACGTGAACCCGGTATGGGGCCCATACTCTATGGACGGCCCTCGGGTGGGGGTGGGTGAGATATCGTCGGTCAACTTCCCGGGCACCGTGCAGTACCGAGGCGTCACCTTGTACGACTGACGCGACACCGGGCGACATGACGACGCCCGCTTTTCCCCTTCAGGAGGAGCGGGCGTACCACTCATCGAAAAGCGGCGCGTCCAGCACGGAGAGGAGAAGAAGGGCCAGATCTGGCACCGGTGCGCCAAGTTCGTGGGGCAGAAAATTCGGAGGACTTTCCTGCGTGAGGTGCCCATCTGATGCCTATTCCTATGGCTTCAGGCTTATTCGGGCCGGGCAGAGCGTTGCAGGCGCGGGGTCTGTGAAACCGTCGAGGCTGAGGAGTCCGGCGGCAGGAATTCGTGGCCTTCTCCTGACATGATCGAACGAACGGCCGCCGGGGTGACCGAGAAGTAAAACGGGAGCCCTTTCGGGAGGCCGTACACCACCTCGCTCCGCCCGCACACGGACAGTTTCAATCGTTGATCCAGGTGAACCGATCGGGGCGGCGAGATCAGAGCGGGTTCGAATCCCACGCTCTTTTCTGCGCTGGAGAACGACGCCTGGCCAGGTCTTTTGGCTTGGTGGGGCGCCGTTGGTCGTTTCCGGGCTGCGCAGCCGTACGACATCGAGAGCGGTCCTCGGCCGGTGGCCGTCGAATACACATGGAATGATGTCGGTCACGTTTCTCCAGGTCACGCGCGAGAATTCCGTGCCGGGAGCAGTAGGAGGACAGCGGTGGAGCAGGTGGACTGGAGCCGGATACCAGGGCCGCGCTGGTACCACCCCGAGAGCGCGCGAGCCGCCGTGGAGGCGCTGGGCCGGTCCTCGTCCGCTCAACAGGCCGCCCGTGCGTTGGCCGATCTTCGGTACGCGGTCACGAACGACCACGCCGGAACCCTCTATCCGGCCGCCGTTCCCGCGACGGGCGTGCTTCTGCGGGCGATCGACGAACGGCCGGGGGCACCCCGGCAGGAAGCGCTGAACGCGTTACTGGACTGGTGGGGATGCCTCCCCGAGCCGGGGTTCGAGACCTATGAGAATCCGCTGTCCGGATCGGTCGGCCTGGTTGAAGGGATCATGAGCCACGTCCGTGACGCCACGGACATACTCCGTCGTGTCGCCGACGATCGGTCAGGAGACGGTGGACATCGTCCCGCCGCGGAACTGCTGGCCCGACTCGACAAGGGCTGGAGCGAGGCAGTCGGCTGATCCGGGGGAAGCAATGGCAGAACCAAAGCCGGTCGGCGGTATGGCTCTGCCCTTGTGGTCAAAGGTCCTGACTTTTCGTCTCATCCAAAGGGGAGACATGATCACAGCCCGTGGCCACAAGGCTGTGGGCTGCTGTCCCGTTGGCGCGGGGTCACTCGTGCCATGGCCCCGCCGACGGGTCCGGTGTCAAGGCGAGCACTCCCGTTCCCCGCACCCGGCTCTCACGCGTCAGAGTGAACGGGCTGACACTGTACGTCGCAGCGATTTCAGGAGCCAGTTCGAAGGCCGCCCAGGTCCACTCCTCGATCTGTTCGCTGTTCGCGGTTCGCAGATCTCCGTGATCCGGTACTCCGAGTTCGAGGAGCCGCGACCGCTCCAGAGGCAGCGGATCACCGAGAGCGAGCATTTCGTCATCGGGTTCGCCGGTCGCTGCATAGCGGCGCACGACGTGACCGTGCTCGGCCACCAGCCATGCCGAACCGTCCCCTTGCGCGCCGTAGTAGTAGGCCTGAGCCCTTCCATAGCGGGCACTGAGTGCCTTACACGACCTGAGGACGTCCTCACGGCGCTCACTGTCGCAAGGGTCGCACCAGGCCCCGATGACCAAGGTCCAGCCGTCGATTTCGGGGGTGACGAAAACCCGCGACAGGTGATGACGATCACCTGGTTCGCCGTGCCCGTCGGCGTCGAGCACCTCTTGGGCCTCGGCGAACGTGACCGGCCTGGACGCAGACAAATCCAGGACCTTCATGATGCCCGCCTGGTCTCCGGTCGAGATCGCGATCCAGTAGTTCCAGCACGTTGATATCGGTTCAGGCCAGTCCTTCGCCTCTGCCCCCACATGTCCACTATGGCAGGTAGGACAAAGCCGCCAACGTGAAACTCGAACCTCAGACAACAGGCCTGGCTCCGTGACCTGGGATCGGGCCCCTTCCACCTTGGAGTCGCGAGAGGTTTCAAATCCCCGATCCCAACCTTGAGCAGTACATCCACCCCGTGCTCCGCCCGCTTGGCCACCTCGGGAGCGGCCATACCCGCGTTGAGCCAGAAAGGCACGGCAGGTCGTACGGCCTGGCCGCCAGCGGCTTCGGGGTCAGCGCCAGAAGTCGGGCCGCTTTCCACGCCTCGTAGTACGTCCCGATGGGGATCGCCCCGCCGTGCGAGGTCCGAAACAGTCGCCCGTCCTCGTGAGCCCCGAACTCGTCGAGGTGCTCCCGCAGGATGGCTACCGGCTCCGGTGGGATGGGCACCGGTCGCCCTTCATTCTCGGCCCGGTGCTTGAGGCCGCGGTCGTCGTGAGCCTGCCCGCTGTCGGTCCACCTCTTGTTCGCCTGAGGTTTGGACCTGGCCAGGACGAGCCGCCCTCATCCGGTCTCTGGGAGGTGGCAGTCCTGGACGCGGAGCCCGAGGGCCTCGGCAGGCACAGGCCGCCGAAGTAGAGGCAGGCGAAGAAGCCCCGTAGGTGCCGGCCACGGTCGAGGCGGCCCACGTGGGTCGCCGCGGTCAGTGGTTGCCGCGCCTGAGCCGGGTTGACCACCACCCGACGATCCACGACCTCCCGGACCTTCGGCGGTTCACCTTGTCGATCGGGTTGGAGCCAGCTCTTCCAGGTCCACGGCGTACTGCAGGGCATTGTGGAGGACCGACCGCTTACGGGCGATGGTCGTGGCAGTGGCGGCCTCGCCGTCGAGGCCGAGCCGTACGTTCCGGACCTTGGACAGAGCCGTGACGGGAAGCGAATGCCGCCCGAGTCAGGCGAGAGCCGTACGGATCTCCTCCGGCCGGTCGAGTTGACGAGCGGCCGGAGGGAACGCGAACTGCCGGAGAATCAGGAGATCCGACTTTCCCGACGTGCTCTCATCGGCGAGAGCCGGGGTGAGGGTGGCCAATGCGCCGGTGAGGCTGTCTCACGTTTTGGCCGCCGCATGGGGCCACTTCATGTCCACGTAGGCGAGGGCGAAGTCAAACCATGTTTTGGTAGTCAGGAGAGAAAGCGGGGGCCCGGCCTCCATGTTGAATGACTGGCCCCGCTTGGTCTCCTTCCGCAGGTTCACAGAAAGCTCTCGGCGAGCGCCTTGGTGCGCAGGGTCTTGGAATTCTCCCGGCCGCCGACTTTCCAGCGAACGACACAGGACGGCGCATTGTTCGCTGGGAAGTTCGCGACGACATCCACGAGGAACTCGTCGGCCTCGGTTGCGCTCGATCTTCTGGCGCCGTCTCAACTCGTTGCTTAGCCGCGCTTGTCCAACCACCAGAGGTGGAGGGACCCATTGAAGTAGGCGGAGGATGTGCCGCCCACCGGCACCCAGTTGCCCACCACCACCTGTCGCTGGTTCTGACGGTCGATGTAGGCGATGTTGATGCGCTGTTCTCCGGTACCGGTGGTGCAGGTGCTGGCACCGTAGCCGCCCCATGTGTTCACGGTGCAGCTGTCGGGAATGGCGTGGGCCGGTGCGGCGGTGGTCAGCAGCAGGCCGAGGGAGAGAAGGGCGGTGGTGGAGAAGGCTGCCGCTCGTTTCCTGGATTTCACGTGCACTTCCTCCGGTATTCTCGAAAGTCGATCACACAAACCTCGTTTAGGAAAGTTTCCTAAACAGAAGATACTTGTCCGGAGATCGGCGTCAAGAGGTGTCTCACCGGCGCCATGGACGTTGGGAAGACTCGCCTCACCAGAGGCAATGTGGAACGGCGGTTCTGGGTGTCGGGAAATCCGGCGTGAATGTGCTGTCCGCCCACCCCCGCCCGACCGGTGAGCGGACAGCAGGCCGCCCCCTCACGCCGGTTCTCGTGGATCTCGAAGTCCATCGCACCCCTTCATCCGGGGTGTTGCGACGACCGTTGGAACGGAAGTCAGGGCGGGGGCGCTGGTGCCGACGCCGGTGGTTGGTGTCGTCGGTCTGGCTGGGATGGACGATTTCGGGCAGTCCGCGGCGAGCTCGGTCAGGGTGCCTCGTTCGGCTTCGGCGGCGAATCGGTGATGCGCGGCGCGGCCGTCCTTTCCCCTCGGTGAGGTGCGGATTTCGCACGCAAAAATGTGATCTGAATCACAGGTAAGGTAGTTGGTATATTGTTTGTAATCTTTGTCTTGATTGCTGTGCAATGGAGAAATGGTCAAGATTGATTGCCGTACTTGCGGTGCCCACGCCGAGTTCCCCGTCTCCCATGTGGAGGCGAACAACAAGCTGCTCAATCAGTGGTGGGACGACGCTCACGTCGGCTACGACGACGCCGATGAACATGAACAGGAGATCACTCGGGCCTCGAACAGGTCATGGGACTTCTGAGCCTGAGGTCTGGGGCTCTTCCGGGCGGTGAACGCCCCGCTGCTCATATGGCGGCGGGGTGCGCTACCCGTTCAACAGCGTGCGGATCGCGGACTCCAGGTACCGGTGGCGCCACCTGTTGCTTCGGGGGCGGAGCCAGGAGTCGGGCCACCTTCCACGCCTCGCAGTACGTCCTGACGTGTCCATTCGACTCGCCGCATGCGAGCCATGTCGCCGAATAGGCTCAGGCGGATTGCTCCCTGATGCTGTATCTTCGGCATATCTCACATGGCGAGGAGCTGCTGTGTCCTCCAACGAGCTGGTCATCCTCTTCGGTATCTCCTACGAGGCGATATTCGGCCTGCTCGCGGGCGTTGTCCTCGTCGTCTTCAGCGTTGGTTTCACCGCCGCGCTTATCCTCGTTCTTTTCACCCTGTGCCGTCGGTTTTTCAAACGCGGACGAGGGTTTCGGTCCGGGAATGAACGCGCGGAGCATAACTTCGTGTTCGAGTGGCTGAAGTAGAGCTCCTGATCGCTGCGTTCGCCGTTTCGCCGGCGCACCAGGGCATGCATGCTTGAGCAGCACGTCCATCCCATGCTCCGCCCGTTCGGCCCGTTGAGCCGGAGCGACACGGCCGCGTGCCGCAGGTCATACGGCAGGGCTGCTGGCGGAGAGACGAACTACTCGGGCGCGAGAGCGAAGGTCGGCGTCGTCTTCAGCGACATGTCCACGGTTCGCCTGCGCCGAAACCGGTCCGTGCATCCCGACACCCCTATCCAGGGGAGAGAGCCGACGGTTGGCGGTACGCCCAACGATCTGTCTTCTCCCGACCAGGAAATACGGGCGTGACGTCGTCGGCTCTCCCGAGTCGGGTTTTCCCTGGTGACGACCTTGCCGGCAGTTGGGCGCACCATACCGGTCACCGTCGGGGACATCGGCCGGCTCGTCCATCTGATCAGAAGTCGGCTCAAGCCCACGATGTACCGTCCCGACCCCGCCCAACGGAGTCGTCGCCGCGACAGGCCTCACGCTCGACTCGCTGTGATCTCCGGTTTCTCCGCCGGTGGTCAGGAGGCCCGGTTCCGTGTCCCGGAACCGGGCCTTCCACTTCGGCGGCGATCAGGAAACGCGGGCTGCTGGCGCGGTCCAGGTGTTGCACGCGGCCGGGGAGGCGGCGGCGAACCCCTTCCGCAGCCAGGCGACCCGATTCTTCCCGTTGCCGTGGCTGCGCTCCTTGTCGAACGCCTCGTCGCCGCTTTCCCGGTAAAGGTCCACAACCTCCTGCCAGTCCTCGTCCTGGTACTCCTGCGAGGCCCAGATACTGCGCATGAACGCCGCTCCCAGACAGTCGGCCTGCAGTTCGAAACGACGGCTCTGCGCCAGCGCTTGAGCTTTGGTGCGGGCCGGCATGTTCCAATAAGAGGCCGACATGCCGGTGAGGTTCTGAACGTGATGGGCATATTCATGTGCGATGAGGTGCAGCGCCACCGGGTCGGCCGGATCCTCGATGGCGTATTCACCGATCAGGACCACCAACTGTCGCTTGTCGTCGCAGTAGCGGCCGGTGACGTTCTCGCCCCAAGCTGACCCGCACGCGCGAGTGGGTTTTGCTATGAACCGGATTTTTGGATTCCTGAACGGTAAGCCGACCTTCTTCAGCTGCGCGGACCATGAGGCGTTCAGGCAGTTCAGCATCGCGGTCAGGTGCTTTTTGGTGGCGGTGAAGCTGCCGGAGTCCTCCGGTTGGGTACCACAGGGCACCGTCAGCTTGCCGCTGCGGTACAGCGGGTTGCGGGTCAGCGCTTCGGTGCCGGTGGGGACAGGCACGCTGGCGGCGCCGGTACCAGCATGGGCGGTACCGGTAAGCAGTAAGCCGGCCAGAGCCCCGGCCAGCAGGAGGATACGGGGGATATGCACAGTGCCAAACTGTATAGAAGTGGTGATGCCCTCCAAAAGGCATTAATCCATGCCAGCTCGCCGGTGGTAGGGCGGTGGCGAATCAACCGCATGTGCTTCGTACGACCCGAACATGCCCTCATGGCGCGTCACGCCAGATCCTGATGGTCAGGGTCCATCCACCGACTTCGAGGTGACGAAAACCCATGGCGCACAATGAGGGTGCCCCTCGACGTTTCTTGCCGAAATTCCTCGGTTGGCCAAGGCGGCCGCCGAAGGGGCGGAACAGCGGATGGCGCGTGAAGTCCGGCGGCTCGGTACGACCTGCTTGGCGACGCCGGGTCTCCAGGTGCGTTTTATCGGCGGTCGATCGGTGGTGTTGGAACCGCTGCCACCGGAAGGCGCGAAGCCGTACCGTCCGGCGGTGTGGTCCGAGCGCCGACAGATCGAGGGCGCCCGGTGGTTCACGATGTGCGTCCGGTACGGCGCGCTGCTATAGAAGAGGCCATGGCCGACACCAGCGCACCTCCGAAGCGGATCGTGTGGCTGGTCCCGTTCGTTGTCAACGCCCTGTTCGGCTACCTGGCGCCTCTTCCGCTGGGGCTCGTCTGGTACTTCCTGGCCAACTACCCGTTGGCCGCCCTGGGCCTGACCGAACGGGACCCCACCGACAATGACGGAATCCTGCCGCACCTGATCCTGCTCGGCGGTGTGGGGATTTTCATCGCCCTGTGGGCGGCGCTCAATCTCGCGGTCCGGGCACTTTCGAGATTGCCCGCGAAGCCGTACTGGTCGGCCTCGGTGGCCCTGTTGCTCGGTCCGTTCGTCGTGATTGGGTTGTTTCCCGCCGCGTACGGCCTGTGGAAGACGCCGCTGGACTGGTTGTGATCCGGCGGCACCGCCTCAGCGGGGAGCCGTGACCGCTGTCCCGGCAGGGACCAGCAGGAAGACCTTGGGGCTGAGGCGTTCCATGTCGCCGCGGCGTCCGTAGATGAGGCCCGCGGCGAAGTCCACGAACTGTTTCGCCTGGTCATCCGTCACCGCGGTGAGGTCCATCACGACCGGAATGCCCTTGCGAAAGTAGTGCCCCACGTACAGTGCCTCGCCGTAGTCGCGTGGACGCACCTTCTTGACGACGCTCGTCACGGTGCCGGGTGTGGCCAGGACCGAGGGGACCAGCAGGAAGACCTTGGGGCTGAGGCGTTCCATGTCGCCGCGTCGTCCGTAGATGAGGCCCGCGGCGAAGTCCACGAACTGTTCCGCCTCGTCGTCGGCGACCGCGGTGAGGTCCATCACGACGGGAATGCCCTCACGGAAGTACCGGCCCACGTGGCGGACGTCGTCGTAGGTGAGGGGACGAACTGTCTCAAGGATCACGAGGACAGTCTCCCTGAGCCGGCGGGGACATCAAGGGCGCACGATCTACGGGTGGGAGACGGATTCGCCTCTTGTGCCTTCTCACAGAAGCGGGGCCACGGGCTGGAACGACGTCGTGACGGCGCAGGCGCGCCGTCAGGTCAGGAGCAGGGTTTTGCCCAGGGCGTCGCGGGACTCGATCGCGGCGTGGGCGTCCGCGGCGTGCTCCAGGGGGAAGGTCTGGCCGATGACGGGTCTGATCCGGCCCGTGACCGCGGCCGACATCACCTGCCGGGCCCAGCCTCGCATCTTCGGGCCGAAGCCGAAGAGCTGCTCGACGCCGATCACCTTGATCCCGCGCTGTCGCGCCTGGGCGGGGTCGACGGCCGTGACCTCGCCGCTGGCGGCGCCGTGGATGGAGAAACGGCCACCGTCCGCCGTCAGCTCGAACGCGGTCCGGCCGATCTCCCCGCCGACCCCGTCGAACACCAGGGCGGGGCCCGCACCACCGGTCACCTCGCGCACCTGTTCCGCCCAGCCGGGGACGGAGTAGTCGACCACGGCGTCCGCGCCCAGCTCGCGAACCAGGTCCAGTTTCCGTGCGCCGCGCGCCGCCCCGACGACTCTGGCACCGGCCGCCCGGGCCAGCTGGGTCAGCAGGGTGCCGACACCGCCGCCCGCCGCCTCGACGAGTACCCACTCCCCGGGGAGGATCCCGGCCCCCTCGACCAGTCCGAACGCGGTGCTGCCGTCGGTGTGCAGGGCGGTGGCCTCGGGCAACCCCAACTCCTCGGGCACCGGGATCAGGTTCCCCACGTCGGCCACCGCGCGTTCGGCGAAGCCCCCGGTCATCCCGAGGTCGGAGATGACACGCCGCCCGGACCAGCTCGGATCCACGCCCTCTCCGACCGAGCTCACCCGTCCGGCGACCGTACCTCCCGGCACGTACGGCAGTGCGGGCCTGTTGTGCCACCTGTCGACACCGCGCCGGATCTGGGTCTCGACGAAGGTCACGCCCACGACGGACACCTCGACCACCACCTGGCCGGGGCCGGCGACCGGGTCCGGCGCCTCACCCGGGACCAATGCCTCGGGACCTCCGAAACGTGTCACCCGTACAACCCGCATGTCGACCACTCTCCCCGCACTCGGCTCGGTGCGGAGCAGTCTCCAACCTCGACTTGAGTTGAGGTCAACTCTGGTGGGCGGTCGGACGGACGCCGCGCGGTTCCAGGGCCGGTCATGGTGGGGACCCGGTGAACGGGGCCGGTCAGGACGTGGATTCCCTCGTCAGCCACTGGACCCACCCGGACAGTCCGGCCAGCCACTCCGAGTCCGAATCCAGGTTGTGACCGCCGTCCAGCGAGATCAGGTCGGAGTCCCTCGACTGGCTTCCGGACGCCTTGGCCTTCAGGGCGTGCACGATGAGGTTGGCCTGCACGAAGCTTTCCAGCTCCGACCCGGAGAGCCCCTTCCCGGCTCCGGCCGTCTGCGCCTGCCGCGCGACCTCGTGATCGTAGTAGGGGGCGAGAAGGACGAGACCGTCGCGGATTTCGATGACACGGCGGTAGTAGCTGCGATGAACGCTCTGCCATCGCAGCACCTCACGCCACCGTGACGTCTTGCTCGCGGTCAGGGAGAGATCGGGGAACTCCTCGTGGAGAACGAGCCACAAGGGTTCCAGCTGTCGGTACAGGCCTCTGTGCCGGGCCCGGACGGGTATCTCCAGGATCATTCCTGCGGCCAGGGGGTAGCCGAGCCCCAGTGCGAAGCCGGCGATTCCGATTCCGACCAGCAGTAGATAACCGGTGTTCGGGATCTGCAGCAGAGGCGAGTCAACCGTCGTTCCCAGGCTCTGAAGCAGCAGGACGGCGATTTTGAGGAACGCTCCGGCGATAAGAAGGTGGAGCGAGGCGTGGAAGATTCTCATCCCGAGGCGCACGTGGCGGCCGGCCGCCGCACGAGTGTACTTCCTCACCAGCTCCAGCGACCTCGTGAGGGTGTACGTCATGTAGGCCAGAGCGGTGATGAGAAAGATTCTGGCCTGGAGGTCGTAACCGTTCCGGAGATCCGCGGGGGCCTCACGCACCGTGGGCGAGGCGATGAACCAGGTGGTCACGAGTACGCCGCACGTCAGTAGCAGAAGAACGCGTTCACGGCGCATACGGCGAATGGCGTTCTGCCCGTATATCGAATAGAAGAAAAATGCGAGCACAAAATATGTGCCCAGAAGTGTGATGAGGTTGACGAACAGCTTCGGAGCCCCGAGCTGTACGCCGTCGAGAGCCGTCCTGACGCCGGGGAGGTTCACGAAGACGGAAAGAAAGAGGCAGCCCACCCCGGCTGTGACGGCGCGCAGCGGCAGGTCCTCCGGGGCGCGGCGTACCTGGATGACCTTGATGGTCAGGATCGCGAAGACGACGAGGGTGATGACGGAGAGTACGAAGGAGATGCTCACAGCCATCCCTGGTGGTTGACCAACGACGTGTTCAGTTGTTCTCCCCGAGGGGCGTTCTCGTCCAGAAGGAGAGAGTGCGTGGCTTTGAGGACGCTGGCCCATTCAAGGATGATGGTGGCGATGAGTTCGGCTTCCCTTTCGTGGTCCGTGTCGTAGCACGTCCGCCGTAGTATTCGCGTGGCGGGGGGAAACGAGCTCGACGTCTGCGGTTCCTGGCCGGCGATGTTCAGCTCGTCGCTTGGGTGGTCGGCGAAGATGTGGCCCAGTTCGTGCAGAATAATATGGTCCTGGTGGGGTGCGGAGGTCCTCTCCTGGTAGAAGATGTAGTCGGCTGATTCGGTCTGTACCCACAATCCCGAGGGACCCGGTACCTCGAAAGGGTGGGGCACGAGCCTGACCGGTCGGTTGCGCCATTCGCCGAATCTTCTGCACAGGTCGGCGACGTCAAGCGGAGGGCGGATGTCGAGCTGTCGGAGCAGTTCGCGGCACCTTCGTCGCACTGTGCTTTCCCGCATATCGCTCCCCGTGTCCACCCTGTTTCCCGTGACCAATAAGAGGTGCCGTTCTCGTAGGTTCTGATGTTGGTTCTCCGACGGCTTCCACGAGAGTGCGGAGATGTCTTCCCGACGCCCCTGACCAGGGCGGGAGGTTCGGGGCCGGGGCGGATTCTCCCGTCCGAACCTGGTCCGCGTACCGGTGGTCTCCTGCCCGTGTCCACCGGCGGCGTCCTGGTGACGAAGCCGGGCCTTTCCCGGCCATGGTGATTGTCGCGGGCACCCGTGGCATGAGTGGCACCGTCCGAAAGGCAGATTTGTTCCTTTCCGAAACTCGGATCGAGAGCAATGCCCGGCCTCTCCCACGCCTCGGCTGGAACGGCACCGACCAGCCACACGATCATCTCCCCGTTGGGGAATACTCCCATGACATCGGTCCGGCGGTGGATTTCCTTGTTCAACTGCTCCTGAGAATTTTTGCCGCGCATCTGACGCCGGCGGCGAATCCCGATGGTCAGGTGAGTCCTGTGACCGACCCGTCCGCTGCCCCGTTCAACGCCATGGCAGGCGTCGTCGTCATAGGGTGAGGATTCCTGGTTTCCCGCAAGTGGTGGCGACAAGGCGAACCACCGGTCCCGTCCCGTTGCAATGTTCCGGCGGCCGAGAGTTCACGAAGCCACGCAGGCGCGGGCCGCTGCTTTTCGCATGGGTCTTGTCCGTGCCGATCCAGGGGCCAGGTCATCCCGCTGGATGCGGATCTCGGCGCCTTCCTCATTGACGCAGAACTACACAGTGTGGGAGGAAGCCACTAGACTCCTCCAAGATCCGGTCCGGGAATCGCTGCTGACCACAGGTAAACGGGGAATTATGAACAGTCCGAGTACGGACCCGCGTGACATCAATGCCACGATGATCGAGAAGATCTTGCACATGCCCCTTCAGCCTTATCGTGAAGCGGCATACGCGTTGCGTGTCATCCAGACGCGAGGTCGTCACACCGGGCAGCCCCGCCGGACGCCTATCGCCGTTGTCCAGCTTTCCGGTGAACATTACCTGGTCGCGCCGAACAGGCAACGACAGTGGGTGAAAAATCTCCTCGCCTCTGGTGAGTGTCACGTTCACGGTGAGGAGAGGGGGCCGTCGCGAACTCTTCTTGTCGAAGGCGAGGAGGCGGCCCGGGTCATCAGAACGTATCTGTCCGTTCTGGACCTTCCCTTCGCGACCGAGGCGTTTCCGTTCGGCGCGGGCGACAGTCTGGAGACGATCGTTCCTCATACCGTGCGCACCGCTGTCTTCCGCCTCGAACCCGCCGAAGGAACGGGGGAGACGGCGTTCGATCCCGCGGTGGAGGTCTGAACCGCGCTTCGCCGGCCGGGGCCACGGGTGGACGGCCACCACGTGACCGTTCGGAGTTCCCGGGGGCATCCGAAGATCGCGTGATGGCTGTGGGTGGTGGTGTCGCTCCCGGCGGTTTACCGTCGGAACCCTGGTGCAACCGTCAACGACCATGCGGAAGGCGCGACGGCCTTCTGCTGTGACAACGGGATGTGTCGCTGACTACGGTTGGGCATCGGGTTCGGCCTCGGAGTCGAACGGCGGCAGGCCTTCCATCTCACGGATCACATTGACGATCTTGGTGAGACTCTCCACCCCCATCGACGACAACCCCACGGCTCGCATCGCGACCTTGCGTATACCTACGTTCTGCATCGCGATTCGCAGCTCCAACTCGGCGTCGACTTTGGCGGCATAGGCTTCGTCGAAGAAGTACGCCAAGTCGACGCCGAAGAAATCGGCGATACCGGCCAGATGGGAGACCGACAGGTCGTCGGTCTTGCCGGTCCGTATCCGCCAGAGTGTCGTGTGTGAGATCGGGGTGCCTCGCTCTGTGATCTCCCTGGCCACCTGTTCGTAGCTGTAAGAGGTCCCGTCTTGCTGAAGGACGGTCAGAAACAGGTGGTCAACTAGCTCCGCCAGTGGCTGGCGATAGGCCCTCGCAGACATGGCTCCCTCCGGTCGTAGTACTTGAGAGTGAGGCTTCTCGTAGCACTGGAAAGTGATGTCCCCCTCGGATGCCTCACGCAAGCTTGACACCGAATGTACCGCCGTGCAAACTTTCGATACGTTCATAACGTGCCAGATATGGAAATTTATTGGCATAACTGACGTGTTGGGGTGCGTGGCTGTTCGTTCCTGCATCCCGGAAGCTTGCTGATTCAGGCCGGCGTGCTGCCCCCTGGCGGCTGTGATCGGGGGATCCGTCGTCCGGCCGAACGAGATCGGGGCGAGGGGATTGTTCGGTGGGATGCCGTGACCGCTTCATCGATCAAACGCGACTGTTCCCGCACATGTACGCTGCGTGCCCGGTCGTCTACATGTCGGATGGGGCGTTTCTCCGCAGGGGCGTTTTTTAGGGGGTGCGGACGTGTGTGATCCAGGGCGGCCGCCTCACCGTTGCCGCGTTTTTCTTCGGACGGACTTGAAGGTGGATCTTGGGGGTGGCTCCGGTTCTCCCGCAACGGTTGCCGGCTCTGTGAGGCGATGCTGGAGATGCGTATTTCCTCGGAGGGGGCGGTGGGGAACAACCGGTGACGACATTGATCGGTTCCGCGGGCAGGGGAACGCGGGAGAAATCTCTCGGGACGGTGTCGGTCGCATGACCGGCCGACGGTCGGCCCGGTCACTGCCGATGATGCGGTGAACGTCGTACCGGTTCCGTGCGCCTTCCGGTGGATCTGATGTGCGGACGAGGTGGTCGGGGGTTCTCGTGCCTGACTCCCTGTCCGGGTGGCCGGGATGTGAGGGAAACGGTGTGACCGGGGGAATTCTCTCGACCTTCGCTATATCTCGATATACATTGATGTAATCGGCTGGAGAGCCTATGAGGTTCTGGGGATGCGCAAAGTTTCCTAATCCATTTGGGTTGTTTGCTGCAATGCAAAGGTGAGCTATGGCAACAGGCGCGACGGCTCCATTCCGTATCCTCGGCCCTATCGATCTGCACGACGGTGAAGTGCCTATTTCCATTTCACCCGGCAGGCAACCGATCATCCTCGGTGCTTTGCTGCTGCAGGCCAATCACATCGTCAGTACCGAGCACCTCATCGACGCCGTCTGGGGTGAGGACCCCCCGCCGAGCGCGCGCGGCCAGGTACAGATCTGCATTTCAGCACTGAGGCGGCTGCTGGCCCTCATCCCGGCCAAGGGGGAAATCATTCGGCGTTCGCCCGGATACTGTCTGCAGATATCGCTGGAAGATCTGGACTCCTACCGTTTCGAAACGATGGTGAGGGAGGCCGACCACCTGGCGCAGGTGGATGCCGCCGAGGCGGCGGCCACATTACGGCAGGCGCTCTCCCTGTGGCGCGGCCCCGCTCTCGGCGGTGTCGTCAGCCGCCTGCTGGAGGGCAAGGCGCTGCGGCTGGACGAGGCCCGGCAGGCCGCGCTGGAGTGCTGCATAGACATCGAGCTGAGCCTGGGCAGGCATCGTGAACTGGTCGGTGAGCTGACCGACCTGGTGGAGCACACCCCGCTGCGTGAACGGCTGCGCGGTCAGCTCATGCTCGCCCTGCACAGGTCGGGACGGCAGGCCGACGCGCTGGAGGTCTACCGCATGGGGCGAGCCCTGCTGGTGGGCGAACTCGGCCTGGAACCGGGGGAGAAGCTGCAGCGGCTGGAGGCGGCCATCCTCCAGGGCGACGACTCGCTGCTGCTCGCCGATTCGGGAAGGGAGGCCGTCACGCTCACACCGGATCAGCCGGCGCCCTCCCTGCGGATTCCCCCGCACCAACTGCCCGCCGACATCCAGGACTTCACCGGCCACGACGACCTGGTGGACGCGGCCGAGGAGTTCCTGCGCGTCAGTGGCAACACCGCGACGCCGGTCGTGGTGATCACCGGCAAGGCCGGTGCCGGGAAGAGCTGCCTGGCCGTACACGTCGCGCACCGTCTCGCGAAGGTCTTCCCCGAGGGCCAGCTCTACCGGGACATGCGAGGCAGTCAGCAGCAGAACGCGCCCGTGGCGGACGTGCTCGGCACCTTCCTGCGCTCGCTGGGGATCCACGGCCCCGCCGTACCCGGGAGTGTGGAGGAGCGGATCGCCATGTACCGCAGTCTGCTGGCCGACAAGCGGATGCTGGTGGTCCTTGAGGACGTGGTCAGCGAGACCCAGGTGATGCCGCTGCTTCCCGGCAGCGGCGGCTGCGCCGTCATCATCACCAGCCGGGCCCGCCTGACCGGCCTGCCCGGCGCGCTGCAGCTTGAGGTGGACGTCATGGAGGAGGCCAGCTCCCTGGCGCTCATCGCCAAGGTCATCGGAGCCGACCGGGTGGCGGCCGAGCCGAACGCCGCCTCCGCCCTGACCCACATGACCGGAGGGTTGCCGCTCGCCCTGCGGATCGTGGCGGCCCGGCTGGCCGCCCGCCCCCACTGGTCGCTGGCCTCGATGGTGCGAAGGCTGACCGACGAACGGTATCGCCTCGACGAACTGGCCCACGGTGAGATGGTCGTCAGGAAGAGCCTGTCACTCACCTACGACGGGATGGGCGAGACGGCCCGTCGGCTGCTGGACCTGCTCGGCCTGGCGGAAGGCGAGACGATTCCCTACTGGTTCGCCGCGGCCGTACTCGACGGCGAGGCGTATCGGGCCATGGACCGCCTTGAGGAGCTCGTCGACGCCCGGCTGCTGGACGTGGCGGGCATCGACGGCGGTGGTTACCCGCGCTACAAGTTCCACGGCCTCATCCGCGCCTTCTCACGGGAGAGGTTGGACGAGCACGAGGACGACACGGGCAAGACGGCCGCTCTCGAACGCGTGCTGGGCTGCTGGCTGCACCTCGCGGAGGAGGCGCATCGGCGGCTGTACGGCGGTGACTACACCCTGCTGCACGGGGACGCGCCGCGCTGGAGGTTGCCCGAGGACCAGCTCGACCGCCTCCTGACGCGTCCCCTCGACTGGCTGGAGCAGGAACGGGCCAATCTCTGCGCGGCGGTGGTCCTGGCCGGAGAACACGGTCTGGTCGAGGTGTGCTGGGACCTGACGGTCACCTTGGTCACCCTCTTCGAGACACGCAGCTACTTCGAGGACTGGCAGGACACTCACGAGAGCGCCCTCAGCGCCGCTCGGCTGGCCGGTAACGAGCGAGGCATGGCGGCACTCATGTGTTCACTCGGCTCGATGCACCTCAACCAGCAGAGGCCGGCCCTGGCACGGCCCCTGCTGGAGCTGGCCTTCACCCGGTTCCAGGAGCTCGGGGAGACGCACGGAATGGCGCTGGCGTTGCGGAACCTCGCGATGCTCGAATACCGCCAGGGCTCACCGGACAGGGCCGAACACCTGTACAGGCAGGCGCTCACCGGTTTCCAGCAGGTCGGCGACCTGGTCGGGGAGGCCCACGTCCTGGCCAAGCTCGCCCAGATCGAACTCGACGGGCGACGGTACGCGGAGGCGGAGGCGCAGCTGGGCCATGCGCTGAACATCGCCAGGCAGACGGGCAGCCTCCGGGTGGAGGCCCAGGTGATGCACAAGCTCGGCAAGGCGCATCTTCTGAGCGCGAACTACAAGCAGGCCGAAGAGGTGGGGAGCGCCGTTCTGCGAATGGTGCGGGAGAACAGTGACATCATCGGCGAGAGCTACGCCCTGCACAGTCTCGGCGTCGTCTACGGTCATCGCCGGAAGTTCGATCTGAGCGAGCGGGCCCTGCGTCACGCGGCCGAGATCCGGGAAAGCGTCATGGACGATCTCGGCGCGGCTCAGATACGGCTCGACCTGGCTCGGGTCCTGGCCGTCCAGGGAGACGTCGTCCAGGCGCGGGAGCTGGCGGAGAAGGCTCAGGCGCTGTTCCAGGAACGGGAGGCGACGCAGTGGACAAGGGAGGCCGGGAGGATCATCGCGGACCTCGTCGTCCGAGAGCGAAGTGGAAGGCTCGCTGAGAGATGAACAGGCCGCAGCTCGAAACGGTGAACACGTCGGCGAAACCCGTCTGCTCGCCGACGGTCGTCTCCGTCGTGCTGCCGATGACGACGACGTGCTCCCCGCAGGCCGAGACCATGATCCTGCTCACCGAGTAACGGCGGAGACCGGCGTGCCGCTGGTGGTAGCGTTCCAGTTCCTCCCTTCCGTAGATGGTCAGCTCCGGGCGGTGCAACACGGCGTCCTTCTCGAAGAGAGAGGTGTAGGCGTCGATGTCACCGGAATTGAGATACTCGTAGCTCAGCTGGGCGTGGTCGGCGGCCATGGTCGCCAGGTGGGCGCTACGGACGCTTCCAGGGGGCTGTTCGTCGTGCGGCACGAGGGTCAGCCCAGCAGGTTTCGCCGGGCCAGGTAGGCAACGGTGACGCAGTGTTCCGTCACCCGGCCGCCGAGCGCCTCCGCGGTGGCCTCGATGTCCCGCAGAAGGGCGTCCCTGACCGGTTCGGAGAGTTCCCGGACTGCGGCGAAGGTGGCGTACAGCCGGGAGAGCTCCTGGGCCGACATCGTCATCGGCCACTGGATCACCTCCGTCCGGATGCCCTCGAAGGAGGCGGCGCCCAACGCTTCGATCCAGACATCACGGTCGAACGGTCCGACAACATCCAGGACTCCCGCAGGGCGGTGGTGGCGAAGAACAGCGTTGAGCGCGCTGCGGAAAGGAGTGGGCCTTGCCGGGTTTCCGTAGACGGTCCACCACGCCGCGATCCAGCCGCCGGGGCGAAGCAGGCACGCGATCCTCCGCAGAGCGGTGGACCTGTCCAGCCAGTGCAGGCTTGAGGCACACACCACAAGGTCGAAGTCCCCGCTGAGGTCGGGGAGCGCGTCGAAGTCACCTTCGATCACGGTGAGCGGCCGGTCGTGGAACTCGGCACGGAGCCGGGCCGCGAAGTCGGCCCCCAGTTCCACGGCGCAGACATCGGCGCCCCGGTCCAGCAGTTCCCGGGTGGCCTGCCCGCTGCCCGCGCCGATCTCCAGGACCTTGGCGCCGGGGCGCAGTGCGCCGGCCTCCTCAAGAAGCCGGTAGGCGCGGGTGGGGTAGCCGGGCCGCGATGAACGGTAGCCGTCCGCGTCCTTGTTGAAGAGCTCGCGACGCCGTACGCGATTGTCAGTATTCATAATGAAAAATCCCTCATGTCTTTTTTGCCCCTTCTAGGGAGAGCACAGAAGGCACCTCTTCCGGGGCCACCAGCCGCAACAGGGACAGGCAGGCTCCGGCCCTTCCGGTGAGCAGCCCGGGAAAACGGCCGCCGTGCGCGTGTGCGACGACGGCGCCGCTCGCCACGAGATCCCGCCTCATCCGCCGGTACGGCTCTCGCCCCAGCCGGGGGAGGCGTTCGGCTGTGAGCTGGAGGAACTCCAGACCGCCAAGCCCCCCGTGGCAGAGACCGTGGTCGGCGGGCGGGTTTTTCCTCGTGACCACGGGCAGGGCTCCGGCCACCTCTTCGACGAACGCCGGGGAGGGCCGCAGGCGGTGGGCGAGCAGCCGGGAGACTCCCGTTCCCGCGGCGCCGCTGCACCAGTGGGGCTCAGAGGCCGTCATGCCCCGGCCGGAGGCCAGGGCTTGGAGTCCCGCCTCCTCTGCTCCGGCATCCTTCAGGGCCCGGCCGGACCTGAGCAGCGCCCAGCCGATTCCGGCCCTCCCGTTGGCGAAGCCGTCGTCCACGTCATCCCACGGAGAGCCCGTCAGCCGCTCGACGCAGAGGGCGATCGCCGGCTTCAGCCCGGAGAGGCCATGTCGTTCGTAGAGGTCGCAGGCCACCACGGCCGCCCCGGCCAGCCCTGAGACCAGGCCGGGTTCCCACCGCTCACCGATGTTCCTGATGAAGAGCGGGGTCCAGCGGTCGATGATGTCGAGGTGGGTCTCGTCGGCGGTCAGCACCGCCAGGTGCGCCAGGACGTAGAACGTACCCGCCATTCCCGTGTACGCGCCGACCAGCCGTTCGTTCCGCAGTTCGGCGAGAACCGGACGCATGCTCCGTGACGCCAGCCCAAGATAACGATCATCCCCGTACACCTTCGCCGCGTAGCCAAACATGAGGGCCATACCGGACAGCCCGTCGTACAGCCTTGTGGGAAGTGCCCCATAGGTGCGTGGCTCGTCGCTCGCGCTGTCTCCGGCCAGACCGATCCAGGTACAGTCCGTTCTTCCGAGGATCGCCTCGTCGGCCAGCGCGTCGACGGCCTCACGGGTGCTGTCCCGCAGGCTCCTCCGCCCGGAAGCCGGGCGGGAGGAGGCGAGGACGGAGGGGGGCGAGGAGTGCGGCAGGGTGCTGAGAGCGGAGGTCAGGATGTCCAGCTGGGCGGCACGGTCCTCGGCGCCGAACATCCGCAGCCTGCGCTCGACCGCCTCACAGCCCGTCTCGTGGAAGAAGCCGTCGATCTCGCCGCCCTCCCCGAAACGGAGCGAGGTCGACGAGGCGCTGGTGAAGAAGCGGGGAACGTCCCCGGCCAGCAACTGGCCTCGCTCCGCCTCGGCCAGCAACCGGTCCCGCTCCGCCTCGGCCGGTTCGGGCCAGAGCTCCCCCGTCTCCAGGGGCTCTCGAAAACGACGAGGATGATGGAGCTCGCCCAACAGCACGCCGTAGACCTGGGTCGGCCGGGGCAGATAGCGGATCTCGGCGTCGCGGAACCGGCGGACCAGCGCGAGGAAGGCGGGCTTGTTCGCCGCGATGGCGTCGTAGGCGTCCAGGAATCCCCGGACGACATCGGGGACGTGGGCCGCGGGCTGAACCCGTCCGTGGTTCAGGAAGGGAAGGTTCCCGGTCTTCTCCAGGGTCGCGGGTATCAGCCCTGTCCGCATCACGTCGGTGAACGGCGCGACCAGGGCGAGCCTTCTCAGCGACCTCGGACCGCCCAGCCCACCGCCTATCGCACTGGTTTCCAGGGGGAGCTGCCGTCCGGGGACCATCGCGGTGGCCAGGACGCTTCGGGAGAGCGACGCGAAGGCCCTGTCCGCGGCGGAATCCGCGACGGCCGAGGAGGAGGGCGAGGGCTGGAGAACGGTTTCGAGATCGATCGGAACGGGGAACTCGCCCGCCGCCCTGAGGTTCTCCATGTGGATGTCGGTGGCGGCCAGACAGGTCAGCAGCGCGGCGCAGGAGCCGATCCGGCGGTAGAACCTGCTGATTGCCTCGCGACCGGAGGCGGGACTGTGACCGATGAACTCGCACCAGCCGTACCGGCCCCGGTTGATGACCCGCATCGCCCGTAGTTCGGCCCTGTCGCCGTGGCCGCCGAGACCGTTCAGGTCGTTGAGCAACGTGACGGCCTGGCCGTACAGCTCCTCGGCGTCGAGTGGCCGGGGCTTGTAGATGACCCGGACTCCGCCGTGGAAGGCCACCTCTGTGACGGATCGGCCGCCGTCGTGCGGATCCCCGAGGCCGCAGCGGAGCGCGTCGACCGTCGTCGTGCCCTCCGATATCCATCCATGCCGCCGAAGCAGAGGAAGATCGGTGGTGAGCCGGGAGAGCAGCTCCAGGGAGTTCGTCAGCCAGTTCTCCGCATGGCTCAGCAGAGCCCGGCCGAGCCCGGGGTACCTGCCGGAAAGAGCGGCGAGGTAGGACGGGTCACCCAGCAGGTGGTCGTTGTAATGGCGATATCTGTCCTCGGGAGTCTCTCCGGTGAGCAGCCCGCCGGTCCGTGACTCGTTGAGCTCGAAGATCAGAGTCTGGTGGCTGACGGAGACCAGGCCGTCGATCAGGTTCGCCGTCAGGGAGTCCCAGGCGTCCTCGGTGAGGACGTCCTCGAAGGCCGCGGCCTTCGCTCTCAGGAGGCTTCGGTGACGGTCGGCGAACCTTTCCACCAGCCCGCAGAAAGGGACCTGGTCGTAACGGGTTCCGTAGAGCCTCACCGGGACCTTCACCCGGACAGGGCCGGCGGGGCGTGAGCGTATCTCGTCGATCACGGCATTCCTCAGGCGCGCCGGCCGGAAAGGAGCTGGCTGCCGACGAGTTCCCGATAGAAGCCGTCCGCCGCCAGCAGTTCCTCGTGGGTTCCGCTGGCACGCACCCGCCCGCCCTCCAACACCACGATGCGGTCGGCCCCCACCACGGTGGAGAGCCGATGGGCGATCATGACGACCGTGGTCGTCTTCGCCACGGCGGTCATCGTCTCCCGCAGCGCGAGCTCGTTGGCCGCGTCGAGCTGGGAGGTCGCCTCGTCCATCAGCAGGATCCGCGGACGACGCAGCAGGGCACGTGCGATGGCTATCCGCTGACGCTGGCCACCGGAGAGCGTCGTGCCCCGGTGGCCGATCCGCGTTTCGAGACCGTCGGGCAGGTTCGCGACGAACTCGGTGAGCCTCGTCCTGGCCAGCGCGTGTTCCAGCTCCTGTTCGGAGACCTCCTGCGTGGCGTAACACAGGTTTTCCCTGAGCGTGCCGGCCAGAACGGGGGCGTCCTGCTCGACGTAACCGATCTGCTGACGCAGTTCGGCCAGCGGCCACTGCCGCACGTCCTTGCCGTCGAGCGTGACGATCCCCGACGACGGCTCGTAGAAGCGCTCCAGCAGGGAGAAGAGGGTGGTCTTCCCGGCGCCGGACGCGCCCACGACCGCCGTGACCTCGCCGCCGGCGACGGTGAAGCTGACCTCGCGCAGGACGGGCTCCTCGCCGTAGCCGAAGGAGACCTTCTGGAAGGCGGCCGTGGCCTGCCGGTAGACGGGCTTGTCCACCGTGGCCGTGGGCCGCCCCTCCGCCTCGACCGGCAGGTCCTCCACTTCGCGCATGCGACGTACGGCGGCCAGACCCACCTGCATCTCCGTGGCGCCCTGCACGAGGGTCGCGATCGGCTGGCCCAGGTTGAACAGGTACAGCAGAAACGCCACCAGCGAGGACACGGAGAGATCACCGGACGCTACCCGGGCGGCCCCGGCCCCGAGCACGGTGAGGAAGGCCACCTGGATGGCGAGCCCCGAGGAGACCCGGGCGAGCGCGGCCCACTTCGCCGCGCCGACGGTATGCCGCCACGCCTGGTCGACGGCGGTTCCCAGCCGGGATATCTCGGCGCTCTCCATACCGCTCGCCTTCACGGTGCGGAAGGCGCCGAGCGCCCGTTCCAGAGCCGTCGTGATCTCTCCGACCGACTGCTGCACACCCTGCTGGGCGCGCGAGATCCTGGGCATGGCCAGGCCGACCACTCCCAGAATGAGGATCAGGATGCCCGCGGTGACGGCGAGCAGCGGAAGGTCGAGCAGGGCCATCAGCGTGATGCCGCCGACGAGCATGAGGGCGCCGCTGAGCGGCTCCACCAGGGCTTGCGAGGCGGCGCCGCTCAGAAGCGTCGTGTCGGAGGTCACCCGTGAGATCAGGTCGCCGGGGCGGTCCAGCGCGTCGACCCGTAAACGCATGATCCTCGTGATGAGGTTGCCACGGGCGCGGCACACGACGGACGCCGCCACCCGTTCCAGCAGGTAGGTGCCCCACGCGGCGCAGAGCGCGCTGAGGACGACGAGCCCGACGAGTGCCAGCACCGGGCTCCACGACGTCCCTCCCACGCCGATCGCATCGATGACCTGCTTGGCGACCAGTGGCTGGGCGAGTCCGGCCGCGGTTCCCACGAGGTTCAGGGCACCGCCCGCCAGGAGCGGCCCGCGGTGTGGAAGGCTGTGGCTCGCCAGGAGCCGCCAGGCGGGCAGGCGTGTCCGGATGTCTCCCGTCGTGGCGTTCATCAGCCCATCTCGAATCGGTTGAGGCTTCTCATCGCCGTACGCGAGGCCACCAGGCATCCGGCGACGGCGGTGACCAGCCCGACCAGCCCGAAGGTGGCGAGGGTGCCCACGGGCATCGCCCGTACGGCCGCCGCGACGTCTCCGCCCGCCATGAGGAAGGCCATCCACGCGGTCGCCATCACCCCCAGCAACCAGGCGGGGACGACCGTCAGCACCATCTCGTAGACGACCATCACGATGATCTGCCGCGGGGCCGCGCTGATCTGGCGGAAGGAGTTGAACTCCCCTGCGCGGTCCACCGCGCTCAGCACCAGCGCGCTGACCGCGGCCAACAGGAGGAAGCCGCCCACCAGGACCACGGCGAGGATGCCGATGCTGGAGGTGCCGGCCGCGCGCTCCGCCACGTACCGCTGACGGAACTCCCCCGTCGACTCCACCTTGACCAGTCCGCTCCCTCCGGCGACGTCGTGGAGTCGCGACTGCGCGGCGGGTTCGGCCTGGACCAGGATCCGGTTGTAGGCGGGCGTGGCCACATGGCCCGAGAGGGCACGGCCGGGCAGCAGCAGACCCTCCTGGCCGCCCTTGTCCAGGCCGAAGACGGCCGTGACCGGCAGGACGACCGGGGACGACGCGCCCGTGATGCGTACCTCCACCCGGTCTCCGAGCGAGATGCCACGCTGCTGCGCGTAGGAGTGGCCCACGGCGACTCCCTCGTCGGAGAGTCTGCCCTGCTGGATCTGGAGGTCGAGCAGCCCGTCGACCTTGCCGGTGGTCACGGTCGCGTAGGTGGCGGCGGTGTCCTGGATCCCCCCGGCCGATCCCGTGCGTACGGGCGTGGCCTGAGCCCAGGCGTCCCACAGGCCGACGGTGGCCGTGACACCGGCGATGCCCGCCACCTCCTGCCGGGTCTTCTCACTGAGCCCGATGTAGGCGTCGCGGATCAGCGGCGTCCTGAGGATGTAGTCCGCGCTGATCCGCTCCGCCGCCTCCTCCGTCGTGCTGAGCGTGTAGAGCGGGAGGCTGCTCAGGGCCCACCCCGCGATCGCCACTCCCACAGCGAGCGGTGCCACGACCCCCGCGTACCGGCGGTGCTGGAACCGTACGTTCGCGGCGGCCAGATAGCCGCTGACCGAGGAGAGCGCGGTGATGGGGGCACGGCTGACCCGGGCCAGTCCGTAGACCACCCAGGAACCGATGAACCCGATGCCGACCATGACCAGCCCGCTCGCCAGCACGCCGTAGACGCCACGCAGGGCGGGCGGCATCAGACCGGTCATGCCAAGGACCTGGACGGTGCCCGCGCCGGCCAGCGCCAGGACACCCACCACGATCTTGAGAGTGCTCTTCCCGGTCTGCTCGGTCACCGCGACGGAGTCGGCAAGAGCCTCCGCGGGCCTGATTCTCAACGCGGTGCGTGCCGTCAGCCAGGCGGCCACCTGGCCGGCCAGGATGGTGGCGACGAGGGCCAGAACCATCGGCTGCGCGCTGTAGCTCACCCGGAACGCCGGGTTGAAGATCTCCCTGGAACGCAGGGCGACGACGAGCAGTTCGGCCATCCCCAGCCCCAGGACACCTCCGACGACTCCGCCGACCAGCGTGAGGATCAGTGCCTCCGCGTGGCAGAGGGACCTGACCTGACCCGGGGTGGCGCCGACCGCCCTGAGCAGGGCGAGCTGCCGGGAACGGCGGCGGATCGACGTGATCAGCGCGCCGCTGATCACGGTGATGGCCATGAGGGCGACGATCGCGGTCAGCATGCTCATGGTCTGTCCGGTCGCCCGGTCGTCGGGCAGGCTTCCCTCCAGTACGCCGCGGTCGGCTCCCGCGGCCACGCGCAGGGTCGGCAGCCCCGCCGGTCCCGGGGCGTCACCCCGGACCGTCTGGCTCAGCAGGGATTCGACCTCCGCCGCGACCGTCGCGGGGCTGAACCCGGAGTTGACGGAGATCCCCAGCGCGTCCACCCGTCCGGCGCCGCGTCCGGCCAGCTCGGCGGCGCGCTCGTCGGCGAAGAAGAGCGTGCGCTGGTAGGGCAGCGGCCCTGTTGAGGATCCGGGCTCCGCCGTCCCGGCCAGCCGGTAGGTACGGCTCGCGCCGGCCACGAGCACCGGCACCGGCTGTCCGAGAGACACCCCGGCCGCCTCGGCCAGCTCCCGGTCCAGCACCACCTCGTCGGGGCCGGCGGGCCACCGGCCCTCACGGAGAGCGAAGGGGGTGAGTTTCGCGCTCGCCGCGGCGTGACCGAACTGCGCGATTCTCGTGAGCGGAAGCACCGGCTGCCCGTGCCTGTCCAGCACGATCGCGGTGAACGTCAGCTCCGGCACGACCTCGCGGACGGAGGAAAGCCCCCGGACCCGCTTGACCGCTTCCTGGGTGAACAGCCCCGTGCCCCCTCCCGCCACGACGGGGACGGCCGAGTACCGTTCTACCGGTGCCTCCGCGTGCGTCGCCGAGTACTGGATGACGGCGAACGCGTTGATCAGGCCGGACCCGATGGCGATCATCAGGAACGCCCCGAGCAGCACGCCCGGCTGGCGCCGCAGCGTGCTCCATGCGATGGACAGCATCAGTCCTCACCTGCCAGACGCGTCATGGTGGCGGCCACCCGCTCGGGGGTGGGCGCCGTCATGACGTCGACGATCCTTCCGTCCACGAGGAAGAGCACCTGGTCGGCGTGGGCGGCGGCGACCGGATCGTGGGTCACCATGATCACGGTCTGGGCGAGTTCGGTGACGGCGTCGCGCAGCACCGACAGCACCGCCTTGCTTGAGGCCTTGTCCAGGGCACCGGTCGGTTCGTCGGCGCAGAGGACGCGTGGCTTGGTGATCAACGCCCGGCAGATGGCCACCCGCTGCTGCTGCCCGCCGGACAGCTCGTGCGGCCGGTGGCTCAGGCGGTTGGCGATGCCGGCGCGACTGGCGAGTTCGTTCATCCAGGCCTGGTCCGTGGCACGGTGCGCCAGCCGGAGGGGGAGCGTGATGTTCTCGGCGGCGGTGAGCGCCGGGATCAGGTTGAAGGCCTGGAA
The DNA here is from genome assembly GCF_040300765.1 of Streptosporangium sp. NPDC000239. NCBI lineage: Bacteria > Bacillati > Actinomycetota > Actinomycetes > Streptosporangiales > Streptosporangiaceae > Streptosporangium > Streptosporangium sp. NPDC000239. The sequence goes on along the minus strand of NZ_JBEPEI010000018.1, from coordinate 117,183 downwards.
GACGAAGCCGATCAGGTCACGGCGGATGGTCGCCAGCTTCTTCTCCGACATCCCGTTGAGGCGGTGCTCGCCGAGGAGAACCGAGCCGTCGGTGGGTTCGAGCAGTCCCGCCACGCACTGCAGCAAGGTCGTCTTGCCGGAGCCCGAGGGCCCCATCACCGCGGTGAAGGAGCCCGGCGTGAAGGACCACGTCACGTTCTTCAGCGCGGTGACGGTGGTCTCGTTCGCGCCGTAGACGTGACTCACCTGCTCCAGACCCACGGCGGATGAGAGCCGCTGTTCCACGGAGGTCTTCTGCACAGTCATGAGCGGACCGACACTTTCATGGTGATGAAGAAATGAATGATCTCGTCGGGGTTCTCACCGATGGGCTCCCCCTCCGCCTCGACCCACGCGTGGGCCTCGAAGGGGTGGGTGCTCACACCCGCGCACCAGTCCGGCCAGCTGCCCGCCGCCCGGCACATGAGGGCGATCGCGATGGATCGTTCGAGGCAGCGCGGGCCACCGTGCCTGAGGCTCAGGCCCACGATCGCGTTTCTGGCCCGCTCCGCCTCCTCCGCGGTCGCCGCCCTGGCCCCTTTGCTCAGGGAGCGGAGTACGGCGTGCAACCGGTAGGGGGCGCAACGGGCCAGCGGCCAGGCCAGGAGGATGGCGGCCAGCACGACGGGGCGTAGCCGCCAGGGGGGCGCGGTGGCCTGCTGAAGCGCCACCATCTTGGGACTCACCGGGTCACCAGCTTGGCCGCGGCCAGCTTCTCGATCATCTGCTGGACGTCGTCGGCGGCCCGGTCCGCCGCGTCCGGGTACCGTTCACGCAGCACCGCGACCGCCGATTCGAGGTCCCCCTCGGCCATGAGGCACTTCAGCACGATCGCCGCGGTGTCGTTGGTCTGCCAGTATCTGCCGCGGCGGTTGTCCAGAAGGACCGCCCCGGTGTCGGTTTCGGTGAACGTCACATGCGCGGGCAGACGCCAGGCCATCACGGTGCTCCTTCACGGTCGGCTGTGGATCGAAGCCAGAGTTCGACACCCAGCGTGGAGTCGAACGGCATGAACGGCCGTGCGTCCGCGTGCTCTCCGAAGAGGACCGGGCGGATCGCCTCAGGGTCGATGAGACCCATCCTGGCCAGGTGTGAGTCCTCGCACATGGCCCAGAGCTCGTGCCGGTGCCGGCGCAACCCCTCGTAGAAGTCGGTGCTTCCGTCGGCCTTGGTCTGGCGGTCGAGGACATGGGGGACCAGCCCTCGCATCGCGGTGGCGAGGACGGGTTTCATGTGGGTGGGCGAGATCCGGTCCTCAAGGCGGATGGAGAGCGCAGCCTCAAGGACACGGTCATCGGTGTACGGAGCCTCCAGCAGGATGCCGAACTGCTCCGCGATCCGGGAGACTCCGCGGATGATCCAGCCGTTCGCCTGTACGGCGCGGATCATCTCGTGCTGGACCGGCAGGGGGGAGAACGGTTCGGGGCCCGCGGCCGCCGCCTCGCGGATCAACCTGCGCGCGGTCAGCACGGCCTCCTCGGTCGCCCAGGGCGGCATGCGGAGGGACGGTTCCCACCCGGTCTCGTATCCCCAGACCCGCTGGTCGGTGAGCTGGTCGGTGCTCCTGGCCAGCCAGCGGGCGTAGGGCTTGATGGCGGACATCTGGCGCACCGTGGTGGCCAGGCTCCAGCGATATCGTGACGCGGCGGCCCTGATGTGTTGCATGGATCGTCGCGGTTGTTGGCGTGACAGAGAGTGCAGGCAGGTGGTGGTGGCGAAGAACAGCTCGTCGCCCCCCGTTCCCTGCATGTGTCGGGTGGCACCGGTTTCGGCGGCCAGCCGCAGCACGTGCTCGATGCGCGCGCGGGGGCGGGCCAGAGGAGCAGGCCCCTCAAGGTCGAGCCGGGCCTCGGCCAAAGGGGAGTACAGGGCGGGGCCCGTGCCGCGCGGTACGGTCAGATGCCGGGCGTGCGGCAGGTCGGTTCTGCAGAGGTCGGTCCAGTGCTTGTCGTCGTTCAGGCTGCCCGAGGCCTCGTAGTGGACGGTGACCAACTCGCTGCTCTTCCCGGCGGCGAGGAAACACAGGCTGGTGGAGTCCACTCCGCCGGAGAAGTCCGAGCTGAGGACGCCGGTTCCCCGGCTTCTGGCCGTGACCGCGGCGTCCAGGGCCTCGCGGACCTTCACCGCTCCCTCGGCCAGCGGGACCGTGGGCTCGGGAGGCGTCCACCAGGGCACCTGGCGATCGGCGCCGTTGGCGGAGATCTCCAGGTAGCACCCCGGTGTCAGGGCGCGGACGCCCTTCCACATGCTCACCTCGTTCAACGGCCACGGCGCTCCGAACGGGGTGAGCAGGTGCAGCGCCAGACGTTCCTCGTCGATCCCGGCCCCCGTGAGCTCGGCCAGACTCTGCGGGCGATCCGCGGCGACGGTGACGCCCATGACGGTGCCGTAGAAGATCTGCCGGGCGGTCGAGATGCTGCCCTGTGCCCTCACCGTGCCGTTCACGGAGCCGATCAGGTGGAACGACCCCGCGATCGAGCTCGCCAGGGCGTCGAGGTCACGTATGGAGCGGACCCGGCGGAGCCGTTCGGCCAGGGCGGTCTCGGTGATGTCCACCGTTCCCAGAAGGGCGACCCTGGCGTGTGCCGACTCAGCCTGGACGATGTCGAAGTCGGGCCACTGGCCCAGAAGCCACGGTCGGCCGGAACGATGCGTCAACACTTTCTCGCCGAGCGCGGTGGGAAGGATACTCCTGATCCTGTCCGCTTCCGGATTGTCGGGAAAAATGATGAATTTCATCCCGGCCTCCTTTTCCGTGTTGGAGACGGTGTCCGGCGGCGCCGCCGCCGGACACCGTCGCGGCTAGTTACTCTTCGAATTAGTCGAAGTAGTAGCCCCAGATGCTGTCGGCCCACTTGCCGCGGTTGGTGAGCTGGGTGAGCTCGGAGAAGTCGCCAACCTCGACCAGAGCCGGAACCTCGTAGACGAAGGTCTTCTCGTTCATGTTTCTTCCTTTCGAAAACGCGTTTCGCGTGTTTTTTAGTTTTAACGGCCGGGGCGTTTTTTGTTTCGCCCCGTCCTTGCTGACATGTGAAACTCTCGCAGGCCCCGTTTCCCGCACGCTTCCTCGTCACTTCTTCGCCCGGCAGACGGCACCCGAGGGCAGGGTGAGGTCGGTCAGGTAGCGCACCGCGTGCTCGACCACACAGTGGGCGCCCGGCATTCCGCCCAGGTAGATGACGTGACCCGGGCCGTCGTAGCGCACGGTCGCCGAGCCCGGGATGTGCCTGAGCAGGCGGCGGGTCGGCGTGTAGTCGCCCGGGTGGGTTCCCGCTCCGAGGAAGGGGGGAAGCCTCCTCGCGGGCAGTGGCCGGGGCGGATTCGCAAGGGGGACGGTCCAGCCGGTACACGCCAGGTTGGGATAGGACAGGGCACCGAAGTCGGGGGAGAGCCGTTCGAGAAGCCCACGGTTTCCGCGGAGGGCCGGGTAACCGGTCCTGCCCCAGAGGCCGTCCGGGCACTGCAGGGCGAGAACCACCGGCCTGGTCCAGTGCCGCAGGTTTCCGAGGCTCGGCATCGCGAACCCCGAGGCGTCCCCCCGCAGGGCTCCCCGTACGGACGCCGCGAAGGCACGCCAGGAGCTGTCGCCGGCGACACCGGGCAGCAGGAGGACGGGAGCGGAGATCCTGAGGTGCCAGCCGGTGAGCTCGCGCCCGGCGAAGGCCCCCTTCAGCACGGGGACAGGGAACGCGTCGGCCCGGCGGACCAGCCGGCGCCAAAGCGACCTGACGTTCCTGCCGTGCAGTTCGCACGCGGTGGTGGCGGCGCACCAGGAGACGAAACGGTCGAAGGCCTGCTCGGTGCCCGTGAGCCACTCCCTGCCTCTGCCGGTCCACGCGTCAACGTGGTCGGGAACCCCGTCGAGGTAGGCGGCGCGGACGCGCTCGGGGAACAGGCGGGCGTAGGCCGTCATCGGCACCCCGCCGTACGACCGGACGGTGAAGGTGAGCCGGGTCTCGCCGAGGGCTCGGCGGACCGCCTCCATGTCCCTGGCCGCGGAGATCGAGTCGAGGTGGGTGAGCAGGCCGGTGCGATCGTCGCGCCTGCAGGCGGCGACCCCTCTGCTCAGGGCCCTGACCTGTCCGGCGTAGGCGGCATGGTCGCGCGGGTCGGTGAGCGTGGACCAGGTCCGGGTGCACGAGGCGGGAAGAGCCGACAGGGCCACGGCGGTACGCGGGTCGTAGCCGACGACGTCGAACCGCTGACGCAGCGCTTTGTGCAGCTCAGAGGGGCGCTTCAGCGCCTCCGTGCCGCTTTCCCCCGGCCCGCCGGGGACGTCGAACAGGGTGCCGATGCGCCTGTCCGGCGCGAGGGCCGGCAGCTTCATGAGCCGCAGTGCGATCGTCCGGCCCTCTGGACGCGCCCAGTCCACGGGAACCCGCAGACTCGCGCACTGCGCGGCCACGTCGTGCGGGCAGGGCCTCCAGTCGATCATGGGAGCCGCGGAGGCGGGTGTCACCGTGTACAGGGTCGTCGCGGTCATGAGGAAACCGGCGGCCAGCAGTTTCATGGTGCTCTCCATGAAGAAGCCGTGTTCTGCGGACTTCTTCAGGATCGCCGCTGACCTGCGGGGTTTCCTCCCCCTCCAAGAGGGTCCTCGCCCTGGGACCCGAGTCCTACGAGCCGGCCGCTCTGGGGGCCTGGTCCCCCGGCTTCACGAGTCCGGCCTCGTAGGCCAGAATCACTGCCTGGGCCCGGTCGCGTACCCCGGTTTTGGCGAAGAGGCTGGTCACGTGGTTCTTGACGGTCGATCTGGTGACCTTGAGAGCGGCGGAGATCTCGGCGTTCGAGTGGCCGCGGGCGATCAACACCAGCACGTCCTGCTCGCGGTCGGTGACGCCCGTCAGCCTGGGACGGTGGCGTGGCGGCGGTGAGCGGACGAAGTTCTCGATCAGCCTGGTCAGCAGCCGGGGGGCCACCACGGACTCGCCCTCGTGAGCGATCCGTACCGCTCGCACCAGCTCCTCGGGGGGGATCTCCTTGGACACGAAACCGGACGCCCCGGCGTACAGCGCCTCCATGACATGTTCGTCGAGGTCGAAGGTGCTGATCACGACCACCCGGACGCCGGGATGCTCGGCGGTGATGCGCCTGGTGGCGGTGATGCCGTCGACGCCCTTGGGCATGTGGACGTCCATCAGCACCACGTCCGGAGCCGACCGCGCGCACATCCGGCACGCCGCGTCGCCGTCCTCGGCCTCGCCCACCACGACGATGTCCTCCTGGGCCTCAAGGATCATCCCGAAACCCGCCCGGATCAGCGCCTGGTCATCGACGATCAGCACCCTGATCGGCCGGGATGCGTGCACGGACACGGAAACCTCCCTCTGGAACGGACCCGATCTGCAGTTCCCCGCCACAAAGGGTGACACGCTCGGTGATTCCACGCAGGCCGAAGCCGTTCGTCTCCGACGTGTGCTGTACGGCCGGGCCGTCGTCGCTCACCTCCACCTCGACAGCCCCGGGAAGGTAGGCCACCGTGACGGTGGCCGCGGCTCCGGCGGCGTGTTTGCGGGAGTTGGTCAGCGCCTCCTGGACGATCCGGTAGACCGCGTTGTCCACGGTGGCCCCCAGCGGGAACGAATCTCCGGTCACCTCAAGCCGGACCCGCTGCCCGGCGCCCCGTGCCCGCTCCACGAGAGAGGGCAGAAGGGCGACCCCCGTCGCGTGGTCCTCACTCTCGGGTCTGTGCGTCTGCTCGGCGCGCAGCACGTGCAACAGGTGCCGCAGCTCCGCTATGGCGTCGCGACCGTTCCGCTCAGCCGTGGCCAGCGCCGTCTCCGCCCGGTCGGGGTCCTTGCGCAGGATCGTCCGTGCCGCGCCGAGCAGGACGTTCACCGTACTGATGTGGTGGGCCACCACGTCGTGGAGCTCCCGCGCGATACGCGCCCGCTCGGCCCGTACGGCCGTCGCCTCCAGTTCGGACCGTTCACGTTCTCTCAGCTCGTGGCGTAGCCGCACCAGACACCCGAAGGCGACCAGCAGGAAAAGCGGACACAGCAGCAGCGCGGCGACGAGGAAGGCCACGGACAGCTGTCCGTCCGCGTCCCGGTTGAGGATCGGGGAGCCGAGGGCGTGCAGGACAACGAGCGTGCCGCCGTAGACCAGACCGGCGATCACCGCCGCCGTCCAGGAGACGCGGGGCGGAGCGTGCCTGCCGACGGCGTACAGGGCCACCGCCAGCGCCCCGGGCAGCACCGGATGCGATACCAGGAGCTGTGTCGCCAGGGCGCACACGAGGTTGACGACCAGGACCGGGACGGGTTGTGTCCGTCGCCGGAACAGGGCGACCGAGGCCAGACCGCCGATGAGCGCCTGAACGATGAGAGCGGTCCCGCTCGCGCCGGAGGAGGACAGTATCCAGGCGAACAGGATGACCAGGCAGTCCGCGGTCCGGGATCCGCCGAAACGCCTACGCCGCACAGTTCTGCACTCTGCCCCCCTGTGGTTTGGAGATCAATGGCGACCTGTCGAGTCTTCCATCCCGGTGAGAACGCGGCTGACGGCCGCGTCGAGTTCGGTGATCTGATCTTCGGTCAGGGCCCGTTCCCTTGAGTGCGCCAGCACCATCGGAGGGCAGTGATACGTGAACCGCCCGCCGCTTTCCATTCCGGAGACCGTGAGCATCCGCGCATCGACGAGGGCCTCGATCCGCCATTCCGCCTCGGCCGGTGAGATCTTCTCCAAACACGAGGCGTCCTGGACCGAGACATCCTGTTTTCCGGAGTAGCCGATCTTCCTGAGCAGCGTCCTGGCCTCAGGGGACAGCGAGAGGTAACCGCTGTCGAGGGCGGCGCGGATGTCGAGGTCGTCATGGCGCAGCTCGGACAGGATTCTGTCGGGGTCCTCCAGACGGGCGGCCAGGGTGGCGATGTCCCAGTGCGGTCTGGCGGCCAGTTTCGCGGCGATGATGTCCACGGCCAGAGGCAGGCCGTCACACAGTTCGATCACCCGATGGGTGGCCTCGGGCTCGGCCGCCAGGCGATGGGCCCCCACACCGTCGGCGAGAAGCGCCCACGCGTCATCGACGGACAGACCGCCCAGCGTGATCTGTACGGCTTCACGCAGCGAGGAGAGGGACGAACGGCTGGTGACGATGAGCGCGCACTCCCGGCAGGCCGGAAGGAACGAGCGGACCTGCGCCGCGCCGGCCACGTTCTCCACCACGATGAGGATGCGCCGACTGGCCAGGAGAGTGCGCAGGCGGCCGTTCTGTTCGTCCTGCCGTTTCGGCACCCTCGTGTCGCCCAGCGCGCGCAGCATGCCGGGCAGCACGTCGTCCGGCTCGGTGTTGTAGAGCTGCCCGTCGGGAAAGAGCTCCGCCGAACCGTGGGCCGCCTCCAGGGCCAGCGTCGTCTTGCCCGAGCCACTGGCTCCGGTGATCGCCACCGTGCGGCTGCCCCGTTCCAGCGCCGTCCGGATCCGCTCCAACTCCCAGGACCGGCCGGTGATCTTCAGAGGGCGGGGCGGGAGCTGCCGGGGAACCGGCGCGTCCTCTGTCGGTACGGGTTCCTGGCGGAGGATCTGCTCGTACAGGTGCCGCAACTCGGGAGAGGGGTCGATGCCCAGCTGTTCGGCGAGCTCCTCACGGAGCCTGGTGAAGGCGGCGATGGCCTCCCCGGTCCTACCGGCCCGGTAACAGGCCGTCATGAGCTGCCAGGAGAAGTGCTCACGCATCGGGTGTTCGCTGGTCAGGCGCCGGATCTCGGGGATCAGGTCGTTGTGGTTGCCGAGGGCCAGGTCGGCTCCGAAGCGCTCCTGGATCGCCGTCAGCCGCCGCTCCTCCCACTCCTCAGCCGCTGCCCTGAACACCTGGCTGTCCAACCCGGCCAGAGCCGGGCCACGCCAGACCTTCAGCGCCTCCTGCAGGAGCCTGGCCTTGTCCCGGGGGTGCGCCGCGGTCCTGGCGGACTCGGTCAGACTCTTGAACCGCCACGCGTCGATCACCTCGGTGGGGGTGCTGAGCAGGTAGGAACCGTCCTGCTCGACGATGAGGACGCCCTGTTGCCGGAGTTCCCCGACCCCTCGGTGGATCTGGTTGCGCGCGCTCTTGACAGGACGCTCGCCGTAGAGCCCGTCCACCAGGGCGTCCATGCTCACCAACTGGCCCGGGGAGAGAAGCAGCCGGGCCATGACCGTCCTCGCCCGTCTTGTGGAGAGCCTGACCTCCCCGTCCTCCTTCCACAACGCCACGGCTCCCAGGAAGCCGAAGCGCGTCGCCCTGCCGGTGGACCGGCTCGTCCTCGCGCGTGTCCGCTCCGCTGACCGACCGCCCGCCTCTCGCACCATGTCTCGCCTCCTGCCGGTGGCAACCCTTTCAGGTTCCATGATGAGCAGGCGGCTGTCATGGCTCTATCGCCGTTCTATCGCGGGTGGCTCGTCCGGGCGAGTAAGGCGCGGGATAGGGCCGCAAAGGACTTTCTCTCTACGTTCCTGCTGTCGCAGTCAGCGAGTTCAACCGAGGCGAAAGGCCGTAACCATGCCGGTCAGGAAATTGGTCATCACCACCATCGTCACCGCCGCCACCCTGCTTTATGCCGCGACCGCCGCCTGCGCCGGCCCTCTTCCGTCGGTTTCCCTGGTCGACACCCCCTGGGACTGATCTCCCACCGTGCTCGGGAGGACCGAGGCGGCGCGTTCGAGAGGCGCTTCGGAGTTCGCCGTGGACGGGGTTTTCGGAAGCGCTTTCCGTTCGACGACCGGCCGGTGCGGGCCGGACGTCACATGAAGTCCTTGCAGCGTGTCTGTTTTCCACCCGGTACGGTCACCCGCACGTCGTTCACCTTCATGTGGTTCCTGGTGGCCGTGGCGGTGGCGATCGTGCAGACGAGCTGTCCCGTGGCCAGCCGCGAGAGGTGGCCGACCGTCGGAAACGACCGCGGCTCCAGACCGGCCCGGTCCTCCGGCTTTTCCACCAGGTCGAGGTCGAGGGTCGACAACCGGCGGTCCGGTATCGCCGGAACGCCCTTGCTCCGTGGCTGGATCGTCGGTGTCAGGCGTTTCCTCATCTTCGAACCGCTCGTGTCCAGCGTGAACCCGTGGTCGCTCACCTTGACGGCCAGGCCATCGGGCAGCCGGGTGCCGAGGGAGAGTTCCCGCTCCCGATCGGTCGGCCCTCCGAGCAGCAGTTCGACGGCCTCGGAGGCCCCGAACGGAGCGTCGGGACGGCTGACCAGGATGAGATCGCCGTCCCGCACGAAGTACAGGGGAGTGCCCTGGATGAAACCACGGGCGGGTTCTCCGGCGCCGATCACTTCGCTGGGACCGATGCCGCAGGCCGTACAGGCCATGAGGAGTGCCGCGCAGATCGTGAGAAGGGGGGCTCTCATGTGCGTTTCCTCGGCAGGGTGAGGGTGAAGACGGCGCCAGGGCCGGGGGCGACGGTCAGGTCGCCGCCGTGCAGGAGGGCGTTCTCGCGGGCGATGGCCAGGCCGAGGCCGCTGCCCTCCGAGCGGGCACGGGCGGCGTCGGCCTTGTAGAAGCGTTCGAAGACGTACGGAAGGACGTCGGCGGAAAGGCCGGGGCCATGGTCGGAGACCTCGACCGTCGCGATGTCGTCGGTCGCGCGCACCCGGACGGTGACGGGCGGTTCGCCGTGCCGCAGCGCGTTGCCGACGAGGTTGGCGATGATGACGTCCACGCGGCGTGGGTCGAGGGGGACGACGATGTCCGGCGGCAGGTCCACGACGACCTCGGAGCCCCAGCCGCGTGAGCGCAGGCAGGCGGCCACGGCGGCGCCGACGTCCACGTCGTTGAGGTTGAGGACGGCGGCGCCCGCGTCGAAGCGGGAGATCTCCATCAGGTCGTCGACGAGCCTGGTGAGCCGGAAGATCTCGGCGCTCACCAGCCGGGCGGCGGTTCCGGCGTTGGGGTCGAGCCGGTCGGCTCCGGCCTCCAGGACGTCGGTGACGGCGGTCGCGGCGGCCAGCGGGGTGCGCAGTTCGTGGGAGACGTCGGCGACGAACCGCCGTGACCTGGCCTCCATCTCACGCAGCTCGCCGACGGAGTGCTCCAGCGCGGCGGCGGTCGCGTTGAACTGCCCGGCAAGCCGGGCCAGCTCGTCGCCGCCCCGCACCGGCAGGCGGGTCTCAAGCCGCCCCTCACCCAGCCGGCGGGCCGCGCGGTCCAGGTCGGCGACCGGGCGCAGCACGCCACGCGCGGCCAGCAGTCCGGCCAGCACCGCCAGCAGCACGGCGGGCAGCGTGGCGGTCTGGGCGGCGCGCAGTACGGCCGTCTCGTCGGTGGCGGTCTGCGAGAGCGATTCGACGAGATAGACGGTGATACCCGATGGTTCGCCGCCCGCGCCGAACATGACCCTGCTGCCGCCCACGAGGTACGGCACGCCTTCGTCCACCACCCGCTGCCAGACCAGTTCGTCCCGCCGCAGGACTCTCGCACGCAGTTCACCGGTGATGCGGTTGTCGGAGGGGACCTCGCCGTCCCTGACCACGTACACGTCGCGGTTGCCGACCTCCAGGTCCTCGGCCAGCTGGTCGAGGACCTCGTCGTTCGCGGGCAGTGCGACGTCACGCGAGAGCAGCAGCACCCGGTACCTGAAGTCCTTCAGCAGCCGGTTCTGCGCTCCGGCCAGCAGGTTGTTCTGCGCCTTGTAGTAGGTCAGCCCGGCGGCTCCGACCGCGCTCAGCCCGCCGACCAGCACGAACGTGATGACCAGCCGGGCCCGTAGTCCTCGCAGCCAGGTCATACCGGCCCGAAGCGGTACCCGAACCCGCGCACGGTCTGCACGTATCTCGGCTCGCCCGGCACGTCCTCGATCTTGGAACGCAGCCGTTGCACACACGCGTCGACCAGCCGTGAGTCGCCCAGGTAGTCGTGGTCCCACACCGACTCAAGCAGCTGTTGCCTGCTGAAGACCTGCCCGGGCACGGCCGACAGGTGCAGCAGCAGGCGCAGCTCCATCGGCGGCAGCGCGATCCGCCGCCCGTCCCTGTTCACGGTCAGGGAGGCGCGGTCGATGCGCAGCGTGTCGTAGGTCTCGACCGGAGAGGGCACACTCTCCGTACGGCGCAGCACCGCCCTGATCCGGGCCTCAAGCACCTGGGGTCTCACCGGTTTGATCACGTAGTCGTCCGCCCCGGCCTCAAGACCGCCGACCACGTCGAAGTCGTCGCCCCGCGCGCTGAGCATGATGATGGAGGTCGAGGTGGTCGCGCGGATGCGGCGGCAGACCTCGAACCCATCGATACCGGGCAGCATGAGGTCGAGCACCACCACGTCGGCGGCGAAGTGCGCCAGCAGCGCCAGTCCTTCCTCCCCGGACGCCGCCGACTCGACCTCGTGGTCCCTGCCCTTGAGGGCGATTGTCAGGGCGTTTCTGACGCTCGGGTCATCCTCGACCAGCAACACGCGTGCCATGCGTTCCAGTATCGACGGCCATGACTTGCGATTTGTCCGGTCTCGGAAGCTATTACACGTTCATGACATGGTGTGGACAGGTCGCTCATATGGACGGGCCAAGGTGATGGGCAGTCAACCGACCCATTGGAGAGAACCGTGTTGATCACCAAACGGCGTCTCGCCGTACTGGCCGTCCTTCCCACACTGGCGCTGAGTACGGCGTGCGGGGTACAGAGCTTCGCCAGCACGGCGAACTCCGGCGCGAAGGCCGCCACCTCCGCCGAGCCCGCCACGGCTCCCTCCGCCGCTCCGGCCACGTTGAGCTGGCACAAGGCCGCGGTGAAGTTCGCCGGATGCATGCGCGAGAACAAGATCAAGATCCCGGACCCGGCCAAGGGCCAGGACCTCGACACCAGCGCCGTGACCGACAGCACCCAGGCCCAGCTCACCGCCGCCATGAAGGCGTGCAAGGAGTGGGACTGGGTGATCCTCGGCGGCGGGCCGACGACCCCCAAGGAGGACGCCAAGTTCGCCACGTGGGCCAAGTGCCTGCGGGAGAACGGCGTCTGGCAGCCCATCGAAACGGACGAGCAGAAGCCCGCCGACTTCCAGGAGGTCAAGCCCAAGTCGGACGCCTGGGAGAAGGCCCAGAAGAAGTGCGCCCCGCTGGCCCCGCCCGCGCCGTACGAGGAGAAGTAGGGCGTGTCTCCGTCGTGAGACGGAGTCCGTGACGGCGCCGCGCGGCCAGGGGATATCAGGGGACGCGTCCTGTCCTCGCGGGGGTGGGGACAGGACGCGTGAGCCTCTGGCAGCGTCGCGAGCCGACAGACCGGGTGGTCACTCCACCCGGTCTGTCCGGTTGTCACGGCGGGCCGCGGTCACCGGTAGTGCGACGGGACGACGGGTCAGCCCCTCACTCCACTCGACCTGTTCGGCCGGTACGGCCAGGCGCAACCCCGGCCGCCGGGTCGCCAGCGCCCTGAGGGCCTCGGTGAGTTCGACCCTGGCCAGCGCGGCGGCCAGGCAGCGGTGCGGGCCGTACCCGAAGGCCAGGTGCGGATGCGGCGGCTGCGTTTCGAAGCGGTGGATGTCGAACCGTCCCGGTTCGGGAAAGGCGCGGGGGTCGTGGTTGGCGGCGTTGAGGTCGGGCATCACGACGCTCCCCGCCTTCAGCACGCCGCAGGAGAGTTCGACGTCCTCGGTCAGCCGGCGCATGAACGCGCTGGCGGGCGGCCCGTCGTAACGCAGGATCTCCTCGGCCGCGGTCGCCGCGAGCTCCGGCCGGGCGACCAGTTCGTCCCACTGCCCGCGATGGAGCATGAGACGGAAGACCCCCTTGGACACCATCGAGGCGGTGGTCTCGTGCCCCGCCGTGATCAGCGCGAACACGGTGTTGACCAGCTCACCCTCGCTCAGCCGGTCCTCCTCGTCACGGGCCTGCACGAGCAGGTCGATGAGGTCGTCACCGGGTTCGGCGCGGTGGCAGGCCACCAGTTCCCGGGCGTAGGCCATGAACTCGGTGTAGCCCTGGTACCGGGCCTGTTCGGTGGCGGTCGAGGTGGTGAGGAACATGTCCGTCCAGGCCACGAACCGGTCGTAGTCGTCATAGGGGACACCCAGCAACCGGCAGATGACCCGGCCGGGCAACCGCACCGCGAACGCCTCGACCAGGTCGAACTCCTCGCCGACCCCGTCGAGCAGCTCACCGGCGATCGCCGCGACCCACGGCCGCCACGATTCGGTACGGCGGGGCGTGAACGCTCCGTACATGATCCGCCGGTAGCGGGTGTGCTCCGGCGGGTCCTGGTTGATCAGCGCGTCGGGGTCGTCGTCGATGCCCACGCCGCTCACCAGCCGGGGCAGGCCGGGAAGGCGCAGGTTACGGCTTGAGGCCGCCGAGCCGAGCAGGGTCCGGACGTCCTCGTATCTGACGGCGACCGGCACCATGTCCCCGCTCGGCATGACGGCCGGATCGAGCGGCCCCTCCTCGTGGCGTCGCGCGTACTCGGGTGACGGGGTGCCCAGCGGCCCGGGGACGATGTCGTTCGGAATGTCGTTCGGGATGGAATCGGTGGCCATGGTGCCCCTCTCGGCTCCGGGCGCCACAGCGACGACCCTCCCGGAACGTACGCATACCACCGTTTACGGTCAATGCTTAACTTCCTCCGAAAACCGACTTTTCCTCATTTGCCGGATTAACCGGTCATTCTTTTCTGGGAGGCGGTCTGTCGGGTCCGTTGCCTAAGCTTCCCGGCCATGACCTTCACGACCCCTGACCCTCCGATCGATCTCGTCGAGAGGTTCCCCTGGATGAACGCCTACGCCAGGACGGCCGTCCGGCTTCATCCACGCCCGGGAAAGCCGACCATCCATGACAGTCACATCGGAGGGCCATTGATCTGGCCGGTCGCTGAACCGTGGCCCGCCTGTGACCGGGTCGTCCAAATACAGGTCGCGCCCTTTGGGCAGCCCGGTTGGCTGGATCGGCGCGATCACCTTCCCGAGAGCCCGGTGCCCATGGTCGGGGTCGCGCAGTTCTACGCGCGTGACATTCCCGAGATCCCTTTTCCGGAGGGCAAAGACCTGCTCCAGGTGCTGTGGTGTCCCAATGACCACGACATGGAAGACATCGTTGGACCCGCCCCACTACTGGTCTGGCGTCGAAGCGACGATCTCGTCGATGTGCTCGCGGAACCGCCCATGCGACACCACACCACCCCTGACCGCATTCTCGGTGCCCAGGCGGCCGACCTGAGCGTGGAACACTGTCTACCGCGTTCCTGCGTGCTGAGTCCCGAACGGGTCACCGAATACCCTTATCCCGAGGAACTGCCCGAAAAGCTTCAGGCGGCCCTCGACGAGTGGGACGACGGCGACTACCAGTACCTTCTGTCCATCGCGCCCGGCTGCAAGATCGGCGGGTGGGAGTCATGGCATCTCTCTGACATGTACGAGCTGCCCTGCGACGTCTGCGGGACCGAGACCGAGCCGCTCCTCAAGCTGGCCAGCAGCGAGTGGGACGCCGGCAGTGAGCCGCGATGGCGTCCTCTCGAAGAGCGCCATCTCGACCGGAGCACGTCCGAGTGCCAGGAGACCGTCGAGCCGACCACGCTCAACCTCGGTCGCTACGGAGCCCTGACCATCTTCCTGTGCCCCCGGTCCGTGGACCACGGTCACCGCCTGACCATCCAGTAGCCGCCAGATGATCACATGGGCCGCGATGAGGGAGTACACGGCGCCCGTCCACGACTCCTTCGGCATGGTCACCGTCGGTGAGGAGCCGGGCTGAACGAGCGGAAGGTTGACTTTCGCACATCATTCACGTTTATTAGCACATGTGGAGGGTTCGAATCGGCTGCTGGAGATCATCTCCTGGTTGCGTACGGCGGAGCGGGTCACGGTCGGCGAGCTGGCCGAGCGGACCGGCTGTTCGGAGATGACCATCCGCCGCGACCTCGACCAGCTCGCCGAGCAGGGGGTGTTGCGCCGGGTGCGCGGCGGCGCGGTGAGCCTGATGCTGCGCGGGGAGGCGCCGCCGTTCGCGGTGCGTGAGCGCGAGGCCGTGGACGTCAAGCGGCGGATCGCCGCCAAGATCGACGAGCTGGTTGCCGATGGGGAGTCCGTCGTGCTGGACAGCGGGACGACCGTGCTGCGCGTCGCCCGCGCGCTGGCCGGCCGGAGGATCACCGCGATGCCCCTCGACCTCCACTCGGTGAACGCGCTGAGCGGCGCGGCCGAGGTGAGACTGCTGGTGCCCGGCGGGCAGGTCCTGCCCAGGACGTCGTCGTTCACCGGGCACCTCACCGAGATGTCGCTGCGCGCCCTGCGGGTGGACACCGTGATCCTCGGGGTGTGCGGGCTTTCCGCAGGGCACGGGCTGACGGCCCACGACCTGGCCGAGGTGCCGGTCAAGCAGGCCGCGATCGCCGCGGCGCAGCGGAAGATCGCGGTGTGCGACGCCTCGAAGTTCGGCATGACCGGGCTCGGCCATGTCTGCCCGATCGGCGAGCTGGACGCGGTCGTCACGGACGACGGCGCCCCGCCGGGAGAGATCGGGAAGATCGAAGCCGCCGGGGTCGAGGTGATCCTGGTTTGACCACGACGTTTGACCATGACGTTTGACCACGACAGGGGGAACGATGGGGCAGCGCTACGAGGCGGTCGTGTTCGATCTCGGCGGGGTGGTCGTCGACTGGAACCCCCGGCATCTCTACCGCAAGCTCATCGAGGACCAGGACCGGATGGAGTGGTTCCTCACCGAGGTCTGCCACGGCCCGTGGAACGCCGAGCAGGATCGCGGCCGTCCCTTCGCCGAAGGCGTCAGGGAGGCCGTGGAACGCCATCCCGACCACCGGGAGCTGATCGAGGCCTACTGGAGCAGGTGGCCGGAGATGCTCGACGGCCTCGTCCCGGGCACGTCGGAGATCCTGGCCGAGGTCCAGCGGGCGGGGACGGCGATGTACGCGATCACGAACTGGTCGGCCGAGACGTACCCGCTGGCGGTGGACCACTATCCGGTCCTGAAGGTCTTCAGGGACATCGTCGTCTCAGGAGAGCTGAAGATGATCAAGCCGGATCCGGAGATCTACCGGTACGCGCTCGATCGTTTCGGCCTCTCTCCCGAGCGGGCGCTGTTCGTCGACGACAGCCCGGCGAACGTCAGGGGCGCCGAAGCCGTCGGCATGGGCGCGATCCTCTTCACCGACGCCGCGGCCCTGCGTGGTGAGCTGGAGCGGTACGGCCTGCTCTGAACCCCGGTGACCGGGGAACATACCCCCGAGAGCGCAAGGGGGTGCCTGATGGAGATCCTGAGGCGACCACCGACCACGAAGCTGCCCGCCGCGTGTTTCACCGGCGACGTCTGGGCGGACGTGGTCTACCGGGGCGATCACATGCGGGCCAACATGGTCCGCTTCGCCCCGGGAGCCCGTACGGCGTGGCACTCGCACGGCCTGGGCCAGACCCTGCTCATCGTCGAGGGGGTCGCGCTGATCCAGGCACGCAAGGGCGGGATCATCGAGGCCCGTCCCGGCGACGTCGTCCACACCCCGCCGGGTGAGGAACACTGGCACGGCGCGGCTCCGGACCGGTTCATGTCCCATCTCGCGCTGTGGGAGGACGACGACGTCTCCTGGCGCGAACACGTCAGCGACACCGAGTACAGCGGCCCCCGGACCGGCTCCCGGGGGTGAACGGCCTGCTCAGAGGTCCGGTGGATTCCCGCCGACCGCGTGCAGGGCGTCGATGTAGCCGTCCCCGACGTCGAACCTGGTGATGTCCGTGGTCCGGTACTTGCAACAGTCGTACCCCCAGACCGCCCGGGGGCTGATCTCCTGGAGCCGCAGGTTCTTCTGCTTCGTGACCCCGTGGGCGCGGCCGATATAACAGACGTCCGGGTCGATCTTCTCGGTGTATACGCTCACCAGGGGAAACGCCCTGGTCAGCGTGTCGATCAGACCGGTCGTCGTGTCGAGGTCGATGCCCGGCGGCGTCCGGGGACGCTCCTCACGCAGCCGGAGGGCCCGGTGGGCGACCCGCGCGGCCTTCCAGTTGGAACGTGTCGCGTGCTCGACGTCGCGGAGCCGTACGACCGAGTGGCCGTCGAGGTGGAACCCGGCGGAGATGGTGTGGAGCAGTACCCACTTGCGTCCGAGCCCGACCACGTAGGCGTCGAGCCGGTCGGCGCCGTCGATGTCGCGAATGATCCGCACAGGTTTGCCGGATTCCAGCGCGCGCCGTAGACCTTCGACTGCCTGATGTGTGGCCATGATCAAGGATTGTCGTGGTTCACGGAGCGATGTTCAGCTGGTTTTCCGTGGGGTCAGGCGCCTTCCGGGGGTGGGGTCCTGGTCATGCCCCGGGGCATCAGGAGGAAGACCTTGTGCGACAGGCGGTCCAGGGCGCCGCCCCTGCCGAAGACCAGACCCGCCGCGAAGTCCACGAACTGCCTGGCCTCGCTGTCCGGCAGCCCGGTGAGGTCCATCACCACGGGGTTGCCGGTGCGGAAGTAGTGGCCGACGTGGAGGGCCTCTTTGTAGTCCTTCGGGCACAGTTTGATCACGGAGTTGGTTTTTCCCGTGTCAGGACATGGTCAAGCCTTCACATTGCGGGGGTACGGAGTCCTCACTCCCAGGTGTCGGGCGGGTCGATGACCAGGTCCTCGACGCGTGGCAGCGGGGCCGGGTCGCCGTCGCTGGAGTAGACCTCCAGGTGGGACAGGCGCCCGTGCCTGACGAAGAGGAGAACGCCGTCGTCGCGCCCGCGCACGTAGGCGGAGGAGACCAGCTCCTTGCCCAGGGTGGGAGGCTCGTCCTCGGTGCGGAAGTCGATCGTCGCGCATCCGCACCCGCAGTTTCTGGTCACGACCACCGAGGGCACCTGTCTCCTGAGGTCTTCCGCACCGGGGAAGTCCCGGGCGAGAAGGGCCAGGATCACGGCCCGCTCATCGGCGGACAGAGGACGTTCGCTGGGCGACACATCGTCAATATATCGAACCGGCCGCATCTGACATATGCGTGATGATTTTTTGTGACCTTTCTCGCCGGGCTGAACGGCCCGTGGACGGCTTTCCCCGGGGCAGGCCGGGCGGAAAACACGAAAGTGTGTCCGTTTCGTATTTCTATGGTAACGAGACTTGTGTCACGCATTGAAACTCTGCCATGGAGCCGGCTATTTCGGGGAATGCCCGGCAGGAAAGCGGCCGGTCAGCGGATTCGCCGCAGCGTCAGCCACCAGGACGCCGCCGCGGCCACCAGGCCCAGCAGGATCGACCCGACCACCAGCCCGTACGGCAGGCCGATCGCCTGCGGGACGACGATCATGATGATGAACACGGCCATCAGCAGCTTCGCCCAGCCGTACGCGGAGGCCTGGCCCTCGTCGCGGCTGCGGATCCAGCGGGGGAGCCGGTTGGTCGCCAGCACGTACAGCCCGAGCGCTCCGGTCGCGAAGGCGAACAGCGTCGCGATCCCGGTGTGCACATTCATCAGGCCCAGCCTCCGTCACTGGTCGTCGGCATGAGAATCGGCTGCGCGGCAAGGCATACGATCTCACGATATTCGTGACATACCGGCGATGCCACAGAGTTGACTGATGATTTGCGAGATGAGGGTGCGCTAGGCCGTCTTCAGTGATTTATCGGGATGGTTGCCCATTTTCCACCCAGGCTGTGAAAGCCTTTACGGTGCTTTTCCTGGGCTTTTCTGGGTTTAAGAGCTGAAGCCGGGAAGAGGAGAACGGATCCCATGCGGAACGGTCAGCCCTGCATGAGGAACGACGTCGGCACGGAGCTGGGGTCCGGGGCCGTCGAGGGGACGTACGAGGGAACGGCGGACGGATCGGCAGGGGAGCCGTACGAAGGGGTCGCGGACGGATCAGTCGGGGCGCCGTAGGAGGGGCTGGACGAAGGGGTCGCAGAAGGGGCGGCGGAGGGGTCCGAGGCCCTGCCGCAGCCGCCGGCGGTCCGTCGTTCCTGGGCCAGCTGGTCCACGGTCTTGGTCCGGTAGTCGGTCTCCTGCTGCGCGGGAGGCGTGTACCGCCACTCGCCGCCCTCGAAGACGAAGCCGAACTCGCTCTGGTCCCCGGGTCCGGTCGCCTGCACCGTGGCGTGGTCGCCCTCGACCGCGACGCTGGAGATGGTGAACCGGCCGTCCTGGACGAGGGGCGGGCAGAGCTGGAACAGCCTGACGTAGTCCTCCCGTTTGATCACTGTCTGCGACTGGGTGCTCCACAGGTCCCAGAAGTCGCCGTAGGACCCGCTTGAGTAGGTGTCGAGCGCGAGCTGGGCGGCCTGTCGCGCCGACGACTCGGAGCGTTCGGCCCCCTGGGTGGGGAAGGTGTCCTTCGGTGTCGAGACGGGGTTGAGCACCATCACCAGCGCGATGGTCGCCGCGATGAGCACGCCGATGACCATGGTCAGGATGGCCGCGACACCCCGGCCCGTCTCGCCCCGCTGTGGCCTGCCGTACTGCGGCGGCGGGTGGGCCACGCGAAACCTCCGGGGGGCCGATGGGACCGGTATGGAACGGGCGGTACGGCACAGTCGCGACTAAATCGATCTTAACCCCCGAATTCGGAGCCACCCCAGCCGACATAATGCCCACGTGTGGCAAACGATCGGTACGGCGGCCGTCGTCTTCGCCGGGACGAACGTGGACGACATCGTCATCCTGACCGTACTGTTCCTGGCGGCGAGAGCGAAGGCCACTCCCAGGCCGTGGAAGATCGTCGCGGGGCAGTACACCGGCATCGCGGCGCTGGTGGCCGTGTCTGCCGTCGCGGCGCTCGGACTGACCGTGGTTCCGGACCGGTGGGTCGGGCTGCTGGGGCTGGTGCCGTTCGGCCTGGGGGTGCGGGGACTCCTGGCGAAGGCGGACGACGAGCGGCCGGTCGCCTCCGGGGTGGTCTCGATCGCCGGGGTGACCATCGCCAACGGCGCCGACAACATCTCGGTCTACACCCCGCTGTTCCGTACGGCCGGTACCGTGGCGAGCCTCGTCACGGTCGCGGTCTTCGCGGTGCTCGTGGCGCTCTGGTGTGTCACGGCCTCCTGGCTCGGCTCCCACGGAAGGGTCATCGACCTGGTCGACCGGTGGGGGCGGTGGCTCGTTCCCGTGATCTTCATGGTGATCGGCGTGACCATCCTGGCGGGCACGCTCTTTAGCGAATAATGCACCATTCGTCCGAATTTGCACGGCCTCGAATGGGGAATAGTTCCACATGCGAGGACATTTACGGTTCTATCGCCATAGATGGTTCAAAGTGTGGATCGCAATGATGGCGCTGTCCGCCTCCCTGATCTTCATGATGGAAATGGTCGGCAACCGCGCCGTGATGCCCGCGGCTTTCTTCTACGGCGCCGCCGCGGGCCCGGCCGCCCTCCTCCTCGCCATCCACGACCGCACCCGCATCGGCGACAGCGTGCCGGGCACCACGCTGGTGGGGATGTTCCTGTTCGGCGGGGGTGTCGCCCTGCTGCTCGGCGGCTACTTCGACGCCCTGCTCATCTCGGAGAAGGACAACCCTACGATCCTGCGCGTCGGCTGGATCGAGGAGGCGGCCAAGTTCGTCCCCCTGCTCGCGGTCGCGCTGACCGGGGCGCACCTGACCAAGCCCGCGGGCGTCGCGCTCGGCCTGTCCTGCGCGACCGGCTTCGCCATCATGGAGTCGATGTCGTACGCCTGGAAGAGCATCAGGCACGACAGCGCCGTTGAGGCGGGGATGGTGCTGTTCATGCGGGGGCTCACCACCCCGTTCAGCCACCTGGCCTGGACCGGCCTGGTCTGCGCGGTCGCCTTCGGGGTGTGGCAGACCAGGAGACGGGTCGTGCTGACCAGCGCGGTCACCGCGGCCTTCGCGGCGGCGGCCGTACTCCACTCGCTCAACGACGGCCTGCTCATCCTCGACCTGCCCGGCGGCGTCAAGCTCTTCTTCCCGGTGGTCGCCGCGGTGAGCTACTGGCTGTTCCATCGGGCGACCCGCGACCTGGAGAAGGCCACGCCGTCGGAGACGGCACCGTCCTCCGTCTAGGAGGCCCTACTCGTACGGCTCCGCGGGCGCCGGTACCCTCGCCAGCCTGGTCCCCGCCAACTCGGGGTAGATCAACCCGTTGGGCATCTTGCCGAACGTGTGCGGGACCCACGTCCCGGTGACCTCGACCCAGGTGTCCCTCGGCGGTGCCTTGATCCCCTTGACCAGGACCTTCAGCGCGAAGGCGTCCGCCGCGCAGCAGGCGATCTGCATCCGGGTGACGTACCACTCGCCCCCGCGCCTGGCCGGGACGACGAAGCCGGTCAGCCGGACGGCACGGCCGGTGAGGGACTTCTTGTCGTCGTCCCACGCCCTGCCGATGAACTCGCCGATCGGCATGTCCACGGGACCGCCCCCGGCCAGCGGAGCGAAGGCGCCGGGATCCCGCTTGGGCAGCGCGGGCGCCTGCGACCTGGCCGCGGCGAAGGAGCCGAGCGCGGGCGGCGCCACCAGGAGGATCGCGAAGACCGGCAGGCACAGCAACCACGCGACCCCGTGCCCGTGCCCATGTCCGTGATCATGTTTGCGCTTGGTGAACAGCCCCGCGACGCCCAGAACCACCAGCACGACCCCCGCCCCGACCAGGAACGGCCGGAAGCCCGGTTTGACGTAGTTCAGATAGCTCGTGGAGAACCCCGAGATCCACAACACGACGCCGCCGAGCAGCGCCAGGACGAGGCTCTGGGTCACGCGGCTCACAGCAGCACCTCTCCGAACAGGGCGCTCACCAGTACGGCGAGCGCGAACGTCACCGGGACGAACCTGACCGCGAACGCCCTGCCGAACGTGCCCGCCTGCAGGGCGATCAGCTTCAGGTCGACCATCGGCCCGACCACCAGGAAGGCCAGCTTCGCGGTCGCGGGGAACGCGGTCATCGAGGCCGCGACGAACGCGTCCGCCTCCGAGCAGATCGACAGCAGCACCGCGAGCACGGCCATCACCGGTACGGCCAGCCACGGCACCCCACCGACCGCGTCCAGCCACTCCCGGGGGACGGCGACGTTGAGCGTGGCCGCGGCCAGGGCTCCCACGACAAGGAATCCGCCCGCGTGCAGCAGGTCGTGCCGCATCGCCTCGCCGTACCTCGCGAGCCTGCCGCCCGCACCGTGTGGAGGGGAGGGAACGCGCAGCCACTCGTGACGGCCGTACCGCAACCAGAGCCAGCCGGTCAGCACCGCGACGGCCAGCGACGCGCCGAACCGGCACAGGACCATCATCGGCTGCCCGGGGAAGGCGACGGCCGTGGAGACCAGCACCACCGGGTTGATCGCCGGGGAGGCGAGCAGGAAGGCCAGCGCGGCGGCGGGCGTCACCCCCCGCGCCATCAGGCCGGACGCCACCGGCACCGAGGCGCACTCGCACCCCGGCAGCACCGCGCCCGCCAGGCCCGCGACCGGCACCGCGGCGGCAGGACGCCTCGGCAGCGCCCTGGTCCAGAAGGACGCCGGGACGAACGCGGTGATCGCCGCGGACAGCGCCACCCCGAAGACCAGGAACGGCAGCGCCTGCACGCACACGGCGACGAACACCGTCGCCCAGGTCCGCAGGGCGGGCGAGGTCAGGTGGGGAGTGAGGGTGAGCCTGCCCACGACCAACAGGACGACGACGAACGCGAACCCCCACGGCAGTCGCGACGTGCCCCGCCCCCACGAGTCAGGCGGCAGAACCCCCTCGTCATCCCAGCCACTCCGGGACCCAAACATGATCCATATCGTGTCAGATCCCTACGGTCCATCACAGCTGGGACAACAGCCACCTGGGGCCGGTCACGTCCGCGCCCAGCGCGACGACCCGCTCACGCAGCCCCCGGTCCGCGGTGACGACCAGGACGTGCTCCCACCCCGGCGCCTGCCGTACGGCCCGCACCACGGCGTCGTCACCGCTGCCGGGCGCGGAGATCATCGTGACCCCGGGAACCCCGGGGACGTCACGGGCCGCCCCCTCGACCACCACGGCGAACCTGGGGAACCACCTGGTCAGCGTGGGTGCCCTGGCGGGCAGCGCGCGCACGCCGCTGGCCGCCAGGGCGCCGACCTCGGAGACCAGCTTGGCGGTGGCCCCCGCGCGGTCACGCCACCAGCCGTGTTCGGCACGGGCGCCGACGATGTTCGCGGCGTCGAGCACGACCAGCACGGGACCGAGCGCCCGCCCGATCACCGGCCAGCTTCCCGCGAAACCGGGATGCAGCGGCCTGTCGGGGATCTCGTCGGGGGTGAGCCAGCGCAGGTCGACGCTCTCGTCGTTGGCCGGCAGGGCGTCCAGCAGCCGGGGAGTCGCGGCGATCACCGTGTGGAAGGACCAGCCGCCGTGATCGTCGACGTAGACGCCCTGGATCCGCAGGTCGTCGCCGTCCAGCCCGGCCTCCTCGCCCGCCTCCCTGAACGCGCCCGCCACGGGGTTCTCGTGACTGTCGAGCGCGCCGCCGGGCAGGCCCCACGTGCCGCCGTGATGGCTCCACCCGGCACGTTCCTGCATCAGCACACGCGGGGTGCCGGCGTCGTCATGATGCACGGCCAGCAGTCCGGCCGCGCCGTACACCCCCCAGTGCCGATGGCCGAGCGCGCACTCGACCCACCCGTCCCCGTCCTTGGCCGCCATGCCCCCATCATCGCACCGCCTCTTCCGGCCGGTTCTGATCGCGGGGCGGGCGCTCAGTTTCCGCCCGCGGAGAAGTGCTGGTAGTCCTTGATGCCCGACCAGTCGCCGCCCCAGCCCCAGCCGACCCGGGCGAAGGCCTTGACGACCCGGTCGCCGGGGTTGACCACGCCGGGGGCGTCCACCGGGCGCTTGGCGAACTTCCTGGCGTTCTTGTGCGCAACCGAGCCGTCGGCCGAGACGTAGGGGTTCTCGCGGGGGTTGATGTCCACGGCCCTGCCGTAGGCGTGCTGGGACCAGTGACTCGACCCGGTCGCCGCGCGGCAGTTGAACGCCGAGGTGTTGTTCGCGTCGATGGAGTCGAAGTCGTCGCCCTTGTAGGCGTCGACGGGCTCCATCTTGTAGATGGGCCAGCGCCAGTCGTACAGACGGCCGAAGACCTTGGTGATGGCCTCGGTCGCGTCCTTGTTCACGACCAGCTTGCCGGTGTGGGGTTTGTCGTCGAAGCCCCAGTAGGTCATCGTGATCATCCGCAGGCCGTCGAGGGGGACGGGGCAACCCGGCCGCCAGGAGTGTTTGACCTGCTCACGGGTGACCTTGGAGACCGTGGCCGAGAACTTCGGCGGGGCCGTACGGCTCGGGGTCGAGCCCGGAGCCGGGGGTGCCGTCTCCTGGACCGTCTTCTGGGCCGTCTCGTCGGCCGCGGAGGTCTGGGAGACGGGGGAACCGGAGGCGGGCCGCTGGGCGGTGGTCGTGCCGCACGCCGTCGCGAGACCGGTCGTGAGACAGGCGGTGGCCACCGCGAGCGTCGCCTGGATACTACGCATCACGAGTCGTGAGCCTCTCACTTGTCGTCGCCGCACGCCGGGCGGACCGTGGTAGTCGTCCGGCCACCTGACGTGACAAAGGGTAGCCGCCGCGCCCCACCGCCCCGTACGGTCGCCCGCGCCCTGACGTTCCTTGGCCGAGGTTTTTGGCGAAAATCCCGCGCAGGTGTTCGAAGGGGCGCTACAGTCGGTCGCACCGGATCGAACACGGGTTCGGGCGGTGTCTGCCCAGATGGGGGTGTGTCATGGCGATGCTCGCGGTGCCCGAGACACCCCATGTCCCCGCGACGCACCCCTGCGCACGGCCTCGTGCGACACGCCGTAGCCCTTTCTACGGAAATCTACCTCGGCCGCTATATCCCGTCATAAAGTCCGAGACCGTGGACCCCGTGCGCAACCCGTACGCCCCCGGCGCGGGGCAGCGCCCTCCCGAGCTCGCCGGGCGTGACCGAGAGCTGCAGCAGTTCGAGATCGTCCTGGAGCGGGTGGCCCGCGGTCGTCCCGAGCGCAGCATGGTCATCACCGGCCTGCGCGGCGTCGGCAAGACCGTCCTGCTGAACACCTTCAAGTCCATGGCCATGCAGCGGCTGTGGGGCACGGGAAAGATCGAGGCCAGGCCCGACCAGTCGATCCGGCGCCCGGTCGCCGCCGCGCTGCACCTGGCCATCCGTGAGCTCGCCCCCCGGCACCGCGCGCCGGAGCGCATCGAGGAGTTCCTCGGCGTGCTCAAGGCCTTCGCGATGCGCGACCCGAGCGCGGCCAAGGGCACCTCGCACTGGTCGCCGGGCATCGACGTGCCCGCGAGCCGGGGCCGCGCCGACTCGGGCGACCTGGAGATCGACCTCACCGAGCTGTTCGTCGACGCCGCCGGGGTCGCCACCGACCTGGGGGTCGGCATCGCCCTGTTCATCGACGAGATGCAGGACGTGCAGGCGCCGGACGTCTCCGCGCTCTGCGCAGCCTGTCACGAGCTGTCCCAGAGCGGCGGCCCGCTGATCGTGGTCGGCGCGGGCCTGCCGCACCTGCCCGGCGTGCTGTCGGCCAGCAAGAGCTACTCCGAGCGGCTGTTCCGCTACGCCAGGATCGACCGGCTCGACCGAGAGGCGGCCGACCTGGCGCTCATCGCCCCCGCCGAGAGCGAGGGGGTCGAGTTCACCCAGGAGGCCCTCGACGCCCTCTACGAGGCGGCCGACGGCTACCCCTACTTCGTCCAGGCCTACGGCAAGGTGGCCTGGGACCTGGCGCTGAGCAGCCCGATCACCGCCGACGACATCAAGGTCTCCGCGCCCGAGGCGGAGGAGGAGCTGGCGGTCGGCTTCTTCGGCAGCCGATACGAGCGGGCGACACCCGCCGAGCGTGACTACATGCACGCGATGGCCGCCATCGGGGACGAGCCGGTGGCCACCGCGGAGGTCGCCGAGGGGCTGGGCCGTAAGCCCTCAAGCCTCTCCCCGGCCCGTGACAGCCTGATCAAGAAGGGCCTGATCTACAGCGCCGAGCGCGGATTCATCGCGTTCACGGTGCCACACTTCGGAAAGTTCCTGCGTTCCCAGCCCGTTTGAACACATGTTCGATATAGTGATGTCACGGTCTACACGGGGCCCTAGCCCTCTATACGGCTCTCTAGTGGGGAAGCTAGAGAGCCGTATAGAGCTGTATGGAACCGCTAGAAAGATCTAGAGCTCTCTAGCGTCCAGCCGATACGGGCATAGATTCCAGCAGAGACATCTCCTCGACCGGCTGTCCGTCGAAGCCGACCATCGCCACCCGCACCGCCGGGTGCCGCCCGCTCAGATAGACCGCGAAGACCACCTCGACCGGCTCACCCGTGTGACCGCGCCCCTCGTAGACGAAGAACCGCCAGCACAGCTCACGCCAGCTGTCCACGGGCTCGGTGCTCGACAGCAGCTTCACGTGTGAGCGCCAGGTCGCGCTCGCCCGCAGCCGGCCGAGGGCGTGCGCGGGGTCGAGCGGGCGCTGCTCACACGGCGCGCGATACCGCAGCCGCGCCGCCGCCTCCTCGATCTCCGGCGAGAGTACGGCGAGCACCAGCAGCCCGCCCAGGGCGGCGACCGCCTGCGTCCAGTTCATACCGGACAACAGCGCCCAGCCCGGAATCCGCGGCGTCCAGACCAGCCCGAGGGACATGGCGGTCAGCACCATGGTGCGCCCCAGCGAGCGCAGCCCGACCGGCACCGCGCTGACCTCGCCGAAACAGCCGCACCCCACGTCCGGACGGCGCCGCCGCAGCTCCCACAGCACGTAGGTCGACACGGCGAAGAACGCGGCCGTACCCCAGCGGAACACCGGATGACCCGTCGTCACCAGCCCGGCGACCAGGACCACCTCACCGGCCGCGCAGCCGAGCATGGCGGGCGCACGCCAGCGGTCGGCCACCAGCACCGCGGGACCGAGCCTGCTCAGCACGCCCGGCTCCGCCTCGCCTCTGGCCGTCCACACCTTGGCGAGCGCTCCCGCGACGAGCAGCGCGCTCAGCACCGGAAGCTGCGCGGCGGCGATCATCGTCAGCATCTGTGTCACCCCAATCCGACCCGGGCGTTGAAACACCCCTTGGTCAGCTCCCCGCCGAGCTCCACGAAGGAGACCGGCGACAGTTCCACGATCCGGCCACGGGGAGAGGTGCCGCATTCCAGGCAGCGGTCGCAGAACCGGCCCGCCAGGCAGCCGCAGGCCACGATCGGAAGCACCGAGGTCCGCCCGGCGCACACGTTGCGCACGCTGAGCGCGGAACCCAGCGCGAGGTACGGCAGCGCCGTACAGGACACGCCGGCGTCCTGGCAGTCGCTGTCGGCGTGTTCCAGCATGGGATAGGCCACGCCCCGCTCACCCCAGTCGAAGGTGTCGGACCAGGTCGAGGTGCCCGAGATACGGGCCTGCGCGCCGTACCCGGGAGGCGGTTTCGGCACGGAGGTCCACCGGTAGGGCGGCTGGGAGGTCGCGGGCAGACGGGCGTGGGCGACACCGTCCTCGCGGATTCCGATGGCGTCGAACAGGTAGCCGGGCTCGAACTGCGGGTGCCGTACCCGCAGGCGTCCCGAGGCGCCGTAGGGGATGACGATCGTGCGCCGCCCCCGGTGGGGCCCGCAGTACAGCTCGACCGTGAGGTCCCTGCGGCCGCTGCCGACGGACTGGATCACGCCGGTGATGCGGGTGATGTCGGCCCAGATCCGGTCGACGACCCGGCCGCCCTGCAGGGCCCTGACGATCACGTGGGCACCGACCGGCAGGTCGGCGGGGGAGACGTTCTCACCGCGCCATGCGGTCGCCCACGGCGCGATGACGAGCCGCTCCTCCTCCCCCTCGGGGGTCTCCACGACGATCAGGTGCGGGCTCACGTCCAGGATCTCGCCGGTGATCGAACGCA
Organism: Streptosporangium sp. NPDC000239; assembly: GCF_040300765.1. NCBI lineage: Bacteria > Bacillati > Actinomycetota > Actinomycetes > Streptosporangiales > Streptosporangiaceae > Streptosporangium > Streptosporangium sp. NPDC000239. The sequence goes on along the minus strand of NZ_JBEPEI010000018.1, from coordinate 89,451 downwards.
GGGGCTCCCCCTCCTCCGAGTCGGCCTCGGGGTCCGGCTCCCGCTCGTCGGGGGAGCCGGGGGAGTCGAGGGATCTGCCAAGCACGGCGGCGGCCAGCACGCGGCGGCGGTCGGCGCTGCGATACGGCATCGTCACTCCCATGTTTCGCGAAGGTCTCCCGGTCAGCGTCACACGCTCACGGGAGTCTCGCCGTTCGCTTCGGCCAATAATCCTGTCGGTGGGGTGGCGGGGTAGCAAAATTCCCCCTCCCGGTGGAACGGGTCATTCCCCGTTCTAGGGCAAACCAGTACCTGACTCCGACTTGGGACACCTCTGCCTGGGGGAGGCGTTCTTTGCTGTTGACGGGACGAAATATAGGTTCCGGTTCAGCCGGTTTAGGGGCTCTGGCTGCGATTCTGGCCACGAGGCACACCTGACCACAGGCTGGTGATCGCGGTGAGCGGCGGAATCCATGAGGAGTTCCGCGAGTACGTCGTTGCTCGCGGTCCGACACTGCTGCGCGCGGCCCGTCAGCTCACCGGGCATCCCAGTGACGCCGAGGACCTGCTCCAGGCCGCCCTGTTCAAGACCTATCTGGCCTGGGGCCGCATCCACGACCGCGCGGCGCTCGACGCCTACGTGCGCCGGGCGATGGTCAACATCAACATCTCCTGGTGGCGGCGGCGCAAGCTGGAGGAGTATCCCGCCGAGGAGATCCCCGAGCCCGTCCTCGTCAGCGGCTCGGGCCATCTGCCCGAGCAGGTCGAACAGGCCCTCGACCGGCTGCCGACCAGGATGCGGACCGCCGTCGTGCTGCGCTACTACGAGGACATGACCGAGCCGGAGATCGCCAGGGCGCTGGGCATCAGCGTCGGCACCGTCAAGAGCACGGTCTCCAGGGCGATGGCGCGGCTACGCGGCGATCTCACGGTTCCTGAGCAGCGACAGCCGCAGCCCCAGCGCTAGACTCCCCGGACTCCGCCCCGGCCGTCGCGCACGGCCGTACGGCGTCGCGGATCGTCCGCAGCATGTCGAGGAAGACATCGAGCTGCTCGGGGGGGAGCAGGCCGGTGAACCACTCCTCGATGTCCGCCAGGTGCCGGGGGAGCACCGCGGTGAGCCGGTCCGTGCCCGCCTGGGTGATCACGGCGTAGGAGGCCCTGCGGTCGGTCGCGCACGCCTGCCGTGCGACCAGTCCCTCACGTTCCAGCCTGTCCACGACCCGGGTCACCCCACTGGTGGACAGGCTGGTCTGTGCGGCCAGGTCGCTCATGCGCAGGCGCCTGCCCGGGGAACGTGCCAACCGGATGAGGGTCTCGAAGTCGATGTCCGAGAGCCCCGCCTCGGCGAAGGAGGTGTGGGTCTTCGCCAGCAGGCCGCCGAAGGCTTCCGCGAACAGGCCCATGGCCGTTAACCGGGAGTCGTCAAAGGAGGTCACCGTTCCACTTTAACCGATGATGGTTGACGTGGGGAATATTCCTCATGTAGAAATCTGTTGACGCAAACATCCGCACTGCAAGCACCTCTTCAGGAGTAGTCATGACCACTCGGACCTGGGAGAACCTTCAGCTCCCCGCCGCGGGTACCTTCAACCTCGACGCCGCCCACACCCGGATCGGCTTCATGGTCAAGCACATGATGGTGAGCAAGGTCCGCGGTCACTTCGACCAGTTCGCCGGAAGCGTCACCGTCGCCGAGAACCCCCTTGAGTCCTCCGCCGAGCTGACGATCAAGGCCGAGAGCATCAGCACCGGCGTCGCCGACCGCGACGGCCACCTGCGTGGCGACGACTTCCTCGCCGCCGAGAAGTTCCCCGAGATCACCTTCCGCAGCACGCGCGTGGTCGGCCACTCCGGCGACGAGTTCACCGTCCTCGGTGACCTCACCATCCGCGACGTCACCAAGCCGGTCGAGCTCACCGTCGAGTACGGCGGCGCGGGCACCAACCCCTGGGGCCAGTCCGTGTGGGGCTTCTCCATCACGACCGAGATCGACCGCGAGGAGTTCGGCCTGACCTGGAACCAGACCCTGGAGACCGGTGGCGTCCTGGTCGGAAAGAAGATCAAGATCGAGATCGAGGGCGAGGCCAACCCCGCCGCCTGACGATCGTCATGGGAGGGTCGATGGGCCCGCGTGGTGTCGTGGTCCTCGCCGCCTGCCCGGCGTCGTGACCTTCGTCGCCCGATAGTCGTCGTCCACAGGTTCCCTCCCGGCGTTCGGGATTCGTTGTCCACAGGCTCCTTTCCGGTGTTCGGGAGGGAGCCTGTGGATTTTCCGGTGAGATCACTCCTGTGGCCTTTGGGTACGGCTGGGCTTGGGGTCCGGCGCCCGCCTGTGTGGTCGGGGCAGTACCCTCCGGCTTTCCCGGGAAGTTGATATTCCGTCAGGTGGTACCGGACGTCTCGTCTGGCGGGAATCCCCAGACTCACAGCCGTGTCTGCCTGCGAGAATCGCTGATCGTCCACAGGTGTGCACAAAGTTATCCACAGGAGTGGATAACCGGTACACGCCTCCCCGACACGGCGTCTGCGGGAACCGCTTTGCTGCCTCGCCTGATGGCCGGTACTCTATGCTGAGCCACTCGGCAACCAGGAGGCTTCGCCTAGTCAGGTCTATGGCGCCGCACTGCTAATGCGGTTTGGGTTTACCGCCCATCCGGGGTTCAAATCCCCGAGCCTCCGCAGAAGAAAGGCCCTCTCCCCGGCAACGGGGGGAGGGCCTTTCTGATCTCCGGAGGCGTCGTGGTCGCGCCACCACAGGCGGCGCGGTGCGAGGGACGCGGCGGGACGGCCCCCTCCAAGACCAGGGGCCTGTCCTACCGGGTCTGGCCGCAGAGCAACGCCTTACGGATCCGCCACCGCCAGGTCTCACGCACCTCCGGCACCGTTGAAATGGTGTGTACGGCGAACGAACGCCTGTCCACCGGCATGGCACAGCTCCACCGGGTACCAAGCGCGGCGGCGCGAGTGCCGCGCGTTGGCCTGGGGTGCCCGCGTCGATGCCAGGCTCATCCTGAACCTCGTGTCGGTAGGCCCCATAGTGGCGTTGACGCCTGCGTTCGAAGTAGCCGATGCCCATCATGCACGCCCCGGCGAAGACGGTTACGCAGAGGCAGAAGAGCAAGGTGGCCGACGTGAAAGCGTGTTCCCATCCCGTTGCGGCACCGATCAACAAGATGATGCCCAGGAAGCCGCAGACAACGGCGGCGGCGATCAGCCCGAGGCGCGCAGGATGGGCCGCTGAGAACCGCTGACCGCGATGCGGCTTGGCGGCACCGCCCAATGACGCGTCTACTCGCCAGAACCAGTCCGTAAGCACCTTCAACGTGCGCATGGAGAGACCCTTTCATGCCGCCGACGGGCTACCACCGATCGTCTACGAACACCAGATGGCCGCCGCCCGAGGGGCTACCACGGCGAGACGTCAGCAGCTCGTCGCCGCATAGAAAAGTCTCCACGGTTTCAGGGGATTGCCACGGAGACATCAACGGACTATCGCGGCATCGCGTTCAGCACCTCGCGGTGTGGCCACTCATTGGTGATTACCTGGCCCAGCAGTTCATGGGGGGTCTCCACGATGTACGGCACATGTTCCGGATCCTTCACGGTGGCATGTGCGGGAGCGGCCAAAAGCTCTGCGCCCCAAGGCTCGACGGCATTGGCGATGAAGCCGGTCAGCTCTAGATCGGCGTACTCCGGCGCTGTCCACACCTCATAGGCGGTCCGCAGGTCTGATGGGTGCACGGCGAGCCAGAGGGCGAAGGTGGCCGAGAACCCGTGCGAAAGCTTGACCGGCAAGAGGCATCGGACGAACGCCCCCACTCCCTCGACCGCCATCATGACGTCGTTGCCCCACCTGCGAGCTTCGAGATCGGCAGGATCAAGGTCCAACACGGGATCGGGTAGCCGAAAGCGTATCTGGCGATCACGTTCATCGAGCGGAGACCCGCATGCGCACACCCCTCCGGAGGAGGAGCCGTCCCGTTCGGTCATATCCGAACCCTTCCATAGTTCGTCCATACTCTTGCTTTCGATGATCATGGAGGCTTCGTCTGTTTGTCGGCGGAGCCTCTGTCGCGTGCCTGGTTGCGCGGAATGACAGAGCAAGCAGGAAGAAGGTGATCGGCCAGCCTTCTGGGAGCCATCCGGGCGGACGATCACGAACCGAGTCGGACGGATCTGAATGGCGGGAGTTCGACGAGCAGTACAGCGAACGGCTCTGAACGATCCCGGAGATCGTTCGGGATCTACTGATCACAAGGTTCATGCAGGAGCCAGCAGCCACCGGGCGAAGCAGCTCTCTTCGTCTAGCTGGGTGCACCAGCGCACCTTGAACGCGAACGTTGTATACGTCGTCGTTATCAGAAGACCTGGATCGGCCCCGTGCGGCGGTCGCCCGTTTACTGATGGCACCGGTCCTGGCCGGGCGGGCACCAGGCGTTGCGAGTGTGGCCCGGTACCGTCGCACGCGGCGCTGAACAAGGCGATCTCGCCGCTGTGCACGATGAGCGGGGCACCGTCTTCATCGTCGGTGTCCGGGTAGCCGAGGGCCTGTGTCAACGTACGTGGGTAGTCAGGACTGGATGCCTGCACGACGGCGATACCGCCATCCTCTGCCTGAAAGACCTCCATCCAGCTGTCGTCACCGACGACTCCGTCCGCGCCGACGAGAGCCGCCTGGCCGGCTCCAACCGGGATGCTGGTGTCCTCCGGGCCGAGATCCACGATGTCGTCGTATTGGTCGTCGCTGAACCCACGCCACGCGTCGCGCAGTGAGGCATCGACGGCGAGAAACGGATCGCCGTTCGTCCAGAGCCGGCCAGTGTGTACCCACGGTCCTCGCATTGGTCCATTGTGGATGGAAGCTCGGCGAAAGCCGCACGGAGATGACATGGGCTTCTTGGGGCTCGTGCAATATGCGTGAAATGATCTTGATGGTGTGGTGGCCAAACAAGAGGCGCCACGGGTCAGGGGCATTGCATGGACGGGAACGGTCACGAGCTGTAAAACCGTCGGTACTCCCACTCTAGGAGTCACCCGGGAGGCCGCTGGCTCGGACGACTCCGAACCGAGCCGGGGCCACATTGAGGGCACGAACGGGCGTGTTCCATTTCTGGTGTGGCACGAACGCGGCGGTCGCCCTCGTCGCCTGTTCCTGCGTTTCTCGGCCGCTGAGGGGTGGACATCGCTCGTGAAGGCTGCGGTCGCGTGGCCGAGGATCATCGGGGATGATCTTGATGGAAACGTCGGCGGCGAGCGGCATCGTGGCCGCACCAGGTCGCGACCCCTCGCAGGGTGATCAGGCCTGGGCGGTGCCCCGCCTGCCGGGTTGCGACCCTTTTCTAGGGCGATGAGGACGCAACCCGGTGGCGTAGATGCTTGCGTTCGCCTAGTTGCGAACCCTCGCAAGGGTGATAAGGACCTCAGACGCCACCCTGGTGCTGCTGGCCCCCGTCGACATGTCACGAACCCTCAGGGGTGATGAGAATAAGGCCGGGCCACGAGGGGTGGTTGATCGCGAGCCCTCTCAGGCTGCTGAGCCACCAGTCTGCTCTCACGACGCCGACGGCCGCAAGCTACGACGGGGATGCTTTGTTGGGAAAAGCCAGCGGATCAGCGGGCCGTTAACGGCGTTGGGGCGGTAGTTCGCCCACCGGTGCGGCGGTGTGCGTTCCGCCGCTCGTGCAGCGCCACACGGCGATCTCGTTCTCCAACTCGGCGAGCAGGCACCGATCGTGCACCGGACAGGCGGGCCACATCTTCCACGTCGCCTCCACGACCACGTCCTGGGTGGCGTCGGCCACAGACTGGAGCACCTGTTGGGCGTCCCCGCCGGGCCCGAGGCCGCTGCCGTGGCAGATGCCCCGGAACTCCACCCGTGCCAGACCCATGGCGTCCCGGTCGGGGACGACCATCCGAAGCGTCCCGGTGATCCCCGCGGCGCGGACGTCGCGCTCCACGACCTTCAGCGCCTCCTCCAGCGGCACCAGCAGGTCCGGTTCCAGGGCGAAGGTCGGCGCGAAGCCGATGTCGTCGAGGAAGGCCTTGCCCAGCCGAGCCAGGTCGGCGTCCGTCAGCTCGGCGGCGGGGCGTTCGAGGAGCTCCCGGGTGACGGAAGTGGGCACGTCCCACCCCTGCCGGTCCGCAGGGCGCGCTGGCTCCGCCGGTTCGCGACGGTAGGGACGTCCCTACCGTCGCGGACCGGTCCGCCTCCTCCCTTACTGTCTCCCTGGCGGGATCGTTCGCCGAGGTCTGCCCTCCTAGCGTTGTGACCAGCGCCGACGTGGCGCGAGAACCTACCGGGAGAACCTCCTCATGCGCACCACCCCGTCCAAAGCCGCCGCCGCTCTCGCCCTCGCCACCACGGGTCTGGCCCTCTTCTCCGTCCCGGCGCACGCCGGGCAGAAGCCCGCCCCGAGCACCACGGCCTCGCTCCAGAGGTCGATGGACGCGATGGTGCGTACCGGTACCGCGGTCGGAGTGCAGGCCAGGCTCAGCGAGGGAGACCGGCAGAGCGTCCTGCGCTCGGGAACGGCCACGGTCGACGGCGGGCGTCCCGTACCGACCAACGGGTCGTTCCGTATGGGCAGCGTCACCAAGGCCTTCGCCTCGGTGACCGTGCTGCAGCTGGTCGGCGAAGGCCGGATCGGACTGGACGACCCCATCGGCAAGTATCTGCCCGGCCTGTTGCCGCGTGAGAACGAGATCACCGTACGGATGATCCTCCAGCACACCGCCGGGATACCCGACTACACCAGCATGAAGGAGTTCCCGACGTCGGGTGACGCCTACCTGAAGCTGCGCTTCAACCGGTTCACCGACGAGGGCATCGTGAGGACCGCGCTGACCAGGCCGCTGGACTTCGAGCCCGGCACGAAGTTCTCCTACTCCAACACCGGCTATGTGGTGGTCGGGATGCTGATCAAGGCGGTGACCGGCCACAGCTGGCAGAGTGAGGTCACCGAGCGCGTCATCAAGCCGCTGGGGCTGCGCGGCACCTCGGCGCCGACGTACTCCACGACCATCCCCGGGCCGCACGCCCACGGATACCTCAACAAGAGCGACGGCGAGTACGTGGACGTGACCCGGCTCAACCCGAGCATCGCCGGCGCCGGGGGAGCGATGATCACGACCACGGCGGACCTGACGACCTTCCTCAACGGCCTGGTCACCGGCAAGCTCCTCAAGCCCGCCCAGTTCACCGAAATGAGGAAGACCGTTCCCATCAAGATCCAGCCGGGGGACTACGGCCTCGGCCTGATCTCCATGTCCACCTCGTGCGGGCGGGAGATCATCGGTCACAACGGAGGCATTCCGGGCTATCTCACGAGCGCCTTCACCACCCTGGACGGCCGCACGAAGATGGCCCTCTCCGTCAACCAGAAGCAGTCCCCGGCCGACATGGCCGCCTTCAGCAAGATGATCGACTCCGCCTTCTGCTCCTGAGGGGGCGCGGCCCGGCCTCGGCCCAGAATGATCAACGGGACCGGGGCCGGGAAGGAGCGACTGACGTCGACGCCTCCGTGCCGTGTCGCCCGTCCGTTCATGTGGTGAAGGAGAACCCGGCCCCTTCCCGGCGTGCGCTCACATCGAGGCGCGCCATCCCGAAGGATCATGCGATGGCCGTCCTCATTCGCGGCGCCATGTCATCTGGCCGGGGAAACTCATGCACCACGTCCGTCGGCGCAACCTACGTCGCCGTCGCTGTCGCGTAGGGAGTGGATCATGCTCCGCAGGATCAGGAACGCGGCTGACTGCTCGGTCTCGGTCAGGCCGGCCAGCATTCTGACCTCGACGGCCCGGACCGCCACGGTCGCCTTCTCCAGGCTCCGCCGGCCGCGAGGGGTGAGCCGTGTGGGAAGGACCTTCCCGACGGGAGCCTCCGCGGGCCTGGTCACGTAGCCGTCCCGTTCCAGGGCCTGGAGCAGCACGTTCATCGACTGCCGTGTCACGAACGCGCCCCGCGCGAGCTCGGAGTTCGACAAGCCCGGTCGTTGGGCCAGCAGTTCGAGGCAGGAGTAGTGCGTCACGCTCATCCCGAGTGGCCGCAGCACCTCCTCCATGGCCACGCGCAGGGCGCTCGAAGCCTCTTTCAGCAGGTAGCCCAGTGATTTGTCCAGGTCAACGCCGGGGCCGTTTTGACTCATGTCAGAATTCTGACATACATTGCTCCGTGTCAGGAATCTGACACGGAGAGAAGGAGCACCACCATGCCCGTCACCGGCCCCGACTTCATCTCGCTCCAGGCGCGCGACCTTGACGCTTCACGGGCGTTCTATGAGCGGTACCTCGGCCTCGTCCGCTCGCAGGCCGGGCCGCCGCACGCCGTCGTCTTCGAGACGAAGCCGATCGCGTTCGCGCTCCGCGACGTCGTTCCCGGCACCGATCTCGCGTCCGTCGCCCGGCCCGGCATCGGCGCCGCGATCTGGCTCCACGCCACCGACGTCCAGGCCATCCACGACGCTCTCGTCGCCGACGGTCACACCGTCGTCTCCGCGCCGATCGACGGCCCCTTCGGCCGGACGTTCACCTTCGCGGACCCCGACGGTTACCACGTCACCCTCCACGACCGCGCCTGACAAGCCGAACCGGCCCCGGACCGCGTCGTCACGGACCGGGTTCCGCACTCCGGAGACGACCGGCCGCTCAGGGGTTACCGAGAAGCTCCGGAGATGGCCGGCCGCTCAAGGGTTACGGAGAAGCTCCGGAGACGACCGGACGCTCAAGGGTTACGGAGAAGCTCCGGAGACGACCGGACGCTCAGGGGTTACCGAGAAGCCCCGGAGACGACCGGACGCTCAGACGCCGCCCGGAAGCTCCGCCTTGAGGCGGTCGGCGATGTCGGCTCTCAGGGCCTTCTTGTCGATCTTCCCGACCTTGGTCCAGGCGAGTTCCTCGACGACGACGAGCCGTTCCGGAAACTTGAAGCGGGCGACCTCCGCGCTCTCCATCTGCCCGCGGATCTCCTCCAGAGTGACCGTCTCCCCGGCCCGCGGAACGACGTACAGGCACACGCGTTCCCCCAGCAGGGGGTCAGGCATGGCCACGGCGGCGACCTGGCTCACCGAGGGGAGCTGGTACACGAGGTTCTCGATCTCCTCGGCGGAGATCTTCTCCCCGCCACGGTTGATCATGTCCTTGTCGCGACCGGCCACCACGAGGTCACCCTCGGGCGTGCGCAGGCAGATGTCACCCGTACGGAACCAGCCGTCGTCGGTGAAGGAGCGGGCGTTGTGCTCCGCCGCCCGGTAGTACCCGCGAGGCGTGTACGGCCCGCGGGTGAGCAGGAGCCCGGCCTGACCGTCCGGCAGGTCCCGGTCCTGCTCGTCCACGATCCTGATCTCGTCAAAAGGCGACAGGGGACGGCCCTGCGTGGTGCACACCGTCTCGGCGGGGTCGTCAAGGCGGGTGAAGTTGAGCAGCCCCTCCGCCATGCCGAACACCTGCTGCAGCGTCGCCCCGAGCACGGGCTTCACCTTGTACGCCAGCTCGTCCGCGAGGCGGGCGCCGCCCACCTGGATGACCCGCAGACTGGCGAGTTGTCCGGCACCGTGCTCGGCCGCCCGCTCCAGCCAGCGGCCGGCGACCGCGGGCACCACCGCGGTGTGCGTGACGCCTTCCGCCGCGATCGTGGCGAAGGCCCGTACCGGCTCGGGCGAGGGCAGCATGACCACCCGCCCTCCGGCGAGCAGTACACCCAGGATCCCCGGGCAGGCGAGCGGGAAGTTGTGCCCGGCGGGCAGGCTGACCAGGTAGACCGACTCCGAGGTGACCCCGGCGACCTCGGCGCTGGCCCGGGCGTTGTAGGCGTAGTCGTCGTGGGTGCGGGCGATGAGCTTGGGCATGCCGGTCGTGCCCCCGGAAAGGAGGAAGAGGGCCACGTCCCGGGAGGAGGGAGAGGGCATGTCGAAGCCGGCCCGGTCGGTCGGCGGGCCGCACAGGCTCCGCAGGTCCACACTTCCGGGTTCGATGTCGTCCCCGGCGACCAGCACCCGCCATCCGGCCCCGGTGGCGGCGCGTACGTCGGCCGCGAGGTCGTGGGCGAGCCGTTGGTTGTCGAAGTCCTTGGTCCGGTCGGGGACGGCGATCGCCACGGCCTCGGAATGGACGGCCAGATAGGTGAGTTCGGCCCGGCGGTGGGCGGGCAGCGCCATCACGGGCACGACGCCCGCGCGCAGGCACGCCAGGAGGAGGACGACGAACTCCCACGAGTTGCCCAGCTGCATGACGATCCGCTCGCCCCGGGCGATGCCGAGGCCACGCAGGCGTACGGCGGCGGCGTCGGCGCGGTCGGCCAGCTCGCCGTAGGTGAGGCGGAGCCCGGTGCCGTCGGTCAGCGCCGTGGCGTCCGGGTCGCGGTCGGCGACCTCCCGCAGCAGGGTGCCGATCGCGGCCCCGGCCCAGAGGCCCTCCTCGGTGAAGCGGGTGACGTCGGCCTCGGGCCAGGGCACGGTGTGCTCAGTGATCGGTGTGGGCATCGTCGGCCTTCCTGGTGAGGATGACGGCGTCAAGCGCGATGAGACCTTGTGGCGTGAGCCGTAGCGGATTGACCTCGATCTCCTCCATGAGCGGATTGGCGACGAGCAGGTCGCCGAGCCTGGAGACGATCGTGCCGAGGGCGTCGGAGTCGAGGACGGGGCCGCCGCGCCACCCGGAGAGCAGGGCCCGCCCGGTCAGTTCGGACGGCATGCCGGCTGCCTCGCCGGGAGAGACCGGGGCGAGCCTGATGGCGACGTCGGCCAGGGCTTCGGCCACGGTGCCGCCCAGCCCCACGAGCACCACGGGTCCGAAGACGACGTCGCGTCGGGCGCCGACCACCAGGTCGATCCCGGCGGGCGCCATGGCCTCGACCAGATAGCGGCGCGCGCCCGCCGCGTCGAGTTCGTCGAGTGCGGCGTCCAGGTCGGCGTGGGAGGACACGCCCAGGTGCACGCCTCCGATCTCCGTCTTGTGCAGGACGTCCGCGTCCAGCAGTTTCACGGCCACCGGAGCCCCGACGAGGTCGAACGCGGCGTGGGCCGCGGCCCGGTCGGCGCAGGCGTGGCGCGGCATGGTCGCCACACCCAGCTGTTCGAGCAGGTCCTTGCCCGCGTTTTCGTCGTATCGGGCGGCCAGGCCGGTCGGCGCCGCCCACGGGGTGGAGACGGCGGGGCGGGCCGTACGCGCTCGGGCGTCGGCCAGCAGCGCGGCGGTGGCCGCGGCGACGCCACGGGCGTCGTCGACCACGGCGACGCCCGACTCGCGCAGGGCTCGGCGGTCGCGGACGACCTCCTCGCCCACGCCCGCCAGGCCGAGGACGACGGGGACGTCCGCGGTCATGCCGTTGGTGAGCGCGGCGACGACGTCGACCGCGTCCGGTTCGTGCAGGACGTAGCCCGCGAGGACGTCGACGCCGGGATCGGCGCCGACGGCGGCGAACACCGCTCCCAGCTCGGGTCCGGGACGGCCGGTGTCGACCGGGTTGCGCTGGAAGGTCAGCGGCGGCAGCAGCCCGGCCAGGGTCTCGCGGGTGCCGGGAGTGAGCTCGGGCACCCGGACCCCGCGACCTCGCAGGTCGTCGAGGAGCAGCAGGCCGGGACCCGCCTGGGCGGTGACGACGCCGACCCCCGGGGCGGCGTGGGGACGGCCCCGGGTCACCGCGAGCGCGCCGACGGCGTCGACGAGTTCGCGTTCGTCGTCGACGAGGACCGCACCCGCCTGGGCCAGGGCCGCGCGCGTCGTGCGCCACGAGGTCGCGAGCGCCCCGGTGTGGGACTCGGCGAAGGCCCCGACGTCGTGACGGCCGACGACCAGGGCGACGACCGGCCGGGTCGCGGTGAGGCGGCGCACGCTCGCGACCAGCCGGGGACCGTCCGCCACCGACTCCACGTGCAGTGCGACGGCGGCGGTGCGGGGATCGTCGGCGAGGTGGTCGAGGACGTCGGGAGCCGTGACGTCGGCTCCGTTCCCGAGGCCGACGGCGAGGCTGACGCCGTGCCCCGCCTCGGTCAGCGCGAACGCCAGGGCGTGGTTGACGCCGCCGCTGGCGGCGACGACGGCGACGGCGCCAGGTGCCACCCGGTGGACGCCGGGGACGAAGCTGGCGGTCACCCGCGCGTGGGGAGCGAGGAAGCCGCTGGTGTTCGGGCCGAGGAGCCGGAGGCCCGAGTCCCGGGCGATGGCGCCGAGCCGTCGCTGGTGCCCGACTCCGGCGCCGCCCGCCTCGGCGAACCCCCCGCCGCACACGACGGCGGCTCGCACGCCCGCGGCGGCCGCCTCCGCGAGCACGTCGGCGCAGGCCGCGGCGGGGACGCAGAGCAGGGCGAGGTCGACGGGTCCCGCTGCGGCGGCGGCGCCGACGGACGGGTACATGGTGTCGTCGCGCGCGTTCACCCGTGCCAGGAATCCGTCGAAGCCGGACAGTGAACGAGCCATGGCGGCGCCGAGTTTGCCCGGGTCGCGGGAGGCGCCGACGACCGCGATGCCCCGGGGGGCGAACAGCGGGCCCAGCGGGCCGGAATCGTTCACGTGAGCACTCCGACCAGGTCAGCGCGACCGGAGAGCACCGTGGTCAGTGCCCGGTCCCGGTCGTGATCCCGCTCGATCAGCAGCGCGGGAAGTCCTGTGCGCATCCGTACCTCCTCGCACAGCCGGGTGCGGGTCAGAGCCGTGCCACCGTGTACGGCGACCAGCACCGCGCCGGTGGTGAAGCCGGACAGGTGGGGCAGGTCGGCCTCGTCGTCCGGCGCCTCCAGCAGGGCGCCCCACGCGCCGGGCAGCGGAACCGTGGAGAGCGGCAGATCACTCTCCCCCAGGACGGCCGTGGGGGCACCGTCCGCTCCGGCCACGACGTCGAGCAGCCGGCCGGACGCCGACCAGCCGGTCACCTCGAAGCGCGTCTCCAGCGGGTCGGCGCCGTGCAGGTCCCGCCACCGGCGGTGGGTCGAGTCGGTGAACTGCGGCGCACGCCTGGCCAGCCGTGCGTCGGAGATGCTGCGGGACATGAAGTGGTAGGCGAACTGCCACGGCTCAAGGGCGTCGTGGTAGTCGCCGAAGTTCTCCCACCAGGCGAGACTTGGCCGCGCCGAGTCCTGGATGCGCAGAACCGGTGGCTTGGCCGTCCGTTCGTAGCTCGCGAGGGCGGCCGCGAGGTCGCCCGGGTTCCCGACCAGCGCCCGCGAGAGCGCGACGGCGTCCTCCATGGCCATCTTGGTGCCGGAACCCACGGAGAAGTGCGCGGTGTGTACGGCGTCGCCGAGCAGGACGACGGGCCGTGGGGCCAGCGCGTACCAGTGGCGGGTACGGCGCGTGCGGAAGTTGCCCCATCGGGAGTTGTTGGTGAGCAGCCGTCCGCCCTCGATCTGCTCGGCGAACAGTTTCTCCAGGTACTCCTTGGAGCGCAGGTCGCTCGCCCCGGGAGGTTGGTTCACGTCGAACGCGTCGAGACCGGCACGCCGCCAGGAGGCCTCGTCGGTCTCCACGATGAACGTCGACATGGTGTCGGAGATGGGATATCCGTGCACCGCGAAGACGCCGTCAGGGCCGCGTTCGTGGACGAAGGTGAGCCCGTCGAAGAGGTGGTCGGTGCCGAACCAGATGAACTTGGCCGAGGCGGTCTCCACCTGTGAGTCGAGGTCGGGACCGAGCGCTTCGCGGATCCGCGAGGAGGCTCCGTCGGCGGCGACCACCAGGTCGTAGCCCGCCAGGTCGTCCAACGTCACCTCGGTGGAGAAGCGGAGGTCCGCCCGGACGGAGCGGGCGCGTTCCTGCAGGATCAGGAGCAGCGTGCGCCGGACGACCGCGGCCATGCCGTTGCCGCCGCACCTGATCCGCTCGCCCTTCAGCCGGACCTCGATGTCCTCCCAGTGCCTGCCGTGCTCGGCCAGGGCCTCGCGCAGCACGGGGTCCGCCTCGTGGATCGCCTCCAGGGTCCGGTCGGAGAAGACCACCCCGAAGCCGAAGGTGTCGTCGGCGCGGTTGCGCTCGAAAACGGTCACCTCGTACGACGGGTCCGCCTGCCGGATCAGTGCGGCGAAGAACAACCCGCCGGGGCCGCCGCCGACCACCGCGATGCGCATGGCCCACTACTCCTTGGTCGTGCGGCCGAGGATCTGGCCGAACACGGCGCCCAGCGCCGCCTCCGGATCGTCCACCGCGGAGGCGGACCGCCAGGCGACCATGTGGTCCGGGCGGACCAGGAGAACCCCGTCCTCCGCGACCTCGGAAAGGGTGCGGTAGTCGCCGTAGCCGTCCTCGTAGTCGCAGCCGCGGCCGATCGACCAGACCCGGATGGGCACACCCAGGCGCTTGGCGACGCGCTCGGCCGCCTCCCGCCAGGCGGCGCCGTCGATGCCGGTGAGCAGGGTGAACCGGCCCCGGCCGCACAGGTCGAAGGTGGAGACGCGCCGCTGGTCCCTGGTCAGCCACACGTGCGGCAGGTGGCGTCCCGGACGGGTCGAGGCGAAGTAGTAGATCTCCTCGTCACGCGGCGCGGGCTGTTCGGGGGTGCCGTCGGGCACGATCGCGGCGGACGCGTAGTGCTGGTTGGTCTCGACGCCGTGCGTGTTGAAGCACATGATCGTGTCCTGCAGCGCGGTGTCGAACTCCTGCCGCAGCCGGCCGCCCTCGGCCGTCGGCTGCAGCAGGGCGTCGAGGGCGTCGTGCAGTTCCTGCGCGCCGGAGGCGGGCGGCAGGCGCAGCGCCATGAAGATCGGCGGCATCAGTCCGTCGCTGCGCTTGGCGCGCTGGACGATCTGCTTGGCGACCGGCAGCCGCTCGTCGCGGTAACTGTCGAGCAGCGTGGGTGCGGCTTCGCCGCGCAACACCATCGCGAGCTTCCAGCACAGGTTGTAGCTGTCCTGGATGGAGGTGTTCGAACCGAGGCCGTTCATGGGCGAGTGCCGGTGTACGGCGTCGCCGACGCAGATGACCCGGCCGACCATGTTGTCGGTCGCGTAGACGTCGTTGACCGCCCAGGTGGAGATCGACTCGACCTTCACCGGCACCTGGTCGTCGCCGATCAGCTGGTGCGCGATGCGGACGCCGTCCTCCTCGGTGAGCGAGGGCTGCCCGGCGTTGACGTCGTAGCCCCACACGCCGACCCACTTGGTCCACGGACGCACCATGCGCAGCACGCCGATGCCGTTGCCGTCGTGGCCGACGCCCGGCTGGACGAACCAGTACATGTCGCCCGGACGGTGCTCGACGAAGCGGGTGAGGTCCGCCTCGAACACCACGTTGATCGAGCCTCCGAGCCCCATCTTGCCGACCAGGGGCAGGCCGGCCTGCGCGGCGACCGTCGAGTTGCCGCCGTCCGCGCCGATCAGGTACTTGCTGCGGATGCCGTACTCCTGGCCGGTCAGCCTGTCCCTGACCAGGGCGGTCACGCCGTCGTCGTCCTGTGTGAACGTCAGCAGCTCGGTGTTGAAGCGGACGGACGACCCCCGTGAGGCGGCGGCGTTGACCAGGATGGGCTCCAGCACGTGCTGCGGCAGGTCACACACGGAGCACGGGCTGGCGAGGTCGTGCTCGGCCTTGAAGTGGGGATGGGTGTACCACGTGCGCAGACGGCCGAGCTCCCGCCCGGCGAGGCTCGTGGCGTACACGTGCTCGCCCATCAGGTGCTGCGGAGTCGCGTTCTTGACCACCTCCCCTTCCAGTCCGAGGTCACGCAGCACCTCGACGCCGCGCTGGTTGGTGATGTGCGCGCGGGGCGTGTTCGAGACCCCGGGGTACTTGTTGAGCACCACGTTGGGGATGCCGTACGTCGAGAGCAGCGCCGCGGCGGTGGCTCCCGCCGGACCGGCCCCGACGATCAGTACGTCCGTCTCCACGACGGGGGTGAGGGTATCCATGTCATGGCTCCAAAAAGGTGCGGTCAGTGCCGGTGGCCCCAGAGGTCGGGGCCGGGGATCTCGGTGACCTGCCAGGTCTCGTCGTCGATGAGGACGCCGCCGCTGCCGAACTCGGTGTGCACACCGACGGGGGACTCGGCGTAGAAGGAGAACATCTGGTCGTTGCTGTGCCGTCCGAGCGTCATGGTGACCGGGACGTCGCGGTCGAGCACGAGGTCGTAGGTCCGGCCCACCTGGTCCATGTCGGGGACCTCAAGCATGAAGTGGTGCAGGAACGGGTGGTCGATGCCGAAGAACGGGCCGTCCACGAAGGCGATGCTGTGGTGGCGCGGGTTCGTGTGCAGGAACGTCGCCTGGAACGGCACCCGCATCGTGTCGCTGATCTTGAAGCCCAGGACGTCGGTGTAGAACCGCTGCTGGGCCGCCACGTCCGGGCTGGCGAGTACGACATGGCCCAGGCCGAGGTCACCCGTGACGAACCGTTCGATGTCCCGTGCCGAGGTGAACCGCCCCTCGCCCAGCGAGGCCCCGTGGAACAGCTCGACCCGGTTGCCCGCGGGGTCGAGGAAGTGCGCCATACCGGCCACGCGCCGGATCTCCAGCTCCCGCTGCGTCGCCTCGTGGGCCACGACGCCGTGGTCGCTCAGCTCGTTGAGCGCGGCGCTCAACGCGTCGCCGTCGGCGACCTCCCAGCCGTAGTAGGCGCCGCCGTCCTGCTCTCCGGCCTCGACGGTGATGCGGTGGTGCATGTCGTCGATGCGGAAGTGGGTGGCGCCGTCCTCTCCCTCGACCCGTTGCATGCCGAGGATGTCGGTGGCGTAGGTGGTGAAGGCGTCCGGCTCACGCGCGGACAGGCCAAGGTAGCCGAGCTGCTTGATGTCCATGCTGTGCTCTCCTAGTCGTACGGGGTCAGAACGCGTCGGTGAGGAAGCCGCGCAGCAGTGCCGCGTACTGGGCGGTGCGCTCGATCTGCACCCAGTGTCCGCACTTCGGGAAGACGTGCAGCTGCGCGTTGGGCAGGTGCTGCTGCAGGAAGACGCTGGAGTCGGGGGTGACGAAGCGGTCCTCACGGCCGTGCACGATGAGGAACGGATGCGGCATCCGGCGCAGCGCGGACGGCGGTACGGCCATCTCGGCGGGGGAGGAGGAGAAGAAGCGCTCGAAGGAACGCCGCACCTCGGGCCGCATGACCTCCTTGTAACGCGTTTCGGTGATCTCCGAGATCGACGTGCCCAGGGCGTCCTCGTCGTAGACGAACCACCTGGTGAGGTTCTCCAGCGCGCTGATCGTCGGGTCCTTGTAGAAGGACACCATCCGCATGACCTCAGGCGTCGGCTGCGAGTGCCCGCCCGCGCTGCCCATCAGGGAGATCCGGGCGAAACGGTCCGGTGCCGTCATCACCAGGTGCATGGCGAGGGCGCCGCCCATCGAGTTGCCGACCAGGTGCGCCCGCTCGACACCGAGGACGTCCATCAGGGCGAGCACCTGCTCGACCCGCATGCGCATCCATCCGGTCAGGCTGCCCGGCATGTCCTCGGGGTGGTCGGTGCGGCCGTAGCCGACGAGGTCGGGGGCGACCACGTGATAGTCGTCGCTCAGCGCGGGGATGAAGCTGCTCCAGTTCGACCCCGCGTTGGCGCCGGGGCCGCCGCCGTGCAGAAGAATTACGGTCTCGTGGCTCTCCTCCCCGCTTTCCAAGAAGAAAGTGGAATAGCCATTGGTTTCGACGGTGCGCTCGGTCACTGGAATGGGCTCCTTCCTGTCACGCACGGGCATTGCTCAGGATGGTGCGTTGATCGGTGAACGGCCGGGATCGGGCCTGCCAGGCGACGGCGGGACTTGCCTCTTTCGCCCCTGGTATTGCTAGCTTGTGCGTTGTCGCACCACCGTAGACAGACACCACGTTGATGCGCTTCGTACGATGTGTCGTTAGTTGTCGGTGTTGATCCGACGTTGTGTCGCAGGAGAGGAGCAACCCCTGTGAGCCTTGATGACGCCGTCCAGGACCTGGCTGACCGTCTCGGCGTGGCGCTGGTGGTGCTCGACCACGACCTGAAGATCGCGGCGTTCAGCGTCCACGACACCGACGCCCGGCTGGCCCGGCTCGCCCGGTTGCTCGCGGGCTCGACGGCGCCGGTGACGAATTCGCTGGTGGAAGGGCATCGGCTACGCTACGTGAAGCACGGTGTGCGGGTGCCTCAGGCCGGCGGGGAGCTGGTCGTCCTGCCGCTGCGTCATGAACAGCAGCTGCTCGGCTACGTCTACTACGTCGAGGATCGGGAGGCGCCGCGCGTCGACGATCTCGAAGTACTGGAATCCGCCGCGCCGGAAATGGGCGCGCTGCTCTCACTGCGGATCTCCGAGCGGAGGCACGACAAGGAGAATTCGAAGAACCTGCTTTCGGCATTGCTCGGAGAATCGCCGGAGGCCCGTTCGGCGGCGGCGGAGACCCTCGTGCGGGAAAACCTCATCGATGACGTCGAGAATTACTCGGTTCTCGTCCTCCAGGCCCCTGAGTCGTCCTCAAGGTCGGTGACGAGACTTGCCGTCGAGGCGACCCTCGAATTCACCATGAGATCGACGACCGTGAAGATCGTCGGTGCCGTTCTCGGAGCCGAGGGAATCGTTCTCTTTCCGCGTCCGGTCAACCACGACAGGCTTGAACGCGCCCTCGCCGACCACGATCTGGAGGAGGTCGTGGCAGGTGTGGGCAGCGTGAAACCGTCGTTGCCGGAGGCGGTCGACTCCTACCACGAGGCCCGGCTCGCCCTCCGTGCCTCCCGGCTGGACAGGCGTCGTTACGGCAGGCGGGTCTTCTGGGAGGACCTCGGCATCGACCGTCTGTTCCTGCAACTGCCGCTCGACCGGCTGACAGCGAGCCAGCTCCCCGCCGGAGTGCGACGCCTGCTGGGCGCGCCCCAGGGTGCCGAACTCGCGACGATCCTGGAGGGCTACCTCGACAGCGGCGGCGAGATCCAGGGTACGGCGCGGCGTCTGCGCATCCACCGCAGCACGCTCTACTACCGGCTTGACCGCATCCGCGAGATCATCGGCTGCGACATCACGGACGGGGCGACCCGCCTGGAACTGCACGCCGGCCTCCGCATCGCCCGCCTCGCCGGCCTGTGGCCGCACAGGTGACACGTCCGCGACCCGGAACCGTGCGCCTGGCGTCGTTCGAGGTCGTCACCGGGAAGGGCCGGCTTCACCTCACGCCCGTATTTCTCGATCAGCGGGTCAGCCACCGTGGAGACCCCAGCGATCCAGGCCCGTATAGACGAACGCGGTCCGGCACGCAGGAGCGGAAAGGCACTCCGCCTCTCCTCTGTAGATCGCCACAAGCGAGTCCGGTCCCCTCCACCAGGTGTCCGCCAGCCCTGCCACCTCCTGTACGGGCTCATAACCTTCGAGCTGGATCGCTTCAACCTCGTCGCCTGTGATCTTCGTGATTTTCGTGGCCCACATCGACGCGTGGTAGGCCAGCGCGACCGACTCCACCCAGCCCTCGACGGTCGCGTGCAGAGGGGTCCAGAGTTCGCTGTGAATACCGAACTCATCACCAGGACCGATCATGAAGGCGTAGGGAACCGACGTCCGCTGTCCGCCCGCGTCGAACCACCAGCCTTCGGCCGGTGAACCTTCCGGAATATCCGAAGACAGAACCCGGGGACCACCCTCGTAATGCGGAGCCGGCGGGAGCGCGAATCCACCCCAACGAGCCTCGTACTCCGCGGCCCGATCGATCTCGTGTGCCGGGATGCCTAACGCGATCCACCTGTCCCGAAATCGATCGCCCTTCGAAGGTCTCACCCGGAAGCCATGAATTTTGACAAAGTCGCGGGCCCTACGAGTGAGCCCTTGAGGAACGTCGGTGATGTCATGATCCATATCTCTCAGGGCTTCCTCGTGCGGGGCCGTAGGTCTGGCCGTCCCGCCTGTGGCCCCAGCCGTTTCACGTGCTGTGCCTGGCGTTGGCTGTTCCGCTCTCGGGGGAACTATCTGTGCGGCCAATCACGCCCGGACCGTTCACGGTCATGCTTCAGAGCCAGGCGTACGGCGAAATAGATGACCAGGAACTGAATGAAAGCGCCGAACAGCATGAAGATCAAGCTCATGCCTGAAACGCCGAGATTCATGGTCTCTCCCTCATCGTCGGCGATCAGCCTGCCTGCCCCGGCCCACGCTGTCCACTGTCGTTTCCGTGGCAGGCGCTGTCTTCGCGGTGCCGAAGCGGTACCACCCGGACCACCGGCCGGTGGAACCACGTTTGAACGAGCACGTCCGGGTTTGCCGCCCATCCGGGTTCGAAGCCCCGATCCTCCGTACGCGAAAGGCCTCTCTCGGGCTAGGAACGGGACAGGGCTCCTCGGCCGCTCGGGGTGGACAGTTTGAATATGGAGATGCCCCGTGCTCCACCGGCGATCACGATGTTCGGCTCGCTCCAGCACAGGCCGAACATCGCTGTTTCACCACGTACGACGGCGATGCATGACGGGTCATCACTGATGGCCCAGATCCGCACGCTCCCGTCGTCGGAGGCGCTGGCCAGCCAGGAGCCGTCTGGGGAGATCGCCACGGCGTTCACTCCGCCGGTGTGGCCGGTGAGGGTGGCTCGTGGGGTGCCGTCGGTGTTCCAGGTTCGTACGGTTCCGTCGC
>NZ_JBEPEI010000018.1:0-68888 GCF_040300765.1 Streptosporangium sp. NPDC000239 | reverse complement strand
CCGTCTGGGGAGATCGCCACGGCGTTCACTCCGCCGGTGTGGCCGGTGAGGGTGGCTCGTGGGGTGCCGTCGGTGTTCCAGGTTCGTACGGTTCCGTCGCGGGAGGCGCTGGCCAGCCAGGAGCCGTCTGAGGAGATCGCCACTCCCCTCACTCCGCTGATGTGGCCGGTGAGGGTGGCTCGTGGGGTGCCGTCGGTGTTCCAGGTTCGTACGGTTCCGTCCTGGGAGGCGCTGGCCAGCCAGGAGTTGTCCGAGGAGATCGCCACCGCGTTCACCCAGTCGGTGTGACCGGTGAGGGTGGCGTGTGGGATGCCGTCGGCGTTCCAGATCCGCACCGTCCTGTCGTCGGAGGCGCTGGCCAGCCAGGAGTTGTCCGAGGAGATCGCCACCGCGTTCACCCAGTCGGTGTGACCGGTGAGGGTGGCGTGTGGGATGCCGTCGGCGTTCCAGATCCGCACCGTTCCGTCGTCGGAGGCGCCGGCCAGCCAGGAGTTGTCCGAGGAGATCGCCACCGCGTTCACCCCGCTGATGTGGCCGGTGAGGGTGGCTCGTGGGGTGCCGTCGGTGTTCCAGATTCGTACGGTTCCGTCGCGGGATGTGCTGGCCAGCCAGGAGCCGTCCGCGACGATCGCCACCCCCTTCACCCCGCCGATACGGCCGGTCAAGGTGGTAAGCAGACCTCCGTCGGCTCCCCAGATTCGTACGGTTCCGTCGCGGGATGTGCTGGCCAGCCAGGAGCCGTCCGCGACGATCGCCACCCCCTTCACTCCGCCGGTGTGGCCGGTGAGGGTGGCTCGTGGGGTGCCGTCGGTGTTCCAGGTTCGTACGGTTCCGTCGCGGGAGGCGCTGGCCAGCCAGGAGCCGTCCGAGGAGATCGCCACCGCGTTCACCCAGTCGGTGTGGCCGGTGATTGTGGAACGCAGACCTCCGTCGGCTCCCCAGATTCGTACGGTTCCGTCCTGGGAGGCGCTGGCCAGCCAGGAGCTGTCCGAGGAGATCGCCACGGCGTTCACCTCGCCGGTGTGGCCGGTGAGGGTGGCTCGTGGGGTGCCGTCGGTGTTCCAGGTTCGTACGGTTCCGTCCTGGGAGGCGCTGGCCAGCCAGGAGCCGTCTGAGGAGATCGCCACGGCGTTCACTCCGCCGGTGTGGCCGGTGAGGGTGGCTCGTGGGGTGCCGTCGGTGTTCCAGGTTCGTACGGTTCCGTCGTGGGAGGCGCTGGCCAGCCAGGAGCCGTCTGAGGAGATCGCCACCGCGTTCACTCCGCCGATGTGGCCGGTCAGGGTGGCTCGCCAATGACCGTCGACTCCCCAGGTTCGTACGGTTCCGTCCTGGGAGGCGCTGGCCAGCCAGGAGCCGTCTGAGGAGATCGCCACCGCGTTCACTCCGCCGATGCGGCCGGTCGGATTCCGGCTCGGGACAGAGCCGCCATTTTCCAGCATGGGCGGCAGCGGAAAAAGCACAGGATCGGTAAGAGAATATCGATGCCTGATCTGGTCCCGTAGATGAGGAAGAACGCTGAGGTGGGCCAGCCGATTGCTCCTGCTCAGTTTCGGCGATTCGAATGTGCCCAGCAGGTGCCCAACCCGAGCGATCAGACGATGTGTGTCCGCCGCCTCCGCCGATTCGCAGCGGGTCAGATCGGTTTCCAGAGCCAACGGGCCTGCCTGGTCGAGTCTGGCCAGAATCCACCGGACGTCACTCACCAGAAGACCCAACTCCGCCTTACACCGTCCCTCACCAAGGTGGTAGGCCAGGTGATCCCACAGGAAGTGTTCCGCCGGGAGCCGCCACCACGCCCAGCCCCCGTTGTTCTTTTCACCGTCGGCACCATTGCGGATCAGTGAGCGTGCCTCGCCGATCAACAACTGGTTCGTCGCCATCTGACGATGAGGGCCCAGGCCATGTTCGGAGTGGGCAAATGCCCTCACAACGTCGTGCAGTGCTATGACCCGTTTGTTTCCGCCAACCCAGCGTAATGACAGCAGGGATAATCCGACCAGATCCTCACAGAGCCGATGTGACTGTTCGACGTTCAACCCCGCCGTCGCCTGCCACAACAGCGTCACCATCTCCAGGGGGATGTCGATGTCCTCGGCGAAGATCCCCAGCTCCAGGAACCGTTCCCGCTGATCGTTGTCCAGGGCCTCCAGGCTGTAGTCGATCGTGGCCTTGACCGCGGTCTCCCGCTGGCCGCTGTCGGTGATGTCCAGTGCCGCCGGACCGGCTCGGCGCAATCTGTCAACGACCTGCTCAGCGGCCACGTTCACCGCAGCGCCTCGCTCCACGTCCTCCAGCAGACGGGCGTTGACCAAGGTCAGCAGCAGCGGCCATCCGCCCGCCACCTCCAGTAGTCGCCACCGCAGTTTCGGATGCATGGCCGGCAGGTCGCGGCCCAGCAACTGCGCCGCCACGGCGGGCGTCATCGCGTTCACTTCGATCTTGACCGAGCCAGGCGGCAGCGTCCGCGGCCGGTGGGTGGTGACCAGCAACCGTGACTGCCCCGCCACCGACAGGAACGGCTCAAGCTGGGCGCGGGTCCAGACATCGTCGACCACCAGCAACGTCCGCCCCTGCTCGGCCAACAGATCCGCCAGGTGATGGGACAGCTGTCTGACATCGGTGATCTGCGGGCGTTTTCCGGACACCGTTTCGCAGATACTGCCGACCAGTTCGGCGCCCTCGGCGCCGGTGCAGTCCTGTCCGAGGGTCACCCACACGATTCCACCGGTGAAGTGCCTGCGCACCCGACGGTCGTGGCAGGCCGCCACCGCCAATGACGTCTTGCCGAACCCGCCGGCTCCCCACAGAGCGGTCGTCCCTCCCGCCGCACCGGTCAGCTCCCGTACCACCACGTCCAGTTCGTCGCGAGACACCCACCCAGGCGGCTTGGGCTGAACCTGGAACGGCGTCCCGTTGACACGCCGGTCGGCCAGCCGAGGAACCAGCCAGGTCAACAACACCGCCACGAAACTCGCCACGACCAGGCTGATGATCCAGATCGTATGGTGGTCGGTCACCATCGAGGGCAGGTAGTCACTGACCACATTGACCGGCAGGCCTACCGCGATAGTGAGAACGACAAGTGTCCCCGTGGCCGCCTCCGCGGCATGCTTGTTACGACTCTCACGACTGTTGCGACGAGCCATACTCCACCTCGACGATGGCGGCCCCCGTCCGGCCAGGCATCTGATTTCGGCTCCCAACATATCCAGCCGGAAGCTTCTGGAGGGAGCGATTCGCGAGAGCCGCAAAACAACGTCGACTGTTATCCATGAATCTGGAGCATGGCCGGAAGCTTTTCCGGCGTGGGTTTTCCAGCGGTGACGTGGCGCGGCCGCCTAACTGTGGCAGGCGATCGACGGACCGGGATTCCAGAGGTATTCAGAGCCGTTCCACTCTGTCCGATATTAGGCCGTCTGTGCCTTTAATCCCCAGGATCGCGAGAAGGTCGATCCCCAGCCTGGTAGTACCATTCCAAGAGATTCTTCGACCAAGCGAGACCGTTCGGAGTTCGAATTCCGCGTTTCGCGGCGATCCCTTTCCCGTACCGGTGTGGAACCGCGCTCAGATCGACGTACGGCCTGCGGACCCGGAGCGCCCCGCGGGAACTCTCACGTCCGATCACCCGACGCGCATTGACCCCCGCTGTCCCAGTAGCCGAGTAATAGCATCCGGGCATGGACACGTCGTCTGATCTCGACCGCGCGTTGGAGAATCTCTACGCGGCCTTCTCCCGTATCCGCTTCCAGCCAAGATCGACGTGTGCTACCACTGTGTGTCCGAGGAGCAGGTTCGCGCCACGCGCGAGGCACCCCTGCGGACGATCACCGCGTCCGTGTTGGGACCGTACGCCAACAACGCCATGTCCACCTGGGGTGAGGAAGGCGAGTTCAAGCACTTCCTCCCTCGGCTCCTTGAGCTGCTCATCATGGAAGAACTCAACGGCTTCCTGTACGCGGACATCACGATGATGAGAATCGGCAACGCGTGGAAAAGCTGGAGGCGGCCGGAGCGGGAGGCGATCGTCGCCGTCTGCGACGCATGGTGGCGTCACACTCTGAACCACTATCCGCGCGGCGTCGACGTCATGATGATGATCGAGGCCCTCGCCGATGATCTGGGATTGGACCTGGCTCCGTACCTGGCCGAGTGGGAGTCGAACAGCACCGAGGCCGCGGCCCGCCACATGGCGTGGCTCATGAACGACTTCACCAGCAGCGTCGCCCACGACATCGAGTGGTACGCGCTCCTGACCGACTGGATCACCGGGCCGACACCTGCGACGATCATGGAACGCGCGTTCTTCGCCACCGGCTCGCCGAAAGTGCTCCAGGAACTCTTCGACGGACTCGAAAACCACCGCCTCTGGCGCGAGCACTGAGGCAGGCGCCTCGGACACGGATGCGAGCCACGATCGGGCATCGTCCACCCCTTGTCACGGACTGACCACCAAGGCCTGTTGGCCAGGAAGAAAGAGAGCACCTTTGAACGGCGACGTCACCATGCGGGCCCGGCGGGCCGTGAGCCGATACTTCGAGATGTGGAACACGGGTGACTCCTCGACGGCCGCCGAGATCCTGAGCCCCGACTGGATCGACCACGCCCATCCGGAGGTGGTCGGCGTCCAGGGAGTGCGCGAGGCGATCGAGCGGATCCGCACGGCACAGCCCGACCTGAGGTTCCAGATCGACGCCGTTCTCGGCGAGGGCGACCTCGTCGCCGCCGTTGGAGGCGTCGACGGGGCCGCACCCGGGCTGATCTGGCTTGTCCGGACGCACGACGGCAAGCTCGTCGAGATGTGGACCTACCGCGACAGCGGTGACCGCGGAAGGGCCGGAAATCCTGAACCTCTCGAAGAAGATTCGGCGTCCCGGCCCTCTCCGTGAGCCGGATTCCGCCGGCGGTCAGTCGGAGGACGAACCGGTCGATGTCCTCGTAGCAGCACGAAAACTCCAGGTTCGGAGGGTTGGAGTCATCCCGTGTGAGCGATGGTCACCTGTCGGTTCAGGTCCCTGTCAGGGGGTCCGCCGGGGTCCTGCCTCGTCGGGACGATCGTGTCTCGTGACGGCCAGGACGACCACCGTCGAGAGCAGTACGGCCCCGCCGAGCAGGGCCAGGGCCGTGAGGCGCTCGCCGAGGAGGCACACCGCGATGACGGCCGCCGCCAGCGGCTCCACAAGCGTGACGATCGAGGCCGTGGTCGCGGGCACCGTCCGCAGCCCCGTGAAGAACAACCCGTACGCCAGGGCGCTGGGGAACAGCCCCAGGTAGGCCAGGAGGGCGCCGACCGTCACGGGGGCGCCCCGCTCGGGCAGGATCCCCAGGGCCAGCGCGAAGGGCAGCAGGCACACCGACCCGATGGCGAATCCGATCAGCGCGTTACCGACAGGGTCGTCGCCGCCCTCCTCGGATCCGATCACCTGGCTGAGCAGTGTGGTGCCCGCGTATCCGACGGCGGACAGCAGTGCCAGCCCCACGCCGAGGAGAGGGGCGCGGGCGGTCGAGCCGGTGGCCGGATCCCCTCCGAACACCAGCGCCGTCAGGCCGGCCAGCGCCACGACGATGACCAGGACCTTTCGGCCGCCGAGGCGCTCGGCCAGCCACAGCCGGGCGCCCAGGGCGACGAGAACCGGTCCGAATCCCAGGGTCACCACGGTGGCGACGGCGACACCGGCGAAGTTCACGGAGGCGAAGTAGGCCGTCTGGTAGACGGCCATTCCGGCGCCGGTCACGGTGAACCGCCACAGGCCTGACCTCAACCGGCCGACGAGGGAGGGGACACCCGGGGGGCGCGTCAGCGGCCAGGCCAGGGCGAGCGCGGCGGTGCCGCCGAAGAAGCGCCAGAACGACACCGTCAGCGGGTCGAGCCCGCTGGTCGAGTGGAGCACGGCGGCGACGACGCCGCCCGTTCCCCACGCGACGGCCGCCACGGCGATGTAGAACACGGCTCTGCCGATCGGCAGAGGACCTGAGTGAAGCACGATCATCTCCAGGGATCGCTGTCTCGACGGAATCCTCGGTCGCGGACAGCGAAGAGACACCCGGGGGTGATCAGCCGGGTGTGGAGACGCCGCCCGCTAGTGGGCGGGCGGCGGGGAGACGATCAAGTACATGACGGTGACTCTAACGCCTGCCGGTCAGCGGGCCGACGGGGTGGTCCGCATCCGATGACCACGGGCCGCCGACGCCGCACGGCTGACTGCTCGCGTCGTGGTGGGCCGGTGGTTCGTATTCGATGACCACGTGGCGCCGGGGTGGGTCGACGGTGGTCCGTACCCGAAGAACACGGATCGGATACGGACCACCGCGAAACGTGAACCGGTCAGGGCATGGGACAGCCTCACGACCCGCCTCGCCGTACAGGGATCCGCGACGGCCTGACGATCGCGGGTGCGTCAGTTCGCGACGCGACCCTTCCAGGTGGGGTCGTCGACCGGGACGCACGGTCCGACCTGGCCGGTGATCAGGGACGCGGTCAGGCGCCACAGCATCTCGTACTTCTTCGTCTCGGCCGTCTCCTCCTGGTCGCCGGTGAACTCCAGCACCAGGGTCTGGTCCTGGCCGATGAGCAGGGGGTTGATGTCCAGGCCGCCCTTGACGATGCGGGCGGCCGCGTCGGCATCCGGCCCCATGGCCTTACCGTCGACCTTGCCCCTGCCCTTCTCGCACTGCTTGCCCGGGGGCAGGTAGCTGACGTCGGCCCGGACACCGGCCTCGTTCAGGTCCCGCTCCAACTGGTCGACGTCCTTGAACTCGTGGATCTGCACGTTGACCGTGCCGTCGGCCTTCTTGTTCACGGCGTAGGCGGGTGTTCCCGTCCCGGTCAGCACGGGGATCGCGACCGCCGCCGCTCCGGCGACGAGAACCGCCGCGCCACCGGCGAACAACCGGCGGGTGAGGCGGCGGCGCCGTTCGGCGCGGTCCATGATCTCGGCCTTGAGGTCCATAAGCAGCTGCTCCTCGTATCTCATCCTGATGCTCCACTCATGACGAAGGGCAGGTTCCGCAGTGTCCGGCGGGCTCGGTGCAGGCGCACCTTGGCGGTGCTCTGCCGGATGCCGAGGGCGAGCGCGGCCTCCGTGACCGTGAGCTGGTCGACGACGACCAGTTCCAGTACCGCGCGCTCCCCCTTCGGCAACTCGGCCATGGCCGTGAACATCCGCCTGGCCTCCCGCTCGGCGTCTATGCGCTCCTCCAGCGCGGCGACGTCGTCGGTGTCCAGATGACGACGTCCGCCGACCCGGTCCGTCAGCTGGTGCTGCCTGTACGCCCTGCGTCGCTCGGCTGAGATCGTCTTGCGGGCCACCCCGTACAGCCAGGCGATCTCGGAACCCAGGTCGGCCCGGTAGGTGTGGGCCGAGTCGAGGACGGCCACGAACACCTCGGCCACGAGATCGGCCACGGTGTGCGGGTCGTCGACGCGACGGGCGAGGAAGCGGGTGACCGCATCGACATGTCGCCGATAGAAGGCGTCGAACGCCACAGGATCTGTGGCGATCTTCGCCTGTTTGCGAAGCACCGGTCATGCTCCCTTCGTCGATTCGTCCCTGCTTGGTGAGAATCGAGAAGAAGGGTTACATCCGCAGGTCACAGACTCGCCGAACTTCCTCTCGTCGATCCTGCCGGGGCATGACGATGAGGGCATGCGGAGACGCGTCCTCACCCAGGCGGGCCTCGCCCTGTTCGTCGGCGCCATGGCGGGCATGCTCCTCTACTTCTGGCGGACCGACCTGGAGACGGCCGACCAGCGGGCCAGCGTGCTCGGTCTGTTCGTCGCCGTGGCCGGTCTCGCCCTGACGGTCCACGGAACGCTCCGCGACCGCCGTACCCCGGCGTCCTCGCTGGTCACCGGGGAGACCGTCCGGGCGGCCAGGGAGGCGCTCGGGCTGCTGGTCGCCGAGCAGTGGCGCGAGGAGTCACGGGTCCGCTCGCTGAGCGACCCGCACCCGATCCCCGTCCGCTGGCGGCTGACCGAGGACGCCGGGTTGATGGACCATCCGCACCTGGTCGGGCCGGAGCCGCTGAGGTTCACCGTCTCCAGCGGTCAGGGGGCCGATCTGGCCCAGGCCTTCAGGAAACTGCACCGGCGGCGGCTGGTCATCACCGGCGGGCCGGGCAGTGGCAAGACCACCCTGGCCGTGCGGCTGCTGCTGGAGTTGCTCGACTCCGCCGCTCCCGGGGAGCCGGTGCCGGTGCTGGTGACCCTCACCGGCTGGGACCCCGCCGAGCGTCCCCGGCTGCATGACTGGCTCGCCGTACGGCTGGCACGGGACTACCCCGCGCTGACCTCGGCGTTCGGCGGCGGCGTCACCGGGGCGCTGGCCGGACAGGGACACGTGCTGCCCGTCCTGGACGGTCTGGACGAGCTGACCGGGGAGCACCGGGGCGCGGTGATCAGGGCGTTGAACGCCTCACTGGCCGACCGGGACGGGTTCGTGCTGACCAGCCGGGCCGACGAGCTGGCCGAGGCCGTGGCGGAGGCCGGGGACGTGCTCACCGCCGCGGCCGTCATCGCTCCCCTGCCGCTCTCCCCCTCCGTTGTCGCCGGGTACCTACGCGCCTGTCTGCCGCCGCGTCCCCGGCACAGCTGGTCCCCGGTCTTCACCGCGCTGGCCGAGGGCACGGCGCCGGGCCTGACGGAGGTCGCCTCGACCGCGCTCGGCCTGTGGCTGGTCCGCGCGGGCTACGTCGCCCCCGCCGCCGACCCCGCTCCGCTCACCGGCGCCCTCGCCCAGGACCCCGACCGCCTGCGGGCGCACCTGCTGGACCGGCTGATCCCCGCCGCCGTCGCCTCCCGGCTGACCAGCCGCGACCCGGCCGAGCACTTCCGTCCCCGCAGGGCCTGGGAGGCCGAACGGATGCGCGCCCACCTGGCCTACCTGGCCCGGTTGATGACCGCCGCCGACACCCGTGACCTGGCCTGGTGGCAGCTCGCCCGGCACACCGGCGCTGGACGGCTCCGTACGGGTTTCCTGGCCGGGGTCGTGACCTCGACGGTCGCCTGGGTGGTGATCGGGTTCCTCGGCCGGTTGGTCTACGGCGTCGCGTCCGGGGAGCCGAACTGGCTGACCTACAACGGCCGGGGGTGGTTCCTGTCCGGCGTCTGGTTCGGGCTGCTGTTCGGGATCGTGTGCGCGTTCAAGATCAAAAAATGGTGTCGGGAGACGCCGGGCTCCCTGTCCGGCGGGACCCGGCCTCGCGGCGGGCGCCGCAGGGGCGGGACGTTCAGAGGGGCCGCGGTCGGATTCGTGCTCGGGGTGGCCGTCGGGCTCGGATACGGCTCCGCCTCCGGTGCCTCGATCCTGGCCACGGCGCTGTTCGGGCTCGCCATCGGCCTTCTGTTCGGCCTCACGTCCGGACTGGTGTACGGGCTCTCGTCCGCGATCGCCGTACGGCTTGAGGCGCCGACGGCCGGTACGGCGGGCACTCCGTTGTCGAGTCTGCGGGACGACCGCGCTCTCAATCTCGTCCGCCTCGTCGTGCTCGACGTCGTGTTCACCGTGCTGTTCGGGCTCGCCTACGGGCTCCTGCCCGGGGCGGTCCCCGTGGCGGAGCACAGGGTCGTGGTCGGGGTCGTGAGCACGGTGGGGGTGGCGCTCATGTTCGGGCCGCTGTTCGCGGCCTCGGTGGGGGAGCACCACGGGTGGCCGGCCTATCTGGTCGCCACCCACCGGCTCGCCCGCCGTCGTCTGCTGCCCCGCGACCTGATGTCCTTCCTCGACGACGCGCACCGGCTCGGTCTGCTACGCACGGTGGGCCCGATCTATCAGTTCCGTCACGCGGCCCTCCAGGACCACTTCGCTTTATCGGCTAATAATCGGAAATAATGTTTTTGTCGCCATTATCATTTTTTGGTGCTTGAGCTGATCATGGTGATGCTGATGGCGTTTGCGCTCGGCTCTGTGAGATTCGCCGTACGGTCCACTTCGAACGGCCGTCACACCCGTGTGTCCCGGTTTTACCTGCTCCGGGGTCTGGCTCTGTCGGCTTGCGCCTTCGCGGTGCTGATGTACACCGTGTGGTCGACTCACGAGGACCAGCACTACGACGACTTCGGGTCGGCGATGATGGCGCTGCTGGCCGCGACGAGCGCCGCGGTGTTCTTCGCGGGTCTCGGCCCGCTCATCCCATGGCTGTTGGGATCCCTGGTACGGCACACGGTACGGCTGCCATCGCTGATGCGTCTGGCGGTCCGTGACCTGGCCGACAACCGGGTCAGGTCGGCCGCCGCCGTCGTGGTGACCATGGTGCTGACGGCCACCGCGGCCATCTTCATGACCGTCGCGGCTGCGGAGACGGCGCAGGAAAGGGTGAGGTATTTCCCGCAGGGGCGCCCCGGTGCCCTCCTGGTCGAGGTTTCCTCCGCGGAGGATGTGGCCGCCGTACGCGCGGCCGTCCAGCGGGAACTGCCCGGGGTGCCCATGGTGCGGAGCTTCCGCGCGGGCGCCTGGCACTTCATCCCGGACGTCGAGGATCTGGAACTGCCGGACTTCGAAGCCGTCACCCCGGTCGGCGTCTTCGGGGAGGGGGAACTGCTCCACTATCTGACCGGTGACCCGGCGACGCCGTACGACGAGAACACGGCCGTGGTGGTCACGTCCGACGACGTGAAGGCCGACACGGTGGCGATCTCCTACGGTCCCCTTGCGGGGGGCGATGCGCTCTCGTCCAGGAACGTGCCCGCGATCGTCGTCAGGCCGACCGACCCCGAGGTGAAGGAGTTGTTCGTCCCGGCGAAGGTCATCAGGGATCTCGGCTACCAGCCGCAGCTGGACAGGCTGATCATCGACCCCTCCGCTCACCGTACTTCGCGGGCCGAGCAGGAGCGGATCGACCGTCGTCTGGGCGACACCGCGACCACCTACGTCGAGCGTGGGTTCGAGCCCTCCACCGGCTGGCGTCCCATCGTCGCGGTGGCGGTCGTCCTCGCCCTCGGCGCCGCGTTGTTCGTGGGCAGGGGCGGCCCTCGGACGACGCGGGTGTTGTCCCGGCTCGGTGGTGGTTCCCCACGGCTGTTCGCCGCCTGCAGGGTGGGGATCGGTACGGCGTGCGGCACGGCGGTCGGCACGGTCACCGGATGCGTGGTCGGCCTGCTCCTGGCCTGGCCGTTCACCGCCCCGATCGAATGGGAGCCGGTACCGCGGGTCTCCTTCGAGACGCCATGGTTGTTGATCGCCGCCCTGCCCCTGGTCCTGTCCCTCCTGGCCGCGCTCATCGCCGCTCTCGCGCCGGTTCCTTCGAAGGAAGGGCCGTCTGGACGGTGGCGAATCCT
The DNA here is from genome assembly GCF_040300765.1 of Streptosporangium sp. NPDC000239. Taxonomy (NCBI): domain Bacteria; kingdom Bacillati; phylum Actinomycetota; class Actinomycetes; order Streptosporangiales; family Streptosporangiaceae; genus Streptosporangium; species Streptosporangium sp. NPDC000239. Next base: position 57,616 of record NZ_JBEPEI010000018.1, on the reverse strand, counting down.
TACGATGCATTTTCGGAAGTTGAAATAGTGCAATTAGTCGGGAAATTTCCGCTTTGTTGGTACGGGCTGTATTGTTTGCTGCGTGAATATTGATCGATATAAAGTCGTTTATATGATTACTTACCCCAATGGGAAGATCTATATTGGCAGCGATCTGACCGACTCGGCCAACTATTTCGGCAGCGCGAGCAGCGAGCACATCGCGATGGACTTCACCAGGGAGGAGCGTCGGGACTTCACCATCAGGAAGCAGATCCTCTGGGAGTCCTCGGAGGCCACAAAGTCCGAGGTGCTGCGGGCCGAAGGTGAGTTCATCCGGATGTACCGGTCGAACGATCCCGAAGTTGGATACAACAGGACCCACAGAGGTCGGCGCTGAAGAGCATCGATGAGATCGAGGTAACCCTTGGAGAAGGTATTTCCCTGAGGCTTATACGCGGCTGGATGTGATATTTATCCACAAGTCTGCGCTTACTGGATGTCTTCGTAAAGAAGGACTTTTTTGGGCTGATCTGTTCTGGATGGGTCATGCAGGGAAAGGCGTCGTTTGGCGACATCGTACGCCCAGGCATGGGTGGCGACCTTCTTTTCCACACCGAAATGCTTTCCAGTAGCTGCGTCGAGCACTCGATGATATTCCTCCTGCAGGCTCCAGGAAGAGTCGGAGAAATCGACGCCGGTCCATCCATAGAGATTTCTCAGTTCGAATTTTACTGCTGCTATGAACTCCATCTCCGATCTGTCCTGCATCTCTGTTCGTGAACCGAGCGCGCGTACCCAATCTTTTATATCCTCAGAAGATCTTTCCCACTTGCTTCCTGCATCCCTTCTTTCCGCATAGTCAACCCATGCCCAGAACGCTTCCGCGTCCGCGATGTCTGGAGCCTGGCTGTGATGTTCTTTGCACAGCAGAGCGAAGTTTCGGACGTTCATCGATCCACCAAGGGCGGTAGGAACAGCATGGGCTCGCTCGATGGGTGACTTCCAGCACACTAGACATAGCTCCTCGTCCATCCCAAGGTAGTCGGCGATCGCTTTCCTGGAAGGAGGGGTTCTTCGGCTACCGGTATCCGTCTCTCTTGGACTTACTGGAAGAAGATCTATGTCGTACCAGAAACCACTCTCACCTTCTGGGTAGGATATAGCGAGCTCGTCGGGAATGTCGTTTCTCTGCTTGCTCCCGTTCTTCGCTCTATACAGCGGTGTGGAAATTTCGGTCAGGTATGACATGAGATATTCGAGAAAAAATTGTTTCATTATCTCCAGCGAGTCATGATCATAGCCGCCCGCATCGTTTCTGTGTCCCTGTACGTCGAAATACAGGAGGCGCGGTGCGCCTGGATTGGATTTTTGGGCAAGTTGTAAAACTTTGAAAACGCGATGTGCGCATCGTTCGAAATTCTCATAAACCGCCATGTCATGATAGATACCCACTCCCTTTTTTTGTTTGTTCTGGCGTGGGGCGGTCTTTTGCTTCTTCTTCGGCACTCTCGCCTACTTTTCTCTGCAGGAGTGATTTTGCAAGGAGCTTCTGGCGGGGAATCTGTGGGTTGGGTGCTGGACTGGTGAATGCGCTTATGTGTTCAGTCGGCTTGCGATATGGCCGTAGTTGGAAATTTCCGCAAACTATCTTCCCGGTCTAGGGATGGTGAAATTTGTTGAATTTTTTGGACATTTAATATGCATTGCTGAAGGTATCTACCACTGTGGGCGGAATCAATCAGATCGCGGATTTCGGTGAGTCCCGACCCTGTGGGTTTCTTGGCTCTCTGTTCTGGTGCCCAGGGCGTGGATGATGCGTTGGAACTAATGAGGCGAGACGACTGGGAGGCCGCCCTCCTTCTTGAGGAGGTGGTCGAAACGCTTCCCCGGCCGCCGGGTTCTGAGACCTGCCAGCCGGACGTGGCGTACTGTTGTGGCTCCACGACGACGTCCAGTGTACGGCCGGCGGCATCTCAGGCCGGGTGACGTCGTCACCATGCACGAGACCCGGGACCCCGTCGGAGTGGCGAGGGTGACCGAGATTCGCCTGCCCGTGAATCCCGGCTGAGGGCGGCCGTTTATTGAAGGCGCGGGCCGTCGGTGGCCGGGGGTTATACCGTGAAAAGGCCAGAATTGTTTCGCGCCGTGGGGGAGGTTTTTTCATGTGTGGCAATGGATTTTTAGCGGGCGAAAAAGAACCGCGAGTTCTGGGGAACGGGCGATGAGCGAGGTCGTTTTCCGCATCCATGATCTGCCCGCCGCCGACCGCTTCTCCCGGCGCCAGGAGACGACCGACGGTCCCCTGATGCCGATGGCCATCCGCAGTGACCACGAAGGGACGTTCCATGCCGTCCTGCGTCGGATCAGCCTCGGGGCGCTGTACCTGTCGCGGCTTTCGTCCCCGCCGTTGCGGGCCTGGCGCACCGACGTGCTGATCCGCCGTTCCGACGCCGAGACGTACTGTCTCTCGCTGCCCCTGCGCGGCGGCAAGGTGCTGGACCAGGGCGACCGTCAGGTGACCGCGGGCCCGAGGGACCTGCTCCTCTACGACGCGGCCCGGCCCTTCCACACCCGGCTGCTGGCCGACGCGACCGGCAGCAACGAGAGCATGATCCTGCACATCCCCAAGGCGCTGATGCCGCTGCCCGCCGACTCTCTGGTACGGCTCACCGGCCGGAGTCTTCCCTGCTCATCCGGGGTCGGTGCCCTGCTGCGCCACCACATCATCGAGCTGGCCCGGCACACCCCCGGCTACAGCGTCGCCGACGCCGCCCGACTGTCCACGATCACTCTGGACCTGGTCGCCGCGACCTGCGCCCATGTCCTCGAAGCGGGATCCTCCCCGCAGGCCGGGTCGTCCGGCCAGGCGTTGCGGGCGCGCATCCACGCCTTCATCCAACGGCACCTGAGCGATCCGGCCCTCAACGTCGAGACCATCGCGAACGCCCACCAGATCTCCACCCGCTACCTGCACCGGCTGTTCCAGGCCCAGGGAATCAGCGTGGCCGCCTGGATCCGGCGTTGCCGGCTGGACCGCTGTCGCCGCGACCTGTCCGACCCGGCCCTGCGCACCGTGCCGGTCCACGCCGTCGCCACCCGTTGGGGGTTCACCGACGGCGTGCAGTTCAGCCGGGTCTTCCGAGCCGCGCAGGGTGTTCCGCCGGGGGAGTTCCGGCGCCGGGCGCTCGAAGAGCCGGACACGTACGCCGTGGAGTAGTGCGCTCCTGGCAAACGATTGAGCGCTCACAGTCAATGACGCCCCTGCTCCTTCGCTGCGAGCATATGCACAGGTGCACCTGATCGTCTCAGGCGGAAACAGGGGCTGTACGGCCTCCACCACGGAACGAAACGCGAAACGAAACGCGGAGGAACGTGTGGGACGACGCGCGGGCAATGGGGGTGGGAACCCGATGGGCGGAGGCCGTACGAAAAACGCCTGACGTTTTGGGCGGCGTGGTCCGGCGCTTCTCGTGATTCGCCGGGCCGGTCGTTCACATGGCTCTCGGGAGGAGAGATGACAGTCACGCGGTCCGGCACGGCGCAGGCGGATCCGGGCCTGGCCGCCGGGGGTTCATGGAGGTCCTGCGACGGGATCGGCGGTCCGAAGCCGCCCGGTTCGTTGGAGCAGGAGGGGTAGGAGCGGGGAGGCTCCGCATCACCCGGGCGCACAGTCACATGGGGCGTGGCTGTGCGCCGTCCCGCCGGCTCGGGCCCCGAGCATGAGGGCGACGCTCAGGGTCAGGGCGGCGCCCAGGGCCAGGGAGACGACGAAGGGCGCCGTGAGGGACCGGGTGCCGAGATAGGCACCCCCGAGTACGGCCACGCCGAAAGTGCCGCCGAGTTGCTGGACCGCGTTCAGGAGACCGGCCGCCGAACCCGTCTCGTGGGGCCGTACCCGGGACAGCGCGACGGTGAAGAAGGGGACGGTGACCAGCCCGCCACCGAGACCGGAGACCCCCAGCGCGGCGGGCAGCCATGAGGGAACGGCGACACCCCAGACCAGTCCGGCCGCGAGCAGGACGATCCCGGCGAACATCAGCCCCGGACCCGTCCTGGGCAGCAACAGTTGCCCGGCCAGCAGCGACGAGACCGCCAGACCGGCAGAGAACGGCAGGACGGTGAGGCTGGAGGCGAGAACCGAGCGGTGCAGGCCGTCCTCGACGTGGAGGACCACGGTGAAGACGACGCCGGTCGACACGGCGAAGTACAGGACGCTTGAGGCCAGCGCGGCGGGGAACCCACGGTCGTGGAACAGGCTCGGCTCGAAGACCGGGTCCCGGCCGCTCGCACCGCGTCGCCGTACGTGGGCGGCCAGTACGGCGGCGCCGAGGAAACCGGCGGCGAGCAGGACCCAGGACGTCCCGCCGTTGATCGTCGGGATGACGAAGGCCGCGGCGACGGCGCCGCTGAGCAGGAACCCCGGCACGTCGAGCCCGGGGCGGCGCGCGGGACGGTCCTCGTCGAGGAACCGGGCGCAGACCAGCGTGAGCAGTCCCAGCGGGACGTTGACCAGGAACACCGCCCGCCAGGAGAGTCCGGCGAGGTCGGCGTGGGTGATGAGCCCGCCCAGGACGGGACCCGCGACCGCGGTCAGTCCCATGACCGGCCCGATGAGGCTCAGCGCCCTGCCGAGCGCGGGGCCGTCGAAGGCCGCCCTGATCAGCCCGATGGTCTGCGGGACGACCAGACCGGCGAAACAGCCCTGGACGACCCGCGCGACGAGCAGCGCCGTCATGGTCGGCGCCGCCGTACAGGCCGTGGAGGCGAGCAGGAAGCCGCACACGCCGATGACGAACAGACGCCGTCTGCCGTGGATGTCGCCGAGGCGACCGCCGGGGACCAGTGCGACGGCGAACGGGAGCGTGTAGGCGGCGGCGATCCACTGGGTGTCGGAGGCGGTGCCGTACAGGCCGGCCCTGATCACGGGGGCGGCGACGGTGGTGATCGTCGAGTCGAGCAGGTTCATGGCCTCGGCGACCAGGAGCCCGGTCAGGGCGATCCAGCGCCGCGTCGGGGTGGGGGAGGGACTCACCCGCACAGCATGAGAGGCGCCGTACGGTTCCAGACATGAGACGGGCCGGAAGTGAGCGAAACCAGCACGAGACCGCGCTATAAGAGTGGTCGTGGACAGACTCGACCACCAGATCCTGCATGCCCTCGGAATCAACGGGAGGGTGTCGTTCCGCCGGCTCGCCGTGGCGCTCGGGGCGACCGAGCACACGGTCGCGCGGAGATACCGGGCGCTGGTCGAGCGCGGTGTCGTCCGTGTGGTGGCGGTGCCCACGCCGCGCGAGGAGGACATGGGGCAGATGCTCAGGCTCCACGTCCACCCGGGGTCGGCGGCCCGGCTGGCCGACGCGCTCGTCCGCCGCGACGACGTCTCCTGGGTCAGGACCGCGGGGGTCGGCTCGGAGATCATGTGCGGCGTCCGCGCGGCCTCCGCGGAACAACGCGACCACCTGATTCTCGACCAGTTGCCCAGGACGGGACGGGTCACCCGGGTCACCGCGTACGAACTGCTGCACCACTACCGGACACCCGGTCACGCCGACTGGGAGGGCTTTCCCGACCCGCTCACCGAGCGGCAGCGTGAGCTGGTCGGGCCCGTCCCGGTGCCGGAGAACGTCCCCGGCCTGACCGCCCAGGACCGGGTCCTGCTGGACGCGCTGCGGCACGACGCCCGGCGCCCGGCCGCCGCCCTCGCCGCCGAGACCCACCAGCCCGAGTCGACCGTACGGCGCAGGCTCGACGTCCTGCTGCGTTCCGGGGCGATCCACATCGACCGGGACCTCGACCCGGCTCCCCTCGGCTGTCCGGTCAGCGCGACCCTCCACATCGACGTCGATCCCCGGCACCTGCGCACCGCGGGCGCCGCCCTCGCCCGGCACGCGCCGACGACCTTCGTGGCCGCGGTCACCGGGCCGGTCAACCTGTTCGCGGCCGTGGTGACCGCGACCGTTCGCGACCTCTACGAGTACGTCAGCACGACCCTGGCCGGCATCGACGGCGTGACCCACATCGAGACCGGCATCACCAGCCCCTATCTCAAACACACCCACCTGACCCGAAGGCCACGATGATGAACCACCGATTACCGAGAACGGCACTGCTGACCTGGGCGGCGGCCGTGGCCGTCGCGGCCTTCCCGACCTGGCGGGAGTGGCGTTTCCTGGCCCAGCCCGCCGAGTACGAACTCCAGGTTTGCCTGGGCGGCATGTCGTGGGGCACCTCCCCGTTGACCTCGCTGCGCGGCGATCTCGGCCAAGTCATGGCGAACGTGATGGCGTGGGCCGTTCCCGCGGCACTGGTCCTGGTGGGGCTTCTCGCCTGCCTCGGCGGCCGGGACGCGCGGAGGGTGGGACGATGGACGGCGGTCCTCCTCATCCTGGTCGCGGTGGCCAAGCCGCTTGTTCCCTCCTACATGTCCGATGACGGGTGCAGCCCGATCCCCCTGTTCAGCGCCGAGTGGTTCGGCACGGTGCTGGGTGTTCTGGGGGAGGACCAGATCTGCCTGCTGGGCGCCGCCGTACTCGTCCTGTGGGCGAGCGCCGCCATGGAACGCCCTGCGGCCCCGTCCCCGGCCGGGGTGGCCTGGCGGCGGGCGGTGGCGCTCCTGGCCGACTACGCGATCATCCTCGTGGTCCTGACCCTCGTCCCCCTGTTCGCCGGTGAGGACTTCCATCTGGACCACGGGTTGCTGAACCGGGCTTCCCTCTCACTGGACGACGTGGATCTCGAACAGCTGGTCATCCTGCCCACGGTCTTCCTGTACTTCTGGGGACAGCACGCCCTGTGGGGCAGGACGCCGGGCAAACGGCTGATGGGCATACACCTCGTCCACGCGGGTACGGCGAGGACGGCGCTGCGCGCGCTGCTCTTCCCGCTCCTGGTCTTCGTGCCGGTCCACGGGCCGCTCGTCCTCATCGTGGACGGGGCGTGGGCACTCCTCGACCCCGAAGGCCGGATGCTGCACGACCGGCTGACGGGCACCGAGGTTGCCTTGCTGTTTCAGCAAAGAGCTTTGCCAAAACTGGATGGATGATGCATCGTCGTAGGTGACGTTCTCTTCGTACACGTGAGGTGATCTCCCATGCAGAGCAAGCAGGACGGCTACGAGGTCGTGGTGGTCGGCGGCGGGATCGCGGGGCTGACCGCGGCGATGATCCTCGGGCGGTCGCGCCGCTCGGTCCTGGTGGTCGACGCGGGCGAGCAACGCAACACCCCGGCCGCGCACATGCAGGGCTACCCCTCACGCGACGGCACGCCACCGGGGGAGTTCCTGGCCGAGGTGCGCCGGGAGGTCGCCGCCTACGGCGTCGAGCTCGTCCGTGACCGGGTGACGGCGGCCGAACCCGACGGGGACGGCGAGTTCGAGGTGACGCTCGGAGACGGCGGCCGGGTGCACGCCCGCCGCCTGGTCGTCGCCACCGGCCTCGTCGACGAGCTTCCCGACCTCCCCGGCGTCGCCGAACGGTGGGGCAGGGACGTGATCCACTGCCCCTACTGCCACGGCTGGGAGGTGCGCGACGAACCGATCGGCGTGCTGTACGGCAGGGCCACGGGCATCCACCAGGCACTGCTGTTCGGTCAGCTCTCGAATGACGTGGTCCTGTTCTCCGGCGCCCACGAGCTCGCCGACTCCGACCTGCGGCTCCTCAGGGCGGCCGGGGTGCGCGTGGCCGACGGTGAGGTCGAGGAGGTCGTGGTCGAGGACGACCGCCTCACCGGAGTACGGCTCGCGGGCGGACAGGTGTTCCCGCGCTCGGTCGTGGTCGTGCCGACGCGCATGGTGCCCCGTGACGAACTCCTCACCAAGCTCGGCGCCCGGACGAAGGACACCCCGGCGGGGCCGTTCGTCGAGGTGGACCCCGTGGGACTGACCAGCGTGCCGGGCGTGTGGGCCGTGGGCAACGCCACCGGACCGGCCGAGCAGGTGGTGAACTCCGCCAGCGCCGGATACCGCGCCGGTGCCGCCGTCAACGCCGACCTGATCCACACCGACCTGGAACGCGCGGCCGCCCTGCTCGGCTGACGGCCGTCCACGACGGGTTCCGGTCGCGGGCGGGGACGGGCAGGAGGGTCAGGCCGGACGGGCGACGTGCCTGTCCTGGGTCCCGGTGAAGTCATCGCCCCCGCGGAGACCCCGCCGCCTACCTGGACCGATCCTTCAACCTGCGCCATCCGCCGGCGCGGTTGTCGGCGATGATCTGCCGGAACATGGCGGTGAGGGCGGGGGCGTTGATCGCCTCCCCTTCGCGGAAGGCCACCGTACGGGCGGTCTTGTTGTGGTGGCCGGCCGTGATGATGCCTTCGGGGTCGGGGACGATGCCGCCGTCGTACAGGAACACGTTGACATGGTCCTTGGCGGCGAGCAGCGCGCATACGTTGCCCTTGAGCACGAAATAGGGCCGGACCGTCCGCTTGACGGTCTCGGTGACCTCGGGGTCGGCGGCGTGGATCAGGTCTCGGACCTGCCGGCAGATGTCCTGCTGCCACCGGGGCAGGGCCTCGATGTAGTCGTCCACGCGCGGGTCTGTCTCGTAGGGCCGTACGTCGTTCACAACCAGGCCCCCACGATCGCCGAGATGACGAGGATTTTGACCAGCCAGTCACCGGCGTGCAGCGCCGCGGTGACGGCGGGTGTCCTCTCCCACATCATGGAGCCGGTGAGCAGCACCGCCGGGAACCCGGCCCAGAGCACCAGGCCGAGTACCACCGTCGACCACACGTCGGTGAGTCCGGCGTACCGGGCCAGACCCGCGATCACCGCGGCGACCACGAGGCCGCGCGCCAGCTCCAGAAGGATCTTCAGCGGCGGCGGCCGGTCGCCCCGATCCGGGGCGCGCTCACCCAGCAGACGTTTCTCGGTCGGGGTGAGCAAGGCGTAGTAGGTCGAACTGAGTACGAACGCCACGATCGACGCGGCGATGACGGAGATCACGCTACCCACGGTCCACCTCTAAGTAAACTAAACGGTACCGTTTATGCTGGCTGTAAACTAAACCGGGTAGTGTTCTCTGTCAAGGAGGTAGTTCGTTGACCGCTTCGACACGGGCCGAGGCCCGCTCGGCGCGCAAGCGCCAGGAGATCCTCACGGCCGCGCGGGCGGTGTTCACCGCCCACGGCTACGTCGGCACGAGCATGGACGCGGTGGCCGCCGCGGCGGGCGCCTCGAAGCGCACGGTGTACCAGTACTTCGCCGACAAGGAGGAACTGTTCACCGGCGTCGTGCTGGACACCGTCGATCGTGGTTACGAGTACTTCAAGCCCGCGATCCGCACGCTCGCGGAGACCGACGACCTTGAGACCGCCTTGCGGGACCACGCCCGGATGACGCTCACCGGGTTGGTGGACCGGGAGATCCTGCAGATGCGACGCCTCGTCATCGCCGAGGCGGAGCGCTTCCCGGCCGTTGGACGTGAGTACTTCGAGCGGAGCTGGGGCCGCACCCTGAAGCTCCTGGCGGAGACCTTCGCGAAGCTCGCCGAGCGCGGCCTGCTGAACGTCCCCGACCCCGAGCGTGCCGCCTACATGTTCACCTGGCTGGTCGTCTCGATCCCCACCAACCGGGCCGCCTTCCTGGGCGACGAGGCCGTCGGCTCTCCTGAGGAGCTGACCGCCCTGGCCGACGAGGGCGTCCGCGTCTTCCTCGCCGCCTTCGCCCCCCAGTAGCGCGGGGGAGCGGCTCCCCGCCGGTTGGCCGCGTTCACCGCTCAGAAACGGTCACCGACCGCGATCGTCATGTCTCAGAGCGGTTTGGCGAAGACGATGGCGTAGCGGTCGTAGCCCATTCCGTTCTCGTAGAACGGCACGGAGACGGGGCTGCCCGCGAACGCCTCCAGGGTGAGCAGCCGGGCCCCGCGCTCCCGCCCCCACCGTTCGACCGCCCGCATCAGCCCGGTGCCCGCCCCGCCCCGCCAGTGCGCACGCCGTACGGCCAGGGCGTTGACGAACACCCTGGGCAGGCCGACGTCCCGGGTCATCTGCCGATCGGCCTCCGCGTGCGGCGGCAGGAAGGTGGCGTGGACGAACCCCACGGCCTGTCCGGCGTGGTCGGCGACGAGGGCGAGCGTGCTCTCGTCGTGGTCGACCAGTTTGTTCTCCAGCCATTCGGAGAGGCCGTCCTCGGACGGAACCTGGAACTCCTTCGGCGCCATCTCCCGGTAGTACTCGGCCGAGTCCCGCCAAGCCCCCGCGACCCCGTCGCCGTCCCCGCCCCGTGCGGGCCGAATCTCGAAAGCACTCATTCCCGCATCCTTCACCACGACGCCTCCGGAGTACGGCGACGCTCAGTTCGCGGGCTGTGCCGGGTCGGCCGTCTCGTCAGGCGATCCGGACCGCCCGCCGCAGAAGACCTCCGAGACGAGCATCCGGATCACCTTCTGGAACGCCCCGGCCAGGGACATCGCGGAGTCGTCCACGTAGTTCAGCGAGGCGGTCAGGGTCGTGCCGCCGTCGGGCGTGCTGTACATCAGCGCCGCATGGCCCGTGATGCCGCCGTTGTGGGTGATGACGGTGCCGCCGCACTCCGTGTCCTGCACGAACACGCCCAGGCCGTAGCCGGCCTTGGGGTGCGGCGTGCACATCTCGGCCAGCAGCGGAGCCGGCAGGAGCCTGCCGCCCACGAGCGCGGAGACGAACGTGTGCAGATCCCGGGCGGTCGAGATCATGTCACCGCCGCTGGAGATCCAGGAGGGGTCGTGGCGGGTGACGTCGATCGTCCTCTGCAGGTCGCCGTCCTGGTAGCGGTAGTAGGCGTGGGCGTGTGGCCCGGGGATCTCCGGGCCGTCGGGCACCACGGTGTCCGACAGCCCGAGCGGTTCCAGGATCAGCCGCCGCATCTCCTCGGCGAGTGAGCGGCCGGTGACCTTCTCGACCAGCAGCCTGGCCAGCACGTAGTTGGTGTTGGAGTAGCTCCAGTCCGTCCCCGGCTCGAATCGCGCGGGCTTGGACAGCGCCAGCCGTACCAACTCCTCCGGCCGGTAGGTCCTGAACCGGCCGTCCACCCACTCCTTGCCCTGGCAGGGGATTCCCGGCGCGAACGTCGCGTCGTCGTAGTACTCGCCGGTGAAGTTGAACACCCCGCTGGTGTGCTGCAACAGCATCCGTACGGTGATCCGCCGGTCAAGCCCGAACCCGGTCAGGTGGTCGTCCGCCGGGGTGTCCAGCTCGATCCTGCCCTCGGCCACGAGCAGCAGGACCAAAGCCGCGACGAAGGTCTTGGTGTTGCTGCCGATCCGGACGTGTCCGTTGGCCGGTGGCTCGTCGGGCCCGCCCAGCTCGCTCACCCCGGCGCTACCGGTCCACTCGCCCCGGTCGTCGTGCACGCGCAGGTGCACCCCGGTGAAACCCGAATCGACGATCTCCTGGACGGCCTTCCGCAGCTCCGGACGATCCTGGCTGGTGTGGGTGACGGACATGGTGGTGCGCTCCTTCTGCTGTGAACCGTGGTGAACGTCGAGCGGACGGACGAAGGTCGCGGGTCAGAGACCGCGGGCGACGATGTCGCCGTGGGCGGTGGTCGCGTGGATGACGAGCTGGGCGGCGGCGCCCTCGGTGTTGTTGAGCGAGTTGTGGACCCGGCCGTAGGAGGTGCCGGCGTCCAGGGAGGCCGAGACTCCGGGGGCGGCGCCGATCGACACCCCTCCGGCCTCGGTGCGCAGCACGACCGTGCCGCGTACGGCCTCGGTGACGCGGATGTCGCCCTTGCTGACGTTGATCTCCGCGGGACCGTTGAGCCGACCGACCGAGATGTCGCCTGCGGCGGTGGTGATGCGGGCACTCGCGGCCTCGTCGATCACGACCGGGCCGTGCGCGCCCTCGAAGGCGACGTCGCCGAACTGTCCGACGCCCCGGAACTCGGCGTCGGCCACCTTCGCCTCGACGTGGGAGCCTGCGGGCAGCCGTACGGTCACCTCGACGGATCCCGAGGGGCCGAGGAACTGGTTCCTCCCCGCCGGGGCCGTGACCCGCAGGACGCCGTCGCCGTATTCGACCCTGGTCTGCTCCGCCGCCGTCATGTCGCGGCCCTTCGAGGGGTCCGTGGGCAGGATCTCGACCGTGGTGTCGGCCCGGTCGGCGGCGATGAGCTGGACGCGTCCCGCGGGGACGTCCAGGACGGCGGAGATCGGGGCGGGGGTGTTGAAGGTCTTCATGTGCTCTCCTGCGGGCTGTCGTTTCGAACAATGGAAACGCTACGTTGCCTTTTGGGATTGAGCAACATCACTGTTGCGTGTAGAAGATAAACTAGCAGGTAGAAGCATGTAAATCGTTGCGATGGGTCCATTTTCAACGCAACGGGCACCGGCTGGTGCGTTGCAATGGATCGAAATTGAACGCTATGCTGGACAGGTCGCAGACCACGAAGGAGACCCTGATGCCAGGAGGCAGGCTCACCCAGCAGGACCGCCAGCAGATCGCACTGGGACTGGCCGACGGCCTGGCCTACGCGGAGATCGCCAGGAGCCTTGACCGTCCCACCTCGACGATCACGCGCGAGGTGATGCGCAACGGCGGTCCCACCGCCTACCGCGCCGACCTGGCCCACCGCGCCACCGAACGCCGTGTCCGCCGCAGGAGGGCCGCGCCCCGGAGCCTCGACACGGCCCCGCAGGCCCACGGACGCGATGCCGAGGCGGTGCGTGAGTACGAAGAGGAGTTCGCCACCGTCTTCATGCGGTCGGGCCTGCCCAAGATGACGGCCAAGGCGCTGGCCAGCCTCTACGCCACCGACGCGGGCAGCCTCACCGCCTCCGAACTCGCCGGGCGCCTCCAGGCCAGCCCCGCGTCCGTCTCCAAGGCGATCGCGTTCCTTGAGGACCAGGGTCTTGTCCGTCGTGAACGCGACGAACGCCGCCGTGAACGCTATGTGGTCGACGACGACGTCCTGTACCAGTCGATGATGGCCAGCGCCCGCGCCACCGCCCATCTCGGCGAGGTGGCGCGGCAGGGCGTCCGCGTTCTCGGCCCCGGCACCCCGGCCGCCGCCCGCCTGGAGAACATCGCTCGCTTCGTCACCTTTGTCTCCGAGAGCATCGTCCGCGCCGCGGACCAGGCCCGCGAGATCCTCCACACGAAGCCCGAGGCGACCTCGGACGGCGCTCCCTGAACCGAACGCGGGTCGTGGCGGACGGCCTTCGCGACCCGCGCGTTCGTGGTTCGGACGTCCACCGTCGAGTCCTCCGGTCGCGGGTTCCCGACGGGAGGACGGGACGCGTGCGGTCAGTCGACCTTGGCCACCTGGTTCGCGGGAGGAACGCTGACGGAGACCCGGCTTCCCCAGCCGCTGTAGGAGGTGTCGGCCTCGGTATTGCTGCTGATCGGGTTCTTGGCGGTCTTCGCAAGAACCCATTTCGCGAACAGCCGCACCACCTGGCCCTTTTCGTTGGTCCAGAGCTGCCAGGAGATATCGGCGTTGACCTTCTTGCCGTACTCCGACCTGCATGAAGGTGAGACCGCGCACAGCGCTTTCACGGTGATGGAACCGGAATAGCGTGTCGTGGTGGTTCCCCTGTCGGACCGGGCGGATTTCAGAAGTTCACGCAGGGTCGTGGGTTCGAAGATGTTGATGTCCTGTTCGGTGAACTCGTACGGCTGGTAATCGAGAATCGAGCTGCGGGCCCACGTCTTTCCCTGGGGCAGCATGTCCGACCAGGCTCCCCCCGAGGCGTAGGTCCTCCCTCCGACGACGCGGAACCTGACCTTCCTGCCGCCTTTGAAGAGGCGGGTGGCGTCCGCTGCCACCACCCGGCCCTTTCCGAAGGCCAGGACCCCCGTGGTGTGGAGGACGACCGTCGATGTGGCCGGTCTGTCACGCAGCCAGAACTTCCATTTCGCCGAGGTGGTCACCCCGTTTCCCGGGGTCATGAGCTTTTCCATGACCGTCACCGGATCCGGTGACGCGAGGGCCGTCTGGTGTGGGGCGAGCAGGGTCAGCGACGTCGTCGCGACCAGAAAAGAACACGACAGTGCCATCTCGACGCCTTTCGAGGAGAGGGGGACAGGGAAAATCCTGCGGTTCTCCCGGCGGCTTCGGCAACTCATATTCTGGATTCGTGAGGATGTCTGCCGGACGATGATTGCGCGGGGCGCGACTCGTGGGCTCCCCCCTTGGTCACCCGAGCGGGCCCCGCTCAATTCTCCGGCGTCAGCGCATTCTTTCGACGCTCATGAATATCGATTTTTGTGTCAGCCGCGATTCGGTTCTGCGGCCGTTCCTGCGGTCATCCCTGACGGTCGGGGTGGAGCAGGGCGCGGATGTCGCCTTCGCGGTAGCGGCGTTGGCCGCTGGGGGTGCGGACGGAGGGGATCTTTCCTGTCAGGGCCCATCGGTTGACGGTCTTGGGGTCGACGCCGAAGACGCGGGCGACCTCAGCGGGGGTGAGAAGCCGTTCTGTGGCGCCGGTTTCGGTGGTGAAGGTTCCGTCGGGGCTGACGATGCTGGTCATGAAGGGTTCCTGTACGGGGTCAGTTGCGGATGAGGTGGATGATCTCGTCCTGGTGGCCGAGGGCCCGGGCGAGACGGTGGATGGTGGTGCGAGCGACGGAGTCACGCGCCCCCGCGGCGTGCTGGGTGGGGGTGACCGGCTGGTAGCGGTGCGCCCACCACCGGGGCAGGCCGGGCAGGTCGCGTGCCTCGTAGCGCCAGCCGCGATGAATGCTGCCGAGCAGGTCGATCAGCCGCCGCTCATGGTCGGTCATGGTCGTCTCCGTTCGCGGGGCATGGGGCAGGGGCGGGCAGGGGCCAGAAGACGGACGGTTGACACCCGGGTGAGGGTTGCCGGATATGGCGTGTGTAATGGGACACATATGGATTTATCCGATGGCCAAGTCATGCGAACACGGCAGACACCAGGCAAAAGTGTGAGAATCCGCTGAACCCTCCCGAACAGCCACTAAAGAAACGATGGGGCGGTTTCCTTCCCTGGACGCACCGAAAACCCCAGTTTCGGCGCACAGAAATCGCCGTGGCGGAGTGTGGTTCTCACGAGGTACGGCGTGCGTTCCCGGGGTGGGGCGCTCTCCGCCGTCTACGGGTGAGCGCACGGGCGTCCGGGGCCGATGAGAGAGATCGACGGCGCGGCGGCAGGCCAGGCCGTGCCGTGCCCGTCGAACGGTGGGAGGGTCTCCTCAGCCCCGCGCGGCAGGCTTGACGGGCTCGTCCGGCGCGGGGGGGTCTCCGGCTCAGCCGTTGGCTGCGCGATCGGTGAGGGCGGGTAGAAGGGCGGTCATGGTGAGGACGGCGGTCAGGGCGAAGGCGAGGGGATAGCCGGTCCGCTGGGCGACCATGCCGAAGGCGACGGCGCCGATCCCCATGCCCGCGTCGTAGGCGAAGTTCCACAGGGCGGTGACCGTGCCGTACCCGGAGGCCGTGACCCGGGCGTACATCAACGTCAGGGTGGCGTTCTGGGCGATCCCGAAGCCCGCGCTGAACAGCACGACCCCGGTGACGACGGCGACGGCGTCGTTGGTCAGCGCGGTCAGGAGCATCCCGGCGGCCGAGGCCAGCAGGGCGGGCACCACGAGCCCGGCGGAGCCGTACCGGTCGCCGTGACGGCCGGCGAGCCAGCGGGCGACGGTGGCGGCGGCAGGGTGTACGAACAGGGCCGTGGCCACCAGACCGTCAAGCTCGTCCGGTACGGCAAGCGGCAGGAACGTGACGGCGATCCCCGAGCCGAGGGCGGTGGTGGCCAGGACGGTCGCGGGCCTGACCAGGGCGCCGGTGCGGAAGCCCGCGGCCACCCCGATCGTCGGCCCCGGCAGGTCCCGGCCCTCGGGAAGGCCGGGCACCGCCAGGAGCGCGACCAGCGCGACGAGGGCCGCCAGGACGAACACGGTCTCGTAGTTCACGCGGTTGGCCAGCCAGATCCCGAGCGGCAGCCCCACCAGGGACGGCACGCCGGACACGACGCCGACGAGCCCCAGCCCTTCGGCGCGGCGCTCCGGCGGGATCAGCGCGGCGGTCAGCGTGCCGCCCGCGACGATCGTGAGCGCGAACCCCAGGCCGCGCAGCAGGCAGATCACCACGGTCCACGTGAGGTCGTCGGAGACGGTCAGCAGCAGGGCGGGCACGCCGAGCAGGACGAGTCCCGCGGCCAGGGGGAGGCGGTGGCCGTACCGGGTGACGACGCGCGGGGCGGCCAGTTCGCCGACCACCGTGGCCAGCATCAGCGCTCCCGTGGTCAGCCCGGCGGCGTCCTGTCCGCCGGAGGCCGTCGCGCGCAGCGGCACGACCGACATCAGGAGGAACAGACTTCCCAGAGCGCCGACCACGGTTACAAAGCGCAACAAAAGCGCTCTGGACAGTAATGGCGGCCGCCCATCAAGGAGCAGGGCGGTTTCTTCGCGTGGAGGCATGGGGTGCAAGTTAGAACCTGACCAAGTACTGGCGCGTTCTTTTCCGTGTCTTTGGAGAGACCGCTTTGTTGACGGCCTTAGTGAGGCCGGGACAACTCGACCAGTTCGATGGGGTTGGCGGTGGTTTGCACCCCGGCTCGTCCCGCCGGGCCGGGGGTGTTCGGGCGTCGATCGCCGGTCTCGTCGGACCCGTTCGAGCGACCGTGGCCCGGGTCGCGAACCCCGGCCCCGGCTTGGCCCAGGGCGTCGGCCGGGCGCGCCGTCACCGGGCGCGACCGGTCCGCACCGCAGACGAGATCGCATCCGCGGTGTCCCGGCGCCCGCGGCCGTCCGGCGCGCGCCGGGAGCGGTGACTCGATCAGCGCCCACCGCTCATCCGTGAGATCAGGGGGATGGAAAAGGGCGTCGTGTCGTTTCCGTTTTCTGCCCGCTGTGGGGCGGCTTCACGACCGGCCCTCAAAAACGCTTTCGGTCATTGCCCGCTCTCTCAGAACAATGAGCGGCCGCCGTTCGTCTCAACAGGAAGGTCCCGACTCTCTTGAGGGGTGCGGCGTGAAGAAGGAACGGGTTTACATCGGCCTTTCACTTTTCGGGCTGGCCGGAATATGTGCCCTGGCGGGCTGGCTCTGGTGGCTGGACCTGTTCGGAAAGCTCGTGTTGTGGTTCGGTGCCGTGTCCTTCACCTGGAAGGGCTTCCAGGCCCTTCTGGGAAAGACCGGCTCTCCGCAGGCGCAGGTCACCGCCCAGCCGGCCCCGCCCACTCTCCCTGACTCCGCGCTTCGGGCGCCGACGAACGCCCCGTCGCCGCCCGGGAACCCTTCACCGCTTTCCGCCTCCCCGGACGGTCTGTCCGAGCGAACGGATCACGGGGAGGTCTGGGCGGCGGTGAAATCCACGACCAGCGACACCGTGCGCGGTATGCGGCGGTTCTGGGTCGTGATCGCTCTCCTTCTCCTGGTGCCGATGACGCTGGGCCTGGCCATCGGTGGGATCGTCACGCTTTTCAGCGGCGACGTGCCGACGGCCGGTCTCATGTGCGCGGCGGCCGGTTTCCTGGTGTGGTACTGCTGCGGCCCGCTGCGGCGCTTCTGGAAGACGGGGGAAATCGAGGTGACCGAATGACCGGCGACGGTCCGGGCGGGTGACGCAGGCCAGGCGACCCCTGGTCTTCGTGACGATGGGGAACCCCTTGACCACCATGCGCACGACGACGCCCGGCGGGGTGTCTCAGAGGCCGAGGTCGTCCAGTTCCTTCAGCAGGGCGGCTCGGGAGTCCTCAGGGGAGGAGGGCTTGGCGGCGCCCGCCCTGGAGGCGGGGGCGGAGGCGGCGGCGTGGGCACGGTTCCGGAACAGCCAGCCGCCGAGCAGACCGCCCAGGAAGCCGAACACGTGGCCCTGCCAGGCGACGCCCTCCTGGGGCAGCAGTCCCCCGGTGATCTGGTAGGCGAAGCACAGCGCCATGACGACGCCGACCACGATGTCGATCAGGTGCCGGTCGAAGGCGCCGCGCACCAGCACGTAACCGAAGTAGCCGAAGACGACGCCGCTCGCGCCCACGGCGACGCTCGTCGAGCCGGCGGTGAGCCATTCGCCCAGACCGCTGACCAGGATGATGAGGCCGGTCACGCCGAGGAACCTGACGACTCCCCGGTAGGCGGACAGGAAGCCGAAGACGAACAGCGGTCCCGAGTTGGCCTCGATGTGCTCCCAGCTCCAGTGCAGGAACGGCGACGTCGCGATGCCGGGCAGGGTGGAGGGGGTCCAGCCGCGCACGCCGTACTGGTAACTCAGGGCGTAACCGGAGATCCAGTTGACGACCTGGACCGCCCAGATGAGGGCCAGGAAGCCGACCATCGTCCAGAAGGCCTTGCGGGCCTCGGCGACCATGATTTCGGCTGACTGCCCCTTGGCTTGCATCTGACGTCTCCCCGAGGCGATCACCCGACAAGGATCAACACTGTAATAGCCAGGTACGTCAGTTTTCGCCTGGATGATCCGGGGCGAGGATCAGAGCGGCGGCTCCGGGTGGTGCCAGGGGAAGACGACGGGCTCGGCGGGCACGGCGCCGGAGAGCAGGTCCCCGAGCAGGGCCGCCAGACCGAGGGGGATGACCGATTCCCGGGTCGCGCGCAGGTCGGGCAGCGACCACCAGCGGGACCGGTCGATCATCGAGCGTTCGAGGTCCTCCATGCCGGAGTCGTCGATCTCGCCCCCGCCGGTCCGCAGGAAGAAGAAGGAGTCCTGGGAGAGGAACAGCCTGCCGTCCTTGTGGACCCAGTGCCCTGAGCTGGTGGCCACGACGGGGCCGAGGTCCTCGGGCGAGGCCCGCCGCCCGGTCTCCTCGAACAGCTCGCGGGCCGCGGCCTGTGGCGCGGTCTCACCGTCCGCGAGGCCTCCGCCGGGGGTGAACCAGGCGTGGCTGGAGTCCTTCCCCATGCCGGGTCCGTGGAAGAGCAGGACGCGGTCGCGGTCGTCGACCAGCAGGATCCGTGCGGA
This sequence comes from Streptosporangium sp. NPDC000239, assembly GCF_040300765.1. Lineage (NCBI taxonomy): Bacteria > Bacillati > Actinomycetota > Actinomycetes > Streptosporangiales > Streptosporangiaceae > Streptosporangium > Streptosporangium sp. NPDC000239. Next base: position 38,782 of record NZ_JBEPEI010000018.1, on the reverse strand, counting down.
CGGCCGGACGATCACCTCGGGCATGCCGGTGATCCTACGCCTGGGGCTCCCGGCCCGCGTGGCGGCGATAGTAGCGCGCGACCCGCACCCGGTTGCCGCACAGCTCGGGCGAACACCAGCGGCGCCGGGGGTGCGCGGGCAGGAACAGCATGCAGCAGCCCGGCCCGTCGCAGTCACGCACGGTCCCGATCGGCCCGGCGAGCAGGTCGATCGTGGCGCCCGCCAGCAGCGAAAGCAGCGTCGAGCGGTAGTCGCCCTCCCGCTCGGCCCCCACGACCACCCGCCCCTCGCGCCAGTCCAACGTCCGGTACGGCGAGGCCAGCCGGTCGGCGTCGCTCAGCGCCCGCAGCGCCCGCTCCGGCGGTTCGAGGCCCCGGCGCGCCAGATCCACCACGGTCGCGACGGCCTCGCGCAGTTCGACGACGGCCGCGCGGTCGGCCTCGGTCAGGGCGGCGGTGGGCTGGGGCAGGCGGTGCTCCTGCGAGGCCAGCCACCGGCGCAGGCCGTCGAGGGTCGCGAGGTGGTCGACGGGCCCTTCGGGGGAGCCGCCCTTGGTGTTGATCAGGTCGAGGGCGAGGGGCTCGCCGGTCAGCGGGAGGTCCATGGCTCTAATGGTACTTCGTCGCGTTGACGCATTAGATGATCGAGCGCTATAACTAATGCGTCTTCGAGCGAAAGAAGCATGTGATGAACATCGCCCACCGGTTCGTCGACGTGGACGGGGTGCGGGTCTTCTACCGTGAGGCCGGTCCCGCCGACGCTCAGACGCTGCTCCTGCTGCACGGTTTTCCGTCGGCGTCACACCAGTTCAGAAGACTGATCGACGCTCTGGGAGACCGGTTCCACCTCGTGGCTCCCGACTACCCCGGCTTCGGGCACACCCAGGCCCCCGACGGGTTCGTCTACTCCTTCGACCGGCTCGCCGACGTGGTCGAGGGCTTCGTCGACTGGCTCAGGCTCGGGCGGTTCGCGGTCTACATGTTCGACTTCGGCGCGCCGGTCGGCTTCCGGCTGGCCGTACGGCGGCCCGAACTGGTCGCGGGCCTGGTGGTGCAGAACGGCAACGCCTACGAGGAGGGGCTGAGCGAGCAGGCGCGCGGGTTCATCGCGCTCGGCCCGGGTCAGGAGGACCAGGTCCGGGGGCTGCTGACCCTGGAGGCGACCAGGGGGCAGTACGAGGGCGGGACGTCGGACCCGGAGACGATCTCTCCTGACGGCTGGACCCTCGACCAGCACTTCCTCGATCTGCCCGGTCGCAAGGAGGCGCAGGTCGCGCTGGCCTTCGACTACCGGAGCAACGTGGCGCGCTACCCCGAGTGGCAGGAGTGGCTGCGCGCCAACCGGCCGCCGACGCTGGTCGTCTGGGGGAGCAACGACCCCTTCTTCGTCGTGGAGGGGGCCAGGGCGTACCTGCGGGACGTGCCCGAGGCCGAGCTGCACCTTTTCGATACCGGCCATTTCGCTCTCGAAGAGAAACTTCCGGAAATAACCCCTCTTATCGCCGACTTCCTTGAGCGTGTCGGAAAGGACAACGGATGAAGATCGCAGTCGTCGGAGCGACCGGCCACATCGGCTCGGCCGTACTGAAGGAGGCCGGTGACCGTGGCCACGAGGCCGTGGGTCTGGCCAGGAACGTCTCCGGGCTGGAGAACGGCGTCGCGATCGACGTGCTCGACCCCGCCTCGGTCGCCGAGAAACTGTCCGGCTACGACGCGGTGATCCTCGCCGTGAAGGGGGACGTGCCGGGGGCCGTACGGAACCTGATCGACGTGCTGCCCGGAGCCGGTGTGACGCGGGTGCTGGTCGTGGGCGGCGGCGGCAGCCTTGAGGCCGCCCCGGGACAGCGCTTCGTCGACGGCCCCGACTTCCCCAAGGAGTATCTGGAGGAGGCCACGTCCCAGGCGAAGGCGCTCGACCTGCTGCGGGCCGAGGGCGACGCGCTCGACTGGTCCTACGGCAGCCCGCCCCCGGCCTACCTGGTCGACGGCGAGCGGACCGGCGTCTACCAGGTGAGGGGCGGCGACACCCCGATCGACGGCATCGCCACCCGCATCACCGTTCCCGACTACGCCGCGGCCCTGATCGACGTCCTGGAGAACGGCTCCTTCGTCAGGGAGCGCTTCAGCACCGGTTACTAGGGCCTGTTCTCCGGCCTGCGGGGGCGCCGGGAGACGGTCCCCGAGGTCATCAGGGACGAGGATCTCCGACCGCCGCCGGGTACGGGCGCCGTACCCGGCGGATTAATGATGTGCGAACCTCTCACATCGGCGGATACCCTGCGCGAGGACCTGAGGAGGGGTTTGCGTGGGGCACGTTGAGGTTGGCCATCTGACCTATGTTCTCCCGGACGGACGGCCGTTGCTCGACGACGTGTCGTTCCGCGTCGGCGAGGGGGTCAAGGCCGCGCTCGTCGGCCCCAACGGGGCGGGCAAGACGACGCTGATGCGCCTGATCTCCGGCGACCTCCAGCCCGTCGAGGGCAGCGTCGCCAGCTCGGGCGGCCTGGGGGTGATGCGCCAGTTCATCGGCAGCATCCGCGACGGGCGCACCGTGCACGACCTGCTCCTCGGCGTCTCCCCCCTGGGCGTACGACAGGCCGCGGAGAAGCTTGAGGCCGCCGAACTGGTGATGATGGAACGCGAGGACGAGAAGGCCCAGATGCGCTACGCGCAGGCCATCTCCGACTACGGGGACGCCGGCGGCTACGACATCGAGGTGCTCTGGGACACCTGCACCATGGCCGCGCTCGGCGTGCCGTACGACCGGTGCAAGTATCGCGAGGTCAACACGCTCTCTGGCGGTGAGCAGAAGCGGCTGGTCCTTGAGGCGCTGCTGCGCGGGCCCGACCAGACGCTGCTGCTGGACGAGCCGGACAACTACCTCGACGTGCCGGGCAAGATCTGGCTGGAGCAGGCGCTGCGCGAGACGCCCAAGACGGTCCTGCTGGTCAGCCACGACCGGCAGCTCCTGGCCAACGCCGCCGACCGCATCGTCACCGTCGAGTCCGGAAACATCTGGATCCACGGTGGCGGTTTCGCCACCTACGCCCAGGCCAGGAAGGACCGCAACGAGCGCCTCGGCGAGCTGCGGCGCCGCTGGGACGAGGAGCACGCCAAGCTCAAGCGCCTGGTCGTCATGCTCGGCCAGAAGGCGAAGTACATGGACACCATGGCCGCCGCCTACCACTCCGCCCAGACGCGGCTGCGCAGGTTCGAGGAGGCCGGGCCGCCCGAGGTCGCGCCGAGGGACCAGAACATCAGCATGCGCCTGCGCGGCGGCCGTACCGCCAAACGCGCGGTGATCTGCGAGAGCCTCGAACTGACCGGCCTGATGAAGCCGTTCGACCTGGAGGTCTGGTACGGCGAGCGGGTCGCGGTGCTCGGTTCGAACGGCTCGGGCAAGTCGCACTTCCTGCGCCTGCTGGCCGGGGAGGAGATCCGGCACACCGGGCTGTCCAGGCTCGGTGCCCGGGTCGTGCCCGGTCACTTCGCGCAGACCCACGCCCGTCCCGAACTGCTCGGCAAGACGCCCTGCGAGATCGTCATGACCGAGCACGCGAAGCTGCGCAACGAGGCCATGAAGGCGCTCTCGCGCTACGAGCTGGCCGGTGACGTGGGCGACCAGCGGTTCGAGACGCTGTCCGGCGGACAGCAGGCCAGGCTGCAGATCCTGCTGCTCGAACTGTCCGGGACCACCCTGCTGCTGCTCGACGAGCCGACCGACAACCTCGACCTGGCCAGCGCCGAGGCCCTCCAGGAGGGGCTCAACGCCTTCGACGGGACGGTGCTCTCCGTCACCCACGACCGTTGGTTCGCCGAGGACTTCGACCGCTATCTGGTCTTCGGCTCCGACGGCAGGGTCTACGAGTCGTCGGAGCCCGTCTGGGACGAGACCCGGGTGGTCAGGAAGCGCTGAAACATGCCTTTGGGGATTCTGTACAAATAATCCGGCATAGGGAATCTCAGTTAAAGAATTCCCCCGAGGCGTGCGTGTCCGGTGTGAGCCCGAATAACCACGGGTTATCACGGCTATGTGACGCACAGTACCCGAATCGTCGGCGCCATCGCCCTGCTGCTCCTGGCCGGATGCTCCACCGGTCCCGAACAGCGGGAGGCGGCTCCGCTCAAGCCGCTCACGGTCAAGGAGCAGGTCTCGTCCGTCGTCAAGAAGGACGGGGGGTACGTGGTGAACTGGGCCGGCGTGCTCGCCAACAGCAATCCCTGGCATTTCGGGGAGAACGTGGTGGCCACGGTGATCGCCAAGGACGCCGCGGGCAAGGAGATCATCCGGTTGCAGCAGCCCCTGGACGCCGTGCCGCCCGCCGGGCTGTTGCCGTTCAGCGGTGAGGTGGTCGCCACCGAGCAGCCGACCCGGGTCGACATCGACTACCGGCCCGCCGAGTGGCGGCTCGCCGGGCGGATCGTCTCGGCCTTCCAGCCGTTCCCGGTCACCGACGTGATGACCGTGCGCAGGGAGAACGGCTACGTGGTCGTCGGCTACGTCGGCACGCCGTACCGGCTGCCCGCGGGCAGCCTGGAGGTCACCGCGCTGCTGCGGGACAAGGACGGCAAGCTGCTCGGCGGCGGGAGCGCGTTCGTCGACGACGTCCGCTCGGACAGTACGCGGCGTTTCGTCATGCACATCGAGAGCGTCCCGAACACCAAGCAGATCGCGAAGGCCGAGGTCGAGGCGCACACCTGGGGGTCGAGCAGCCGTCCCTACGAGCAGCTCGCGCTGGGCGGCAGCGTGCCGGTACACACGGTCAAGCCGACGACGGCCGCCTTCGCCAGGGACCGGGGCAGGCAGGGAATGGCCGCGGGGGACGCCAGACCGTGACATTGGGCCTTTCGGGCATTTAGTGTGTTTCACCTTTTTGGTGGGGCTCCGGGTCTTCCGAGACCCGGAGCCCTTTTTTGTGCACGCTTTTCGATGTGATTTTTCCTGCTTTTCCGGCATTTTTAAAAGGCGGGGGAAATTTCGGGGAATGTGGGAGTAATGAAGGCTGGGGGAGAACCAGGGAGTCTGTGTGGGAAAGGTCCTTCTTCGGGCGTTGTTCCCGGCATTTTCCATGCCTGATGCGCCTGAGAGGAAATCCCACTGAACGACGCCGATCGCGTTATGTGTGTTACATGTGTGCGAAGAGTGACTATGGGGAATCTGGAGTCAAGCGAGCTGTCATGCAGTGACACATAGCGATATGCGCTGATTCGTTGGCGTCATGGGAGAGGTGAAATATGCACTCCGTACGCGGAAGGCGTTGTCACGTCGTCGCGGTGGTCTCCGGACTGGCATGCTGCCTGGTCGCGGGCGTGGAAGCCGGTTCAGGAGCCACGGCCTGGTCCCAGACCCGAACCGGCCCCACGGCCGAGGAGGTCGCCGAGGCGCGCTCCGCGGCCGTCGAGCGAAGTAAACAGTTGGACGACGCCACGGCCAGGCTGGACGAGGCCAGACGGCGTCTGGAGGAACTGGTCGCCCTGGAACGCGCGGGAGGGCCGGCCCCTGCGCCCTCGGCCCTCCCCGACGCCCCTGGCGCCTCCGCCGCAACGGCCGTGGGGCCGGACCCCGAGGTGGACGAGGACGAGATCCTGGCCCAGGCGCGGAACGTCGGCCCGGACGGCGAGAGCGGGACGACCGTCTCCGGATTCGGCCCTGACGTGGTCGGGCAGGCGGCCGAGGTGCGCAGGTTCAGCCTGGAACGCGCCCGGCTCAGGACAGAGGCCGAGACGGCGCTGACCACCGCGCAGCGACTGGTCGCCGAGCGGGAGGCGGCCAGGAAGAGGCGAAGGGCGGCCAAGGGGCGCTCCAGGGCGCGCGCGGCGGCCCAGAAGGCGCAGAAGGCCCAGCAGGTTCAGACGACCCAGGCCGTTCAGCCGGTCCAGACGACCCAGGTCGCCGCGCTCACGGAGCAGACACGCGGGAACGTCGTCGCGGACTGGGCGCTGACCCAGATCGACAAGCCCTACGTGTGGGCGAGTGCTGGACCGTCCGGCTACGACTGCTCAGGGCTCACCATGCAGGCCTGGGCCAGGGTCGGGGTCAAGATGGACCACTGGACGGGCACCCAGTGGACCGCGGGCAGGCACGTGCCGTACGACCGGCTGCAGCGTGGGGACCTGCTCTTCTTCGGCCGCGGTACCCGTAGACCCGCCGACATCCGGCACGTGGGCATCTACATCGGAAACGGCATGATGGTGCACGCCCCGCAGACCGGGGACGTGGTCCGGGTCGCGCCGATGTGGCGCAAGGACCTCATCGGCGCGACCCGCCCCGCCTGAGGGCGCGGACCCGCAGTGTCAGACAGGCGGCGGATCAGTGCTGGTGGCCGGCCTCCTCGGCGCGCTTGATCGACCGCGCGATCTCCTCCTCGGCCTCGACGCGGCCGACCCAGTTGGCGCCCTCGACCGACTTGCCGGGCTCCAGGTCCTTGTAGACCTCGAAGAAGTGCTGGATCTCCAGGCGGTCGAACTCGGGGACGTGGTGGATGTCGCGGATGTGCTCCATCCTCGGGTCGGTCGCCGGGACGCACAGCACCTTGTCGTCACCGCCCTTCTCGTCCGTCATGCGGAACATCCCGACCGCGCGGCACTTGATCAGGCACCCCGGGAAGGTCGGCTCCTGAAGCAGCACCAGAGCGTCGAGGGGGTCTCCGTCCTCGCCGAGGGTGTCCTCGATGAAGCCGTAGTCGGCGGGGTACTGCGTGGAGGTGAACAGCATCCGGTCGAGCCTGATGCGGCCGGACTCGTGGTCCACCTCGTACTTGTTCCGTTGCCCCTTGGGAATCTCAACGAGAACGTCGAACTCCACCGCGTGTTCCTCCGCTCAAGCCCCCGGGCACCCCCGGATGGGCGTTAATGTCTCGTAGAAGTATCGAATGATGAGAGGTCGGCGACATAATGCGGCGCGAGCGGGGGGTGGCCTTGGTCACTCTCGTCTTGCTGCAACTGTTCGTCGTCGCGGCCGGCGCTCACCTGCTCACCAGCGACGAGCTGACTGAGAAGGCGCCCGAACCGGTCGCTTCGGCAGAGCCGCCTCCACCCGTCCCGGTCATCACCGCGGGTCCGGTGCTGGCCGCGCGGGGGAACGGACCTCTCCCTGCCAAGGGTACTTTGGCGGCGAAGCTCACCGAGGCGTTGGGGGACCCCGCACTGGGCGACAGCGTCGGCGCCGCGGTCGTCGACGTCGAGACCGGCGCCCTGCTCTTCGGCAGCGGAGCCGAGACGGGCGTGACCCCGGCCTCGACGACCAAGGTCGCGACCTCCGTCGCGGCGCTGGCCTCCCTGGGCCCCGACGCCACGATCAGCACCCGCGTCGTGCGCGGCCCGACGTCGAAGTCGATCACCCTGGTCGGCGGGGGCGATCCCACGCTGAGCGCCAGGAAGGCTCCCGGCGTCTACCCCCAGCCCGCCTCGCTGGCCGCCCTGGCCATGCGTACGGCCAGGGCGCTCAAGGCGACCGGGATCACCGCGGTGAACGTCACCTACGACGACAGCCTCTACACCGGCCCGAGAACCGCCCCGACCTGGAAGCCCGGCTACGTGCCCGAGGGCAGCGTCGCCCCCGTGACGGCGCTCGCGATCGACGAGGGCAAGGTCGCGCCGGGCAGCCACCAACGGGTCTCCGACCCCTCCCGTACGGCATACGCCACGTTCGTCTCGTTGCTGACGAAGTACGGCGTGAAGGCCGCCAAGGTCACCAAGGCCAGGGTCAGGGCGCCCAAGGAGGCCCAGGAGATCGCCAGGGTCGACTCGGCTCCGGTCTACGCCCTGGTCGAACGGGCTCTGACGCTCAGCGACAACGACCTCACCGAGGCCCTCGCCAGGCAGGTGGCCCTCAAGGAGGGCAGGCCCGCCTCCTTCGAGGGGGCGGCGCAGGCCGTGCTCGGGGTGCTCGGCAGGCTGAAGCTGGCCCAGGGGGTGCGGGTCTTCGACGGCTGCGGCCTGTCCCCGAGGAACCGCATCGCCCCGGCCGCCCTGGCCAGGCTCGTCGCCGCGGCCACCTCCCCGGCCAACCCCCACCTGCACTCGGTGATCAGCGGCATGCCCGTCGCCGGGTTCACCGGCACGCTGGGGCACCGCTTCGTCAAGGACGACGCGGTCCACGGCCTCATCCGCGCCAAGACCGGCACCCTGGACGGGGTCAACGCGCTGGCCGGGACGACCGTGACACGCGGCGGACGCCTGGTGACCTTCGCCTTCATGGCCGACAAGGTCCCGCCCGGCTGGGGCAAGGCGGAGGCGGCCCTCGACAGGCTCGCCGCCATCGTCGCCGCAGGCTGATTGACGACACTGACCGCGCGGGCGGTACGGATACCACGTACGGTGGACGGTATGCAGGTGATCGACTGGGACCTTGCCGTCGCGACCGGAACGCGCCTGGTGCGCCCCGGGCCGCAAGTGAGCCGAGAGGAGGCCCGCAGGGCGGTCGCCGAGCTGCGGCAACTCTCCAGAATCGCCGAGGGACACGTCCGCGAGTTCACCCGGATCGACACCGAGACCGCGCCCGTGGCCGCGACCGTCGTCGACCGGCCGGGCTGGATCAAGGCCAACGTCGAGGGCTTCCGGGTGGTGCTCGAACCGCTGACCCAGCGGATGGCCGCCCGCAAGGAGCAGACGCCCGCGATCGTGACCGCGGTCGGCTCCCGCATCACCGGGGTCGAGGTCGGCGCGGTGCTGGCCTTCCTGGCCTCCCGCGTCCTGGGGCAGTACGAGCTGTTCCTGCCCCCCGACCCCTCGGGCAGGCAGCCCGCGGGCCGTCTGACGCTGGTGGCGCCCAACATCGTCCACGCCGAGCAGGAGCTCGACGTCAACCCGCGTGACTTCCGGCTGTGGGTCTGCCTGCACGAGGAGACCCACCGGGTGCAGTTCACCGGTGTGCCCTGGCTCAGGGAGTACGTCCGCTCCCAGATGACGGACTTCCTGCTCGCCTCCGACATGGACCTGAGCACGCTCCTCGACCGGCTCCGCTCGGCGGCCGACGCGGTCGCCGACGCCGTCAGGGGCGGCGAGGGCAACCTGATCGACGCGATCCAGACCCCCGAGCAGAAGGAGATCCTCGACCGGCTCACCGCGGTGATGACCCTGGTCGAGGGGCACGGCGACTACGTGATGGACGCGGTCGGCCCCGCCGTCGTGCCGACCGTCGCCGACATCCGCGCCAAGTTCCAGCACCGCCGCGAGGGTGGCTCCCGGCTCGACCGCACGGTCCGCAAGCTGCTCGGCGTCGACCTCAAGATGAAGCAGTACGCCGAGGGCTCGACCTTCGTCCGCACGGTCGTCGAGCGGGTCGGGATGGACGATTTCAACAAGATCTGGACCTCCCCGCAGACGCTTCCGACCCAGGACGAGATCGGCGACCCCGGCCGCTGGATCGCCAGGGTCGTCGGCACCCGGGCCCTGCCCGGCGCCAACGGCACCGCCGTCGCCCCGGAGGAGGGCCCGGCGGCCTGACGGGCCCTTCCTGAGTCCTCCCCGGGCCCCGCCTGGAGTGCTCCCGGGCCTCGCCTGGAGTGCTCCCGGGCCTCGCCTGGAGTGCTCCCGGGCCCGGCCTGGAGTGCTCCCGGGCCCGGCCTGGAGTGCTCCCGGGCCCGGCCTGGAGTGGGAGAGGCGTCACAGGGCGGACAATGGCGGGCATGGGTCCGCCTCCCGCCGTCGCCGACGTCCGCCGGGCCGTACGGCTCGCGCTGGACGGCACGGCGCCGGGCTCTCTCGTGCTGGTCGCGTGCAGCGGCGGCGCCGACTCCCTGGCGCTGGCCGCGGCGACCGGTTTCGTCGCCCCCCGCGCGGGGCTGCGCGCCGGACTGCTCACCGTCGACCACGACCTGCAGCCCGGCTCCGACGACCGCGCCCGTGACCTCGTACGGCTCGCCCCCTCGCTGTGCCTCGACCCGGCGGAGGCGGTGCGCGTCCGCGTCGGGACGGAAGGGGGGCCGGAGGCGGCGGCCAGGCAGGCGAGATACGCCGCGCTGTCCGAGGCCGCAGAGCGCCTCGGGGCGGCGGCCGTGCTCCTCGGACACACCAGGGACGACCAGGCGGAGACCGTCCTGCTCGGCCTGGCCAGGGGGAGCGGCACCCGCTCACTGGCCGGGATGCCGGCGCGGGCGGGGCTGTACCTGAGGCCGCTGCTCGGGCTGGGCAGGCGGACGACCGCGGCCGCCTGCGCGGGGATGGGGCTGAGCCCCTGGGAGGACCCGCACAACCGCGATCCCCGCTACACCCGGGTCAGGGTCAGGACCCGGCTGCTGCCCGCCCTTGAGGACGAACTGGGGCCCGGCGTCGCCGAGGCGCTCGCCAGGACCGCCGACCTGTGCCGGGACGACGCCGACGCCCTTGACGGCTGGGCCGGACGGGCGTACGCGGAGGCGGTCGCCCGGGGCGCGGGCGATTCAGCTCTTAGCGATATCGCGGACGAACCCGGGGCGGTGGTGCTGGCCGTACGGGAGGTGGTGGATCTACCCTCCGCGGTGCGGCGCCGGGTGCTGCGCAGGGCGGCGATCGAGGCCGGATCGCCGCCGGGGACGCTCGCCGCCGCCCACGTCCTCCAGGTGGACCGCCTGGTCACCGCGTGGCGGGGGCAGCGCCGCGTAGAGGTCCCCGGAGGGATTGGGGTGGTGCGCCGGTATGGCACCCTGGTGTTCGCCAGACACCCAGCAAGCCCCATCTCGTAAGGAAAAATCCCAGGTGGACGCAGCCGACATGGGCAAGGACCTCGAAAGGGTCCTCATCACCGAAGAAGAGCTCCAGGCAAAGATCAAGGAGCTGGCGGGCCGCATCGACGAGGACTACGCGGGAGGGGACCTGCTGATCGTGGGCGTGCTCAAGGGCGCGGTCATGGTCATGGCCGACCTGGCGAGAGCACTCCACCTGCCGGTCCAGATGGACTGGATGGCGGTCTCCTCCTACGGCGCGGGCACCAAGACCTCGGGCGTGGTCCGGGTTCTCAAGGACCTGGACACCGACATCGCCGGGCGGCACGTGCTGGTCGTCGAGGACATCATCGACTCCGGCCTGACCCTTTCGTGGCTGGTGCACAACCTGAAGTCCCGAAACCCCGCCTCGGTGGAGATCTGCGCGGCTCTGCGCAAGCCGGACGCGGTCAAGGTGCCGCTCGACGTGAAATACATCGGATTCGACATTCCGAACGAGTTCGTGATCGGTTACGGCCTCGACTACGCAGAGCGATACCGCAATCTTCCCTTCATTGGGACCCTCGCGCCCCATGTGTATGGGGCCAGCTGAAAAAGTACGCCCTGGGCGAAGTCTGCCCCTCCTGCGTACGACATTCGCCATAGGGGAGGGGAACACACGCCCACCTGACGTACGTTGGTAGGGCAAAGCCGGTGCTGTCCGGGCGGTTACTCCGTGCGGCACACCGGTGTACCTTCGGACGATCAAGAGGGCGGCTTCGCCCGCCAACTCTTGGTCGTCAGTTGGAGCGGTTAGGGAGACCGCGAGCCCCGGGCTCCGTCCGGGGTTGCCAGGCCATGGTCAGGAAGGGACGGGCCCGCCGGGGTTCCGCATCGGATGGATCTCAAGCGATTTACACGTGGGCCACTGCTGTGGATCCTGGGCATCGTCGTGCTGCTCCTGCTCGTCACCACGATGTGGAACAGCGACGGCAGCATCGACAAGGCCGACACCTCACAGATCGTCAGCTGGATCAACGAGGGCAAGATCTCCAATGCGAAGGTCATCGACAAGGACCAGCGCATCGAGGTCACTCTGACCGACGGTAAGCGCTACTACTCCTCGTGGGTGACCGGCCAGGGTGTCCAGCTCACCGGCCAGCTCCAGGCCGCCAAGGACGCCGGGAAGCTCGCAAAGGGCTACACCGTCGACGTGCCGAGGGACAACTTCCTTCTCGGCCTGCTGATGAGCTTCCTGCCGATCGTCTTCGTCGTGCTGTTCTTCCTGTTCATCATGAACCAGATGCAGGGCGGCGGCTCCCGGGTGATGAACTTCGGCAAGTCGAAGGCCAAGCTCATCACCAAGGACACCCCCAAGACCACCTTCGCCGACGTCGCGGGCGCGGACGAGGCCATCGAGGAGCTCCAGGAGATCAAGGAGTTCCTCCAGGCCCCCGCCAAGTTCCAGGCCATCGGCGCCAAGATCCCCAAGGGCGTCCTGCTTTACGGCCCGCCCGGAACCGGTAAGACCCTGCTCGCCAGGGCGGTCGCCGGTGAGGCCGGGGTCCCGTTCTACTCGATCTCCGGTTCCGACTTCGTCGAGATGTTCGTCGGTGTCGGCGCCTCCCGGGTGCGCGACCTGTTCGAGCAGGCCAAGGCGAACGCTCCGGCCATCATCTTCATCGACGAGATCGACGCGGTCGGTCGTCACCGTGGCGCCGGTCTCGGCGGCGGTCACGACGAGCGCGAGCAGACGCTGAACCAGCTCCTCGTCGAGATGGACGGCTTCGACGTCAAGGGCGGCGTCATCCTGATCGCCGCGACCAACCGGCCCGACATCCTCGACCCGGCGCTGCTGCGCCCGGGGCGTTTCGACCGCCAGGTCACCGTCGACCGCCCCGACCTTGAGGGCCGCAAGGGCATCCTCAAGGTGCACGGCAGGGGCAAGCCGTTCGCCGAGGGCGTCGACCTCGACGTCATCGCCCGCCGGACGCCCGGCTTCACCGGTGCCGACCTGGCCAACGTGATCAACGAGGCCGCGCTGCTCACCGCCCGCGCCGACCAGAAGCTCATCACGATGGAGACCCTTGAGGAGTCCATCGACCGCGTGATGGCCGGTCCCGAGCGCAAGTCGCGCGTCATGTCGGACCAGGAGAAGAAGATCATCGCGTACCACGAGGGTGGACACGCCCTGGTCGCGCACGCGCTGCCCAACTCCGACCCGGTTCACAAGATCACGATCCTGTCCCGTGGACGCGCCCTCGGTTACACGATGACGCTGCCCATGGAGGACAAGTTCCTGGCGACCCGCTCCGAGATGATGGACCAGCTCGCGATGCTGCTCGGTGGCCGCACGGCTGAGGAGCTCGTCTTCCACGAGCCCACCACCGGCGCCTCCAACGACATCGAGAAGGCCACCTCCATCGCCCGCCGCATGGTCACCGAGTACGGCATGAGCGAGCAGCTCGGCGCCCGTAAGTTCGGCGCGGGCAACGCCGAGGTCTTCCTCGGACGTGAGATGGGTCACGAGCGCGACTACTCCGAGAAGATCGCCTCCGCGATCGACGAGGAGGTCCGCCGCCTCATCGAGTCCGCGCACGACCAGGCGTGGGAGATCCTCGTCGAGTACCGTGACGTGCTCGACAACCTGGTGCTCGAACTCATGGAGAAGGAGACCCTCTCCCGCGAGCAGGTGCTGCAGATCTTCGCGCCCGTCGTGGTCAAGGAGAAGCGCCCCTCCTATTCGGGGTACGGCAAGCGGCTGCCCTCCAACCGGCCGCCTATCCTGACCCCGAAGGAGCAGTCGGGTAACGGAGCGCTCCCCGCGGGCGCCGGGCACACCGACTCTGTGGTCCCCAGGGACGGGAACTGAGTGTGAGCGTCAATCCCCTCAAGGTCGACTCCGAAAGGCTGGAGAAGGCCGTCCGCGAGATCCTCTACGCCATCGGAGAGGACCCCGACCGTGACGGCCTCCGGGACACCCCGGCACGGGTCGCGCGAGCCTACGCGGAGCAGTTCGCCGGGCTCGGGCAGACCCCCGAGGACGTCCTGACCACGGTCTTCGACGTCGACCACGACGAGATGGTGCTCGTCAGGGACATCGAGGTCTACTCGACCTGCGAGCACCACCTGGTCCCGTTCCACGGTGTCGCCCACATCGGCTACATCCCCAACGAGAAGGGGCAGGTCACCGGCCTGTCCAAGCTCGCCCGCCTCGTCGACGTCTACGCCCGGCGCCCCCAGGTGCAGGAGCGGATGACCTCCCAGATCGCCGACGCGCTCATGAACGTGCTGGAGCCCAGGGGCGTCATCGTCGTCATCGAGTGCGAACACCTGTGCATGACCATGCGCGGTGTCCGCAAGCCCGGGGCGAAGACGATCACCTCGGCGGTCCGCGGCGACTTCCGCAGCAGCGACAAGACCCGCGCGGAAGCGATGGCCCTCATCCTCCGCTGATCTTTCCGCACCGAAGCCCCCGCCTCCTGGCGGGGGCTTCGGCGTTTCTCGGAGGCTTCGGCGTTTCTCGGGGGCGGAGGACGCCGATGTCAGGGGTCGTTGCCGGGGCGCGGGCCGGCCGGTGTCTCGAAAGGCCTGGCCCGGGGTCCCGGCTTCCCGGGTGATCGCCCATGTCGTTCCTTTGGCCGAGGCGCCTGACCCCCGGGTGTGGTTTTTGAATAAGCGGCGTGAGTCCTTTTCGCGATGGCCGTGACCGGGCGGGGTTTCCGGTTTCACGAAGGCGGCAACGGAGCCTCGGCCGTTCTAGTTGCTCCGACAACGTGAATATGTGTTTACCGTGATCACGTGAAGAACGAACCGCGTACCTACGTAGTCACAGGCGCCGCCTCCGGCATCGGCGCCGTCACAGCCGACCTCCTCGCCGCGGGAGGCGATCGGGTGATCCGCTGTGACCTGAACGACGCCGACGTGCTCGCCGACCTGAGCACGCGGGAAGGCCGGGAGCGGCTGGCCGAAGGCGTCGCCGCCGCCTCCGGTGGCACCGTGCACGGCCTGGTGGCCGTGGCCGGGGTCGGCGACCTGAGCCCGGCCCCCGTACGGGTGAACTTCTTCGGCACCCTCGCCACACTCGACGCGGTCCGGCCGTTCCTGGCCCGCTCGGAACGGCCCCGCGCCGTCGTCGTCTCCTCGCTGGGCGCCATCGTCGCGGCGGACGAGGGCCTGGTCGAGGCCTGCCTGTCGCTGGACGAGGAGGCCGCGGCCGAGGAGGCGGCCAAGATCGTCGAGGCCGGGAACGGCCAGACCGTCTACACGTCGAGCAAGCTGGCGCTCAACCGGTGGTTGCGCCGCGCCGCGGTCGGTCCCGACTGGGCGGGCGCCGGTATCCCGCTCAACGCCGTCGCCCCGGGCGTCGTGGACACCGAGACCGCCAGGAGGTTCGTCATCGACGACCCGGCCGCCAGGGAGCTGATAGAGGCCCTGATGCCGCAGCCACTGGGCTTCCCCGGCCCCGTCGAGGCCGTCGCCTCGCTGCTCGCCTGGACGGTGAGTCCCGGCAACGCGTTCATGACCGGGCAGATCCTCTACGCCGACGGCGGCGCCGAGGCCGTGCTGCGCCCCTAGAGTTCGCGGATACGGTTCTGACCCGGTAGGAACCGTGTCCGCGCCGGGCGTATCTCGGCCGTGGCGGTGTGAACGACCTGGGCTGAGCCGGCAGCCCCATGCCTCGAATCCCGAAATATGGCCTTAAGTCTTTTTCTAAGGTGACTAGTGCATCAACAGGTGGCCCCGGCGGAATCGTTCGCCTTCGAGGGGTTCGCGGAGCATTCGGCCTATTTCGAGGAATCCGGCGTCGGTGGCCAGTTTCGCGAGGTCGTCGATCGGCCATCGGTAGGCCGTCGTCACCTTGTGGTCGAACGGTGTGACCGGATCGCCCTCCGACTCGAAGAAGCCGAGCAGCAGGTGCCCGCCGGGCGCGAGCACCCGCCGGAACTCGGCGAAGTACGCGGGCACCTCCCTGGGCGGGACGTGGATGATCGAGTACCACGACAGGACGCCCCGCAGCTCGTCGTCGGCCAGGGCCAGGGCGTCCATGGAACCGACCTCGAACCGCATGTCCGGATACGCCTCACGGGCGATGTCGATCATCACCGGTGACAGGTCGACGCCGAAGACGTCCACCCCCAGGTCTCTGAGGTGCGCGGACGTCCGCCCCGGACCGCATCCCAGCTCGGCGACGGGGCCGGCGTCCCGTACGAGCTCGGCGAACACGGCGAGCACCGCGCGGTCGAGCGGAAGGGGGTCGAGGTAGTTCCTGGTGAGTTCGGTGTAGAGGACGGCGACGGCGTCGTAGGCGTTCGCCGTCGTGTCGAGGTATGAGGAGGATTCGGCCACGGGCACCAGAGCCTATGAGGCTTCGCCGTCGCCTGGTAGGGCTTCGGCGTAGCGGCGGGCGAGGGTGCGGATGTGGGTGACGAGTTCGGGTGGCCCGTCGACGCGGAAGTCCATCATCAGCATGCTGAGGTAGACGGCGATGGTCTCCAGGGCGTCGGCACCGGTGACGAGGACGCTGGTGTGGGCGTCGACGGCCTCGACGATGCCGACGGCCGGGTTGATGCGGGCGATCACGGTCTCGGCGGGGGCCAGGACGGTGACACGGGCGTGGACCTTCCAGCCGGTCCGCGCGACCTCGCGCAGGACGAAGGCGACGAGGTCGTCGTCGGGCAGGGAACGGGCGGCGAAGTGGCGGGACGCGGACCGGACACGGGCCAGGCCGGCGACGGGCAACGCCCGCCAGGCGTGCGCGCCGAGGTCGTAGGCGACCAGGAACCAGCGGCGGCGCCAGCTGATCAGGCGGTAGGGCTCCACCTCGGTCTCGGTGCCGTCGCGGGTCACCAGCAGGGTCACGCCGTCACGGATCGCGGCCGCGACGACGGTGAGGATGGCGGCGGGCACCGGGGCGTCCGGCTCGCGGGAGCCGACCGTGGCGGGCCCGACCGCGGTGGCGGAACGCAGGGCGGTCACCTTGCGCTGCAGGTGTCTCGGCAGGATCTGCTGGAGCTTGGCGAGCGCCCGGGTGAGGCTGGCGTCGATGTCCTCGATCCCGGTCGATCCGTCCTCGGCCAGGCCGACGGCCAGCGCGACGGCCACCGCCTCGTCGTCGTCGAGCAGCAACGGAGGCATCTTCGCGCCCTGCCCGAGCCGGTATCCGCCGACCGCCCCGCGTGTGGCGTGCACCGGGTAGCCGAGTTCGCGAAGGCGCTGGACGTCCTGCCGCAGCGTGCGTTCGGCGACACCGAGGCGCTCGGCGAGTTCACGGCCCGTGTGGGACCGGTCCTGCAGCAGGGACAGCAGGCGCAGCACCCGGGCCGTCGTCGAAGCCATTGATCCCTCACCCCCGGCAGTAATTAGGCATAAAACTAGCCTAATGGGCCCATAGGCTGATGTCACAGGCAAGGAAGAGACCGAAGGGCAAGATCATGAACGTCACCGTCACCTCCCTGCGGCCCGTCTGGCGTGAGATGCTGGCCGCCTCGTACCGGGCGCTGGAGAACAGCGTCGCGGGTGTGCGGGACGGCGAATGGGACAACGCGACTCCGTGCGCGGAGTGGACGGTCACCCAGGTGATCCAGCACGCCGCGGGCGACCAGCTCGCCTACGCGAAGATGCTCGGCGTCGGAGACGGTCCGGCCTACGACCCCTTCACGCCCTCAGGAGCCGTCGACGGCACCGCGGCGGAGCTGGTGGGGGACGCCGTCGAGAGGACCGGCGCGGCGTGGGCGGCGGTGCCCGACGACAGCGAGAGCGTCCCGACGCCGCTGCCGCACGGTGAGCTGCCCACCCCGGTCGCCGCGGTGATGTGCGCGCTCGACGCCGCCGTGCACGCGTGGGACATCGCGATCGCCACGGGCAGGCCGTCCCCGCTCGACGACGAGCTCGCGGGCCACCTTCTCGCCGCCGCGCGGGAGATCGTCGAACCGCTGCGCCAGTGGGGGGCCTACGGCCCCGTGGTCGAGGCCGTAGGCGGACCCTCCGCCACCCCGGTCGTCGACGACCTGCTCCGCTACCTCGGCCGTGTCCCGCGCTGACGGTGTGGTGGCGGGATTGTCGGTGGCGAAGGCTACGGTGATCGGGTGGAACTCACCCCTCGGCAGGCGCTCGGCCTGCGGCTGTCCAGCCTGTTGCTCCGCGCGTCGTCCGGCGGCGCGGCGCGGGCGACGACCGTGGCCGAGGTGGTGACCTGGCTCGGAGCGATGCAGGCTCAAGACCTGGCCAGCGGGCTGTGGTCGTTCGGCGCGCGGCTGCCCGAGCACACCGTCACCGACGTCACCGCCGCGCTGGAGCGGCGTGAGGCGCTGCGCACGTGGCCGATGCGCGGCACCATCCACTTCGTCCCGCCCCGCGACGCCCGCTGGATGGTCGAGCTGATGGGCGTCCGGGTGCTGAACGGCGCGGCGAGGCGGCGCGAGCAACTCGGCCTCTCGGAGGAGACCGCCGTCCAGGCCATGGAGGTGCTGGGTTCGGCCCTGGCCGGGGGCGGGCGGTTGAGCCGGTCGGAGTGCCTGGCCGTGCTGGAGGACAAGGGCATCGACACCGGTGGCCAGCGTGGCTACCACCTGCTGTGGTACGCCAGCCAGCGGGGCGTGCTGTGCATCGCCCCCAACATCGGCAACGAGCAGAGCTTCGTGCTGCTCGACGAGTGGGTTCCCGACCCGCACCGGCCCGAGCGCGACGAGGCGCTGGGCACCGTCGCCCTGCGTTACTTCCGTGGCCGGGGGCCGACCACTAGGCAGGACTTCGCGGGCTGGACCGGCCTGACCGCGGCCGACGCCAAACGCGGCATCGCCGTGGCCGGTGACGCGCTGGCCAGGGTGACCGTCGACGGGGTGGAGACATATGCCGACGCCACGCTCCTCGACACGGCCCCCACCCCGGCCGGTGACGACGAGGTGCTCGTGCTGCCGGGCTTCGACGAATACCTCCTGGGCTACAAGGACCGTTCGCTCATGGTCGCCGACGAGCACAAGGCGGCCATCATCCCCGGTAACAACGGGGTCTTCCAGGCCACCGTGGTCCGCGCAGGCCGGGTCGTGGCCACCTGGAAACGCACCCTCGTGAAGAACCAGGTGCGGGTCGCCGTCCTGCCGCTCACCCCACTCCACCGAAGCGACCGGGCGGAGATCGAGCGGGCGTTCGAGCGGTACGCGCGGTTCGTGGAACGCACCCCCGAAGTGCGTTGGCCGTGAGTCGTCGTCACCAGCTGCACCACACATTTCCGCGATATGAGGAGATCTTGTCGTTGGCGGCGGCCCCGACGTTGTCCACCCATTCTCCGGGCCCGACGCCTATCAGGGTCCTACCGCCCCAGTTCGTGTGCTCGTAGAAACACACAGCGTCATTGGTGCGGTTCCAGATGGAACTCGTCAGGTCGTTGATGAATGCGCCGACATTGGCTTTGTCGGTTCCCGGCGTGTTGCTGTAACGGCCTCTGCCGTAGGTGTCGCCGTAAAGGCATACATAACCCTCCGGGCAGTTGTCCCAGTCCATCGCCTTGGCCTGCGCCGGTGTCGCGGTGACCACGGTGGTCATCGTGGACACCGCCATCACCGTGGCGGCCAGAACCCTTCGCTTTCTCACCCGTGTCACTCCCTTTTTTCACCCATGTCGCATGCCGTACGGAGAATCATTTTGCCGATATGCGAACGGGATGTCGTTGACGCCTCCGGTAGTCGTTGTTGACGATTTCTGCACGGCTCGGCCCTCACGGTGAGTTCGGGCGGGGAGAAAGCCGGTCGATCTCGGCGAGCACTTCTTCCGCGTACGGCCCCGCCTGGGTTCTCAGGCCCTCCGGCCAGGTCTCCTCGGAGTAGCGGTGGCCGAGATAGAGGTTCCTGGCGTGCTCCAGGACGCGACGGTGAGACGGCGGGAGGCGGGGCAGAGCCCAGTCGGCGGCGGTGTCCTTCGGCCTGATCTCACCGGTGGCGAGCGTGCTCCAGACCCGGGCGAGGGTCAGCACGACGTTGCGGGTGTCGGTTTCCAGCTCCGCCAGCAGACCGGGCAGGCCCGCCAGGCTCGCCCTGACCAGGTCCGCGTGGGGGACGGGGTCGAGGACCCGCGCCGGTGGCGGGCCGGTCAGCGGGCGGTCCCCGGCCAGGACCATGGTGACCAACAGGGCCAGGTCCGGCATCGGCTCCGGCCGGGGAACCGTACCGGCCGTGAACTCCGCACGCAGCCACTCGCCGTACAGGAAGTCGCCGGTCGGCGGGAAACGCCACGGGCGGACCTCTGACTGGACGACGACGGTGAGTTCGACCGGCCGGAGCCCGGCGGTGAAACCCGAGAGGCCGAGCAGCCCCCGCAGGAGCGCGCCACGCTCCCGGTCGTCCATGCTCCGCCGGGAGACGACGAGAACGTCGAGGTCACTGGCCGGTCTGAGGCCGCCGAGCACCGCGGAGCCGTGGAGGTAGCCGCCGACGACCCCGGAGCCCAGCACGTCGCCGACCAGACCCACGATCTCCCGAAGTTGGTTCATCTCATCAGTTTCGCGAATCCTTTTCGGACGTCGGAGCCTCTTATGGGGGACGGCCTTTTCCGGGAGGGGGTTCCAGGTGGACGGTGGTTGGGCGAGCGAGCAGCTCATCGAGGCCGCCCAGGGCGGTGACGTGGAGTCGATCGCCGCGGTGGTCTACGGCGCCCACCCGCATGTACGGCGGTTCGCCGAGCACCTGTGCGCGTCCCCGCAGGACGCCGAGGACGCGGCGCAGGAGGCGTTGATCGTCCTGTTCCGCAAGATCGGCTCGTTGCGGGCCTCGGCGGCGCTGGCGTCCTGGATGTTCAGGATCGTCAGGAACGAGTGCGTCCGCCGCGCCCGGCGGCTGCTCGACCACCACGGCGAGGAGGTCGGGGCGGGGCTGGCCGCGTCCGCCGAGGAGGAGGTCCTCCGGCGGCTGGAGGCCGGCCTGCTCGCGCAGGCGATCCAGGAGCTGCCCGACGTCCAGCGCCGTGTCCTGATCATGCGGGACGTGCTGGGCTACCCGGGGCGTACGGTCGCCACCTCGCTCGGCCTGAGCACCCCGGCGATGAAGTCCCACCTGCACCGAGCCCGTACCGCCCTCCGGACCAGCCTGAGGCCGTGACTCCTGAAGACCCCGAACGTTCGAAGGGAAGTTCCACCATGCTCGAAACCGGATCGCCCGCCCCGGAGATGGTGCTCGAAGACACCGTGGGCGACACCGTCCGCCTGTCCGACTACCGGGGCGAGCACGCCGTGCTGCTCTACTTCGTGCGCTCCACCTCGTGCCCTGTCTGCAACAGGAACGTCCAGGACCTCGTCAGGAGCGGCGACGACCTGGAGGCCGAGAACGTCCGCGTCCTCATCGCGGTCCCCGAGAGCAGGCAGCGGGCGGCCACCTGGAAGGCCAGGCAGCGTGTTCCGTTCCCCGTGCTCACCGCCCGCGGCGGCACCCCCCACGAGATGGTCGGCCTCGACAGGAGGGTCTTCGGCGCGATGCAGCGGTCGGGCAGCCTGCTCGTCGACGTCCACGGCGTCATCCGGCACGTCCACAGCGCCACCCTCCCCACCGGCGGCTACGACAGAAAGGGTGTCATGCGGGCCGTACGGTCCCTCGGGGTGTGAGGGTCGGTCGCCCGCGAGGGCGCGGTCGTTGAATCGTTGCCCGGTGACGGTCATCGCCATTGCCGGGCCGGGCATGTTCGTCAAGGGAACGGGACTATCCCAGGCCCCATATCAGGAGCATGACGGAGATCGCCAGCGCGCCGAGACCGCCGATGATCCCCGCGATCACGGCGTTCCGGCGTTCGGCGACTCCGCGCAGGTGGGCTCGTGCGGCGAGGAGGAAGGCGACCCCTCCGGCCACGAACCACGGTCCCCACAGGTAGGTGTACCAGCGGCTGACCGACCGCAGCTCGGGATCGATGCCGACGACGTTCGTCTCGACGAGAATTCCGTTCACGACGAATCCCGCGCCATGGCAGATGAGCAGGACCCCCGCGCCCCACGCCGTCAGTTGCAGGAGAAGGTTCATGCCGTGCCCCCAGGGACGACGGCGGATGAGCGCCAGGCCCAGCACCGCGCCGACGACCTTGAGCACACCCGTCACCCACAACGCCGTGATGAAGCCGGAGTCCTGCCTCGCGGCCAATTCGACCAGCTGGGGTGAGAGCGTGGTCGAGGCCCCCGCCAGGCCGATACCGAGCGCCCAGCAGAAACTCGGGACGGCGAAGGCGAACCCCCAGAAGGCGGTGGCATATCCCGGCCATCGTGCCGGATGGCCTGTTGCGTCAAGGCTCAGACTCATGACGGCGATTCTGCTTGATCCTTTGACGCCGCCGGCGGCCGGGGGCCGTACCGGGTCGCCTCACTGAGGCGGGCGGCGAGGGCGTGGATGTGCCGGACGAGTTCGGGAGGGTCGTGCACCTCGAAGGGGACACCGAGCCCCGCGACCCACATGGCCAGCTCGTCCAGGGAGTTCGACCCGGTGCTGAGGACACACGTGTCGTCACCGGTCGGCTCGACCACCGCGATCGTCGGCGGCATCCGGGCGGCGATGACGTCGGCCGGGGCGTGCACCGTGAACCGGCCGCGGTAGCGGTACGGATTGACGGAGATCCGTTCCGCGACGTACTGGACGAGGTCGGTGCCGGGCGGCTCGCGGGGCGTGAAACGCGGCCCGTTCGGGGTGCGCAGCCGCAGCCGGTCGATGCGGAACGTGCGCCAGTCGCCCCGGCCGGTGTCCCACGCCACCAGATACCACCGGCGCCCCGAGTTGACCAGGCGGTACGGCTCGGCCGCACGACGGTCCTCGGTGCCGTCGTGGGAGCGGTAGTCGAATCGCAGGCTCTCCCGGGCACGGACGGCGGCGGCGATCGCGGTGAGCGTGGCCGGGTCCACGGCGGAGGCCCGGTCCGTCAGCGGGACCGTGACCGACCGCAGGTCGCCGACGCGGTTCCTCAGCCGGGCGGGAAGAACCTGTTCCAGTTTGGCCAGGGCGCGGACGGAGGTCTCCTCGATGCCCGTCACCCCGGAGACGGCGGCGGTGCCGAGCCCGATGGCGACCGCGACCGCCTCCTCGTCGTCGAGCAGCAGCGGCGGAAGCCCGGCCCCCGCCCCGAGCCGGTAGCCGGGGGCGCCCGCGGTGGCGTGCACGACGTATCCGAGGTCGCGGAGGCGTTCGACATCGCGGCGGACCGTGCGGGATGAGACGCCGAGCCGTACGGCCAGTTCGGTGCCCGACCAGTCCCTGGGGGTCTGCAACAACGAAAGCAACCGCAACAGCCGTGCCGATGTCTCCAACATGGCGTCCAGCCTAGGACCGAAGCTGTCCTAGCCGCTGCCTACGGTGAGGGACATGAACAACGACCTGCGGATCCACCCGTTCCGGATCGACATCCCGCAGACCCGGCTGGACGACCTGCGCGGTCGGCTCGCGGCGACCCGCTGGCCGGACGAACTGCCCGGTGTGGGCTGGTCGTACGGGGTTCCCGTCGACTATGCGCGCAAGCTGGCCGACTACTGGCGCACCGGTTTCGACTGGCGTGCCGCCGAGGCGCGGCTGAACGCGTTCCCGCAGTTCACGACGGAAATCGACGGGCAGAACATCCACTTCCTGCACGCCCGCTCACCCGAACCCGACGCTCTTCCGCTGATCATCACGCACGGCTGGCCGGGCTCGGTCGCCGAGTTCATGAAGATCATCGGCCCGCTGACCGACCCGGTGTCGTACGGCGGAGCCCGGTCCGACGCCTTCCACGTCGTGGCCCCGTCCATCCCCGGCTTCGGCTTCTCCGGCCCGACCACCGAGGCCGGCTGGGACCTGCGGCGCGTCGCGCGGGCCTGGGCGGAGCTGATGGACCGGCTCGGCTACCGGCGCTACGGCGCGCAGGGCGGCGACAGCGGCGCGGTCATCTCGCCGATGCTGGGCCGTACCGCACCGGAGAACGTCGTCGGCGTGCACGTCAACGGCGCGCTCGGCTTCCCGACCGGCGACCCGGCCGAGTTCGTGGGCCTCACCCCTGAGGAACTCGCCCGTCTCGGCCAGTACCAGAACCAGGACCAGGCCGGTTACGCGATCATCCAGGCGACCCGGCCGCAGACCCTCGCCTTCGGGCTGCACGACTCACCCGCGGCGCAGCTGACGTGGATCGTGGAGAAGTTCAAGGAGTGGACCGACCCGGCCCACGAACTCCCCGAGGACGCGGTGGACATCGACCAGTTGCTCACCGACGTGAGCGTCTACTGGTTCACCGGGACCGCAGCCTCGGCCGCCCGCCTCTACAAGGAGGAGCAGAAGAGCTGGGGCGCGGCGGCCGAGCACTCGGCGCTGCCCCACGGGGTGGCGGTCTTCCCAGGCGACGCGGGGGTCAGGCGGATCGCGGAACGCGAGCACAACGTCGTGCACTGGTCGGAGTTCTCCAGAGGCGGCCACTTCGCCGCCATGGAGGCCCCCGACCTTCTGACGGAGGACATCAGGACCTTCTTCCGCCCCCTGCGCTGACCCGGCCCTTCCCTTCTCAGGCAGGGAGGGAGCCTTCCAAGGTCTCCGGTGGTGTGGATCATGGACGGCCGATCCAGTAGGCTCCACGCGATGTCCGAGAGGCCCGAATCATCCCTGATCGTTGACCGTGTGCGTGCCGAGGCGCGTTCGGAGGCCAAAAAGTTGGTCGTCGCGATCGACGCGTCCTTCGACCAGGACGGCGTGGTCGGCTCCCGGCGGAACAGCGCGGAGGGCCCGGCGGGCGTCCGCAACCCGAACGACCGCTGAGCGTCGATGTCCCTCCAGTTACCGCAGGCGCTGGCGGCCCCGCTCGCCTGGACCGGTGTGGCGGCGTGGCCGGAGGGGTTCGACGAGGACCTCCTGCACGCGGAGGGCACGCGGTACACGGCGATGGCCGCCCGGCTGCGGGGCTCGGTCCGCGACACCGACGCGTACGCGAGCCAGGTGTGGCGGGACAACACCGGCGACGGGGTGGACGCCTACCGCTCGTGGATGGCGGAGAACGCGCCCGCCGACCGGGCGAACCGGCTGGCCGACGCCGCCGAGCTGGTGGGCCTGGCCCTCCTGACGGCGGCCGTGGCCACGCTGCTGTGGAAGCTGGGGGTGATCGCCCAGCTCGTCGCGCTGGTGGTCGTCGCGGCCCGAGCCATGGCCTCGCCGGCGACGCTGCCCGCGGCCGTCGCCAGGACCCGCCGAGCCCTGCGCACGCTGCTGGACGACATCGTCCGCTTCCTCTCGCGCGGCGTGGTCGAACCGATGAGGCGCGCCATGGCGCTGCTGCGCACCGGCGCGGGCCGGCTGCGTGGCCGGCCCGCGGACTGGGACCCGCTCAGGGCGGCGGCCAACCGCGAGGTGAACATCTCGGCGATCCGGCCGCGTCCCGGCTTCCGAGGCTCGCCCTTCCGTAACAGCACCCGGCCGGTGTGGCGGCGGGACAGCGAACCCGTCTACCGGTCGGACACCCGGCATCCCGACGAGATCTTCTCCGAGGGCTTCCGGCCGAAGAACCCGCACAACACCGACCTGAACGGATACGTCGAGCACCTGGACCCGAGTTCACGCCAGACCGCCTACGTCAGCACCAGCTACTCCGACAGGATCCATCTCCAGTGGCACGAGTACGGTCGCCAGGGCTGGGTGTACGACATCCGAACCCCCGGCGGCACCGGTCTCCGCCTGCCGAACTCCAGCTACGACGAGGTCGTCTTCCCCGGTGGGGTCTCCCCGGAGTACGTCATGCGGGCCAGGCCGTACCAGGTGTCCCGTAAGGGCGATGTGACGGTGGGGGACTGGCTGGAGAACCCCCACGCGAAGCCTGGCTGACGGCCTCCTCGCTGAGGCTCTCCGCCCGCCGGTAGCCGGCGTCCATCCGGCCGAGCGCCTGCCCGGCGTCGCCCAGGTCGGCCACGACCGACTCCAGCGACTCGGTGATCGCGCCGAGCGTCCGGCCCAGGAGGTCGCCCAGCAGCCCGCCGACGGGCCCGGAACCGAACGCGGCCGTCGAGGACCCGAGGTCGCGCCCCTGGACGGCCAGATCTCCGCCCACGCCGCCGAGTCCGCCGGACGCCGTACGGAGGCTGGGTGAGCGGACCTCAAGGGGCTTCATCCGCGTCCTTCGATCCGGCGGGCCAGCTCGCCGATCTCCTCCACGAAGAGGTTCATCCTCCGCATCGACTCCTCCTGGACGGTGCCCAGCGCCTCCGTCAGCCCCGTCACGTCCACCGCCCCGTGACGGGCGTCGAGGTTCGAGCGCAGGTCGTTGAGCGCGGCGTTGACGGCGTGCACGACCTGGTCGCACAGCTCCTGCAGGCCCATCCGCATGACCCGGGGGTCGGCCCTCAGCGAGCTGAGCAGGCCGTCCGGCGAGACCTCGGCGACGATCCGCCCGTCCGCGGCCGTTCCCCTCCCACCCGGGGGCTCGTCCTCGGACGGCGGCCGGTCGGCCGCGTCGAGCGCCCGGCGGGCCTCCTCCAGGAACCGGTCGAAGTCCTCAAAACCCGCTGTCATGAACCATCACCATAAGGACGGCGCCCTACGACAGGCCGTCGCCCGGATGAACGACCTCCAACATGCCGCTTACCGGCCCGCTGCCGCCCGAGGGCTTCTTGGGCGACGCTCTCCCGTTGGCGCACCGGCCACCGCGCGTCCTGGTCCGCGCCGTACGGCGTCAGCGGAAGGAACGGCGGTAGGCGGCCGGGGTGGTTCGCAGGGCGGTGTGGAAACGACGGCGGAGGTTGACCGCCGAGGAGAGGCCGACGCGGGTGGCGATGGTCTCGACGGGCAGGTCGGTCTCCTCAAGCAGGGCGCGGGTTGCGGCCAGGCGGCGTTCCAGCAGCCAGCGGGCCGGGGGGACGCCGAGCTGGTCGGCGAACTGCCGGGTGAGGGTCCGGGGGGAGACGCCCGAGTAGGCGGCCATGTCCTCGACGGTGATCGGGTCGTGCAGGCGCGAGAGCAGCCATTCGAGCAGGGGCGCCAGGGGAGCCGGCATGGGGCCGGTGGTCGGCAGGGGAGGGTACTGCCGCTGGCAGCCCTCGCGGTGCGGACCGGCGGCGAGCTGACGGCCGATGCGCATGGCGTGGGCGGCGCCGTACTCCTGGAGGACCTGGTGGAGACAGAGGTCGAGGGTGGCGGCCGAGGCTCCGGCGGTGGCGACGTCGCCGTGGTCGACGTAGATGATGGTGTCGTCGAGGATGATGCGGGGGTGGCGGGCGGCGAGTTCGCGGGAGAGTTCCCAGTGGACGGAGGCCCGGCGGCCGTCCAGGAGCCCCAGGGTGGCGGGGACGAAGATCCCGGAGCCGACGGCGACGATGCGGGCGCCTCGTGCGTGGGCCTGGGACACCGCGCCGAGTACGGCGGGCGAGGGGGTGAGAGCCCAGCTCCAGCCCGCGATGATCACGGTCTTGGCGTCGTCGACGGCCTCCAGCCCGCTGTCGACCTGGATGGGGACGCCGAGGGTGGTGGGCAGGGAGCCGGGGTGCTCGGCGCACAGGCTGAAGCTGTAGTGCTGGGGGATCGCCGAGCCGTGGTAGCCGAAGACGGCCGAGGCGGAGGTGACCGGGTAGAGCTCCTGCTTCGGAGCGACCAGGGCGACCACACGATGCGGGCTGAGAGAGGCCGGGGGTGGTTCCGGGCAGTCCAGGGACATGGCTCAAATGTACCCAATGATGTCATTCGGGACACCGGCGCCCTGGGTTGGAGAAACTCAGAATGAGGATTTATGTGGACGAGGAACTTCAGCCTCTACTTCGGAGCCCGTACGATCTCACTGCTCGGCGACGCGATGATGCCCGTCGCCTCGGCGCTGGCGGTCGGAGAAGTCTACGGGATCGCGGGTGTCGGCTACACGCTCGCGATCTGGACCACGTCAGCCGTGCTGGTCATGCTGTTCGGCGGGGTCTTCGCCGACCGGATCGGCGCCCGGCGCCTGATGATCGGCGCGGACGCGCTCAGGGTCGTCACCCAGGGATGCGTGGCCGTCGCCTTCCTGGACGGCGCCCCGCCGCTCGCCCTGCTGCTGACGATGGCGTTCTTCTCGGGCATCGGCGCCGGGACGTTCGAACCGTGCATCAACGGCATGGTCCCCCTGGTCGCGAAGGACCCGCAACGGGCCAACGCGACACTGAAGATCGCCGAGGCGATCACCCAGCTGGCGGGTCCCGCGCTGGCCGGAGTCCTCATCGTCGCCACCGGCCCGGTCTTCGTCTACACGGTCGACGCCGCGACCTTCCTCGTCAGCGGGGTGGCCCTGCTGCTGATCCGGGTCGCCGTCCCCAAGCCGGGCCCCTCCAACGTGCTGGGCGACCTGCGCAGGGGCTGGGAGGAGTTCAGGGCCATGAACTGGATGTGGTCGACCATCCTGGTCTGGGTCTTCTGGGGCGTTCTGGTGATCGGGCCGTACGTGCCGCTGTCGTCGCAGGTCATCGGGGCCGACTACGGCTGGGTGATGGCGGCGCTCGGCCTCGGCACCGTACTGGGCGGGCTGGTGGCGATCAGGCTCAGACCGGCCAAGCCGCTGGCCGCCGGGGCGACGGCACTGAGCGGCTACATGGCCGCGCCCCTGTCGGTCGCGCTCGGACTGCCGCTGCCGATGCTGATGGCCGGGCACCTGATCGGCGGGGTCGCGATGGCGTTCTGGTCGGTGATGTGGTCGACCAGCGTTCAGACGAAGGTCGCACCGGACGTGATGAACCGGGTCAACGCCTACCAGGTGGCCGGGTCGGTCTCGGGCATGGCGGTCGGGCAGGCGATCGCCGGTCCGGTCACCACGCTGATCGAACCGCGCACCTTCATCATGGGGTCCGCCCTGGTGACGCTGGGCGTGGCGGCGGCGCTCCTGCTGATCAGGCCGATCAGGCAGCTCGGCCGGGCCCCCGAGGAGACCGGCGGCCCGTCGATCGTGGCCCCGGCCGAGTCGCTGACGTAGCCGGTGCCCCGGGAGGGCCGGGCCATCGTGGTACGCGGGGGCGCCCACGGTGGCCCGCAGTGGTCCGCAGTGGTCCGCAGTGGTCCACGGTGGTCCACTGTGGTTCACAGCGGTCCGCGGTGGCCCACTGTGGTTCACAGCGGTCCACGGTGGCCCGGGGTACGGCCCGCTGTTCGGCCGGAACCCGGCGAAGACGTTGTCGCCGATCAGAAATCGAACGTTCCAATTTTCACGTGGCCTATGAAGGCGTCCCATCCGGAGACACCGAAGGCCAGGGCCGGGCCGGAGGGATCTTTGCTGTCGCGGACGGCCACCAGGCCGGGGAGGTTCACGGCGACCTCGACACAGTCGTCGTGGGTGCCGCTGAGACTGCTCTTGTGGAACTCGGCGCCGGTCAGATCGGGAATCATGGGGGCTCCTTGCCTTAGGGCGGGCGGTCTGGTCCTCACTCTGCGAGGTGGTCCCAACACGCGCAAGACCTCCATGTCGTATGGGCATACCGGGGCTCATGGAAGGGCGGGGCCGGACATACAAGTCGATCATGCGCTTCCGGGAGTAACAAGGGTCACCCACTGAGCCGCGTCGATAAGGTTGGGGCACCGACCGCTCGACCCCGAAAGGCCAAGATCAACCGTGGCTGATTCGTTCGTGCACCTGCATGTTCACACTGAGTACTCCATGCTGGACGGCGCGGCGAAGATCGGGAAGATGGCCGATCGGGTCAGTCAGCTCGGCATGCCCGCCATCGCGATGAGCGACCACGGCAACCTGTTCGGCAGCTACGAGTTCAACAAGAAGGTCACCGGCGCCGGGATCAAGCCGATCATCGGGATCGAGGGCTACGTGAGCCCCGAGTCCCGCTTCCACAAGAAGCCCGTCTTCTGGGGAGAGCCGCACCAGCGCAAGTTCGACGAACAGCGCGGGGTCGGCGGTGACGTGTCGGCGTCAGGCACCTACCTGCACAAGACGATGTGGGCCTACAACGCCCAAGGCCTGAAGAACCTCTTCAAGATCTCTTCGCTGGCCTCGCTCGAAGGCCACATGAAGAAGTACCCCCGCATGGACGACGAGCTGTTCGACCAGTACCACGAGGGGATCATCGCGACGACCGGCTGCCCGTCCGGCGCGGTCCAGACACGGCTGCGGCTGGGCCAGTTCGACAAGGCGCTGGAGCACGCGGCGAAGTACCAGGAGATCTTCGGCAAGGAGAACTACTTCCTGGAGCTGATGGACCACGGGAAGATCCTCATCGAGACCTGCGTCCGCGACCAGCTTCTGGAGATCGGCAGGATACTCAACATCCCGCCGCTGGTCACCAACGACTCCCACTACGTCACCGAGGACCAGGCGACCGCCCACGACGCGCTGCTGTGCGTCGGCACCAACTCCCAGATCGACGCGCCCGACCGTTTCCGCTTCTCCGGAGCCGGTTACTACATCCGCTCCGCCGAGGAGATGCGCGGCCTCGACCACGACGAGCTGTGGAGGCAGGGCTGCGACAACACCCTGCTGATCGCCGAACGGGTCGAGTCCTACGAAGAGGTGTTCGCCCACCGGGACCTCGCCGCCAAGTTCCCCGTCCCCGAAGGGGAGACGGAGATGAGCTGGCTGCGCAAGGAGTGCGCCCGCGGCGCCGTGCGCCGGTTCGGGGACCCGGTCCCCGCCGAGGTCCTCGAACGCATCGAGTACGAGCTCGGCGTGATCGAGACGATGGGCTTCCCCGGCTACTTCCTCGTCGTCGCCGACATCTGCCAGTACGCCCGCGACAACGGCATCTGGGTCGGCCCCGGACGAGGTTCGGCCACCGGGTCGATGGTCGCCTACGTCACCGGCATCACCGAACTCGACCCCATCGAGCACCAGCTGCTGTTCGAGCGGTTCCTCAACCCCGAACGAATCTCGATGCCCGACGTCGACCTGGACTTCGACGAGCGTCGGCGCGGTGACATGATCCGCTATGTCACGGAGCGGTACGGCGAGGACAACGTCTCGCTGATCATCACCTACATGACGATCAAGTCGAAGGCGGCCGTGAAGGACGCGGGGCGCGTCCTGGGCTACCCCTTCGCCGTCGGCGAGAAGATCACCAAGGCGTTCCCGCCCGCCGTCATGGGCAAGGAGATCCCGCTCAGCGGCATCTTCGACAAGGACCACCCTCGATACGCCGAGGCCAGCGAACTCCGCAAGCTGTACGAGGAGGACGCCGACGTCAAGAAGGTCATCGAGACCGCGCTCGGCCTTGAGGGGCTGACCCGGGGCACCGGTGTCCACGCCGCCGGCGTCATCCTGTCGTCCCAGCCGCTGGTCGACGTCATGCCGATCTTCATGCGGCAGGACGACGGCGCCCGCATCACCGGCTTCGACGGGCCGTCCAGCGAGAGCATGGGCGCGCTCAAGATGGACTTCCTGGGCCTGCGCAACCTCACCGTGCTCGGGGACGCGGTCGAGAACATCAAGGCCAACCGCGGTATCGAACTCGACATGCTCAAGGTGCCGCTGGACGACAAGAAGGCCTACGAGCTGCTGGCCGCCGGGTGGACGCTGGGCGTGTTCCAGCTCGACTCGTCCATGATGCGCGACCTCACCAAGCTGATCGCCCCCACGGAGTTCGAGGACGTCTCGTCGATCCTCGCGCTGGGACGTCCCGGACCCATGGGCGCGAACGCGCACGTCAACTACGCGCTGCGCAAGGCGGGGACGCAGAAGGTCGAGCCGATCCACCCCGACCTCAAGGACGCCCTGGAGCCGATCCTCGGCAACACCTACCACCTGGTGGTCTACCAGGAGCAGGTCATGGCCATCGCCCAGCAGCTCGCCGGCTACACCCTCGGCGGCGCCGACATCCTCCGGCGCGCGATGGGCAAGAAGAAGAAGGAGGAGATGGACAAACAGTGGGCCACGTTCTCCTCCGGCATGATCAGTAAGGGTTTCACCGAGGAACACGCCAAGGCCGTCTGGGACGTCCTCGAACCCTTCAGCTCCTACGGCTTCAACAAGTCCCACACCGCCGGGTACGGACTCGTCTCCTACTGGACCGCCTATCTGAAGGCCAACTACCCCGCCGAGTACATGGCGGCGCTCCTGACCTCGGTCGGCACGAACAAGGACCGCATGGCCATCTACCTGGCCGAATGCCGCCGGATGAAGGTCCGGGTCCTGCCGCCGTCGGTCAACGAGTCCAACCTCCGGTTCTCCGCCGTCGGCGAGGACGTCCGGTTCGGCCTCGGCGCCATTCAGAACGTCGGCGACGGTCCCATCCAGGGGATCATCTCGGCCCGCAAGGAACACGGGAAGTACACCGACTTCAATGACTTCCTGACCAAGGTCCCCGTCCAGGTCTGCAACAAGCGCACGATCGAATCACTGATCAAGGCCGGAGCCTTCGACGACCTCGACCACCCGCGATTCGGGCTCGTCATGGTGCACGAACAAGCCATCGACTCCGTCATCGACGTCAAGAAGAAGGAGGCGATGGGACAGGACTCCCTGTTCGGCGCCTTCGAGGACTCCGGTGACGGTGACGCGGCCTTCGCCGTCGTCGTCCCGCCGAACGAGTGGGACAAGAAGACCAAGCTCGCCTTCGAGCGCGAAATGCTCGGCCTCTACGTCTCCGACCACCCTCTCAACGGCGCGGAACGCGTTCTGGAGAAGAACCGCACCCACTCGATCGCGCAGGTCCTCAACGGCGACGCCGACCGGGAACGCGGTGAGATCAAGATCTCCGGCATCATCTCCGGCGTCGAGAAGAAGGTCACCAAGCAGGGCAACGTCTGGGCCATCCTCAAGATCGAGGATCACGACGGCAGCCTTGAGGTCCCCTGTTTCCCGACCACCTACCAGCTCTACGGCGACAACCTCGCCCCCGACCTCGTCGTCGCGTGCACCGGCAAGATCCGCATCCGGGAGAACGGCGAGGACGCCAGCGTCAGCTTCAACGCCGTCGCCTTCGAGTTCCTCGACATCTCCAAGGTCCCCCAGCCCGGCGACAAGGACCCGATCGTCATCTCCCTCCAGGAGAGCAAGATCGACCGGAAGCTCGTCGACGAGCTGAAGCAGATGTTCCGGACCCACAAGGGCGACACCCCGGTCCAGTTCATGGTCGAACGGCTCAACCGGCGCAAGGTCCTCGTCGGCCTCGCCCCGGAGTACAAGGTCAACCTCGCCAACGGCGCCTTCGCCGGAGACCTCAAGGTCCTCCTGGGCCCCAACGCCCTGGCCGACTACTGACCCTTGACCGGCCTGGCCTCCTCGGTTCGCTGAGGAGGCCGTACGGCCTGCGTGCTTCGACGGCGTCCCATCCGGCAGGCCGGCCGTGACGGCATTCTCACCGCCGCACATATGCCTCTATGCCGTCGAGAATCCTCGCGAGACCGAACTCGAAGCCGTCGAGCGGGGGTTCGTCGGAGAGGAACATCGGGTCCTCCATCGCGTCCGCGACGGCGTTCAGGTCGCGGGAGCGGAGCTGGCCGTCCAGGAAGACGCGGACCGCGCGCACCGCCCGTTGCTGGTCGGGATTCGCCCGGCGCAACGCGGCCGGTGTCGGGGTGTTGCGCCGCAGGTTGGCACCGTACCGGGCGTGGCTGTCGAGGAGATACGCGCAGTTCAGCGTCTGCTGCGCCGCCATGCCGGTCGATCCGAGCACGGTGATCAGCGCGTTCAGCCAGGCCGCGTTGTGCGGGGTCAGGGAGACGGTCGTCGGCACGTCCAGCAGCCATGGGCGGGAGATGAAGCGTTCGAACAGCCGGCGTGACCACAGCGCCGCCGCCTCCCGCCAGTCGCCGTCCGGCAGCGCGGGCGGGTCGCCCCAGGCGCGGTCGGCCAGGAGCACGATGAGCTCCTCCTTAGAGCTGACGTAGCGGTACAGGGCGTTGGTGGTCACGCCGATCCGGGCGGCCACCTTCGGCAGCGAGGCGGCGGCGATGCCCTCCTCGTCGGCCAGCTCCGTCGCCACCGCGATGATCTTCTCGACGCTGTGCGCCGGTTTGGGGCCGCGCCGTCCCCCGGTGTCGACCACGCCCCAGGCCGCGGCCAGGCCCGGCGGCAGCGCCTCAAGGTCGGCGGGTACGGGGTCGTGACTCTTGCGTGGGGTCATGGCCTGCGTCCTCTCGAAGATCCAAGAGAAATAGTAGACGGCTTACACAGTTGTTGCTACTGTGCATGCCATGAACACTTCATGGCATGCACAGATTCAGTTCCCGTCTGTGGCGCGCCGCTGGATCGGCCTGGCCGCGGTCCTCGGCGCCGTTTTCGCGATGGCCGAACTCCCCCTGTACTTCGTGGTCCCCACCTGTGACCCCCCGGCCTGCGGTGTCGAGACCGGCAGCCTCATGCCGGACTGGCTGATCCTCACCCGTACGCTCTTCAACTTCCTCGCCCTCACGCTGTTCCTGGTGTTCATGGCCGGCGTCCGGCCCCTGATCGCGCAGGCCGACGCCCGGTTCGAATGGTTCGGCGCGGTCGCCGGTACGGCGGGCGTGACGTGGACGATCGTCGACATGGTCGCCAAGGGGATCGAGGGCAGCAGCGCCATCAAAGCCGCCGAGGAGATCGACCCGACCCGCACCGTGCCCACCTACCTGCTCTACGGCTCCATCACCCATCTGATGCTGGTCGTCTTCGGCGTCGCCTTCGGATACGCGGTGCTGCGTTCCCGCGCCCTTCCCGGCTGGGTCGGCTGGTCGTCGTTCGCCATCGCCGCCCTGCACCTGGCCGGGGTGCCGTCGATGTTCTTCGGCTTCAACTCCGACGAGTTCTACGCCTCCAACGGCTGGGGCGCGGTCGCGATGTTCAACGGCATCGCCGCCACCTGGCTGGCGGCCGTGGGCGTCGCGACGCTGAGGAGGAGGACTCCGCGGAGACCGGCCGCCCACGCCTAGGCACCACACGAGTGGCGAGCCCACGGGGGCCTCGCCACTCGTTCTGCCATCTCAGGAACGATCGACCACGGTCCGGCTCCATGACGACCCGCCCACGGAACGGCACGGGCCGGAGGCGCTCGCCCCCTTCGGTGAGCGGGTCCACATCAGGTGTGAACCACTCCAGGGTGATGAGGAACCGGGGCTGGTGGCACGCATATGGGGATGTGATCCCGTTGCGAACCCTTCAGGGTGATGAGGACTGTGGAAGCTGAGGTACCACGCCAGAACGTGTTGGAAGTGGTTGCGAACCCTTCAGGGTGATGAGGAG
Organism: Streptosporangium sp. NPDC000239; assembly: GCF_040300765.1. Lineage (NCBI taxonomy): Bacteria > Bacillati > Actinomycetota > Actinomycetes > Streptosporangiales > Streptosporangiaceae > Streptosporangium > Streptosporangium sp. NPDC000239. Next base: position 4,083 of record NZ_JBEPEI010000018.1, on the reverse strand, counting down.
TCCGAAGGTAAAGCCCCAGGTCAGGTAAGGCGGCACGAGATCCGGGTGGGCTGATTTTGCAGCAGGCCGGCGGTAGCGCAGCGGTGCAGGTCAGAGCGTTGATCATCTTTGGGTACGGGCTCAGGCTATGGGGCTCTGTCCATGATGACGGGCTCGTTGGTTAGACGTCGAATGTTCCGAGTTTTACGTCGTCTATGAAGGCGTTTCATCTGGAGGCGCTGAAGGTCAGGGCGGGACCGGAGGGGTCTTTGCTGTCGGAAACGGCGACCAGGTCGGGAAAGTCGGTGGCCACCGTGATCACAGCGGCGAACGCCGGCAGCATGGCATGGACCCTGTTGTGTCGGTGGGTGCTGCGAGTCTGGCGGGGTGATCGCGACTCCTGACGACCACTCCTGGTTCTCCCAGCGCTTCCCCGACCTGGCGGACGCCTACTGCTTCACCTACGTCCACGGCCTGACGCCCGAGGAACTGATGGCCCGGCTCGGCGCCCGGGTTGAGAACTGCTCTCACACAACGCTCGATGAACTGATCCGGTGGCGAAGCTTCGGAGCCGCCTCCGTTGGAGACTGGGTGCTCCTCGTCGAGGCCAACAGTGGGCTTGGCGTCACCGAAGAGGTCATCGTGCCGCTGTCGGCGGGCACCCGCCTTGTCTCCCACTTCTACCTCGAAATCGAGGGCATGGACTACTTCCACTGGATCGACGACGGAAAGATCCGGTTCGAGTTCCTGCACCAGGAGGGCTACTCCCACTGGATCAAAGACGGGAAGGTCCAGCCTGAGTTCCCGCCCCAGGAAGGCTACTCGGAGGAGATGCCGGACGAACTCGCAGAGGTCATGGAACGGATCGACTCCCCCGTCTATCCGATCGCCGACCCCCACGCAGGACCGGCGTTCCTCCTGGCCGAGCACCTCACCGGAATCACGATGACGCCGCAACTGCTGGAGGAGTCCACCTATCTGTGGGGAGACATCGCCAGATCGAGGTGAGTAGAACCCGCCTTTCACGGTCCCGTGAATTGGCTTTGGTGGGCTGGTTGGAGGGGCATTGAGCCGGTTTGACCCCATTTGATGAGGGCTGGTTGGTGGCCGCGTTGGGTGCCGGTGTGGGGGTCGATTTTGAAGGCGCCGAACAGGGTGGTGGTCTCCAGGTCGGTGGCGGCCTGCCACAGAGCGGTACGTGAGGTGCTCCCGGCGGTTGTCGCGCAGTGGGTGGCGATGGTCGCGGCGGCCACGGCCTGGACGGCCGGGTAGTCGGGGAGCACTCCGGCGCGGTCGTGGTAGGCGGTCAGGAAGGCGGGTTCGTCCATGCCGAGGCGGGGTGTGGGTGTGGTGCCGGGGAACCACTGCCCGATGCCGTAGGTCCCTTGGGGGTTGTCGAGGGCCTGGCCGAACTCGTGGACGCCCGCCGCGACCGCGCACACCACCTGGGGTGGTACGGGCAGTGCCCTGGCGCGTTCGATGGTTTCGACGTCTTCTTCGAAGGCTCCGGCGCACAGCAGCGCCCATGGTTGGGTCGTGGTCGCGTTGGCCAGGTCGTCTGAGGGGGCGAGCCGTACGGTGGGCAGGCCCAGGGTGTGGGCGGTGGTTTCGGCGCCGTCGCTGACCTGTCGGCCGAAGCTGCCCTTGCCGGTGGCGATCCACAGGGGCAGGGGTGTGGTGGTGGCCAGGTGGTGCAGGAAGGGGGTGGCGTATTGGCTGGTGGGGGTGAGGATCGAGACGAGGTGGCCGGGGTGGGAGGCTTCGACGTCGTCGCCGGATCCGCCGTGGTTCCACAGCAGGCGGTCGTGGTCGGCGGCCAGGTGGGCGGCGGTGCGGGTCAGGTGGGTGGAGTAGGGGCCGAGCAGGATGTCGCACCGGTCGGCCAGGTCGCGGAACCCCGCCCGTAGGACCGCAGGATCGCTGCGGTCATCCTGGATGAGGAGGTTCAGGGCGGGGTTGGCGGTGTGCCAGATCTCCAGGCCGAGTCGGGCTCGGCGTCCGAAGCGGGCGTGTTTGCCGGACAGCGACAGGAAAGCGCCAAGGGTGAGGGCTGTCACCGCATTTTCACCTCGTATCGGAACTCGTGACTGTCTGCGGCTGGACTTCCAGAGACCCATAGGTGTGACCGTTTGGCGGTGTTGAGAGGCCCCTCCGCATTGCGGCGAACACGGAGGAGCGGTTTTGGTGCCTGTTTATGGTGTTGTTCGGCCGCCGTAATGGTCTGGCGATGGATGGATGCTCAGAAGTGGTCGAATCCGGCTACTTGTCCGATGACGAACACGTGTCTGCTGGCCGCGCAGACAGTTTCCAATGCGTGGATGGGGATGTCGTCGGTGCTGATGCTGATCCGGAGTACCTGTACCACCCATTCGCCGGGTACTTCCAGCAGGTCGGCTTCGTACGGTGTAGGTGGCCGGGAGGTCAGTGTCTCGGTGGCGTGGCTGAAGCGGTGACCGAGGTCTTCGATCGCGGCCTGGAGGGTGGGCAGCACGAATTCCTGCTTGTCCAGCCTGGTGCCCTGGGCGACGTCGAGGCGGAAGTAGCTGGTGGAGATCCGTACGGGCACGTCGTTGGCCCAGAACATCTTGCGGCGGGCGATCACGGTGTCGCCGGGCTCGACGCGTAGGGCGACGGCCACGTGTTCGCTGGCCGGCTCGGGACCGATGAAAAGCATCTTGCGCTCTGGTTTGAGCCCCTGGCTGGCGGCTTCGGTGAGGTAGAGGGATTTCGAGCCGCGTACCGCCGGTGGTGTGGGGATCGCCCGCTCCACGATGACGCGTGGGCGTGGCTCGATGGGTCCTGTCGGGGCCTGGTGGGATGGGGCTCCGGCTTTCTTCATCTGGCTCACCCTTCCTGGGGTCACTCCCAGGTGGCGGGCGATGTCGTCCTGTTTCATGCCGGACTCCTGGGCCTCGATGATCGCGGCGCGGCGGATTCGGGAAAGTTCTACGGATTGGCCTTGCAGCGTTGCCATAGCGGCGGATGCGGCGCGCGCACGGTCAAGTGGGTCGGAAATGGCTGCGATGTCATGCAGCGTCCTGGCATCCAAGGTATCGGTCCTTCACATCGCGTCCACTCGAAATTTAGCCCCCTATTGCGTCGTTGTCGACGGCGGGCTATCGTCCGAGCACAGGGACTTTAGCCCCCATAAACAAGAGGGCATTAAGACCATAACGGACAAATGCGAGTGGATTGGTGGCGGTCACGTCGTCCAGTCTGTCGCACGCGCGAGTGATACGTCGCGCGGCCGAGGGCTTGGCGGTCACCGGCCGCGCGGTCACAGCTTCGACATGAGATCGGCCCCGGAATCGCGGTGAGGCAACACCGGCCGGGGCCTTGATCAGGAAGGCGTGAGCAAGAGTAGTGCTCCGAGCTTCGGCCCGGACACGTCGATCCGGGACGGCTGCGGTTGCTTCGCCGGTGCCGTACCCCTGCCGATGGGATGCGCCCGCTGCGGCCATTCCCCCTACGCCCACGGATGCCCGCACCAGGACGAGCACGAGTATGTGCAGCCGTCCGGGCTGCTGATGAACGCCCGTCTTCAGGCCCGTCGTGCGTACGGCCCGCAGGTTCTTCCCTCGCCTCGGCCTCCGGTGGAGGTCGCGCCCGCCGAGGTGATTCCGCTGGTACCTGCTCAGCGTCGTCCCGATCCTGAGCCGGTGGCGCCTGCGATGGCTCCGGCCGCGAACGCCGTGCCGAATGGTCCTGTGGGGGCGGTCGTGCCTGGTCAGGGTCGGTCTGCTCCTGGAGTGGAAGCGCCCGCGCCGGTCCCGGCCGCTGTACCGGATGGTGTCGTGGAGCCGGCTCCTGCGGATGACCCGGTTCCGGCTCTGGAGCCCACGCCTGTCGCGTCGGTACGGCCTGTCCGGCCGCCGTTGCCCAGGTGGGTTCGGCGTCCGTTCCCCCGGGTTCCTCGATCCGGGATCACCTGGACGAGGGCGCGCCAGCCCAACCGCCATGGTGTACGGCCTGCGAGCGGCGGGCCATACCGGCGTGGAGACCGATGTCGCGTTCCCCGTGCTCAGGCGGTCTGTCGGCCTGGTGCTCGTGGTCCTCGGTCTTCGGCTGTGCCGTACGGCGCGCGGCTTCTTTCTTGTCCCGCAG
>NZ_JBEPEI010000017.1:89045-198581 GCF_040300765.1 Streptosporangium sp. NPDC000239 | reverse complement strand
TTCGAGCGGCTCCTGAATACGTGCGAACGACACGCGACGGGGACCAGCGGGTACGGCGGAGGCGTTGCGCGAGGCTGCCAACAGATGTCCTTCCGAGGGCTCGCGGCGGACTGACTACACGCACGCCAGACGACCATGCATCGGAGCACCAAAAGAAGCGGGTCGTCAAAGGGCAGCGCAAAGGGGCAGTGTAGCCGAACGGCATACACCTGTCCAGTTCACCCTCGCTGCGCTCTCCACGTTGGTCGCAGCATCGCCCGTCAGAGCCGAAACGTCAAGCCCGTGAGCCGACATTTCAGCCAAGGAACAGCCGAGCCGCTGGGAGTTTTCCCATCGTGTGACCTGCGCAACCACCAGCCCCAAGACGATACCCGCGCCTCGGGGAGGCTAACGCCTCGCCCTACGAAGCTTCGAGCGCCAGACGCACACACGACCGACGATCGACGCTGCGATGAACGATGTACCCGGCCACAAACCAGCTCTAAACGCAGACTTTGATAACAATTGAATGAAGCGCCACGCCAACCTAGTGGGGCGGCGGGTTTCCCAGCAGGGTGGACAGCTCAGAGACGAGCCAGTGGGAGTCCTGCCTGACCATGACCAACCGGGCCCTGTTCTGCCTGATCTGGCGCCGGGGCTGCTTGTCCCCCGGCATGGTCCGCACGGTGCTCATGTTCACGAACAGCAGGACCTCGACCCGGTCGGCGCGCGCCGACTCGACCCCGGCCCCGGCCACCGTCGCCTGCTGGACGGCGCGCTCCTTCCTGGCCGTCGGCACCAGGCTCGTGGTGAGCTGCCGGTAGTACTGGCTGAGGTTTCCCGTGGTGTATCCCCGAGCCCGTGCGAAATCCTGTTCGATAGTACGGTAGTCGTACGACAGCATGTCGGCGGCGACGGAGCGGGCGGTCGCGAGCGCCTCCCGTCCGGCGGCCTCGTCCGAACGCAGTCGGCTCAGGTCCGCGAACATGATCCACACCACCGCGGCGAGCGAGAGCGCGACGGCGGTCATCACCCCGACCAGGAGGAGGGAGACGCGGGTCACAGGACCAGCTCCGTCTTCGAGACGAGCCAGGCGGTCCCGATCTTGGTCACTTCCATGTTCCACTGGTAGAACCGCTCCTGCGGGGGCTGTTTGCTACCCTCCCAGCGAATGACGGCGTCCCCGACGACCATCACTCTGGCGACGTTCCCCTTCATCGAGACGAGCCCGGAGGCACGGAGCGCGCCCGTCTGGAGAACCTTGTTCCTGAGCGTCGTCTCTTTGAGCGTCGTGACGTTCCTGGCGTACTCCGCCTTCGCCGCGCCGGTTGACGTGTCCAAGATGCGTTTGATGTCGGAGTCCACGGTCCGGTGACCGACCGAGAGCAGATCCAGGGCGTGTGATCCCGCCGCCCGTATCGCGGCCTCCCGGTCGTCGGCCTCCGCCTGGGCCTGCGCAAGCGCCGAGCGCAGCCAGAACGCCGCGCCGAGCAACGCCACGATCAACAGGGCCAGCACCAACCCGGCGACTCTCAGCGGGCGAGCCCGCCGAGCAGTGTTCACCGCCATGCGCTCTCTCCCATCGCGGGTCCGTCGGAACACGGACCGGTGATCACGTGGCGCCGGCCGTTCAGGCCGAAAGCTCCCCGATCGCCGGATCATAACCCGCCAAACGGATCGTCATGGAGGGCTTTGCCCACCTCCCCAGGAGCCGCCCTCTCATAACAGGAAAAAAATATCCCTGCCAAGGCCGCTGATCTCGTGGCCCTCTCCATCCCGAACCACCGATCTCGTGGCCCAGGCGCCCAGACGCCACCGATAAACGACCTTCGGGCTCACGCGGGGAAATGCCGCCCGGTGCCCCGCCGTACAGCCCGGCGAGCTCTTCGGGTCGCATCCCAAACCCATTTCAGAGCATTTAATGGCGATTTAGTGAACAAACCGCCCATAAAGCCATAAATCATGAGAAGTTCGCCGCAGGAGAAGCCGGCCGAAGGCATGAGAGCGTCGTACGGACGCCCCTCGCCGAGGCCTTCACCCAACCTCAGGCGGGCTCTGACACGTCCCTGACGGGCCTCTGACGGGCCGGGAAAGCAGAAAGAGCGGGCCACCGGCACCAGGTGGACCCGCTCTTTCTGTTGAGTCTCGTCGAGCTCTCCTACGAGGCCTTCAGGCCAGGTGGGACTACTTGACGGTGACGGTGGCGCCGGCGCCCTCGAGGGCAGCCTTGGCCTTCTCCGCCTGCTCCTTGTTGACCTTGCCGTCGAAGACGGGCTTGGGGGCGCCGTCAACGAGGTCCTTGGCCTCCTTGAGGCCCAGGCTCGTCAGGGCGCGGATCTCCTTGATGACCTGGATCTTCTTGTCGCCGGCAGCCTCGAGGATGACGTCGAACTCGTCCTGCTCCTCGGCCTCCTCGGCCGGAGCGGCGCCACCGGCGGCCGGGGCGGCGGCCACGGCGACGGGGGCGGCGGCCTTGACGTCGAAGGCGTCCTCGAAGAGCTTCACGAAGTCGGCCAGCTCAAGGAGGGTCATCTCCTTGAACGACTCGAGCAGCTCGTCAGCGGTGAGCTTCGCCATGATGATTCCTCCGTATGGATCTAAAAACTGAGAATTCGGGACCGCGGTATATATGCGCTAATCCCCTGAGTCCGCCAGCGCGGACCTACTCGCCCGCCTCTTCGCGCTTGGCGCGCAGAGCCTCGACGAGCTGAGCCATGTTGGTGGGCAGCGCGTTGAAGACGGCGGCGGCGTGGGCCTGCTTCGCCTTCATGGCACCGGCCAGCTTCGCGAGGAGGACCTCGCGCGACTCAAGGTCGGCAAGCTTGCTGATCTCGGCCGGGTTCATCGACTTGCCGTCGACGACACCGCCCTTGATGACCAGGAGGGGATTGGCCTTGGCGAAGTCACGCAGACTCTTGGCGGCCTCGACCACGTCGCCCTCGACGAACGCGATCGCCGACGGACCCGCGAGCAGGTCGTCGAGCTCGCTGATCCCGGCCTGGTTGGCCGCGATCTTGGTCAGCGTGTTCTTCACCACGGCGAACTTCGCATGCTCACCGAGAGAGACGCGCAGCTGCTTGAGCTGAGCGACGGTGAGACCGCGGTATTCGGTCAGAACGGCAGCGTTGGAGCCTTCGAAGCTGCTCCGCAGCTCGGCTACAGCCGTTGCCTTTTCCGCCTTCGCCATGGGCCTCCTTCCAGATGTTGCCACCGGCAAGGGGCCACAGACGTGAACAAGCCCCGGGCGCAGGCGCACGGGGCTCACATGAGGAGGTCAGTCCAAATGGAAACTCACATCACACCTGCGCTGGTCGTCCACGAAGTGGAACCTTGGGTCGTCGAACCATGAGGCCTGACGACAACCGGCGGTCTTCGGCGTTGACAGCATACGCCCTGGCGGGAGGAACGCCAAACCGGGCTCCGCTCGGGAAGGAATCCAGGAAAACACGACGGCCCGCCTCCCCCGGTGCGATGGGAGAGGCGGGCCGTACATGGGTCTCGTGGTCCCCCGGACGGGGTTCCACGAGCCGTTCCCAGCGGGCCCTCAGTGGCCGCTCGGGACGGGGTTCTTCGGCAGGTCGCCCACCTGCTCGGCGGGCGGGGCCGCGATCGTCACGGGCTCGTTGAAGCCCTTGAAGAGCGCGGTCAGGTTGAACGACTCACCGTTCTTCGAGCCGCTGAGCGTGACCTTGCGGGGCAGGCTCTGGCCGTCGGCCCACAGGTCGAACTTCACGTCCTTGACCGACGAGAGTCGCTCCTTGAGCGGCTCCTGCTTGGCCGGGTCGAGCACCTGGGCGGCCTCGGCCACCGGGAAGGTGCCGCTGTAGTGGGTCGTCTCGGTCCCGCCGACCGTCTCGGTGCCCACGGCCTTGACGTCCTTGGACGCGGTGAGCAGCTTGACCGTCGCGGCGAGGTCGAACTGCCTGGCCTGCTCCAGGAAGCTCCTTACGCCCTTCTGGCCCTCGGCGTCGATGTCGGAGATCGAGGCCTTGAGCCAGGGCTTGTCCGCCCCCGCGAACCTGGCGAGCAGCTGCGACTTCAGGTAGACCGTGTCACCGGTGAAGATCGCCCTGGCTCCGCCGGGGACGTTCTGCCCGTCGAAGTTGATCGTGTCCAGCGTGATGTCGGTCGCCAGCTGAGGCTGGCTCTGGTAGACCACGCTGCCCTGGATCTTGCCCGCGCCCCTGTCTCCGCCTGTGGCGTCAAGGACGAGGTCCGCGGAGTACGAGGTGACCTCCCCGGCCCTCTGCGCGCTCTGCTGAACCGCCTCGGCGGCGGCCAGTTTGACGTTTCCGAGGGTTCCGGTGCTCTGCGCACCGCATCCCGTGACCGCGATCAGAGCGGCCGCTCCCAGTGTCAGTGCGGGAGCCAATCGGCGCATTGGTCTTCACTCCTTCGTGTCCCCCGATGGACTTGTTTATGACCATACGCCGGGCAATCCCGACACGCTTCCTCCATAGGAACGAAGAAAGGCCTCAACCGAATGGCCATTCGGTTGAGGCCTTTCCGAGAAGGCGTCTGCTAGCGGACGTCTCAGGCGTCGAGCTCGGCGGTCAGCGCCCGCGTCACGTTCGGGTCGACCGGGATGCCGGGGCCCATGGACGTGGAGAAGGTGACCTTCTTCAGGTAACGGCCCTTGGCGGCGGACGGCTTCAGACGCAGCACCTCTTCGAGGGCGGCGGCGTAGTTCTCGACCAGCTGACGCTCGCCGAAGGACACCTTGCCGATGATGAAGTGCAGGTTCGCGTGCCGGTCGACACGGAACTCGATCTTGCCGCCCTTGATGTCGGTGACGGCCTTGCCGACGGCCGGGGTGACGGTGCCGGTCTTGGGGTTGGGCATGAGGCCACGGGGACCGAGCACGCGGCCGAGACGGCCGACCTTGCCCATGAGGTCGGGGGTCGCGACGACGGCGTCGAAGTCGAGACGGCCCTTGGCGACCTCGTCGATCAGCTCGTCGGCACCGACGATGTCGGCGCCCGCGGCGCGGGCCTCCTCGGCACGGTCACCGGTCGCGAAGACCAGGACCCGGGCGGTCTTACCGGTGCCGTGCGGGAGGTTGACGGTGCCGCGCACCATCTGGTCGGCCTTACGGGGGTCGACGCCCAGTCGCAGCGCGACCTCGACGGTCGCGTCGAACTTGGTGACGCTGGTCCCCTTGGCGAGCTTCGCCGCCGCGGCCGGGCTGTAGAGGTTCTCGCCGTCGACCTGTGCGGCCGCCGCGCGGAATGCCTTGCTGCGCTTCACTTGCTCACTCCTGTGAATCCGAGTGTCCGTGGTGCGGGCCAGCGCCTGGCCCTTCCACTCACTTCGATGTCCTGGTGACGGACACGACCACCGTCGCGTTCCGCCGTTTTCCGATCCGTCGCCGGATCACCGGCTCGGGACCGAGTCGCCTGTCGTCAGTCGGCGATCGTGATGCCCATCGACCGGGCGGTGCCGGCGATGATCTTCTCGGCCGCCTCGATGTCGTTGGCGTTGAGGTCCTGCATCTTGGTCTCGGCGATCTGGCGCAGCTGCTCCTTGGTGAGCTTGCCGACCTTGTCCTTCTGCGGGACGGCCGAGCCCTTCGCCACACCGGCGGCCTTCTTGATCAGCTCAGGCGCCGGGGGCGTCTTCGTGACGAAGGTGAAGGAGCGGTCCTCGAAGATGGTGATCTCAACGGGGATGATGTTGCCGCGCTGGGCTTCGGTGGCAGCGTTGTACTGCTTGACGAAGTCCATGATGTTGACGCCGTGCGGACCGAGGGCGGTACCGACCGGCGGAGCGGGCGTGGCCTGGCCAGCGGGGAGCTGGACCTTGACCAGTGCCGCGATCTTCTTCTTAGGAGGCATGGTTCTTCTCCGGGTCCTAATCGGGGTGATGCGGCTCCCACGCAGACACGGGGAGCATGTCGGAAGGCCGTGCTTCGCGAGACACGGCCACCGAACGTCTTAGTTTATGTGATCGGTCAGATCTTCGAGACCTGGTTGAACGAGAGCTCAACCGGGGTCTCGCGACCGAAGATCGACACGAGGACCTTGAGCTTCTGCGACTCGGCGCTGATCTCGCTGACCGTGGCGGGCAGGGTCGCGAAGGGGCCGTCCATGACCGTGACGGACTCGCCGACCTCGAAGTCGACGGTCGCGGCCGTGGCCTTGACGGTCGACTTCTTGACCTCTTCCGAGGGCTCGGGAGCCAGCAGCTTGGCCACCTCGTCCAGGCTCAGCGGGCTGGGCTTGTTCGACAGACCGACGAAGCCGGTCACACCGGGCGTGTTGCGCACCGCGGACCAGGACTCGTCGGTGAGCTCCATCCGGACCAGCACGTAGCCGGGCAGCACCCGCTCCTTGACCAGCTGACGCTTGCCGCTCTTCACCTCGGTCACGTGGTGCGTCGGCACCTCGACCTGGAAGATGTAGTCCTCCATGTTGAGGGACTGCGTGCGGGTCTCGATGTTCGACTTCACGCGGTTCTCGTAACCGGCGTAGGAGTGGATGACGTACCACTCGCCGTACTGGCCGCGCAGATGGCGCTTGAACTCCTCGACCGGGTCGACATCGGGCAGGACGTCGCCGTCCTCGTCGACCTCACCGGTCTGCCCGGCCTCTTCTGCCTCGTCCTCGTCGACGTCGGCCGTGACCTCGTCGGTCTCGGTGTCGGCGTCGAGCGAGTCCTCCGCGACGTCGACGACCTGCTCCGGCTCGTCAGTCCGCTCTTCGCGGGACTCGCCGGCCGGCTGTGGAGACTCGGACACGGTGGCTCATTCTCTTTCGTCGATGGGCTGATGAAATTACGGGGGGCGATCCGCCGGGGTCCGGCCTCAGGCTCCGCCGAAGATCCGCAGCACACCTTCGGTGAGCAACGCGTCGAGTCCGGACACGACCCCGACCATGATCAGAACGAAGACCATGACAATCGTGGTGTACGAGAGAAGCTCTTTGCGCGTAGGCCAGATGACCTTGCGTAGTTCAGCGATGATCTGCCGATAGAAGAGGGCGGGAGAAGTGCGCTTGGCCTTCTTCTCACCGCTCGGCTTGTCTGCGGTTTCGCCGCGCGTGTCGATCGCCACAGTCCTCACCTGCTTCGTCGAGTCCAACGCATGTCTGCGGCGCGCTAGACGCCCTGATGCGCGGACCGCTCCTCGCAGGGCACGAGGGACTCGAACCCCCAACCGCCGGTTTTGGAGACCGGTGCGCTACCAATTGCGCTAGTGCCCTAAGACATGAACCACCATACATCGGTTGGACCGAAGTTTGTCCGTGGCTCACGGGTCCCGACCGCCGAGTTCGTGCACGCGGCGGTTAGGAACATGCGGGAGTCTACGTGGGAATGGCCCCCACGTCGAACCGGCAGGTGATCGACCCCTCGCCTCCCCCTGATCTCCCACGTCACAGCCCTTCCCCTTCCGTACGGCCCGCCGTACGGAAAAACCGGCGGGAGGCGGGGGGCGCCTCACAGATCTGTAACCATGGAAGGCATGACCCGTCCTCGCATCTCAGCGCGCATCTCCGCGATCTCCGAGTCCGCCACACTCGCCGTGGACGCCAAGGCCAAGGCCATGAAGGCGGCGGGCCGCCCGGTCATCGGCTTCGGCGCGGGCGAGCCGGACTTCCCGACTCCCGACTACATCGTCGAGGCCGCCGTCGAGGCCTGCCGCAACCCCAGGTTCCACAAGTACACCCCGGCCGGGGGCCTGCCCGAGCTGAAGCAGGCCATCGCGGACAAGACGCTGCGCGACTCCGGCTACCAGGTCGACGCGGCCCAGGTGCTGATCACCAACGGTGGCAAGCAGGCCGTCTACGAGGCCTTCGCCACGCTCCTCGACCCGGGTGACGAGGTTCTGGTCGTCGCCCCCTACTGGACGACCTATCCCGAGGCCATCAAGCTCGCGGGCGGTGTCCAGGTGGACGTGGTGACCGACGAGACCACCGGTTACCTCGCGAGCGTCGAGCAGTTCGAGGCGGCCCGCACCGAGCGCACCAAGGCCCTGCTGTTCGTCTCCCCGTCCAACCCGACGGGCGCGGTCTACTCGCCCGAGCAGGTCGAGGCGATCGGCCGCTGGGCGGCCGAGCACGGGCTGTGGGTGGTCACCGACGAGATCTACGAGCACCTCACCTACGGCGGCGCGACGTTCGCGAGCATCGCGACCGTCGTCCCCGAGCTGGGTGACCGGGTCGTCGTGCTGAACGGCGTCGCCAAGACCTACGCCATGACCGGCTGGCGGGTCGGCTGGCTGATCGGCCCGAAGGACGTCGTCAAGGCCGCGACCAACCTGCAGTCGCACGCCACCTCCAACGTCTCGAACGTGGCCCAGGCCGCCGCCCTGGCCGCCGTGTCCGGCGACCTGTCGGCCGTGGCGAAGATGCGCGAGGCCTTCGACCGCCGCCGCCAGACCATGGTCCGCATGCTCAACGAGATCCCGGGCGTGCTCTGCCCCGAGCCCAGGGGCGCCTTCTACGCCTACCCGTCGGTCAAGGAGCTGCTGGGCAAGGACTTCGGTGGCAGGCGTCCCGAGACGTCCGCCCAGCTGGCCGAGCTCATCCTTGAGGAGGCCGAGGTCGCCCTCGTCCCCGGCGAGGCCTTCGGCACCCCCGGCTACTTCCGGCTCTCCTACGCGCTCGGCGACGAGGACCTCGTCGAGGGCGTGAGCCGGGTGGCCAAGTTCCTCGGCCAGGTCGGCTGAGGCCCACCTGAGACCCGTCTGAGGTCCACCGCCGGGCGGCGCGTGTACGGCGCCGCCCGGCGGCCCGCCCTCCGGCTCCGTGGGAGCGGGTTCGGCGTGTGGCACCGTGCGGTGCCCGGCATACGGCACCATATGGAAATGCCACGCCCGCTCACCGACCTGCCAAAGGCCCACCTCCACCTGCACTTCACCGGCTCGATGCGGCACACGACCCTGATCGAGCTCGCCCGTGAGCAGGGTCTGCACCTGCCGGACGCGCTTGAGCAGGACTGGCCGCCCCGGCTGCGGGCGACCGACGAGCGGGGCTGGTTCCGTTTCCAGCGGCTCTACGACATCGCGCGGGCGGTGCTGCGGCGGGAGTCCGACGTCTACCGGCTGCTGCGGGAGGCCGCGGAGGACGAGGTCGCCGAGGGGTCTCGCTGGCTGGAGATCCAGGTCGACCCCTCGGGATACGCCCACCGGTTCGGCGGTCTCACCCCCACCCTTGAGCTGATGCTCGACGCGGCGCGCCAAGCCTCGGCGCACGCGGGCATCGGAGTGGCGCTCGTGGTCGCCGCCAACCGCACGAAGCACCCCCTGGACGCCAAGACGCTCGCCAGGCTCGCCACGCACCACATGGACCAGGGCGTCGTCGGTTTCGGGCTGTCCAACGACGAGCGCAGGGGCCGGGCCCGTGACTTCGACGGGGCCTTCAGGCTGGCCAGGCGGGCCGGATTGCTGGCCGTACCGCACGGTGGGGAGCTGATGGGGGCGGCCAGTGTGGCCGAGTGCCTCGACGAGCTCGGCGCCGACCGGGTCGGGCACGGCGTGCGGGCGGCCGAGTCGCCACGGCTGATGGAGCGGCTGGCTGACCGGCAGGTCACGTGTGAGGTCTGCCCGACCTCCAACGTCGGCCTCGGGGTTGCCGAACGGCCGCAGGACGTGCCGCTGCGGCGGCTGTTCGAGGCGGGGGTGCCCATCGCGCTCGGCGCCGACGACCCGCTGCTGTTCGGCGCCAGGCTGCTGCCCCAGTACGAGCTGGCCAGGCAGGTGTACGGCTTCCGCGACGCGGAGCTGGCCGAGCTGGCCCGGCAGTCGATCAGAGCCTCCGCCGCCCCCGAGAGCGTCCGCAAGGAGATCCTCAGGGAGATCGACGAGTGGTTGTCCTCCCCCGACCCCGAGGGTGTCTAGGGCTCTTTGAGGGCCAGGCTGGTGGCGGCGTCGAGGGGCAGGCCCTCGACGGGGAGGACCTCCGGGACGGCGATCGAGGCCAGCAGCGGCGGGCGCAGGTGCTCGCCGCCGAGCGCCGTCCAGGCGTCGCGGGCCGCGGCCAGCAGCTCCAGGCCCTCCTGCGACCGTCGTTCGGCGACGGCGAGCGCGCCGAGCAGTTCGACCCCGGCGGCCTGCGCCGTACGGTCGTCGAACAGGCGGGCGGTGCGCAGGGCCTCGCGGGCGTGCTCCCCGGCGGCGGTGAGGTCTCCGCGCAGATAGTCGGCGTGGGCGCGCAGGTGGCACAGGTGGGAGCGGGTCCACAGGTCCTCGTAGGTCTCGCAGAGGTCGAGTCCCTCGACGAGGACGCCGACGGCCGCCTCGACGTCGCCCAGCGTCAGCAGGCAGGCGGCCACCACGGCGTAGCCGGGCAGCAGGCCGGGGAAGGCGCGTCCCGCCGAGTGGTGGCGGTCGCGGGCGGCCCTGATGCCGAGCACGGCGCGGGTCGCCTGCCCCCGCTGGGCGGCGACCTGGGCGGCCAGCTGGGTCACGTAGGCGCCCGCGTGGCCGCCGGGGTCGGCCTCGCGGCACTCGGAGAGCCGCTCCTCGGCTCCGAGCAGGTCTCCCTGGAGGCTGGCGACCCAGGCGCAGACCCACAGCGCCCTGGTCCGCGCCGGTCCACGCCGAGGGTCCGTGGCCAGGGCGCGGTCGAGATAGTCGCGCCCCTCGGCGTGCATCCCGCAGCACACCCACAGGATCCACAGCGCTCCGGCCAGTTCGAGACCGGTCCCCGCCTCAAGGCCCGTCTCCAGTGCCTGGGCGAGGTTGGCCGCCTCGACGCGGAGCCTGTGGTGCCAGCGCACCTGGCGGCGTGGCCACTCGCGTTCGGCGTTGCGGGCCAGGGCCAGGTAGAAGTCGTGGTGGCGCAGCCGTACCTCCTCCTGCTGGCCGAGCAGGGCCAGCCAGCCCGCGCCGAACTCGCGGGTGGCGCCGGGCATCAGGAAGCGGACTCCGGCGTGGGTCTCCCTGCGCAGCAGCACGGACTTGTCGACCAGGCCGGTGACCACGTCGATCATGTCCTGGGCGCGCAGCGTCTCATCCCGGCAGACGTAGGTCGCCGCCTCCAGGTCGAACTCGCCGGGGAAGACCGAGACGCGCGCCCAGAACAGTCGTTCCCGCTCGGTGCACAGCTGGTGGCTCCACCCGATGCAGGTGGCCAGCGCCCGGTGCCTTGAGGGGCCCTGCCGTTCCTCGTCGACGAGCAGGGCCAGGTGCTCGCCCAGGTTCGCGACGAAGTCCGCGACGGGCATCGTGCGCAGCCGTACGGCGGCCAGTTCGATCGCCAGCGGCAGACCGTCCAGCCTGTCGCACACCTCGGTGAGGCTCTCGCGCGTCCCGGCGGGCCAGGTGTCGCCGAGACCGGTGAGCAGGGCGTAGGCGTCCGGGGCGGGGAGGCCGGCCAGCACCCGCAGGTGCTCGCCGGGGACGGCCAGCGACTGGCGGCTGATCGCCAGGATGCGGAGTTCGGGGTCGGTGGCGAGCAGTTCGCCGACCAGGGAGGCGACCTCGTCGACCAGCGCCTCGCAGGTGTCGAGCACGAGCAGGGACCCGGCCGAGACGGCCAGGGCCTCGGTGACGGCGGGGGCCAGCGCCTGTGGCCCGCCGACCTCGGCGACCTCCGCGACGTCGACGACCGCGGGCTCGGGGACGAGTGTCCTGGCGAGTTCGAGGCCGAGCCTGGTCTTGCCGACACCGCCCGCCCCCGACAGGGTGACGAGCCGTACCCGCTCGAAAAGGGCTGTGATCTCCGCGACCTCGCCCTGCCTACCGACGAATGCACTCATTCCGCAGTCTCCTCGCGGCGTGGGCATTCATGCTAAAGGTGACCGAAGCCGTCTGTGTCCCGGATGCGGGCGACAGTGGTGTCGATGTCCATGGCCATTCCCCTGGCGAACGCGCGTTCGTAGGCGAGGTCGCCGAGCAACGCCCTGGCCCGGCGTTCCGTGCGTGCCCTGGACGTCGCGTACGGCGAGGCGTCGGGGGTGGGAAGGCCCGCGGTCGTCCACATCCGGGCGGCCGCGCCGAGCAGGCGGGCGGCTCTGCGCCCGTCACCGCGCGCCACGGCGGTCGCGGCGAGCTGGTCGGTGGCCGCGGCCACGCCGAGCGGGTCGCGCAGGCACCACTTGGCGTCGAGCGCCGCGCGGGCGTAGGCCTCGGCCGCCTCGATCTCTCCCCTGCCGAGTTCGGCGAGCGAGCGCACGTGGTCGCCGTGGGAACGGGCCCACAGTTCGCCCCGTTCGGCGCACCTGGCCCACTGGCGCACGAGGACCTCGACGGCCGGGCCGAACTCCCCCCTGAGGCTGTGCGCCATCGCCAGCGTCGTCTCGGCGACGGGGAGACCGATGTGGGCGGCCCGTTCCGGGGCGGCCTGCTCGAACAGCCCGGCGGCCTGGGCGGCCAGGCGCGCGGCCCCGTCGAGGTCGCCGAGGGCGAGCGCGGTCGCCGCCGCCCCCTGCCTGGCGCATCCGGCGGCGGCGAGGTCGCCCTCGGCCGTGGCCGCCGCGTACGCCTCGGCGGCCCTGCGTCTGGCCTCCGAGGTGTCGCCCGCGGCCAGCGCCGCCCATGAGCACACCCACAGGGCCTTGGTGCGGGCCGGGCCGGGGGTGATCTCCCGGTTGAGCAGCCGGTCCAGGTGCCGGTGCCCGAGGCCGGCCCTGCCGAGGCAGCACCAGACGAACCAGAGCGAGGTGGCCAGGTCGAAGCCCTCGTCGCGGGCCAGCGCGGCCTCCAGGTCCGGCATCGCCCGCCTGGCCCAGGCCGCCCAGCGGGCCTGGCGCGGGCCGTACCACTCGGCCTCCGCCCTGCGCGCCCCGGCCAGGAAGTGGTCGTGGTGGCGGGCGAGAACGGTCTCCTCCTCGCCCAGCAGCCGCAGCCACTGCCTTCCGTAGTCGCGGATCGTGCCGAGCATCCGGTAGCGCGGGCCACCGGCGACGTCGGCGACCAGGATCGACCGGTCGGCGAGCCCGGACAGCGCGAGCGTGGCCAGTCGGCCGTCGGCGCACACAGCCCACGCGTCGTCGGCGTCGAACCAGCCCTCGAAGACCGAGAGGCGGGCCCACAGCAGGCGTTCCCCCGGGCCGCACAGCTCGTGGCTGAGGCCGACCGCGGTGCGCATGCTCCGGTGCCGCCCGAGCGGGGCGCGGCTGCCACCCTCCAGCAGGGCGAAGCGGTCGCCGAGCCGCTCGGTGAGCTGTGGCACGGACAGCGCCCGCAGCCGCCGTACGGCCAGCTCGATGGCGAGCGGGATGCCGTCGAGGCCGCGGCAGAGCCGGGCCACCTCGTGGGGGTCGAGGGCGGCGCCGGGCACCAGGGCCCTGGCCCGCTCGGTGAACAGCCGGACGGCGTCGCAGGTCGCGGCCTCGGCCCCCTCGGGTACGGCGAACGGCTCGACGGGCATCAGCCGTTCCCCGGCGAGCCCCAGAGGACCGCGGCCGGTGGCCAGCACCCGGATGTGCGGCGCCCGTGCCAGGACCTGGCGCAGCAGTTCCGCGCACGCCTCTGCGAGGTGGTCGCAGTCGTCGAGGACCAGCAGCAGCCGCCGGTCGGCGAGGAAGTCGGCGAGGACCTCCGCCTGGGGCCGCACGGCCTGCTCCGGCAGGCCGAGCGCGGCGGCGACGGCGTGGCCGACCAGGGCGCCGTTCTGCTCGGCGGACAGCGCGACGACCCACACCCCGTCGGGGAAGTCCCCGCGGAGCGTGGTCGCGGCCCTGAGCGCGAGCCTGGACTTGCCGACCCCGGCGACCCCGGTGAGGGTCACCAGAGGAGAGTGGCCGATCAGTGCGGCGAGTTCGCCGAGCTCCGCCTCCCGTCCTACGAGGTCACCCGTCTCCGCCGGCACGTTGTCCCGGCGCGTGCGCGTCTCCTCCACCGATTCCTCGCCCCTCCGCGTTAGATGGCCAGCCAACCATGGGAGCGCGGCCATCCCGGCCTGACGGAGGACCCGCGGTTGTCCGTTCTTCTCCCGGGGCGCATATCTCACGCCGACGCGCAGGTCAGCGGCCTCTTGTCGAAGTCCTCCGGGGTGGGATTCCTCCTCCGGGCCCTTCCCTGTTTCGTCGGTGTCCGGTGTCTCCCCGGCCGTCACGAAGGGGTTCCCAGGGACGTCATGGGGGCGTTTCCGGAGTCGCCGCGGGGGAAGCGACACTAGACTCTTGCTGTTTCCCGGCCGTGGACGCCCTCCAAGTCGTGGGCGACGCGGCTCCCCGATGAGTGAGCTGGACGGAACCGCATGTCTGGGTATGACCGCGTAGTGCAACCGGCGGCCGGTGACGAGGCCCTGGAGAACCACCTGGGTGGGGACGAGGCCAGGAACTACCGGCAGTACGAGCTCGACATGGTCGCCCCGCACGTGGGGAAGTCCATGCTGGAGATCGGTTCGGGCCTCGGGCACTTCGCCGAGTCGTTCCTGCCCCGCCTGGACAGGCTGGTGGTCAGTGACTTCGACCCCTACTGCGTCGAGCAGCTCAACAAGCGCTTCGCCGAGCGCGACGACGTGGACGTGCTGCAGTTCGGCCTGCCGACCGACATCCCGATCGGTGAGAAGGTCGACACGGTCGTGATGATGAACGTCCTCGAACACATCGAGGAGGACGTCGAGGCGCTGCGCTCCCTGGCGAAGGTCACCGCGCCCGGCGGTCGGATCGTCATCTGGGTGCCGGGCTACATGCAGCTCTACGGAGACTTCGACCGCAAGGTCGGCCACGTCACCCGCTACACCCCCGCGACCCTGCGCAGCACGGTCTCCAAGGCGGGCCTGGACATCGACGTGCTCAAGCCGATCAACTTCCTGGGCGGCATCGCCTGGTGGGTGGCGGTCCGCCGGGGCGGTGTCGGCTACCCCGACCCGCGTCTGGTCAAGATCTACGACCGTACGGTCGTCCCGGCGACCCGGTTCATCGAGCGTTTCGTGCGTCCGCCGTTCGGTCAGACCGTCTTCTGCGTGGCCCGCGTCCCCCGGTAGAAAACCCGTTGCACCGTACGGCGGGCCCGCCGTACGGTGGTCCGCATGTGGATCAACTCCTAGAAAGCAGGCGTTGACCGGCCGTCGCCGGTCCGCCCGCGCTCAGCTCTCTGGCCCCGTTCGTCTGACGCGGCAGCTGAGGTTCCGGCACGGCACAGACCGCGTCGTCATGATCTTCCAAGGAGTCCATATGCGAATTCGCGTTGCCAAAAAGCAGCAGACCGTCACGCCTCGTACCCCGCTGCCCGAGCGGGCCCCGGCGCCCAGGCGGGTGCCGATGCCGCCCGTTCCCGCCCGGCCCACCCGGCAGCCGCGCCGGATTCCCGGCCGGGGCGGTCGCTGACGGCCGGCCGGAGGCGGTGTCCACCCTGTTCCGGGTGGGCACCGCCGGGTCTCAGCCGTCGAGGCGTTCGATGACGGTGACGTTGGCCTGGCCGCCGCCCTCGCACATCGTCTGCAGGCCGTACCGGCCGCCGGTCCGCTCCAGCTCGTGCAGGAGTTTGGTCATCAGGATCGCCCCGGTCGCCCCGAGGGGGTGCCCCAGGGCGATCGCGCCGCCGTTGGGGTTGACCCGCTCCGGGTCGGCGCCGATCTCCTTGAGCCAGGCCAGCGGCACCGGGGCGAAGGCCTCGTTGACCTCGAAGACGTCGATGTCGTCCACCGTGAGCCCGGCCCTGGCCAGGGCCTTCCTGGTCGCCGGGATGGGCGCGGTCAGCATGTGGACCGGGTCGTCGCCGGTGAGCGCCAGGGTGACGACGCGGGCCCTGGGGGTCAGGCCGTGCTCGCGGAGCGCCCGTTCCGAGGCGACCAGCAGGGCGCCGGAGCCGTCGGAGATCTGCGAGGAGGTCGCGGCGGTGATCCGGCCGCCCTCCCGCAGGGTCTTGAGGCCCGCCATCTTCTCCCGGGTGGTGTCGGCGCGGGGGCCCTCGTCGTTCTCGACGCCCGCGACGGGGACGATCTGGTCGCGGAAGCGGCCCTCCGCGACGGCTTCGAGCGCGCGCCGGTGGCTCTCGCAGGCGAAGCGCTCCAGTTCCTCGCGGCTCAGGTCCCACTTCTCGCACATCAGCTCGGCCCCGCGGAACTGGGAGATCTCCTGCCTGCCGTACCGCTCGGC
Source organism: Streptosporangium sp. NPDC000239 (assembly GCF_040300765.1). NCBI lineage: Bacteria > Bacillati > Actinomycetota > Actinomycetes > Streptosporangiales > Streptosporangiaceae > Streptosporangium > Streptosporangium sp. NPDC000239. The sequence goes on along the minus strand of NZ_JBEPEI010000017.1, from coordinate 182,615 downwards.
CCAGCCCTCGCCGAACGGCGAGGGCAGGCCCTTCTCCAGGGCGGCGGTGACGGGGGAGCCCATCGGTACGACGCTCATGGACTCGACCCCGGCGGCGACCACGAGGTCCTGGGTGCCGGAGAGCACGCCCTGGGCGGCGAAGTGCAGCGCCTGCTGGGAGGATCCGCACTGCCGGTCGACGGTCACCCCGGCCACGCCCTCCGGCAGCCCGGCCGACAGCCAGGCGGTGCGCGCGATGTCCATGCTCTGCGGGCCGAACTGCATGACGCAGCCCATGATCACGTCTTCGATCGCGGACGGATCGACGCCGGTGCGCTCGACGAGCGCCCTGAGCGTGTGGGCCGCCAGGTCCGCGGGGTGGACGGTGGACAGCCCTCCTTGCTTCCTGCCGACCGGGGTGCGGACCGCCCCGACGATGTACGCCTCTGCCACGGTGCCTCCTGCTCACAGAACCGAGCATTGTTCGGTTACCAGCAGGTTACCTCGGTCGGCGTGGCGGTGGTCAGGACCGCTTGAGGACGACGTAGCCATCCCTGTCGAACACCTTGGTGTAGCCCGTGCGCAACGCCTCGTCCACCCGCTGCTGCTGCACCTCGGGACCCCCGAAGGGGAAGGTCCAGCGCGTCACGTCGGCCACGATCCACGGCGCGCCGTACGCCTGCGGACCCCACAGCAGCACCGTCGTCCTGGCGCTGAGCGCGGGACCGACGTTGTTGGCCGCCTCGACCACCACCCCGTCGGGGACCGTGGCCACGGCCTCGCGCGCCGCCGCGACGGACGGCTCCTCGGTGAAGAAGGACGACTCGACGAGGTTGCCCAGGGCGAAGCGCGGCACCAGGGTGAGCCCGATCACGCAGACCGCGAAGGCCCAGTGCCCGGCCAGCGCCCGCGACCGCTCGGGGAAGCGCCCGCGCAGCCGCCCGGAGAGCCGGTGGACACCGTCCACGGCGGCGCAGACGAGGATGGCCGCGAGGAAGGCGTTGTACTGGAAGTCGGTCCCCCACCACTGCGGCCGGTCGGCCAGGAACCGTTCGACCAGCAGCGGGACGGCGACCAGGACCAGCGGGGACAGCAGCGCGGTCAGCAGCATCGGCCACAGCAGGAAGGCCATGGTGTCCACCTTGACCTCGGGGCTGACCATCTGCCACAGCGTGCCGAACGGGTCACGGACGATGGACAGCGCCACCTCGCCGAGGGTCGCGCCGCGGCTGCCGTACGCCCAGTGGAAGCCCTCGCCGCCCGAGCCGATCATCGGCATCACCACGCCGCGGATGAGCAGCAGCGCGCCGCCGCCCATCAGGACGAGGGCCGTCCCCTCAAGCCTGCGTCTGATCAGGAACAGGTAGACCCCGAACCCGGCGACCAGCAGGCCCATGTCCTCCTTGACCAGCAGGATGCCGATGGCGGCGAGGACGGCGTAGCGGGTCCTGCCCGCGTCCGCCCGCTCGATCATGATCGCGCTGAGCAGCGGGACGAACGCCACCTCGTGGAAGTCGAACCCGGCGGCCTGCGCGACCGGCCAGGAGACCAGGTAGGCGACCGCGACCAGGTGCGCGGGGACCGGGCCGAGACGGCGGCTCGTGTAGTGCCAGACGGGGACGGCGGCCAGCGAGAGCAGCGCCGCCTGCGCGACGATGAGGGTCCGCGGGTCGTCGTACACCCAGTACAGCGGGGCCAGGACGGCCAGGATCGGCGAGAAGTGGTCGGCCGGCTGGACGAAGTCCATGCCCTGGTTGTAGAACATGCCGACCGAGGGGGCGACCGGCGGCCCGAAACTCGCGTACCCGCGCACCGCCTGGTCGAAGATGACCAGGTCGAAGATGCTCGCCTTGAACGCCGAGAACTTGACCAGCCCGAGCACGCTGTAGGCCGCGGTGGCCAGGGCGACGAGCGCGCCGAGCGTCAGACCGTGTCGCCGCTCGCGCAGGAACGCCGGGACGTCGCGTGCCTTGTCCGTCCTGTCGACCGGCTCCTCGGCGGTCGCGGTCACCGCGCTCATGCTCTGCGGGTGCTCGTCATCGTCGCGTAGGCGATGACGTTGTCGGTGTAGTGGCCGGTCGTGTGGTTGTAGGTACCGCCACAGGTGATCACATGAAGCCGGGGTATCGGCGAGTCGCCGTATACGCGCTGTGTCGGGAACACCGTCTTGTCCGCCTGTTCGAGTCCGTCTACCGTGAAAACCGCGATGATGCCGTCCTGCCGCCGGACTTCGATCTCGTCGCCGTTCCTGATCTCGGCCAGGCGGCTGAAGACCGCGCTTCCCGAGCGCGTGTCCTTGTGCCCGAGCATGATCGCGGGACCGGCCTCGCCCGCCGTCGGCCCCGAACGGTACCAGCCGACCAGGTTCGGATTGCCGACCGACGGCACCTCGATCGCGCCTTTTTTGTCGAGTCCGACCGAGGTGATCGGCGCGTTGATGTTCAGCCGCTTGATGACCAGGCGCAGCGGGGTCGAGGGCTGCATCGCGGGGGCGGGAGGCAGGCGCGGTTCGGGCGGCGGCGCGGTCGGATCGGCCCTGAAGTAGGGGTCGGCGGGCGCGGTGGCGTTGACCGCGCTGCGGGGCGGCAGCGTCGTGCGCTGCTCGGCCAGGCCGTACTCGTCCGGGGAGACCGCCATCATCAGCAGGCCGACCAGCACCGTGACCACCCCGGCCGCCCCGGCGAGGATGAGCACCGAGCGCAGGATCCTGCCGCCCCCGGCCCGGTCGCCGTACGGCTCCTCGTACTCCGGGTAGGGGTAGTACCCCTGGTCGTACGGCTGTGCGGGGTGCTCCGAAGGCCAGCCTTCCGGTGGCGGGGTGGTCATGCGGCGCCCCGGTCAGCCCCGGGTCGCCGTACGGCGCCGCAGCATCAACCCGCCGATCCCCGCCGCCAAGATCATCGCTGTCCCGCCGAGGACGAACATCCTGGCGTCGGGACCGGCGTCCCCTCCCCCGCCCGTCGAGGCGCCGCCACCGGGGGTCTCGGCGACATGCCCGGACTTCCTGGGCTTGGGGGGCTTGGCGGTCTTGGTCTGGGTGATGGTCACGACCGGCTCGGGAGTGGGCGTGTCGGCCGGAGTGGTCGTCGTCGTCGGGGTGGTGGTCGCGGTCGTGGTCGGCGTGGTGGTGGCCGCGCCGGTCGGCTTGACGGTGACCAGCAGCGCGGCGGCGGTCGCCTCCGCCGGGGTGGCGACCAGGCAGTCGTAGATGAGGGTCTCCGTCCCGGTGCCCGCGGCCGCCTGGTGGCTGACGGAGAAGGCGTCCGGCCGGACCGTGACGACCCCGGCCGCGGTCGGGACCACGGTGACCAGCACGGTGGGCAGCGGGGGCAGCACTCCGTTGACGGCCACGACCCCGGGCGTCGTCGTGGCCAGGACCGAGTGGATGTCCCCCGTGGTTGTCGGCACGGGCCCGGAGATCGACGTGTCCGCCTCGATCACGATCCGGTCCCCCGCGGCGATGGCCACCGGGGCGACCAGGTTCGGCGGCGCGGGGGGCTGACCGGCCTTCCAGGTCACCACGACGGTCGCGCTCGGAGTGGGGGTCGTGAGGGGGCCCGACAGGTCCATCTGCATCTTGTAGGTGCCGGCGGTGCCGGTACCCGAGGCCGCGGTGCACGTGTAGGTGACCGGCTTGGCCACCGCCGTCATCGAGGCGATCGCGGGAACCGCGCCGAGGAGGATGCCCGCGCCGACCACTCCGGCTGCCGTCTTCGCCGCGACGCGACGACGCGTCTTGGACCTCAGCACAGTTACTCTCCGTTTCGGCACAGCTGACCGCTTTGGCGCGGTTGCCCACGATTCCAGGCGATGGTCACAGTCCGGCATAGATCCTATGAACACAAGTAGAGAGATGCACGTGTCTTGGCAAAACGGGCATAAATTCCGTCCTGTCTCATCAAGACAGTGCACGCCAGGAAAAAGACCTCTCAGGCGCGCAGCGCCCGGATCACCACCGTGGTGATCGGCAGTTCGAACTCACCCCGCGCGGTCTCCGGCGTCGAGCGCAGGTAGTCGGCGATCCTGCCCAGCAGCTCGGCGCGGTCTCCCTCGGAAAGCGTCAGCACGTGGGAGTGGGTGGCGATCGTGGCGACCATGGACTCGGCGGTCCTGCGCTGGCTGTGCGGGAACCAGGCCTGCTCGACCGGGCCGAACCACGGCTCTCCGAGTTCGAGCATGTCGGGACGCCACTGCGTGCGGGAGACCGTGCTGCGCGCGACCTCCTTCAGCCCGTTCACCCACGGCACCTGGTCGTCGTCGAGGTTCCACAACCCCGCGACCGCCCCGCCGGGCGCCAGGACCCGGGCCATCTCCGGCGCGGCCCGGTCGAGGTCGAACCAGTGCATCGCCTGCCCGACCAGGACCGCGTCGACCGAACTGTCCGGCAGCGGGATCCGCTCCGCGCCGCCCGGCAGGGCCTCGACCCTGGGCAGCCGCACCCGGAACTGGCGGAGCATGGCCGGGTCCGGCTCGACCGCGACGACATCGGTGACGTGCCTCAGCAGCACCTCGGTCAGCTTCCCGGTGCCCGCTCCCAGGTCGAGGACGCGCGGAGGCTGCGAGCCCCTGACGGGTTCGAGCGCCCACAGCACGGCGGCGTCGGGGTAGTCGGGCCGCTCCCGCGCGTAGGCCTCAGCCTGGCCGCCGAACGATGACGCCCTGCGGGCCGCGGACTCGGGGTCGATGCCGGGGAAAGCGCTGGGTCCACCCATGCCATCACGATATAGGTCCATATTTCATGGCTCATCGTGAAAAAAAGGGTTTTCCTGGTAAAACGCCTGGTGGACACCGGTGAACCCTCGGGTAAAAGGGCCATACCATCACTCCGGGTGACCGTCGATCACCCGGCCAGCGCCCGGCGGTAGGGAGTCAGGGTCGCGAGCCACTCGTCAAGGGAGTCCGCGTCCTGCCACAGGTCGTACAGTTCGTTGTCCCCGGGGCGGGCCGCCCGGTCGAGAAGGTCGGCGGCGAGCCCGCGCAACGCCGCGTCCACCTGGAACGGGTTGCCCTCAAGCCATCTGACCGCCACCGGGTCGTTCAGGGCGACGGACTCGGCACCGGCCAGACGGGCGATCGTGAGACAGGCCATCGCGACCGCGCCCGCCATGTCCGGCCCCTCGACGTAGTCGTCCTGGTCGAGGATCTCCCGCAGCGCCTCCGACAGGACCGCCGCCGGGTCCGCCGTACCGTCGAGATGCGCCAGCAGGTCGAGTGCCCCGTCGTTGTCGAACGGTCCCAGATCCCAGGCTCCCATGTCGCACCTCTCCTCACCGGCCTCTTCCTCGGTTCGGAGCTTAGGTGGCACCCCCGACAAATCACCCAAAGTTCTCCTTCCGCCGGATGAGGGGGCGTGGACGGGTCCCCCAGCGTGGAGGAGGAAACGGGCCATCCGCGTCCCTACCTTCGAGACATGGCGGACAGAAACCCGGAACGCTCCACGAGACCACGCCCCAGGAGAGGTCGCAGACTGCTGCGGACACTGCTTCGGGCAGCGGCCCTCACCCTGGTCCTGCTCGTGCTGGCCTCTGGGGTGGGGTTCGCCTACGAGTCGAACGCCTCACGGGCCGACGCGCGGGAGCACCGGGCACCGGGGCGGCTGGTCGACGTGGGCGGCCACCGCCTGCACCTGTACTGCACCGGCCGGGGCGCCCCGACCGTCGTGCTCGAAGCGGGACTGGCCGAGTCGAGCGCGAGCTGGGAGGTGATCCAGCGCCGCCTGTCCGCCCGCTCCCGGGTGTGCTCCTACGACCGGGCGGGATACGCCTGGAGCCAGGAGGGACCCTCCCCCCGTACGGCGGAGCGCCTGGCCGGAGAGCTGCACGCGCTGCTGGCCGCCTCCGGGGAGGCCGGGCCGTACGTGCTGGTCGCGCACTCCTTCGGCGGCAACGTCGTACGGGTCTTCGCCGACCGCCTGCGGAGCCTGACCGCCGGGCTCGTGCTGATCGACGTCACCGACGAGACGGCCTTGACGGCGTTGCGGATCTCCCGGCCGCTGATGGCCGTACAGCTCGGCGTCAACCAGTTCGTCGCCCGGGTCGGGTTGCTCAGACTGCGCGGCGACGCCTTCGTGCCTCCGGAGGCGACCCCGACGGCCCGCGCGAACGCCACCGTCGTCTACGGCTCGGGCAGCATGGCGGCGGCCCGCGCCGAGGCGTGGGCGTCGGTGGACAGCGCCGCCCAGGTGGCCGCGACGGTCCGTCCCGGGGCGTGGGGCGATCTGCCGGTCACGGTGATCGTCCCGGCGGGACAGCCGGAGGAGGACACCAGGCACGCCAGGAGCCTGGCGGCGCTGTCGAGCCGGGGCCGCCTGGTGACGGCCTCGACCACCGAGCACTACGTGCAGAACGCCCAGCCCGACCTCGTCCTCGCCGAGATCGCCAGAGTCGCCGCCGGATGATCAGCCGGGCAGGTCGACCTCCTCGCGCAGCACGCTGTAGATCACCCCGTCACGCCAGTGACCGTTCCTGAACGAGTAACCGCGCAGCACGCCCTCCCGGGTGAAGCCCGCCTTCTCCAGCGCGCGCTGCTCGGCGAGGTTGGCGTCCTCGGTGACCGCCTCGACCCTGACCACCTGCGTGTGCGCGAACAGGTACTCCACCAGCAGGCGCTGCGCCCGGGTGCCGAAGCCCCGGCCCCTGGCCTCGGGCAGCAGGGCGATCCCCAGGTTCCAGCAGTGTGAGGTCTGCGCGGTCAGGATCCTGCGCCAGGAGACGAAGCCCAGCCGCTCCGCGCCGTTGACGACCAGCAACAGGCCACCCTCGGCGTCGAAGAAGCCGTTCTTCGCCCACTTCCTGCGCCACCTGCCGGGGCCCGACCAGCCGAGCCAGCCGAACAGCCCCGCCGCCTCCGGCTCGACGGAGAAGCGCTCAAGCGTCTCCAGGTCCTCCTCGACGATCGGCCGTAACGCCACCTGATCAACGCTCATGCCGTCACGCTACGAACCGCCGGCCGAGCCGTCCAGATGCCCGAAGACCTCCCGCGCCGCCCCGAGGCTGTCCCGCAGCGCCCGCTCAAGCTCGTCGGCCTCCTCAGCCAGCCGCCCGACCTCGGGTACGGCCAGCGCGTCCGCCCCCGACTCGGCGAGCAGCTCCTCGTAGCGCGGCAGTCGTTCGGCGAACGCCCGCAGTTGGTCATGCGCCCGCTGGGCCTGTTCCGCCCGCGCGACATGGGCGGCGTAGCGTTCGATCGCCTCGACCCTGGCGACGACCGCCTTCTCGCTCTCGGCCAGCACCCGTTCCAGGGGCCGCACCGCGGCCGAGACCTCCGGGGTCACCCCACCGGCCATGAGTGTCCTGTGCTCCGCGCGCAATGCGGACAGCTTGGCGAGCAGGCGTGCGATCTCCCACTCCTGCGCAGGCAGGACCACCGTGTTGCGCACGTCGTCGAGAAGACCCTCGGCGTTGACCCGCGAACCGAGGATCGAACCGGCCGCCGTCCTCGTCCTGACGAGCAGTTCTCTCGCCGCGTCGTCGAAATCCTCCTCAAGGAGATAACTCTCCCGGCAGTCTTCGGCGAGGCCGTACAAGACGTGTTCCGGAGAAAGGCGGTCCTCCGCGTCGCCGGCGGCCCGTATCGCGGCGACGACGAGGCCGGCCAGCGTGAGGGAAAGCACGATCTCGACCAGGAGACCGGCGCCGACGAAAACCGCGGCGACAAGGGCCAATGCCGTCAGCATTCCCTTGACCGCGAGGGAGGCGGCCGACCGCTTCCTGGGCGGTGGCAGGGGTTTCCAGCCTTTTCGCACCTTTTCGAGCATGAGCGCGTTGTCACCGAGGACGGTCGCCGTCTCCTCGGGAAGGGCGGGGTCGACGATTATCCGGATTCTACGGTTGCCGGCCCGCGTAGTCGCCATGCGCTGGATCCTAACCGTTTCAGAAATGCGATTTCCGTTTTCCCCCGGCGCTTTATACGCGAGGAAAGCAGGTGGCCTCCCCGCTTCGGCCTGCCTACATTTGGTCCATGACGACTTCTCCGTTCCAGGTGATCTGCGAGATCGAGCCGCCGACCCGGCCCGACCTGATGCACGTCCGGCACCAGATCGGAACCCTGAGCAAGATCTCCGACACCTTCCTGGTGCCCGACAACCACATCGGCCGTGCCACGGTCTCCAGCGTGGCGGTCGCGCACGAGGTCGAGGCGATGGGAGGCCGTAGCATCGCGTGTCTCAACTCACGCGACCGCAACCTGCTGGGGTTCCGCCGCGACCTGCTGACCGCCGCGGCCTACGGCGTCGACCGCTTCCTGTTCGTCTACGGGGACAAGCCGGCGACGGGCAACCGCACCGGCGACCTGAACGTGCGCGCGATGATCGAGGAGGTCCGTGCCCTGCCGGACGACCCCGCCTTCGCCGGGGTGCGCCCCTTCCAGATCGGTACGGCCGCCGGCCTTCGCCCGCTGCCCGCCTGGAAGCACGCGGCCGACTTCGTCTTCGTCCAGGTCAGCTTCTCCCTGGAGGCCCTGCTGAGGTGGCGGGAGGCCAACCCCGTCGAGGTCCCCGTCTACGCGGGCGTGATGGTCCTGGCCAGCGAGAACCACGCCCGGCGTCTCTCCGCCGCGATCCCGGACATCGACATCCCCGAGGACCTGGTCCGCGCGGTCGCCGCCGACCGCCAGGCCGGGGTCGAGGCCACCTGCGAGCAGGTCCTCAAGATCCGCGACTCCGGCGCCTTCGACGGGGTTCACCTGATCCCGGTCTCCCGCTACCGCCAGGTCGCCGCCCGGCTTGAGGAACTGCTCTGACAGGTTCGTCCCAGAACGCCCGGCCGGTCAGCGGCCGGTCAGCAGTGCGGCGAAACGGTCGACGTCGACGTTGCCGCCGCTGATGATCACACCGATCCGCCGTCCCGCCAGGTCTCCCGCGAGCCTGCGGACGGCGGCGAGGCCGAGTGCGCCGGTGGGCTCGACGACGATCTTCATCGTGGCGAAGAAGGTCCGCATGGCCTCGACGAGCTCGGCGTCGGTCGCGGTGACGATGTCGTCGACGTCGCGGCTGATGATCGCGAAGGTGTGGGCGCCGAGATGCTGGGTCTGCGCGCCGTCGGCGATGGTCACCGGGGTGTCGATGTGGACGACGCTCCCCTGGCGCAGGGACCGCAGGCCGTCGTCGCCCGCCTCGGGCTCCACGCCGTACAGCGCGCAGCCCGGCGACAGCGCCTTGGCCACCAGCGCGGTGCCGGACAGCAGTCCGCCCCCGCCGAGCGGCACGAACAGCGCGTCGAGGTCGCCGACCTCCTCCAGCAGCTCCAGGGCGGCGGTGCCCTGCCCCGCGATGACGTCCGGATGGTCGTACGGCGGGATCAACGTGAGCCCGTGTTCCACGGCCAGCGCGCGGCCGATCTCCTCACGGTCCTCGGCGTAGCGGTCGTAGCCGACGACCCGCCCGCCGTATCCCTTGGTCGCGGCGACCTTCGCGGCGGGCGCGTCGTGGGGCATGACGATCGTGGCCGGGATGTCCAGCATCCTGGCGGCCAGCGCCACGGCCTGGGCGTGGTTGCCCGAGGAGTAGGCGACCACGCCCGCGCGCCGCTGCTCCGGGGTGAACCGGGACAGGGCGTTGAACGCGCCACGGAACTTGAAGGCGCCCATGCGCTGGAGGTTCTCGCACTTGAACACCACGTCGGCGCCGACGCTCTCGTTGATCCGGCGCGAGCGCAGCACGGGGGTGCGGTGCGCGTGGGAGGAGATACGGGCGGCGGCGTCCCGGACGTCGTCGTAGGTCGGCAGCTGGAGCATCGGCGGCTTCTCCCCTTCGGGGTTCTTCGACGGTTCGCAACGATCTTCGACACGACCACGGTAACCGCCCCGGCCGTTCGCGTCAGCCCTCCCGCCGGTCCGCCTCCCGGTCGGGCCGCACGGATCCGGGCCCCGTCGACCAGGCTTCCCGGGATGGTCCTCGCAGGTCGGGGCTTGTGGGTCAGGCACCGCGAATCAGACCCTGTAGGGCGGGTTCCGCGGGTCAGGCCTCACGGACCAAGACCCTGCGAGCCGGACTTCCCGGACCAGGCCTCACGGGTCAGGTACCGCGGGGCGGGCTGCACGGACCAGACTGATCGGCTCAGGCTTCGCGGGTCAGGCTTTGCAGGCCAGGCCTCACGGCTCAGGCTTCGCGGGTCAGGATTTGCGGGTGGCCGACAGGGTCGCGTAGACGATGATGTTGTCGGTGTAGTGGTGGGTCCGGCTGTTGTAGACGCCGCCACAGGTGATCAGGCGCAGAGTCGCCTCTCCGGTGTTGCCGTAGACCCGCTTCGACGGGAACGACGTCTTGCTGACCTGCTCGACCCCGTCCACGGTGAACTCCACGATGGTCCTGTCCGACCTGGAGACCTTGATCTTGTCCCCGCGCTTGATCTCCTTCAGGCGGCTGAAGACGGCCGCCCCACTGCGGGTGTTCACGTGCCCGAGCACCACCGAGGGACCCTGCTGTCCGGGGACCGGGCCGTTCTTGTACCAACCTGCCAGGTTCGGCTTACTCAACGGCGGGGTCTGGATCTCCTTCTTGGCGTCGACACCCAGCGCCATCAGCGGAGCCAGCAGCCCGATCTTGGGAATGGCCAGCTTGTTCGGCCGTACCCCCGCGCTCTTGAGCGGCGCGGGCGGCTTGACCACGGGCAGCGGCGGGCGAGCGGTGGGAGCGGCGGCCGTCAACGGCGCGTCGAGCCCGCCGTGCCCCACCTCGGCGGGGGCCGCCGCGACCGGCTCCTGCGGCTGCGGATCCTGCGACTGCCCCGGCTGTACGGCCTGCGTCTCCTGGCCACCCTGGGTGGGGACGTCCTGCACGATCATGCTGTCGGCCGCCCGCGGCACGGGTGGGCCGTACGGCTCGTCGTCGGCGACCGGCGTCAGGTAGGTCAGCAGCCCGGCCATGATCGCGGCGACCCCGCCGAGCGAGCCGACCACCAGCAGGGTGGGCAGCAGGAGGCCGCCGCCCTTCCTGGGCGGACGGCCGCCGCCGTAGTAGGGGCCCTGACCCTGTGAAGGCCCTGGATACATCCGGCGCCTCCTTACCTGTCCCCGCGCATGCGCCTACTGTCCCCTATCGACCCGCTTCGTGTCAGCGGCCCTGGCTGTGCGCCGCACGCCGCCGCCTCAACGCCACTCCGCCGACCACGCTCGCGAGCACCATCGCCGTCCCGCCGCCGATCAGCCCCGCGCCCGAACGATTCTCGTCGGGAGCCTCACCCGTCTGCGCACCACCGCTGGGCGTCACGATCACCTGAGGAGCGGTCGGCGTCGGCCGGGTGGGGGTCACGGTCGCGGTGACGGTGAGGGTGGGCTTGGGAGTGGCGGTGTGGGGCGGCACGGTCGTGTAGTAGGTGCTGGGCACCACGGTCGGAGTCCTGGTGGGGGTGGGGGTCGGGGTGGTCGCCGTAGGCGTGGGGGTAGGCGCCTTCTCGACCTTCACCGGAACCGCCTCGGCCTTGGTGGGCTCACAGACAGCAGTGAAGTTGGGGTATTTCGCGTAAAGCTCGGGCTTCGGCTCCTTGAGCACCCTGAAAGCGTCGACGATCAAAAACTTTCCAGGGGAGGCGTTCTTCAGCTTGACGGTGTACGTTCCGTATTTCAAACCCTTCACGGACCAAAGAACCTGCTGTGTCCGCTTCACATCGGCCGGAACGTTGGTCTGGCCATCCGCCTCCTTGGAGGCATTGACCTTCGTCGTCGGCTGGGACTTGCCGTCAGCATCGGTGAGGGTGACTTCGACCTCACCCATGTCGTCATCGCGTTCGGTGACGTATTCGACACCGGTGCCGGTGAACGAGAACTCGGCGGTCGCGCCATCATCAGTGGTCGCGTGCACGTCTTTCCCGATGTCGTCGATTTTGTCGTCGGCCCTGCGAATCCACTTGTTGCCCACGGAATACTTGATCGCAGGGTTTTCCGCCCCGTTGACACTGTCGTTGAAGACGGTCACCTCATCGGAGGGCAGGTACTGCACCGTGAGGCTCCTGGGCGTGACCTTGATCTCGCCTTCCTTCCCCACGATGTAGGAACCCGGCGCCAATGTGGGGAGGGGAAGCGGCGCGCCCTTCTGCAGAGCGTTGGCGACGACGGTCTCTCCCATCGAGTCGAGCGTTCCCGTGCCACTCCAGTAGTCGGATATCCCTGCGCTACCTCGCGCGACCACCCGCGCCTTCGCGGGCGAGTCCTCCGGAGCCTTGAAAGGGGAATCACCCAGAGTCCACTTGATATCGAGCGACTGCCCGATGTAGACCTTCGTCGGAAAAGCGACCCTGACCAGAACCTTCGCCTGAGCCGGAGCCAAATCATTCGAAGGAGTGCAGAAGAAGTCCGAGATATAGGTGTCCGTGTCGGCAACGCTCTGAGAGCTCGTCAGAACGACCAGGGAACCAGCCGCCACCCCTAGGACTGACGCCGCGACTGCCTTGCGGAGTCCTGCTCCCCACCGAACCACTGGTCGCTCCGATCATCGGATCTGGCCATAAAACCGGTCATAAAGTCACAACTCGCTCCGGATCGTACTGCCCAGCCCCAGCATGACGCAGGAAGATGACAAGACCCCCAGCAGACTGTGGCGGACTTGTGATCCGCCCGAATCTCCGGCGGAGGCCGTACAACGCCCGTCACCTGGGTGTACCTATGGGTAACAGAATCGTATTCTGTCCTCGTATCCCAAGGAGGCAAGCCCATGCGACGAGACCTCTTCCAGGAGGAGCACCTGCTCTTCCAGGAGACCGTGCGCGAGTTCATGGCCCGCGAGGTGGTTCCCCACCACGACCGGTGGGAGAAGGACGGCATCGTCCCCCGCGAGGTGTGGAAGAAGGCCGGGGAGATCGGCATGTTCGGCTTCGGAGTGCCCGAGGAGTACGGCGGCGCCGGGATCAAGGACTTCCGCTACAACACCGTGATCGTCGAGGAGGTCATGCGGATCGGCGCCACCGGTCTCGGCTTCTCCCTGCACAACGACGTGATGGCGCCGTACTTCGTCGACCTCACCGACGACGACCAGAAGGCCCGCTGGCTGCCCGGGTTCGCCTCGGGAGAGCTGATCACGGCCGTGGCGATGACCGAGCCCGGCGCGGGCAGCGACCTGCAGGGCATCAGGACCACCGCCAGGCGCGAGGGCGACCACTACGTCGTCAACGGCCAGAAGACCTTCATCACCAACGGCATCAACTCCGACCTCGTCGTCGTGGTCGCCAAGACCGACCCGGAGGCGGGCGCCAAGGGCGTCTCGCTGCTGGTCGTCGAACGGGGCATGGAGGGCTTCGGCCGGGGCCGCAACCTGGAGAAGATCGGCATGCACGCCCAGGACACGGCGGAGCTGTTCTTCGACGACGTACGGGTTCCCGCGGCCAACCTGCTCGGTGGGCAGGAGGGTCGGGGCTTCTACCAGCTCATGGCCAACCTGCCGCAGGAGCGCCTGTCGATCGCGGTCATGGCGGTGGCCTCGGCGGAGGCCGTCCTGGCGCAGACCATCGAGTACTGCAGGTCCCGTACGGCATTCGGCCGCAGCATCGGCAGCTTCCAGAACACCCGGTTCGTCCTGGCCGAACTGGACACCGAGCTGGAGATCGCCCGTCACTACGTGGACAGGTGCGTCCTCGCCCTCAACTCCGGGGAGCTGAGCGCGGTGGACGCGGCCAAGGCCAAGTGGTGGACCACGGAGCTGCAGAACAAGGTCATCGACCGCTGCCTGCAGTTGCACGGCGGCTACGGCTACATGATGGACTACCCCGTGGCCAAGGCCTGGATCGACAGCCGGGTGCAGACGATCTACGGCGGCACGACCGAGATCATGAAGGAGATCATCGGCCGCTCGTTCGGCTTCTGACCCCTCGAATGACCCCTCGGAGACGCCGCAACGCCCCGGGAACGCCGGGACGCCGCCCTCCCACCACGGAAGGGCGGCCCGGTCCCTCACTCCTTGACGATCTCCTCGATCTTGATCGCGTCGCCCTCCGAGATCAGTACCCTCGCCTCGAACGTGACCCCCGCCTTGAGCGCCTTGAACAGCTCCGCCGACGTGCAGCGGTGCGGAACCGCCCCCTTCTGGCAGACGCTCCCCTGCGTGTCGAGCACGACCGTGTCACCGGTGAGGTGCACCTCGTGCGGCCCGTCGGAAGCGTCGACCACGACCGACTCCTTCCCCAGCGGGCTGAGCCGCCCCGTCACGTCGTCGACCCGCGAAACGCTCCCGCTGCGTGTCGGCGTCGCCGTGGGGGTGACGCTCGGCTCCACCGGAACGTCCGGCACGCTCTCACTGGGTGTCTCGGACGGCACCTGCGACGTGTCGGCGGTGACGGACGCGGTGGGCGACGCGGCGGCCGAGGGGCTCTCCCCCGAGGCTCCCGAGGTCCCCGAGCCTCCCGAGGAGCAGGCCGCCAGGCAGGCGGCGAGCGCGACGGCGAGCACGGAGCCCCGGACGGCCGAAGGAACGCGTGTCACTTTCACCCATCTACTCACGGACAGCACCATTCCACGAGAAACGGTGTCGTGGTTAATCGCCACAAGATCCTCACGGTCGACGCATACTGGTCACCGTAGGCTCCCCCTGAGGCGGTGTTGATGGACAGCGGACTGATCCTGCTGGTCTTCCTGGCGTTCCTGTTCGCCTGGGGGCTCAACCGGGTACGGCGCGCGATGCGGCTCGGCACGGTCGCCTACGCCGGCATCATGATCGTCTTCATCCTGGTGATGCTCGCCCTCTGGGGCCAGACCTTCCGCTAGCCCACCGAGCCGCCGACCCGACGAGGCCGGCCCCGCACGCCGTACGGAACGGGGCCGACGGTCCCGTCGTCAGCTCCGTGACCCCTCAAGCACCACCCGCGCGACCAGGGCCGGATCGTCGTTCATCGCCAGGTGCCCGCACCCCCGCAGCAGCCGCACCCGCTGCCCCGACCACCTGGCGGCCCGTACGGCCTGCCGACGGGGGAACAGCCGGTCGCGGTCGCCCCAGGCGATGGTCACCGGCGTCTTCGGCGGCGCCGGAGGCATCAGCCAGACGAACGAGTCGAGGGTGTCGTCGAACCCCGGCGCCTCCCGCAGCGCCCGCCTGGCCGAGGAGAGGTCCTGTGCGGAGAGCCTGGACGGGTGGCCGACGAGCAGCCCGGCGGCCAGCGTGTGACCCAGCGGGTTCGCCGCGAGGGCCTCGCCCCGCTCCGAGTCCAGCGCGAAGGCCAGTGCCCGGAACGTCCTGAGCACCGCCCGCGAGTACACCAGCTCGCTCCGGTTCCAGAATCCGACGGGCGACAGCGCCGTGGCCGTACGGACCGTCCCCCGTGAGGCCAGCTCCAGAGCCACGTATCCGCCGAGGGAGGTGCCCGCGACGTGGGGTTCGCCGAAGCCGAGCCTCGCGCAGAACGTCTCGACCGCGTCGGCGAGGCTCTCCACCGTGTACGGCGAGCCCGGCGGCAGCGGCGGGGAGGCACCGAAGCCGGGAAGGTCGACGGCGATCACGTCCCGCTCGGCCGCGAGCAGGTCGAGCACCGGCAGCCACGCCTGCCAGTGGTGACCGATTCCGTGCAGCAGGACCAGGGGCTCCCCTGTCCCGCGACGTTCGAAGGCCAGATCCATCCCCCGAGTGAAGCACCGATCGTCCCCGGCTTCTATGACGGGGGCGCCATGCCCTGACCGCCTCACCGGCTCAGGACGCGTAACCTGCGGGAAATTTCCGGACAAGCTCACGAAACCTGGCAGTGATCTTGATTCTGGTCAGCGTGACTTGGTGGGGATCTCGAACCAGACGGCCTTACCCTCTCTGGTCGGGCGGGAGCCCCAGCGCTTGGCGAGCTGGTCGACGAGGTAGAGACCCCGGCCACCCTCGTCGTTCTCCCCCGCGCTGCGGATGCGGGGAAGGCGCAGGTCCTGGTCGAACACCTCGACCCAGACGGATTCGCCTCCCCTGCGGAGCCTCAGGGTGAACTCCTTCTCGTTGACGACCTCGTCCTCGAAGCCCGGGATGTCCCACGACTCGTCGAAGGAGAAGGGGGTGGTGGTGTCGATCACCAGGTCACGACGGGGGACGCTGGCGTTCGCCGCGTGCAGCACGACGTTGGTGACCACCTCGGAGACCAGCAGGCAGGCGAGCTCGGCGCGCTCCTCGGGGACGTTCCAGCCGCTGAAGGCCTCCGCCGCCATCCTGCGGGCCTCGCCGACCATGATGGGCTGGGCGGGGAAGGTGCGTTCCTCGACGTCGAGCTCGTCACGGGCGGACCTGACGACCAGGATGGCCATGTCGTCGTCGATCTCGCCGGGGACGGCGTCCGTCGCGGCCTGGGCGATGTTCTCGACCGTGTCGTCGGAGACCTCGATGAGCTTGCCGAAGAGCGCGGCGAGGGTCTCCTCGTCGCTCGGCGGCCTGCCGTCGGCGTCGCGCAGGGGACGGCGGTCGACCAGGCCGTCGGTGTAGAGCAGCAGCGCGGCCCCCGCGGGCAGCGTGCGGGTCTCCTCCTTGTAGACCAGGTCGGCGTTGATGCCACGGGCGCGGACGCCCAGGGGCTTGCCGACCTCCTCGATCTCCAGCTCGCTGCAGGTGCCGTCGACCAGGAGCAGCGGCGGGGCGTGCCCGGCGTTGGCGAAGGACAGCTGGCGCGACCAGGCGTCGTAGACGAGGTACTGGCAGGTGACGATGGGCGGGACGCTGATGTCGGCACCGCTGTCGTCCCACTCGGGGGTGGCGATGCTGTGGGTCCAGTCGTCGAGCCTGGCGAGGATCTCCGCAGGTGGCTTGTCGTCCTGGGCGAAGGCCCGCAGTGCGGCCCTGAGCTGGCCCATGACGGCGGCGGCCTTGGCTCCCCTGCCCTCGACGTCGCCGATGACGATGCCGACCCGGCCCGCCGACAGCGGGATGACGTCGTACCAGTCGCCGCCGACCTGGGTCTGGATGCCCTGGCCGTGCGAGGCGAGCGGCGCCGCGGGGCAGTAACGGACCGCGATCTCCAGGCCGTCGAGCTCGGGCAGCGGCGCGGGGGGCAGCAGGTTCTTCTGGAAGGACTCGGCGGTGTGCCGCTCCTCCTCGAACAGCAGCGCGTTGTCCACGGCGAGCGCGACCCGGGTCGCGACGGCACCGACGAAGTCACGGTCGAAGGCGTCGTAGTGCGGGCTGCGCCGGTCGGTCAGGTTGGACAGGCCGAGGTACATCAGCCCGAGGACCTCACCGCGCACGCACAGCGGCGCCACGATGGCCGAGGTCATCCCGATCTCGGCGGCGAGGCGGGTGCTGGCCTCTCCGGGGCTGGGGTAGTTGGTCTGGGAGAAGTCCTCGACGAGGATCGTCTCCTGGCGCCGCAGCGCGATCTCGGCGTAGTGCCCGGTCGGGTAGTTGATGTCGGCGCCGATGGGGGCCCAGGTGTTGGGCGGCGGGCTCCAGCCCGGGACGTGGCTGGAGACCTTCCTGGTCAGCCTGCCGTTGTCCATGAGTTCGATGAAGCAGTGGTCGGCGAACTGCGGGACGAGCATCTCGGCGACGCGGTTGAGCGTCTCCTCGACGTACAGCGAGCCCGCGAGGCGCTCGCCGATCCGTTCGAGCAGGCCGTAGCGGTCCTTCTCGCGTTCGTTGCTGCGCATCGCCTCCCTGGCGGTGATGACGATGCCGGTGACCGAGCCCGACTGGTGCCGCAGCGGCACGGCCTGGGCCCGGACGTAGATGATCGTGCCGTCGCCGCGCTTGACGTCGAAGGTGCCCTCCCACACCCCGCCCTTGAGCACGTGCTTGGCGAGCTCGACGGCGAGGGGGTGGTCCTTCTCCATGATGCCCAGGGAACGTGACTGGTCGCGGGCCGCCGGGCCCGGCCTGCCGAACAGCCGTTCCGCGAAGGGGTTCCAGTAGACGACGTTGCTGAAGCGGTCGGTGACGACCACCGCCATCTCGGCATGGTCGAGGACCGAATGCGCCGAAAGGTGGTCGGCGGTGTCCTGTGAGAGATCCCCCCACCGTTTCATCCAGCGACCACCCCTTGGGGACGGCTTTGCGCAAAGCGAACCACGGTTGCTCCTGCTGCGGTCTCGGCAGGGGAGTGGAGGGTCTCCCGGGGGGATTTCAACCAAGCAGATGGATCTTGGTCATCGGGTGGAGACGAAGACATGCGCGGCGATGTCTCGCGGGAGGTCCGCCAGAGTATTCTCCGCCTTGTCGTCACCTGTCACCCGCACACCGTCGTCGCTTGCCGCGAGCGTTACCTCGCGTCCGGGTTGTATCCCAACTTGCTTGAGTTTAAGCATCACAGCCGGATCACTTTGCACTTGTTCGCTAATTCGGCGGACGACAACGGGTATATCCCTGGGTCCGGCCAGCGCCGCCATCGACGGCAGTGACTGCCAGGCCGCGCCGTCCTGGGCCGCGACGCCCAACTCCTCAAGGCCCGGGATGGGGTTGCCGTGCGGGTCCTCCTTCGGGTGGTTCAGCAGCGTGACCAGCCTGGCCTCGACGGACTCGGACATGACGTGCTCCCAGCGGCAGGCCTCGACGTGCACCTCCTCCCATGGCAGGCCGATCACCTGGGTGAGCAGGCACTCGGCGAGGCGGTGCTTGCGCATGACGCGCGTGGCGAGCGTGCGTCCCAGGTCGGTCATCGTCAGGTGCCGGTCTCCCTCAACCCTGACCAGGCCATCGCGCTCCATCCGGGCCACCGTCTGGCTGACGGTGGGACCGCTCTGCTGAAGCCGCTCGGCGATGCGCGCACGGAGAGGGGTGATTCCCTCCTCCTCCAACTCGAAGATCGTGCGGAGGTACATCTCCGTGGTGTCGATCAGGCCGTGTGCGGTCAAGGCTCCTCCCGTCCTTATCTCGTTCCAAGGCCGGTCGCGGCGTCCTCCCCTGGGGACAGCGACAGACCTGAAGTCCTCGGACTCTGACCCTATTGCGAGATCCGCCCACAGCGGCCAACGATGGCAACATCGGGGGCAGGTAAATCCTTCCCAACCTGCCCAAACACTCTGATCACTTGGACCCCGCGGCGGCGGAACGGTAACGCCTGAACGCCGGTACGGCCAGCCCGACCGCGAGCACCACCACGGCGCACGCGATCCCCCCGCCGACCCAGGAGGCCGTGGCGCCGAACCACACGGCCGTCGCGCCCGCCCTGAGGTCGCCGAGCCTGGGGCCTCCGGCGACCACGACCGTGAACACGCCCTGCATGCGCCCGCGCATGTCGTCGGGCGCGTGGGTCTGCAGGATCGTCTGCCGCCAGACGGCCGAGACCAGGTCGGCGGCGCCGCCCAGGGCCAGCAGGGCGATCATCAGCCACAGCTGGCCGACCAGTCCCGCCAGGGCGACGCTGACGCCCCAGGCGGCGATCACGAACGTCAGGGCGAGCCCCTGGCGGCTGATCCGGCCGACCCAGCCGGACAGCAGGCCGCCGAGGACCGCGCCGATCGAGATGCTCGCCGAGAGCCAGCCGAACGCGAGCGGGTCACCGCCGAAGCGTTCGGCGACGATCTCGGGGAACAGCGCCCTGGGCAGCGCGAACGCCATGGCGATGATGTCCACGACGAACGACATCATCACCACGGGGTGGCCGGAGATGTAGCGCAGGCCGTCCACGACGGAGCGCAGGCCGGGGCTGGTCACCGCGCCGACCGGTTCGAGGCGCGGCAGCCGTACGGCGGCGTAGAAGCCGGCGCCGAACAGCAGGGCGTCGATCAGGTAGGCGACGGCGACGCCGCTCTGGGCGAGCACGAAGCCCGCGATCAGCGGGCCGATCACGGTCCCGAGGTTGCCGACCAGGAAGTTGAGGGTGTTGGCGGCGGGGACGAGCTCGGTGGAGACGAGCCTGGGGATGATCGCCCCCCGGGTCGGGCCGGTGATGGCGAACCCGGTGGCGTGGACGGCGACGGTGGCCAGCAGCAGGCCGATGCTCGACACCTGCAGGAGCGCCTGGGCGAGCAGGGCCAGCGTCGCGCTCCAGGCGATCAGGGAGCCGACCAGCAGCAGTTTGCGCCGGTCGACGGCGTCGGCGACGGCCCCGCCCCACAGGCCGAAGGCGACCAGCGGGATCAGGTTGGTCGGGCCGAGCATGCCGACCCAGAAGGAGGAGCCGGTCATGCCGTAGATCTGGGCGCTGACCGCTACCGAGGTGAGCTGGAAGCCGATGAACGAGACGCCCTGACCCATCCAGAGCCGCCGGTAGGCCGGGACCCGCAGTGGACGGGTGTCCACCGCGAGTCTCCTGACGAGATTCCTGACCGCCACGTATCCCCCTCAGCCCTTAGGACATATGGGGATATATCAGTAATGGCCAGGTAACAAGTCACGGGGCCAGGCGTTCGACGGTCCACGAGGCGCCCGTACGGCGGTAGCGGAGACGGTCGTGCATGCGGTCGAGCTGACCCTGCCAGAACTCCACCTCCGACGGCACGACCCGGAAACCGCCCCAGAAGTCGGGCACCGGCGGGTCCTCCGGCCAGCGCTCGGCCAGCTCCGCGTAGCGCTCGTCGAGCTCCCGCCTGGACTGCACGACGGCCGACTGCCGCGAGGCCCACGCCCCGATGCGCGAGCCGTAGGGACGGGACCTGAAGTAGGCGGCCGACTCCTCCCGCGGCAGCCGTACCACGTGGCCCTCGATCCTCACCTGGCGGCGGATGGAGTGCCAGGGGAACAGCAGGCTGGCCCTGGGGTTCTCGGTGAGGTCGCGGCCCTTGCGTGACTCGTAGTTGGTGTAGAAGACGAATCCGTCCTCGTCGTAGCCCTTCAGCAGGACGGTCCTTGCCGTCGGCCTGCCGCCGGCCGAGCTGGTCGCGACGACCATCGCGTTCGGCTCGGGAAGCTCGGCCGCCACGGCGTCGTCGAACCATCGGGCGAACTGGCTGACGGGGTCGGGGGCGAGATCTTCCTCAAGCAGAGGGAGACCTTCGTAGGTGCGGCGAAGCCCGGCAAGCGAAGGCGGGCGCGAGGTGGCATCCACGGGACGGTATTCTCCCGTGCTTGACGGAGAGCATGCGCACCGCCCCCACCTGGGACGATCGCGTTCCGGCGGGTCCGGCGGCACACCACCGCGCCCTAGGGGGTTGAATATGACCCGCCGGTATCTCGACATCAAGGCTTTGACTTCAAGAAAGGGAGGCGGCCGAGAATGTCCGACTTCAAACCCGGGCTCGAAGGCGTGGTGGCCTTCGAGACGGAGATCGCGGAACCGGACAAAGAAGGGGGCGCCCTTCGTTACCGGGGCGTCGACATCGAGGAGCTTGTCGGTCGCGTTTCCTTTGGACACGTGTGGGGCCTGCTCGTCGACAACACGTTCCAGCCGGGCCTCGCCCCGGCCGAGCCGTACCCCATCCCTGTCCACTCCGGTGACATCCGCGTCGACGTACAGAGCGCGCTGGCCATGCTGGCCCCCGCGTACGGCTTCAACCAGGTGCTCGACATCGACGCCGAGCAGGTACGCGCCGACCTGGCGCGCGCCAGTGTGACCGCCCTCAGCTTCGTCGCCCAGTCGGCGCGCGGCCTCGGCCTGCCGATGGTCCCGCAGAGCGAGGTCGACAAGGCCGAGAGCATCGTCGAGCGGTTCATGATCCGCTGGCGGGGCGAGGCCGACCCCAAGCACGTCAAGGCGATCGACGCCTACTGGACGTCCGCCGCCGAGCACGGCATGAACGCCTCCACCTTCACCGCCCGGGTGATCGCCTCGACCGGTGCCGACGTCGCGGCGGCGCTGAGCGGAGCGGTCGGCGCCATGTCCGGCCCGCTGCACGGGGGCGCCCCCGCCCGCGTGCTGCACATGATCGAGGGCGTCGAGAAGCTGGGCGACGCCAAGAAGTGGGTCCAGCAGGAGCTGGACAACGGCCAGCGGCTCATGGGCTTCGGTCACCGGGTCTACCGGGCCGAGGACCCCAGGGCCCGCGTGCTGCGCCGTACGGCCAAGGAGCTCAACGCGCCCCGCTACGAGGTCGCCGCGGCGCTTGAGCAGGCCGCCCTCGAAGAACTGCACGCCCGTAAGCCCGACCGGGTGCTCGCCACCAACGTCGAGTACTGGGCCGCGGTCATCCTGGACTTCGCCGAGGTCCCCGCCAACATGTTCACCTCCATGTTCACCTGCGCACGCACCGCGGGCTGGGCGGCTCACATCCTGGAGCAGAAGCGCACGGGCAGGCTGGTCCGCCCCAGCGCCAAGTACGTGGGCCCACCGCAGCGTTCGATCAACGACGTCCCCGGCGCCGCCGAGGTCCTCGCCTCCTTCTGACCCCCGATCAGTCTCGTACGGCTGTCGCGCGACGCACTCTCGCGCGGCAGCCGTCTCGTGTTTATCGGGTGATTTCAGTCTCATTCCGGACACCACGCACGTCTCGAAATACGGACCCCGAGCGGGATCGCGCGGCGGGCTCAGTACGCTGTTCAGGTGGCTGACATCGTGATTCCCTCTGACATCAAGCCCGCCGACGGCCGTTTCGGCTGCGGGCCCTCGAAGGTACGACCTGAGCAGCTGGCGGCTCTGGCCGCCTCCGGTTCCACCCTGATGGGCACCTCCCACCGGCAGAAGCCCGTCAAGTCGCTCGTCGGGCGCGTGCGTGCGGGCCTGCGGGAGCTGTTCTCCCTCCCCGAGGGGTACGAGGTCGTCCTCGGCAACGGCGGCACCACCGCGTTCTGGGACATCGCCGCCTTCGGGCTCGTCCGTGAGAGGTCGCAGCACCTGCACTTCGGCGAGTTCTCCTCCAAGTTCGCCTCCGTCGTGGCGAAGGCCCCGTGGCTGGGCGACCCGACCGTGATCAAGTCCGAGGTGGGCAGCCACCCCGAGGCCCGTCTCGAAGAGGGCGTGGACGTCTACGCGCTCACCCACAACGAGACCTCGACCGGCGTCGCGATGCCGATCAAGCGGGTCGGCGAGGAGGGCTCGCTGGTCCTGGTCGACGCCACCTCCGGCGCGGGCGGCCTGCCCGTCGAGGCGAGCGAGTTCGACGTCTACTACTTCGCCCCGCAGAAGAGCTTCGCCTCCGACGGCGGTCTGTGGCTCGCCCTGATGTCCCCGGCCGCGCTGGCCAGGGTCGAGGAGATCTCCGGCAGCGGCCGGTACGTCCCCGAGTTCTTCAGCCTGCCGACGGCGATCGACAACTCCGTCAAGGACCAGACCTACAACACCCCGGCGGTGGCCACGCTGTTCCTGCTGGCCGACCAGCTTGAGTGGATGAACGGCAACGGCGGCCTGGCCTGGACCACCGCCCGCACCGCCGACTCGGCCCAGCGGCTCTACACGTGGGCGGAGAAGACCTCCTACACCTCGCCGTTCGCCGCTCCCGAGTTCCGCTCGAACGTGGTGGGCACCATCGACTTCTCCGCCGAGGTCGACGCCGCCGAGGTCGCCAAGGTCCTGCGCGCCAACGGCATCGTGGACACCGAGCCCTACCGCAAGCTCGGCCGCAACCAGCTGCGCATCGCGATGTTCCCGGCCGTCGACCCCGACGACGTCGAGGCGCTGACCAAGTGCATCGACCACGTGGTCGAGCGGCTCTAGCCCTTCTCTGAGCCTGTCCGGCGGGGGAAGGGCGACGTCCTTCCCCCACCGGAGGCCCTGGTGACCACGCGGACACCCGTGGAGCCCGGAGGCCGGGCCCTTTCTGGGCGCGCCGGGAAACGGGCTCCCAGCGCCCTCTCAGCTCCGTCCCGAGCCCTCACGTTCCGGCGGCTCGGGAATCCTGTGGAAGGCGCGGCCGGAGTCCGGGTCCGGCGGGCGACAGCGTCGCGCTGACCTCCAGGCCTCCGCCTGAGCGGGCGCGGGCGACGACCACGCCGCGGTGGGCGGCGACGATGGAACGGACGATCGACAGCCCCAGACCGGCTCCCTCCCTGGGGCCGGACCTCGCCTCGCCGAACCGGACGAAGGGCTCGAACAGCTCGTCGACCTTGTCCGGGGGGATGTCCTGGCCGGTGTTGCCGACCGTCAGGCCGCCCGACGCCGTGACGCTCACCTCGACCACACCGCCGGGACGGTTGTAGCGGATCGCGTTCTGCACCAGGTTCATGAGGAGCTGCGTGATGAGGACCCGGTCGCCGGAGATCTCGACCGGCGCGGACCTCAGCTCCGTGCGCACACCGGCCGCGGCGGCGACGTCGGTGTACTGGGCCAGGACCTCCCCCGCGACCTCGTGGAGCGGGATGGGCTCCCTGCGCGCCAGGCCCCGGTCGCTCTGCGCCATGAGCAGCAGCCCCTCGATCAGCCGCTCGCTGCGTTCGTTGATGGTCAGCAGTTCCCGTCTGGCCCGGACCACCTTCTCCGACATCGGCCCGGCCAGCCCCAGCTGGAGCACCGTGCGCTGGACGGCCAGCGGGGTCCTCAGCTCGTGGGAGGCGTTGGCGACGAAACGACGCTGACTGTCGGCGGCCTGTTCGATCCTGGCGAGCATGTCGTCGAAGGTGTCGGCGAGCCTCTTGAGCTCGTCGTCCGGTCCCCTGAGTTCGATGCGCTCGTGCAGGTTGTCCAGGCAGAGGCGCCGCGCGGTCTCCGC
The DNA here is from genome assembly GCF_040300765.1 of Streptosporangium sp. NPDC000239. NCBI lineage: Bacteria > Bacillati > Actinomycetota > Actinomycetes > Streptosporangiales > Streptosporangiaceae > Streptosporangium > Streptosporangium sp. NPDC000239. The sequence goes on along the minus strand of NZ_JBEPEI010000017.1, from coordinate 158,243 downwards.
GATCCGGTTGAGCGGCCTGAGCATCCTGCCCGCCAGCCACCAGCCGATGAGCGCGGCCATGACGACCAGTACGGCCAGGCAGGCGGCGGACGTGGTGAACAGCTGGTGCAGCAGTTCGTGGCGGGCCTGCGCCAGCCGCCTGTCGACGGCCTCGGTCGTGTAGGACCTGGCCATGGAGACGATGACGTCCACCGACTCGCCCGGCGACCTCGCGGTCGGCTTGTTGGTGAAGGAGATCACCTTGACCTTGGAGTCGACGCTCCGTGCCAGCAGGAAGTAGACGACGAGGACGACGACCGTCCCCGCGGCGAGGATGAGCCCGCCCTGTACCGCGGCGAGCCTGACCCTGACCGGCAGGCCGAGCCACCGCGCGGGCGCCCGGCGCGAGGCCGCCACGGCTCAGATCCGGTATCCGATGCCCAGCACGGTCTCGATCACCGGCGGGTCTCCCAGCTTGGCCCTCAGCTTGGCCATCACGACGCGGACGGCGCTGGTGAAGGGGTCGGCGTTCTCGTCCCACGCCCGTTCGAGCAGCTCCTCGGCGCTGACGACCCGTCCCTGAGCCGACATCAGCACCTCCAGGACGGCGAACTCCTTGGGGGACAGCGCCAGCGGGACCCCGTCACGGGAGGCCCGCAGCCGTGAGGGGTCCAGCGTGAGACCGCCGCACCGCAGCACCGGGGGCAGCGCCGTACCGGTCCGCCTGCCGAGCGCCGACACCCTGGCGAGCAGCTCGGAGTAGTCGAACGGCTTGGGCAGGTAGTCGTCGGCGCCCAGGCTGAGGCCCTGGAGCCGGTCGCGGACACCGCCCGCCGCGGTGAGCATCAGCACCCTGGTCCTGCCGCCCTCCCTGGTGAGCTCCTCGCACACCTGGTCACCGGAGACCCCCGGAAGGCCCCGGTCGAGGATCACCACGTCGTAGTCGGAGCGGGCGAGCCTTCTCAGCGCGTCGGTCCCGTCGTAGGCGACGTCGACCGTCATGTTCTCTCCGCGCAGCCCGTCGGCGACGTAGTCGGCCAGCACACGCTCGTCCTCGACCATCAGCACGCGCATGGCACGCCTCTCCTCAGGTGGGTGTGTCGCCACAGTAGGGCGACGTGGATAAAGCCGATGTTTCCGATGACGGAAACGTCAGCCGAACGCCCCCGTCTGTAGACCTGTGGAGCACGGCGCCGCCGTTCACGGCCGCGCCGTACCACGGAAGACGGAAGGTCGAAAAGCCATGAGAACTCCCCGGCTCGGCGGAGCCGTGACGATCGCCGCCGCACTGGTCCTGACGGGCTGCGGCACCACAGACTCCGGCCGGAACGCGCAGACCGGTACGGGCACGCCGAACGCCCAGGACCAGGGGGTCGCCTACGCGCGGTGCATGCGGGAGAACGGGGTGAAGATGCCCGACCCCGACCGGCCCGGGGCCGTCACCATCCCCAAACCGGGGAACACCGCCGCCCTGCAGGCCGCGATGAAGGCGTGCCGGCAGTACCTGCCCGTCAAGGCACAGGAGAAGATGGGCGGTTCCGAGGACATGGACCGGATGGTCGCGATCGCCCGGTGCCTGCGGGGCAAGGGCGTCGACGCGCCGGATCCCCAGCCAGGTCAGGGGCTCACCATCCGCGACCGGCTCAACGACCCCGAGGTGCGGCAGGCGCTGCTGGCCTGCCGGAAGTCGTCCTCCGGCGGCGCGGGATGAGGGACCCCTCCTTCCGCGACTTCTCACGCACCGGTGAGGCCGGCACCGCGCCCGGACCCGCCGCGAAGCGGCACCCCCGGCGCCGTCGCCGCCTGCTGTGGGCCGCCGCCGGTCTCGCGGTCGCCGTGGCCGCGACCGTCGTGGTCGTGACGCGGCCGCCGTCCCCCACCCCGGCGCCACGGGAGGCGGCCGTGACCACCGCCCCGGTGGTCCGCACCGACCTCGCCGACCACGAGGAGATCGACGGGACGCTGGGCTACTCCGGCTCCTATCTCGTCTCCGCCGACGGAGGCACCCTCACCTGGCTGCCCCCCACCGGACGGACCGTACGCCGGGGGCAGCGGGTGTACGGCGTGAACGGGCACTCCGTACCGCTCTTCTACGGGGCGACACCGCTGTGGCGCCCGCTGCGGCAGGGGGTGCGCGACGGGCAGGACGTCGCCGTCCTGGAGGGAAACCTGGTGGCGCTGGGCCACGGGCAGGACGTCACGGTCGACAGGCACTTCGGCTACACCACCTCGCGTGCTGTCCGGCGCTGGCAGCGTCACCTCGGCGTCGAACAGACCGGGGTGGTCAACCCCGGCGACGCCGTCGTCGCCCCGGAGGCCCTGCGGGTCGCCGCCGTGCCCGGCGTCTCGGGCGGCACCGCCGGCGGGGTCGTCGTCAGGGCCACCGGAACCCGGCAGGTCGTCAACGTCGACCTTCCGGTGAACCGGCGGCAGCTGGCCGTCAGGAACGCCAAGGTGAGCGTCGACCTGCCGGACGGGCGAACCGTGCCGGGACGCGTCCGGCGGGTGAGCGCGGTGGCCACCGCCCCGTCGGGCTCCGCCCAGGACCGACAGCCCGGTCAGGCCACCGGCGAGGCGACCGTCCCCGTCGAGGTGGTCCTCACCGGGCGTAAGGCCACCGGCGGGCTGGACGGCGCCCCGGTGACCGTGAGCTTCACCAGCCGGGTGGACCGGAACGTGCTCGCCGTACCCGTGGCCGCGCTGCTCGCCCGGAGCAAGGACTCCTACGCGGTCCGCGTCGTCGACGCGTCCGGCGCCGGACACGACGTCCCGGTACGGCTCGGCTCCTTCGCCCTCGGGCTGGTCGAGGTCAGCGGCCCCGGGATCACCGAGGGCGCACGCGTCGAGGTGCCGTCGTCATGACCGCCGTGATCACCGCTGAGAGGGTGTCCAAGACCTATCCGGGCGGGGTGGCGGCGGTGCGCGAGGTGTCGCTGTCGGTGCGTCGCGGGGAGCTGCTGGCCGTCGTCGGCCCTTCGGGTTCCGGCAAGTCGAGCCTGCTGCACATCCTGGGGGCGCTCGAACTGCCCGACAGCGGAACCGTCCGGATGTTCGGGCACGACCTGGCGACCCTCCGCGACCGGCAGATCTCCGCGGTCAGGGCGAGCTGGATCGGCTTCGTCTTCCAGCGGTTCTTCCTCACACCGCACCTCAGCGCGGTCGACAACGTGGCCACCGGACTGCTCTACCAGGGCGTGTCCGCCAGGACCCGCGCCCGGCGCGCCACCGCGGCCCTTGAGCGCGTCGGCCTGGGCCACCGGCTCGGCCACCGGCCGCACGAGCTGTCCGGCGGTGAACGGCAGCGGGTCGCGGTCGCCCGCGCCCTCGTCGCCGGTCCCGCGGTCGTCTTCGCCGACGAACCGACCGGCAACCTCGACTCCGCCTCGGGCGCGGGCGTGCTGAGCCTGCTCCGCGAACTGCACGCCGACGGCACCACGATCGTCATCGTCACCCACGACCAGGAGATCGCCCGCAGCCTGCCGCGCCGGGTGGAGATCCTCGACGGCCGGATCAACTACGACGGGAAGGGCTCATGAGCTCCGTACCGCTTCCTCCTTCGGCTCGGCTCTCCGCCGCCGTCGTCTTGCGGGTGTCGCTGGTGGGGTTGCGCGGACGGCCGTTGCGGGCGGCCCTCTCCGCGCTCGGCATCGCCATCGGCGTCGCCGCCATGGTCGCCGTGCTGGGCGTCGGCGCGGCCAGCAGACAGCAGTTGCTGGACCAGATCCGGACGCTGGGGACCGACATGCTCACCGTCCACCCCGGCCAGAGCCTGTTCGGGGAGAACGCCAGGCTGCCGGTGGAGTCGGTGGGCATGGTCGCCCGCGTCCCCTCGGTCCGGTCGGTCACCGCGGTCGGCGCCGTAGAGAACGGCACGGTGCGCCGTACCGACAAGATCCCGGAAGCGGACACCGGCGGGATCGCGGTGGCCGCGACCAGGCTCAACCTGCTCACCACGCTGGGGGGATCCGTACGTTCGGGAGTCTTCCTCAACTCCGCGACCGAGATGTATCCGGCCACGGTACTGGGCTCGGTCGCCGCAGGCAGGCTCGGAGTAGGACAGCCCGGCGCCCAGGTCTATCTCGCCGGGCACTGGTTCACCGTCATCGGCGTCCTGGACTCCCTGCCGCTCAACCCCGAGATCGACCGGTCGGCCCTGGTCGGCTGGCCGGTCGCCGAAGGACTCCTGGGGTTCGACGGCCACCCGACCACCCTGTACGAGCGCTCCGACGAGGAGGCCGTCACGGCGGTCAGGGAGGTGCTCGCCTCCGCGGTGAACCCGCGCGACCCCGAGGAGGTCCAGGTCAGCCGCCCCTCGGACGCCCTGACCGCCCAGCTCGCCGCCGCCTCGACCTTCAACTCGCTGTTTCTCGGCCTGGGCGCGGTCGCCCTGCTGGTCGGCGGCGTCGGGGTGGCCAACACCATGGTCATCTCCGTGCTCGAACGCCGCCAGGAGATCGGGCTCCGCCGCGCCCTCGGCGCCAACCGGGGTCAGATCCGGTTGCAGTTCCTGGCCGAGTCGGTCGTGCTGTCCCTCCTCGGCGGTCTGTCCGGCGTCCTGCTCGGCGTTCTCGTCACGCTGGGTTACGCGGCGTCCCGTGGCTGGCCGCTGGTCCTGCCCGTCCAGGCCCTGGCGGGCGGGGTCGTCGCCTCGACGCTGATCGGCGCGGTCGCGGGCCTCTATCCGGCGCGCGGGGCGGCCCGGCTCACGCCGACCCAGGCGCTCGCCACCGGATGACCCGGCTTGAGACCAGTGCCCGGGAAAGGGGCCCTCGGTCAGAACTCGTCGGCGCCGGTGACCTGGGCGACGACGAAGACGTGCCGGGAGGCGGCGCAGATCGTCTCCAGCACGTGGACCGGGGTGTCGTCGTCTCCGTAGCTCGCACGCAGCACCTGCACGATCCACTCGCCGGGGTCGAGTTCCAGGGTCACGGCCTCGAAGCCGCTCGGCGGGCGGGCCACCAGGTGCTCCTCGGCGTGGCCGAAGCGGTGGCCGAGGGCCTCGATGCCCGCCTGGAGCGTGGGCCGTACGAAGTCGGGGTCGCACAGCGGGGTGCCGCCGAACAGGTCGAGCCTGAAGTAGCTCGTGGCGATCCGCACCGGGACGTCACCGGCCAGCAGCAGCTTCCTGCGGGCCAGGACGTCGGTGCCCGGCTCGACGCGCAGCGCCGCCGCGACGTCACCGGAGGCCGGCTCCTCACCGACGCCCAGCATGCGGCGGCCCGGGGTGATCCCCTGCGCGGCGGCCTCGGTCATGAAGAGCGAGGCCGAGCCGCGTACGGCGGGCTGGGTCGGCAGCGAGCGCCGCACCACCACGCGGGGCGTCCTGTGGCCCGTGGCGCCGCTTTCCCGGCTCGGGTCCGCTGTCTCCTGAGATCCCACTGAAAGCTCCTCCACGGCGTTCCTGGCACCGGCTGAGGCCCAGCGGTCAGTAGGCGGGCAGCGTCCGCCGTCTGCGGCGCAGTGCCCAGGCCGCCAGGACGCCGCCGACCAGCCCGAACAGGTGCCCCTGCCAGGAGATGCCCGCCTCCCCCGGCAGCACGCCCCAGATGATCGAGTAGTACGCCACGGCGACGCCGACCGCGATGACGATGTCGAGGACGCTCCGGTCGAACAGGCCCCTGGCCACCACGAAGCCGAAGTAGCCGAAGACGAGCCCGCTCGCCCCGACCGTGACCACGTACGGCGAGCTGGTGAACCAGACGCCGAGGCCGCTGACCACGATGATGATCAGGCTGGCGAGCAGGAACCTGCCGATCCCGCGCAGTGCGGCGAGGAAGCCGAGGATCAGCAGGGGCAGCGAGTTGGCCATGAGGTGGCCGAAGCCCGCGTGCAGGAACGGCGCCAGGAGGATGCCGCCCAGTCCCTCGACGTCCCACGACCTGATGCCGTAGGCGTCGAACTCTCCGGGCAGGACGTAGTCGGCGACCTCGATCGCCCACATGCCGCCGACCAGGAGGATGACGAGGATCGCGGCTCCGGCCGCGCCCGCCGCCAGCTCACCCGCCCCGCGTCTGAGCCGCTCACCGGCCGGGCGTTCCGCCGGGGGAAATCGGTCGTCCATGCACTCTCCTGGCCTTCGGGAGCGGTCGCCACGCCCTTCCACCGTACGCATTCCAGGCGGGAAGTGCGCCGGGCGCGACCCGTACGGCCGTGCCCGGCGCCTCGAACGGGACTACTCGCCCTTCCAGACCGGGGCGCGCTTCTCGGCGAAGGCCGCCGCGCCCTCCTGTGCGTCCTTCGACGCGAACACCGGGTCGATGATCTCCGCCTGCCTGGCGAACATCTCCCCCGCGCTCCAGTCGGCGGACTCGACGATCACCCGCTTGGTCGCGGCGAGCGACAGCGGGGCGTTGGCCGCGATCCGCCCGGCCAGCTCGACCGCCCTGGTCAGCGCCTCGCCCTCGGGCGTGACGTGGTTGACCAGGCCGACCTCGCTCAGCCGTGCGGCGGGGAAGTGGTCGCCGGTCAGGGCGATCTCCATCGCGACGTGGTAGGGGATGCGCCGCGGCAGCCGCATCACGCCCCCGGCCGCCGCGACCAGGCCACGCTTGGGCTCGGGCAGGCCGAAGACGGCCTTCTCCGAGGCCACGATGATGTCGCAGGCCAGCGCGAGCTCGAAGCCTCCGGCCAGGGCGTAGCCCTCGACTGCGGCGACGATCGGCTTCCTCGGCGGCGCCTCGACGATGCCGCCGAAGCCCCTGCCCTCAAGGAAGGGCAGGTCTCCCTTGAGGAAGCCCTTCAGGTCCATGCCCGCGCAGAAGGTGCCGCCCGCCCCGGTCAGCACGTAGACCGAGACGTCCGCGCGTTCCTCGAACTCGTCGAGCACCGCGGCGATCCCCCTGGCGACCGCGCCGTTGATCGCGTTCCTGGCCTGGGGGCGGTTGATCGTGATGACCGCGACGCCGTCGCCGACCTCGGCGAGTACCTCATCAGACACCGGTTGACTCCTCTGGGCCGGGAACTACTTGGGCTGGAAACGGATGCCGCCGTCGAACCGGACGGTCTCGGCGTTCATGTAGTCGTTCTCGATCAGGGAGCGCACCAGGTGGGCGAACTCCTCCGGCCTGCCCATGCGCTTGGGGAAGACGACGGGGGCCACGAGCCTGGCCTTGAACTCCTCGGCGTTGTCGTTGAAGGCGTAGATCGGGGTGTCGATGATGCCGGGGCAGATCGTGTTGACGCGGATGCCGACGGGCGACAGGTCGCGCGCGGCGGGCAGGGTCATGCCGACGATGCCGCCTTTGGAGGCCGAGTAGGCCACCTGGCCCGTCTGTCCTTCGAGGGCCGCGACGGAGGCGGTGTTGACGATCACGCCGCGCTGGCCGTCCTCGTCGACCGGGTCGGTCTTGGCGATGGCGGCGGCGCCGATGCGCAGGAGGTTGAAGGTGCCGATCAGGTTGACCTCGATGACCTTGCGGTAGGAGGCCAGGTCGTGCGGTGAGCCGTCCCGGTTGACCGTACGGCCCGCCCAGCCGATGCCCGCGCTGTTGACCACGACGCGCAGCGGCCTGCCGGTCGCGACCGCCGCGTCGACCGCCGCCTGCACCTGCTGCTCGTCGGAGACGTCGGTCTTGACGAAGACTCCGCCGATCTCCTCGGCGACGAGCTTGCCGCGCTCCTCGTTGAGGTCGGCGACGACCACGGTGGCGCCGTGCGCGGCGAGATGACGGGCCGTGGCCTCACCGAGGCCGCTGGCACCGCCCGAGATGACTGCTGCTGCTCCGTTCAGGTCCATGAGCGGACTCTAACGCGGATACCGAATGAAGTTCTATCAGGGGTGCCCGTTGGATCTCAGCCCTCGCCGACCGCGGTGACCACGTCGGGATAGACCTTGATGCGGCGGTCGAGGCCGGTGGTGCGCAGAATCCTGGCCACCGGCGCCTGCGGGGCCGCGAGGCTGACGCCGCCCCCCTCGCCCGTGGCCAGTCGCCAGGCCTCGATGAGCACGGACAGGCCGCTTGAGTCCATGAACGACAGCGCGGTGAGGTCGAGGATCAGCCGGGACCCGTCGAGCTTGATCGCATCGCGAACCTCGTCTCGCAGAAAGGGGGCGGTGAACAGATCGAGTTCGCCCTCGACGGCCACCACCACGGCGTCACCGACGGCGCGGCGAGCCAGCCGTAGCTTCATCAGTCCTCCTCGCCCATGAGGCAGACCCACTTTACTTCGCCATCACCGTATGTGAGGTCCCGCGACTCTATGATCATTCGCACCGGGCGGAGGAAGAACCGCAAACGCCACACATCACCCTCACCCCGTTCCGCTTCCCCGTCAATGGAGCCACGGCCCAGCCACGGCGCCCCCGCCGATTTATACCGGAAAAATCACGAATAACGTGGGACAAAGATCATATAAACCGCTATCACAGCGAATCGATACACATGTCGACGATCATGGAGAATGCTCCGCTCGCGGGAGGGCGAAGCCGTACGGCAGTTCGAGACGGTGGGCGGCGAGCAGGTCGGAGTCGGCGAGGATCTTCGCGGTCGGCCCGTCGGCGGCGATCACGCCGCCGGACAGGACGAGCGCCCGTTCACACAGCTCCAGGGCGTACGGCAGGTCGTGGGTGACCATCAGCACGGTCACGTCCAGCCCCCTGAGGATCTCGGCCAGCTCGCGCCTTGAGGCCGGGTCCAGGTTCGACGACGGCTCGTCCAGCACCAGGATCTCCGGCTCCATCGCGAGCACGGTCGCCACCGCGACCCGGCGGCGCTGACCGAAGGACAGGTGGTGCGGCGGCCTGTCGATCGCCTCCAGCATGCCGACGCGGTCGAGGGCCTCCTCGACCCGGCGCCGTAGCTCCGGCCCCCTGAGGCCGAGGTTGGCCGGGCCGAAGGCGACGTCCTCCCGCACCGTCGGCATGAACAGCTGGTCGTCGGGGTCCTGGAAGACGAGCCCGACCCGCCTGCGGATCTCCTTGAGCGACTCCTTGCCGACCGGCAGCCCGGCGACCGTCACCGTGCCGTGCCCCGGGGTCAGGATGCCGTTGAGGTGCATCACCAGCGTGGTCTTGCCCGCGCCGTTCGGGCCGAGCAACGCGACCCGCTCCCCGCGCGCGATCTCGAAGTCGACGCCGAACAACGCCTGGGTGCCGTCCGGATAGGCGTACGCCAGGCGGCGCACCTCCAGCGAGGCGGTCATCACAGGCCTCCGTTCACGAGTGTCGTGCCGAGCAGCACCACGAGCGCCGCGCCCGGCAACATACCCGCAGTGAGCCACTGACGCGAGGAGGCGGACAGGTCCTGGATGACCGGCATCGAACCGGTGTAGCCCCGGCTGAGCATCGCCAGGTGCACCCGTTCCCCGCGCTCGTAGGAGCGGATGAACAGCGCCCCCGCCGATTTGGCGACCGCCGGGATGTGCCGGACGTCCCTGGCCGTGAAGCCCCGCGACTCCCTGGCCACCCGCATCCGGCGCATCTCGTCCACGATCACGTCCATGTAGCGGAGCATGAACATGGCGATCTGCACCAGCAGCGGCGGCAGCCGCAGCCGCTGGGCGCCGAGCAGCATCAGTCTCGGTTCGGTCGTCGCCGCCAGCAGCACGCTGGCGACCACCCCGAGCGTGGCCTTGGCCAGGATGTTCCAGGCCGCCCAGAGCCCCTCGACGCTGAGCGTGACCCCCAGGAACGGCACCCGTTCGCCGAACCCGATGAACGGCAGCGCCACCGCGAACACCACGAACGGCAGCTCGATCACCATCCGCCGCAGCACGAAGCCCGGCGGGACCCGGGCGGCGGACGCGACCACGCCGAGCAGGACCGCGTAGATCCCGAAGGCCCACAGCCACTCACGCGGGGTCGCCACGACCACCAGCGCGAAGGCCGCGACCGCCGCCAGCTTGCACTGGGGTGGCAGCCGGTGGACGAGGGTGTCCCCCGGCCGGTAGAGCTGGTGGCTGTGGCCCGCCCCCACTACGCGGTGACCTCGTCCTTCGCCGAGTCGTCACGGGACTCGCCCTGGTTGCGGCGCCGTACCGCGAAGAACAGGCCGCCGCCGACGGCGAGGGTCACCCCGACGCCGACCAGGCCGGCGACGCCGACCGGGATGCCGCCGACCTCGCCGTAGTCGGCCAGCGGCTGGTCACCGAGGGCGTGGTCACCGGCCTGGCCGATGAAGCCCTTGTCCTCGGCGACCCGCTCAAGGCCGTCGGGCGAGGAGGAGGCGTAGAAGCTGACGATCCCCGCCAGCAGCGCCGCGACCAGGACGCCGGCGGGCAGGAACCAGCCGATACGGCGCGGGGCCGTCGCCTTCGGGGTCGTGTCCACCGTGGTGGCCGCGCCGTCGGCGCCCCTGAGCACCAGGGGAGCGGCCAGCCCGCGCGCGCCGTAGACCAGGTCGGGCCTGACCGCGAGCACGGTGCTGACGGTGACCGCGGTGATCAGACCCTCGCCGATGCCGATGAGCACGTGCACGCCGCCCATGGCCATGGCGACCGTGCCGACCTCGATGGGCGCGGTGCCGCCGATCCAGAACAGCAGCGCGAAGGAGATCGCCGAGACCGGCACCGAGACCAACGCCGCGACGAAGGCGCCCGCGACCACCGTGCCCCTCCCGCGCGCCCTGCTCGTGACCAGGCGGAAGACGGCCCAGCCCGCCAGGACGGCGACGATGCCCATGAGGGTGATGTTCACCCCGAGCGCGGTCAGGCCGCCGTCGGCGAAGAAGAATCCCTGTACCAGCAGGACGACGGCCACGCACAACACCGCCGTGTACGGCCCGACGAGTATCGCCGCGAGCGTGCCGCCGAGCAGGTGCCCGCTGGTGCCCGCCGCGACCGGGAAGTTGAGCATCTGGACGGCGAAGATGAAGGCGGCGACCAGACCCGCCATGGGCGCGGTCTTGTCGTCGAGCTCCTTACGAGCCCCCCGCAGACAGACTCCCACACCGGCGGCCGCGACGGCCCCGGCCGAAATCGACACGGCTGCGTTGAAGAAGCCATCGGGTACGTGCACGGCAAGCCTCCGGGGATGCGAAATCCTCCTTACTTTAAGCCATGGGCTTGCACTTGCAAGAGAGTGGCATTAGCGGAGGACGCGGCGGGCGAACGACCTCGGGGTGAACGTCCGCACGACCGCGCTCAGCCGCCCCTTGCCCGTGGTCGCGTAGGGCCTGACGCTGCGTCTGACCAGCCCGCGCCACCAGGTGCGCGGCGGCGCGACGATCTCGGCGGGCGCCTCGACCCTGAACCGCGCGGGCGGTCCGCCCAGGTCGAGTTCCAGGTAGGCGTCCCAGGTGCCGGGTCCCAGTCTGCCGAGTGCCTGCCGCATGGCGAACGTCCCCCCCTCCTCGACCTCGACCGGCTCGCGCCACTCCTTCCCCGACCACCGCTCCCGCCACACCAGGTGCCGTACGGCCCGCGTCCCCGGCGCCGCCGAGCCGACGCTGACCCGCCCGTCGAGCGCCAGCCGGTTCCCGGCCGTCCAGCGGGTCCCGGTCAGCCGGACGCGGCCCGGCACCCGCACCACGTGTCCGCCGACGTCGAGGCTGAGGTTGCCGTGCGACCTGGTGAAGTACGGCAGGGCGACGACACCGCCGATCATCCGGGGGGCGGGCCGGGTGACCGGCTCGTCCCGGTCGGCGCCGAGCCGTACCAGACGGGTGACGCCCTCGCACTCGACGTTCAGATAGACGTCCCAGACCCCGGAGGACAGCGTGGTGACGTCCACGACGGCGCTGAAGCCCTCGTGGTCGCCGCCGACCGGGAACACCCGCTCGACCGGGCGCCCACGGTCGCCCTCCACCGCGCCGCCGCGCAGCCGCAGCACCAGGTCGAGGCCGCCCGCGACGAGGTCGGGGCCCCCGTCCCGTTCGAGGGCGTCCAGCGCGACCCGGCCCGTGACGACCAGCCCGTCCCGCGGGTCCCAGTCCAGGCCGGTCAGCCGCCTGCGAACCACGGCCGACTCGATGTGCGCGAGCCGTACCAGGCGGTCGACGTCCTGGAGGGCGGCGACGCGGCCCCGGTCGATGGGGTTGAGGCGTTCGCGGACGCCGTCGGTCAGCCACCGCTCGCACATGTCGGCGACCTCGGCGGCGATCTGCCTGCGCGTCTCCTCCCCGGCGTCGAGGAAGGGCCTGCCGAGGTTGCTCAGCGCGTCCATCCTGAAGTGCCGCCCGAGCAGGTGGTCGCGCAGCGCCCCGGGACGCACGTGGCCGACCATCAACTCGACCGACTTCTTGATCATCCGAATCCAGGCGACCGGGTCGCGGCTGCCCGGCTGCTGCATGATGCTGCTGCCGTCCGGCCTGGCGACCAGGTGGTAGCAGTCGTAGTCGGCGACGACGGAGATCACCTCAGCGTGGCAGTAGGCGTGGGTGGTGAAGAACACGTCCTCCCCGACCAGCAGCGTCTCGTCGAAGCGGATGCCGTACCGCTCGATCATCTCCCTGCGGAAGAGCTTGAAGCAGCTCAGGCTGTTGTAGACGCGGCTCTCCTCCAGCGTGACCCGCTCGGCGTTCTCCCGGAACATCGAGACGGGGGCCCTGCGATCGTGCCCGACGATCTTTCCGAGCACCATGTCCGAGCCGTTGCGCTCGGCCATCGCGAGCATCCGTTCGAGTGCCTCGGGGCCGAGGTAGTCGTCGGCGTCGCAGAAGAACACGTACTTGCCCCTGGCCAGGGCCAGGCCGACGTTGCGGGGACGGCCCGCGCCGCCGGAGCGCTCCACGCGGACGACCCGCACGACCCCCCGGTGGTGGGCGGCGTAGAGGTCGAGCAGTTCGGCGCCGCCGTCGGTCGAGCCGTCGTCGACGACGATGATCTCCCTGTTGACCCGCTGCACCAGCAGCGAGGTCAGGCACCTGTCGAGATAGGGGCGGCAGTTGTGGACCGGGACGATGACGCTGACGTCGATGTCGGGGTGCTGCGTCTCCTCCCGCGCGGCCCAGCGTCCGGGCCCCGCGGCCTCGTCTCCGGCCGCCCGCTCACCGCTTCCCGCACGGACCGCTCGAATGATCGTCCCCGTCACCGCTGTGCCCCCCGTCGGTTACTCAACGTCACGCAGCGTTCCAGTATGTGACGATGGGCCGCGCGTGTGGGGCGGATCCGGTTTCTTGGCCCTCTCCGCCTTCGCCCGGCCTCGCCGCGCCTGGTGAAAACCCCCTTTTTCTTACGGCTTCGCACGGCTTGGCGTTTCGCGCGTCTTGTCGCCTTGTCGCCCTTTGGTACCCCCGGCCCGTCACCCTGTGTCGTCGCGCCGGAGCCTCCCGAGTTCCTCGACCGCCGCCAGCGCCGTCCGCCACGGCTTGGAGCCGTTCCAGGCCTCGTTCGCCGGGTCGAGGAGCACGCGCACCCCCTCGGCGCGCAGCGTCTCGACACCGCGCAGGAACGGCAGGCGGGAGGCGAGGGCCGCGTTGACGAAGGGCACGACGACCACCGGGATGCCCAGGCCGGGAGCCTCGGCGAGCAGGCCGAGCGCGTAGGTGTCGGCGATGCCCTGGGCGAACTTGTTGACGGTGTTGTAGGTGGCCGGGGCCACGACGATCGCGTCGGCCCTGGGCGGCTTGGGCTCGTCCGGCCTGCGGTAGCGGCTCTTGACGGGACGCCCGGTCAGCTCCTCGAAGGCGGGGACGTCGAAGAAGCCCAGCGCCGAGGGGGTGGCGACGACCTGGACCTCCCATCCCTCATCGAGGGCCGCCGCGACCAGGTCCTGTGCCGTGGGGGCCGCTCCGGCCGCGCAGACGATCACATAGAGGACGCCCTTGGGCGCCGGGGGACGGTTCATGGAACAAGTCTCGGACACCCGGAAACAGCCTTGGAGCCGGGACGGCTATCGACATCTCACCCAAAATCACGAAAAATCCGTATGTTTCCGTGTGACTTGCCCGGGAATTTCCATGCCGTTCCGTTATGAGAAGAAACCCGTGTGGCCCGTGGGACGTCTTTTCCAACAGGAGGGCACATGGCAACACTCGACGATCTTGTGGACGCGGACCTCCTTCTGGAGCTGCTCCTCGTCGAGGCGTTGCACGTCGAGGCCGAGCGCCTCGCGGCCGGCCGAAGGACCGGCCCCGACTCCGGCGAGGGGAGCCGGGGCCTCGGGTCCACGCCGCGCCGCCCGCGGGGTCAGTGAAGGTGGATCATCCCCCGGGCGGCCATCTCCTCGATGTACCTCGCCCAGTCACGTGTGATCTTGTTCTCGAAGTCGGCGTGCACCGCCTCACGCTCCCGCGCGGTCAGGTGCTCCCGCTCCCCTCCGGGGTAGGTCACCGTCGCCCCCTCCGGTGAGCCGTCCAGCAGGAACAGGTAGCCGCGCCTGCTGACCTCCAGGAACATGCCGAACGTCGGCAGCTCCTGGATCTCGCGCAGCGCCGCCTCCCAGTCCACCTCGACCCCCTGCCAGCTGTTGTCCCGTTCGGCCAGCCACCGGGTGAGGTCGCTGAACCAGACACCTCTGCGGCCGGGGTTCTCCTTGACGTGGAAGTGGGCCACCGCGAAGACCCCTTCCGCGTTCTCCGAGACCTGGCTCCTGGGGACGAGCGGCGGCGCGACGACGTAGGCGGCCTCCGCGGTCGCGGCGTCCTGCCGGGAGTCGGGCCAGGGCAACGCGAAGACGAGCCAGTACGCGGGTTCCTGGAGCTTTCTCAGTTCCTGCGAGGTTGGAGAGGTCATATGCGGTTTCTCCTTTGGGGGCTGAGATCACCGTACTGATCGAACCCCCAGTAACCCGGAGAACCACCAAAAAACCATCGTGTTAACGGGCGAGGGCCGCCAATTCCCTCAGAACAACCGGCCAAGCCTCACTTTCCGGGTCAATAACCACAAAATGCCCGGCGCCGGGAATCCGTACCAGCGAGGCCTCGGGGTGGGCGGCGACGTAGGACTCGGAGACCTCGACGGGCACGCGCTCGTCGTCGGTGCCGTGCACGAGCGTCACCCGCCCGGCGCCGGGGCGCAGCCGTACCGGATCGAGGTCGGGGCGCTCGTCCGGCGGACGGCCGAGGAAGTCGGCGACCGCGCCCTCGTCGAGGTCGAGCCGGTGCGCGAGCCGCAGGTCGGCCACCGGGGCCAGGGCGAGGACCGCGGCCTCCCCCGGGCTCGCGAGCAGGGCCAGGTGGCCGCCTGCCGAGTGACCGGCGACCACCATGGGACCGGACGCGGGACCGAGCGCGGCGAGCGCGGCACGGACGTCCTCGACCGCCGCGTCCGGACGGCCCGGCTCGCGGCGGTACTCGACCGCGGCGACGTTCCAGCCCGCCTCGCGCAGCGCGTTCGCCATCGGACGCAGGTGGACCCGGTCGTACTCGGGACGCCAGAACCCGCCGTGGACCAGCGCGACCGTCGGCCCCGGCCCGTGCCACAGGTCGCTCACCTGGTCGGGAGCCGGGCCGTACGCGACGGTCTCGTCAGGACCGGGCGCGTGCCTCCCGAGGACCGACCTGTCCTCGCTCACGACGACCTCACGACGACCTCACGACGGCCTCATGACGGCCTCACGACCTGCGCCTGAGCCCGGCCAGGCCCGCGACGACCGCCCCGGCCAGTACGGCCGCCGCCCCGGCGAGCAGCCGCTGCTGGGCGCGCACCCGGCGCCTGACCTGGGCGTAGGGCACCGTGGAGAAGGAGACCAGCTCGTACCGGGACACATAGCGGCCGGGCAGCGCCCGCTCCAGCCGGTGCTCGACCCCCTTGACCAGCCGGAACACCGGAGAGGCGACCTTGTCGCGCATCTCGATGAAGTTGTCCAGGGCCATCTCGGCGATCGCGTCGGCGTTCTCCTTGCGCCGCCGTTCGAACAGCGGCAGGGCGCTGGACCAGGAACCGCCGGTCTCGTCGAGACACTGGTCGAGCACGACCACGTCCTCGAAGCCGCAGTTGGCTCCCTGGCCGTAGAACGGCACGATCGCGTGCGCCGCGTCACCGATCAGGCCGACCCTGCCGTCCGACTGCCAGGGCGCGCAGCGGACCGTGCCGAGCAGGCCGACCGGGTTGTGCGTGTAGTCGTCGACCAGGGTCGGCGCCAGCGGCACCACGTCCGGGTAGTTGGCGCGGAAGTGGCGTTCGACGGCCGCCGGGCTGCTCAGCGAGGCGAAGCTTCCGGTGCCGCCGGTCGGCCAGAACATCGTGCAGGTGAAGGACCGGTCGGGGTTGGGCAGCGCGATCATCATGGACGTGCCGCGCGGCCAGATGTGCAGCGCGCCCGGGTCCAGCGCGAACTCCCCGTCGACCGCGGGGATCGTCAGCTCCTTGTAGCCGTAGTCGAGGAAGTCCAGGCTCTCCTCGATGTCCCGGTGCGCGAGCAGCTGCCCCCGTACGGCGGAGCCCGCCCCGTCCGCGCCGAGCACGACGTCGGCGACCGTCTCGACCGGCCCGTCGGCCGTCTCGAAGGTCATCGCCCCGGTCGCCGGGTCGAGCCCGGTCAGCCGGTGGCCGAAGAAGACCTTCACCCCGGGGGCGGCCTCCGCGGCGTCCAGCAGCGTGTTGTTGAGCGCTCCCCGGCTGATCGAGTTGATCGCCATCTCGCCGTCGTGGCTGTAGGGCTGGAAGTCGAGCGGGCCGCTCACCGGGTGGATCATCCGGCCGCGCATCGGCAGCGCGTCGGCCATGACCCGCTCCTCAAGGCCGATCCTGCGCAGGGCGTCCCGGCCGCGCTCGGAGATGGCCAGGTTGATCGACCGGCCGCGCTCCGGCTTACCGGTACGCGGGTCGGGGCGGCGCTCGTAGACGGTCACGTCGAGGCCGCGACGGGCCAGATAGCAGGCGAGCAGGCAGCCGGTGAGCCCGGCGCCGACGACGGCAACGGTCACGACTCCTCCTGGACACAGTCGGCCAGCGCGACGGCGGCGCGCCAGCAGTCGTGGTAGGTCGAGTAGAGCGGGGTCGGCGCCATCCGGACGATGTCCGGCTCACGGGCGTCGGTGACGACCCCGTGCTCCCGGCGCAGCCGCCAGGCCAGCTCCGCGGCGCTGCCGCTCCCGATCCGCAGGGAGAGCTGGCAGCCCCGGCGCCCCGGCTCCCGCGGGGTGACCACGCTGAGCGGCCGGGAGGGGACGACCACGTCGAGCAGGCTCTCCAGGTATCCGGTGAGCCGCACGCTCCGGGCCCGCAGCTCGGCCATCCCGACCTGGTCGAACAGTTCGAGCGAGGTGCGCACCGGGCCCATGGCGTAGATCGGCGGGTTGGAGATCTGCCAGGCGTCGGCGGTCGCGGGCGGCCGGGAGACCGGGGCCATCTGGAAGCGGGTCTCCTGCTCGGTGCTCCACCAGCCCTCGAAGCGCGGCAGCGTGGGGTCGCCCAGGTGCCGCTGGTGGACGAAGACGCCGCCGAGGGCGCCGGGCCCGGAGTTGAGGTACTTGTAGGAGCACCAGGCGGCGAAGTCCGGCCCCCACTCGTGCAGGCTCAGCGGAACGTTCCCGGCGGCGTGCGCCAGGTCCCAGCCCACGACCGCCCCGGCCGCATGCCCGGCCGCGGTGATCGCGGGGATGTCCATCAGCTCGCCGGTCAGGTAGTTCACCCCGCCGAGCATCACCAGCGCGACCGTCTCGCCCTCCCGGGCCAGGAAGTCGAGGACCTGCCGCCCGTCGCGGAGCCGTACCACCGTGGTCTCCGGGTCGAGGCCGTGGAAACGGGCCTGGCTGCGCACCGCGTAACTGTCCGAGGGGAAGGCCGTGTCCTCGATGACGATCTTGGTGCGCCGCCCCCCGGGCCGGTAGAACGACACCATCAGCAGGTGCAGGTTGACCGTCAGCGAGTTCATCACCACGGTCTCCTCGGGCAGCGCGCCGACCAGACGGGCGGCGGGCTCGGTGAGCAGCTCGTGGTAGGGCAGCCAGGGGCGCTCGGCCTCCATGTGACCCTCGACGCCGAGTCTCGCCCAGGCCTCCAGGTCGGCGAGCAGCTCCGTCCTGGTCGCCCTCGGCTGCAGGCCGAGCGAGTTGCCCGCCAGGTAGGCGCTCTCCGGGTAGTCCCCGCCCTCCGCCGGCGGGACGAGGAAGAGGTCCCGGTTGCCGGGATCCTCCGCGTCGCGCCGCAGCGCCTCCTCCTGCATCTCCTGGATCGACAGGCCGGTTCTCAACGAGTGGGTCATACGTCTCTCTCTTCACACGTGGGCTACGAACCGGCCGCGGCGAGGTGCGGGCCGCTGGTTCCCCCATGATGACGGCGTACAGCGGAGCAAAGGAATGCCATATCAACGGGTGTATCTGGATATAGGTGCTGATTGGTGCTTACATTGCGGCTTTCACCTTCCGAATGGAAGGGCACCGTACGAGATGGCATCCTGATGCGGTGATCCGCCCAAGGCCGTCCCTCCCTCCGCCCCCTCCCACGGCCTCCTCCGGGATCACCCCCGCGACCGTCTCCGGAACCGATCTCCCGACGGCCTCCGGGGTCGCGCCCGTGGCTCCCTCGCCCCTCACCGAGCTGTGCGACCCCCGCCTCGCCGGGGCCGGTGTACGGCTGCTCCTCAAACGTGATGATCTCATCCACCCCGATCTTCCGGGCAACAAGTGGCGCAAGCTCCGATACAACCTGACACGGGCCGCCGAACTGGGACACGACACGCTGCTGACCTTCGGGGGCGCCTACTCCAACCACCTGCGGGCCGTCGCCGCGGCCGGTGCCCGCTTCGGGTTCCGGACCGTCGGGGTCGTGCGCGGGGAGGAGCACCTGCCGCTCAACGAGGTCCTGGCCTTCGCCGTCGGGCGCGGGATGCGGCTGACCTACCTCGACCGCACCACCTACCGGGCCAAGCACACCGCCCCCGTCGTCGAGACGCTGCGGGAACGGTTCGGCCGGTTCTACCTGCTGCCCGAGGGCGGCAGCAACGCGCAGGCCGTACACGGCTGTGCCGAACTGCCCGGGGAGATCGCCGTGCCGTACGACGTCGTCTGCTGCCCGGTCGGCACCGGCGGCACGCTCGCGGGCATCGCCGCAGGTCTGGAGCCCGGACGGCGGGCGCTCGGCGTCTCGGTGCTACGCGGCGGAGGGTTCCTCACCGAGGAGGTCACCCGCCTGCAGACCGAGGCGTACGGCCACGCCTCCGGCAACTGGTCGATCGCCCTCGACTTCCACTCGGGCGGCTACGCCAGGAGCGACGCCGCCCTCGACGCGTTCGTCACCGACTTCACCGCCCGGCACGGCCTGCGCCTGGACCGGATATACGTGGCCAAGATGATGCGGGCGATCTTCACGATGACCGGGGACGGCGCCTTCCCGCCCGGCACGGTGCTCGTCGCCGTCATCACCGGCCCCATGACCCCTCCCCCCGGCTGACCCGGCTCAGCTCCGGGCGGCGCGTTCGATCGCCACCCCCACCCCGTCGAGCAGGTGGTTCAGGCCGGCGCGGAAGTCGTCGTCCGGCCCGGCCCCCGGGTTGGGGGCGAACACCCCGGCCCGCACGGCGCCGGCCAGCGCGGGGAACCGGCCGGGGTCGACCAGCTCGGTGAGCAGGACGGCGTACGCCTCGTCGGCCCCCTCCCCCGGTTCTGCGGCCATGGACGTCAGGAGCTGGGCCGCGCCACGCACGTAGTGCGTCACCAGCATGACCACCGAGATCCGGGTCCGCAGGTCCAGCGGTGTGCCGCCGAGGGTGCGCAGTGCGGCCTCCAGCCAGGCGAGCTGGCCGGGATCGGCAGGCGGGGAGTTCACCAGCTGGACGATCCACGGATGCCGCGCGTAGACGCCGAACAGCTCGACGGCCCACCGGGTGAGTGAGCCGCGCCAGTCGGCCGGTGCCGTGTCGAACTCCGGCGGCGGCCCGGGGGCGGCGTCCAGCATGAACAGCTGCAGGTCGTCCTTGCCCGCCACATGCCGGTACAGCGACATGGGCGCGCAGCCGAGCCGTTCGGCGAGCCGGGCCATGGACAGCGCGGCCAGCCCCTCCTCGTCGGCGAGGGCGACGGCCGCCGCCACGATCCGCTCCAGGCTGAGCGCGGGCGTGCGTCCCCGCCCCTTCGGCTTGGCCCGCCCCCACAGCACGTTCAGCGCGTGCGGCAGCTCGTTTCCGGTGTCGTCCCGCATTCCAGGAGCCTATCAGTTTGCGTATCTCATACGCCTTGCGTGGGACATACGCATTGCGTATAAGGTACGCAATGAGCGTATGTCATACGCATCCCACTCAACCCCCTTGGAGTCGTCATGCACACGACGATCGACAGCCCCCAACCGGCACCGGCCCGCCGCCGTCCGTGGTGGAGACGCCCCTGGACGGCGCCCCTCGGCCTGGTCATGGCCGGGTTCCTCGCGTTCTCGCTGCCGCCGTACCTGACCGGTGACCCGTCGCAGTCCCGGGTGCCGCAGCCGGAGGGGTTCGGCCTGCACTACCCGCTGCTCGTGGCACACGTGCTGTTCGCCACGATCGCCATGGTCACCGCGTTCTTCCAGGTGTGGCCGTGGTTTCGCAGGCGGCACCCGGTGTGGCACCGGCGCGCCGGACGGGCCTACGTGTTCGCCGGAGTGTTACCGGCCGGGCTGACCGGCCTGGTCATCGG
This sequence comes from Streptosporangium sp. NPDC000239, assembly GCF_040300765.1. Lineage (NCBI taxonomy): Bacteria > Bacillati > Actinomycetota > Actinomycetes > Streptosporangiales > Streptosporangiaceae > Streptosporangium > Streptosporangium sp. NPDC000239. The sequence continues at coordinate 137,835 of NZ_JBEPEI010000017.1, read as the reverse complement.
GGCGCGCTCCCCGTTCGGGCTGTTCCTCGCGGTCAGCGACGTGCTCCTCGCCCTGCTGTGGCTCACCTTCACCGTGGCGGGCTGGCGCGCCGCCCGCGCCCGCCGGTACGCCGGTCACCGGCGCTGGATGCTGCGCAGCACCGTGCTGACCTACTCCATCATCACCAACCGGGTGTGGACCGCGATTCTGATCATCGTCCTGCCCCCGCTGCAGGACACCGTCTTCCACGGCGACCCCGACCTGATGGCGTGGACGATCTCCGGCCTGTCCGGCTGGCTCGGCTGGACGGTCCCGCTGCTGATCGTGGAGTGGTATCTGGAGCGCGAGGTGGCCCGCCGTGGCCGCCGCACCGCACTCGCGACCTGACCCCGAACCCCGGAACCACCGCAGCCGGTTCCGGGGCGTTCGCCTCACGACTACCCCGAACCCCAAAACCGCATATTTCCCGCTATTCGCGGGCATGCCATCCGGCGTCGAGTACGCCTCCATCCGACCACGACACGAGGACGACGGACATGCGGCTCACCCTCGCCACCGACCCCGCCTCCCCGGACCGTCCCAACGAGGACTTCGTCGGGGTCACCTCCGGCGCGGTGGTTCTCCTGGACGGGGCGGGCGTCCCGAGCGGCATGGAGTCCGGCTGCTCACACGGGGTCGCCTGGTACGCCCGCACGCTCGGCTCCACCCTGCTGGCCGAGGTGACCCAGAGCGCCGCTCCCCTGGCCGAACTGCTCACCAGGTCGATCAAGACCGTCGTCTCGCTGCACGACTTCACCTGCGACCTGTCCCACCCCGGCACCCCCTCGGCCACGGTCGCGATGCTGCGCCGTACGGACGACACCCTGGAATGGCTGGTGCTGGCCGACTCCGTGATCATCATCGACACCGGTACGGCGGAGCCGACCGTGCTCAGCGACGACCGGCTCGAACGGACCGGCGTGCTCCACCGGACCGAACTGGACGCCCTGACGAACGGAACCCCCGAACACTCCGAGGCGCTACGCCGCTACATCGAGATCATGCGCGGCCACCGCAACCGTGAGGGCGGCTTCTGGGTCGCCTCGGCCGACCCCCTCGCCGCCGCACGTTCCCTGACCGGATCCGTCCCCGCCGAACGGGTACGGTCCGCGGCCCTGCTCAGCGACGGCGCCTCCCGCCTGACCGACCTCTTCGGCCTGGCCACCTGGCGACAGCTCCTCGACCTCCTCACCCGCGACGGCCCGCAAGGACTGATCGCCCAGGTCCGCGCCGCCGAACACGACGACCCGTACGGCTCGCACCGGCCCCGCCACAAAACCCACGACGACGCCACCGCCGCCCTCTGGACGTTCCGGTGAGCCCTCCCCTTCGGCCGGGTCGCGGCTCGATCGGGAAGTCCCGGTGTCCTCGGCCCTTCGCTCACGACGGCCCGCGGCCAGGCCGTTCCGACACGGTGGCGGTGTCCCCATGTCCGTGCGAAGTACCTGCCCGACCGGGGACACTGGAACGGTGTCTGAGACCTCCCGTCCCGCGCCGCCCGTGACCAACGTCTCGATCGTGGTCCTGACGTTGGCGCACCAGGTCGAGGCGGAGCTGAACAGGGCTCTGGCGCCGTTGGATCTGACGGTGAGCAGGCTGGGGCTGCTGGCGCACATCAAGGCCGTGCCCGGGGTGTCGTTCAGCGACCTGGCACGCATGTCGGGGATCACCGTGCAGAGCGTGCACACGGCGGTGAAGACGCTGGAACGAGCGGGACTGGTGCGCGACAGCAGTGCCCGCGCCGGCTCCGCGTCGGTCATCGAGGTGACAGCCGAGGGCGCGCGCCTGCTACGAGCGGCACAGGAAGCGGCGGACCAGGTGGACGAGCACCTGTTCGGCCCGGACTCCGATCCGACGCGCCGACGGGTGGGCGAGGCCATCCGGGCCGCCTTCCGTACCGCCGGCTGATCCCTCCTCGGCGGCCTGACCGCCGTACGTCTGCGAACCCCATCTTTCAGGCTGACTGAAGCATGGTCTAGGCTTCAGCCAACCTGAAGGTCGAAGGGAGACATCCGTGCTGGAAGACGTTCTGCTGGTGGTACATGTCCTGGCCGCCATCGTGTTCGTCGGCGGCTCCGCCGTCGCGACGAGCCTGTTCCCCCGCTACGCGCCTCTCGCCGCGGCCGTTCCCCCAGACGCCCCATCCGACCAGGGAGAACGCAGCCCCGCTGTCGCGACCGCGATGCACCGCATCACCCGGGGCTACGCCGTGGCCGCTCTCGCCGTTCCCGTGGCCGGTCTCGTCCTCGCAGCCGTGCAGGGCCGGACGGGAGAGATCTGGATCATCCTGTCGATGGTCCTCACCGCAGGAGCGGCGGGCCTGCTGGTCACCCAGATCGTCCCGCGCCAACGTGCGGCACTCGACACCCCCGGCCCGGCCGCACCACTGCGCAGACTGTCCATGCTCGCCGGGCTGTACAACCTGATCTGGGCGGTCGTCGTGATCATGATGATCGTCCGCCCCGGATCCGAAGCATGAGCCGTGCGCCTCTCGGCATCCCGCGTCGGGCAGGAAGGAGCGATCCCGACGAGTCCCTCCCCAGGCCGGGCGTGACCGAAGCCTCCGCCCCCGAGCCCGCCCGATACGCCGAAGGCTCCGGAAGTGGAACCGGTGTGGTTCCCGCCGGCCGGGCCGCCCCCGCACGCTGACCGAACGGCGGCTACGGCACGCGTCACCGACTCCCGGCTACTGGATGGAGACGCTGCCGATGAACTCCCACGTGTTGCGCTGCTCGGGCCCGAGAGCACCGAGTATCCGGCTGTTGCACCTGTCTCCTCTGTAGAGGATGGCCGCCGTGTTGGTCCGGTTGGTCGCCGAGAGCCGCCCCATGACGGTGTAGCAGCCGCTGGGGTTGTGGTGGCGACGGCCGTTGATCCACAGCGTGCCCTTCGCCGCCCAGGCCGAGCCGGACGGAACCACGACCACGGCCGTGGCGGCGACGACGGTGGCCAGGGCGGTGGTGAACGGAGGGCGGGTCAGGCGCACGAGATGGTCCTTCCGTGAGGTGGATGACCTCACGGAACATAACCAGCCATGACCAAAAGTAGTCGATCGATCGCCCAGTGTTTCGGTAAGGGCGCCGTCACCTCCGCCCACACGACCCTTCAGGCCACCCCCGCCTCCTCCACTCGGCCCGGTCCACAACCGGTGTGGGCGGGTCCCTTCATCGGCGCGGACGAGTAACCCCGCGCCTCCCCATCACGGCGGTTTCGGGAAAAAGAAAGAGCCTCGGATACCTGGGGGACTACAAGGGAACCGAACCCTGACTGAGGTTACAAAGTCTTGGTACGCGGCCTGCCGAGGTCACGTATGACCCCGGCTTGGGTAGCGTGATCATTACAAGGCAGGTTCTCTGTCGGAGACAGAAAAGGCTGAACATGCAGGGCGGGCAGGCACCCTTATGGCGGGTAGGCCTTCGTGGCCTCTTGCAAGGAGCCGTGGGAGGTTTCCTCGCAAGCCTCCTCGCTCTTTGGTTCCACAACCACGACCTTTGGCCCCTGGACACAGTCTTCAACTGGCAGAGCGTCATCGGCTACACGGTGCTGTTGGGTTGGATCAGCGGCTTCGGCGCGGTCCTCACCGAGCGCAGACGTCGAAAGGCCGTGGCCAAGGAGACAGGCGAAGCAGCAACTAAGTCAAACACGTGACACGGCGGTGAAGGACGAGCCGATCCACAGAATCCGTACCAGGTCAAAGGCGCCGGACACTCCGGAACGACAGGTGATCCCCTCGCCAAGACCGTCGGGATCCTGGACCATGTTCACGATCCTCCTGTATTGGACCGGTCGTCGCATGGGCGCTTCCCTCCGGCTTCGGAGCTCGCCGAGCCGTACGAGAACAGGTGAGACGGAAAACGAAGATCGAGAGCTAGGGGCACGTAGGTGACACACGGCCGAGGGAAGAACCAGAAATGACAAAGGCCCAGGTCAGGGACATGTCCCTGACCTGGGCCTTTGCTTCACGAGCCGACGAGGGGAATCGAACCCCTGACCTACAGTTTACAAGACTGTTGCTCTGCCGATTGAGCTACGTCGGCATGGTCAACTGATGAGTGTAGTCGGCCCGCACCGTGGACGTCACCGACGGAGCCCCCGAAACGCCGATTTCCGTACAGCCGGGCCGCCGCGAGACTGCGGCGGCCAAGAGACAGCCGGGGCGGTACAGGACGGGCGGACGCCACCCCGCCGGGAAAGGTCAGCGGCGGCGGTGGCGGGCCACCTCGTACAGGGCGATGCCCGCGGCGACACCCGCGTTGAGCGACTCGGCGGCGGCGTGCATGGGAATGCGCACCACCAGGTCGCAGGACTCGGCGACCAGGCGGGACAGGCCCTTGCCCTCCGAGCCGACCACGACGACCAGGGGACCGTCGAGGAGGTTGGCCTTCTCCAGGTCAACGCTGCCCTCGCCGTCGAGGCCGACGACGAACAGGCCCGCCTCGCGGTACTCCCGCAGGGCGGAGGTCAGGTTGGAGGCCCGGGCGACGGTCAGGGTGGCCAGCGTGCCCGCCGAGGTCTTCCAGGCCCCTCCGGTGACCCCGGCCGAGCGGCGGGAGGGAACCAGCAGGCCGTGGGCGCCGAAGGCGGTGGCCGAACGGGCGATGGCGCCGAGGTTACGCGGGTCGGTGACACCGTCGAGCGCGACGATCAGCGGCACCTCCCCGGCCTCCTGGGCGATGCGCACGAGGTCGTCGGGGTGGGCGTACTCGTACGGCGGGATCTGCAGGGCGACGCCCTGGTGGATGCCGCCTTCGGTGAGCCGGTCCAGCTTCTCCCTGCCGACCTCAAGCAGCGCGATGCCCCGCTCGGCGGCGAGCCGTACGGCCTCCTTGACGCGGTCGTCGTTGTCGATGCGCAGGGCGACATACATGGCGGAGGCGGGCACACCAGCGCGTAGCGCCTCCAGGACGGGGTTGCGCCCGCCGATGTACTCGGGGGCGTCCTCGCTGCGCCTGGCACGCGTCTGCGGGCGCTGGGAGGTGGTCCTGCCGGTGCGCTCCTCCCGCTCGACCCGCTCGGCCCTGGCCTTGTCCTTGTGCCAGTGCCTCATGTGCGCCGGCGGGGTCGCCCCCTTGCCCTCAAGGCTTCGGCGCTTGTTACCGCCCGTGCCCTTGGTCGGACTCTTCTTCTTCGCGGGTCGTCCGGACCCTCTACCGCCAGCAGCCATGGTGTCTAGGGTATGGCCTGCGTCTACCGGGAAAGTTCCCAGCGCGGTCCCTGGGGGGTGTCCTCGACGAGGATGCCCGCCTGGGCCAACTGGTCACGGATGCCGTCGGCCGCCACGAAGTCCTTACGGGCCCTGGCCGCCTGACGCTGCTCAAGGGCCACCCTGACCAGCGCGTCCACGGTCGTACGCAGGCCGGAGTCGTCGCCGGAGGAGCGCCACTGCTCGGAGCGCGGGTCGAGACCGAGCACGTCGAGCATGTTCTGCGTCTCGGCCAGGAGCCTGGCCACCTGCTCCTTGTTGCCCTGGGCCAGGGCGACGTTGCCCTCCTTGACCACCTCGTGCACGACCGCCAGCGCCTGCGGGGTGCCCAGGTCGTCGTCGAGCGCGTCGGCGAACGCCTGGGGCAGCGGCGCGTGGGCGTCCACGTCGTGGATCACCTCGGCCGCCCTGGTGACGAACCCCTCGATGCGCTGGTAGGCGGCGGCGGCCTCGGCCAGCGCCTCCTCGGAGTATTCGATCGCGGAACGGTAGTGCGGGGCGGCCAGGTAGTAACGCAGCTCGACCGGGCGGACCTTCTTGGTCACCTCGGGGATCAGCAGGGAGTTGCCGAGCGACTTGCTCATCTTCTCCGCGCCGATCTTGAGCATCCCGTTGTGCATCCAGTAGCGGGCGAAGCCGTCCCCGGCCGCCTGCGACTGGGTCAGCTCGTTCTCGTGGTGCGGGAAGATCAGGTCGACGCCGCCGCCGTGGATGTCGAAGGTCGGGCCGAGATACTTGGTCGCCATGGCGGAGCACTCCAGGTGCCAGCCGGGACGGCCGCGCCCCCAGGGGGTCGGCCAGGTCGGCTCGCCGGGCTTCTCGCCCTTCCACAGCGCGAAGTCGCGCGGGTCGCGCTTGGCGGAGTCGGTGTCGGTGTCACCGGCCGCCCACATGTTCTCCAGGCGCTGGTTGGACAGCGAGCCGTACCGGTCGGCGTAGGAGACGACGTCGAAGTAGACGTCTCCGTTCGAGGCGTAGGCGTGGCCGGCGGCGATGAGCCGCTCCATCAGCTCGATCATCTCCGGCACGTGGCCGGTCGCCCTGGGCTCGACGGTCGGCGGCAGGCAGCCCAGCACCTGGTAGGCCCAGGTGAAGGCGCGCTGGTTGCGCTCGGCGATGACGAACCACGGCACGCCCTCGGCGGCCGCGACCCTGATGATCTTGTCATCGATGTCGGTGACGTTGCGGCAGAACGTGACGTCGTACCCCGACCGGATCATCCACCGGCGCAGCACGTCGAAGTTGACGCCGGAGCGGATGTGCCCGATGTGCGGAGGAGCCTGCACGGTGGCACCACACAGGTAGATCGACGCCCGGCCGGATTCGACCGGAACGAACTCGCGGACCGTACGTGCGCTGGTGTCGTATAGGTGCAGGCTCACGGAGGAAAGGCTAACGCCTTACCTCACCTCACAAGCCGTGTTACGAGACGTTGGGGCTTAGCGACGGCACTTTTTATGGCAACGAGGGCGAATGTCGCCCCACGCATTCCCCGGTCACCCGTGCAGATGCACCTTTTCCGGGATCACTCGGACGATCAGCCGCTGCGTGTCAGGACGAGATTCCTCCCAGGCCTTGCCGGTGTATTTGTGCGCCAGCTCCTGGATGAGAGAGCCCGTCGGGTCCTCCGTCACCGTGACCCTCCCGCGCACCTCCGCGTAGCGGTAGGGGTTGGCGTGGTCGATCACCACGACGGCGGTCCTGGGGTCGCGGGCGAAGTTACGGTCCTTGCGCCGCCCCCTGACCGTGGAGAACACGATGTCGTCACCGTCGGTCTTCACCCAGATCACGCTGGCCTGTGGGCTGCCGTCCTCGTTCAGACTCGTCACGGTGGCGAAGTTCGCCGCGTCGAAGAGCGCCCGCACGCCATCGGATAGTTCGGACAACTTTCCTCCTTGTCGTGCTTCGATGCACAGATCATGCCAGGTGTCGATTCTGTAGGCTCGGAGCGCCATGGACGTGAAATCCCCCGCGGCGGCAGGCCCCGCCTCCCGCCCGTCCTCGATCCCGCCCGCCCAGCCGAGCAGGACCGCCGTCGCGCTGCGCCGTACCGGGATCGCCCTGGTCGGTGTCGGTGTCGCCGCGCTCGCCGCGGCGGCGTGTGTGCTCTCCTTCGAGGACCTGCGGGCCCTCGCGATCACCGGTGAGGCCCCCGCGGACCTCGCCTACCTCTATCCCGCCGCCTTCGACGCGCTGCTGGCCGTCGCGCTGATCGCCCTGCCCCTGCTGCGGGGCGCGCGCTGGCCGATCCGGCTGCAGGCGGGCGTGGTCCTGGTCCTGCTCTTCGCGGGCGCGGTTGCGGCCGAGACGGCCACCGCCGTACGGGCCACGGTCGACGTACGGCGTGCCGCGGTGGTCGTGGCCGTCTTCCCCTGGGTGGCGCTGTTGCTCGCCCTGTGGCTCTGGCTGCTGCTGATCAACCACGCGGCGGCCAGACGGGCGGCGGCGAACGCCGTGGACACGACGCCGGAGAGCGGTGCCGGCGACATCGTGCCCTTCCCCGACGGAGACCTGCCGACCGCCGAGTACCCCGTCCCACTCGCCCGGCCGGAGCATCGGGACCACCCGGGGTGGCACGAGGAGCCGGTGCACCACCGGCCTTCCGAGGTGGTGCTCGACCCGCAGGCCGCTCCCCCTCTTGATCCGGCGCCGCACCACACCCCGTCCGCCGCGCCTCCCGCCTCCGACCCGGTCGTCGGCCCGACGGCCGCCCCGGAGACTCCCGAGGTCCCCACCGCGCCGGAAACCCCCGATCCGGTTCCCGCCCCCCGCGCGGAGGCCGACCCGGACAGGCCGCTCCGCTGGGGCGATCTGGTACGGCCTCACCCCGGCGACCAGCTCGTCCACCCGCCGCGCTCCGCCGTACAGGAGGAGCCCGGAGGGCGGGTCAGCGAGCGGGTCGAGACCTGGGAGGCCGAGCACCCCGGCCAGGCCCCGGAGAAGGCTTCCGAGAAGGCTCCGGAGGAGACCACAGGAAAGGCCACGGGGAAGGCCACAGAGGAGGACGAGCGGCCCGGCGACGAGGATCCGGGCGAGGACACCCAGCCGATGGCCGCGGCGACCAACGAACCGGATGAGCCCGGCGGCGCCAGGAGGCGGCGTGCGACCGTCGTCGATGACGACGACCTGGACACCACGATGCCCGACCTGGAGGTCGTGCCCGGCGAGGAGAGCGCCGCGCCGCCCTCCGGGCGGATGCGCAGCACTCCCGTCCCGCCGCAGGAATAGCTTCGGGAACAGGCGAATCGGGCCGGCTCCGGGGCCTTGGAGGAGCCGGCCCGGTCTGGGGGCCGCGTTGACGCGGACGGTGTCGTCCCCGCGCGGGTCAGACCCTGGATCGCCTCATGCTCGCGACCAGGCCGACGCCTACGGCGGCGAGGACGACCTGCATGACGAGTTCGATCCAGTCGATCCCGTTCGTGGTCGCCACCCCGAGCACCTGGGCGATGGCTGTGCCGATCAGCGCGGCGACGATGCCGACCACGACGGTCAGGACCCATCCGATCGGCTGTCTACCGGGAAGCAGGAGACGACCCAGGGCGCCGACGACGGCGCCGATGACGATGGCCCCGAGAATGGATGCGATGGTCATATCGTGAACCTCCCAGTGAGGTGACCTTCACGCTCACGGGAGATCGGCTACCCCCTACGTCACGGATATTCCTGGGAACGGCAAAATTCCGGCTCAGTGCGTCTTCCTCGCCTGCATCTGAACCACCAGCAGCACTCCGATCACCGCGAGCGCGAGCTGGATGATGTGCTCCCACCAGTTGATGCCCCTGGTGTGGGTCAGTCCGAGCGCCGCCGCGATGGCGGTGCCGATGAGTGCCGCGACGATACCCACGATGAGCGTCAGACCTATCGACAGGTTCTGCCGCCCGGGAACTATCAGACGGGCGAGGGCACCGATGATGGCACCAATGACGATCGCGGCGATGATCGAGCCAATCATGTCCGGCTCCCCCCGATGACGAGACATGGTTAATAAGGGGTTACCCAGGACATTCGCCGATCATTCCGGAAAAGAAGGTGGCCCGTACCGCGCCAGTAAACGGGCCACCTCGAATGCGGCGACGGGTCTTCACGCGCCACCCGCCGGAACGCTTTCGCGCTCCGTATCAGGAGACGCCCGGCTCCGGAGAGTGGTTGACCACTATCGCGGTCGCGATGGCCGCGACGCCCTCGCCACGCCCCGTCAGCCCGAGGCCGTCGGTGGTGGTGGCACTGACGCTCACCGATGCCCCCACGGCGGCGCTGAGCGCCCTCTCAGCCTCCGTACGGCGTGGCGCCAGCTTGGGACGGTTCCCCACGATCTGGACGGCCACGTTGCCGATCTCGAAGCCCGCCGCGCGCACCTGCCTCGCGGTCTCCTGAAGGAGGGCGACGCCGGAGGCGCCCGCCCAGCGAGGATCCGCGGTGCCGAAGAGACCGCCGATGTCGCCCAGGCCCGCGGCCGACAGCAACGCGTCGCAGGCGGCGTGAGCCGCGGCGTCGCCGTCCGAGTGCCCGGCCAGACCGGTTTCGCCTGGCCAGTGAAGTCCCGCGAGGTGCAACTCGCGGCCCGATGCGAACGGGTGGACGTCGACCCCGACGCCCACCCGTGGAAATGTTGTGTTCAGGAGTTGAGAACCTCGTCGAGCAGGGCCTCGGCCTTGTCTTCGTTGGTCTTCTCGGCGAGCGCGAGCTCGCTTACCAGGATCTGCCTCGCCTTGGCGAGCATACGCTTCTCTCCTGCGGAGAGCCCGCGCTCCTTGTCACGCCGCCACAGGTCGCGAACGACCTCGGCCACCTTGTTGACGTCACCGGACGCCAACTTCTCCAGGTTGGCCTTGTAGCGGCGGGACCAGTTGGTGGGCTCTTCGGTGTGAGGCATGCGAAGCACGTCGAAGACGCGCTCAAGGCCCTCCTGGCCGACGACATCGCGAACACCGACGAGTTCGGCGTTGTCAGCCGGCACCTGGACGGTAAGGTCGCCCTTGTCGACCTTGAGAACCAGGTAGGTCCTTTCCTCACCCTTGATGGTTCGGGTCGTGATGGCCTCGATCCGAGCAGCCCCGTGGTGGGGGTAGACGACAGTGTCGCCGACCTGGAAAGTCATGTGACAAGTACCCCTTCCGCTGTACTCAAGAGTACCACGTATCCACAGCCTCCCGGAACAGTGAAATCACCATAACTGCAGGTCAAAGCCGCATATTAAGGCTTGACAAGTGTTCGACTCTGTGAATCAGCGCTGTGAAAGGCCTCCACGACCTGCGGACCACACCTCCCCACGATGGGGCGGGTCGGCGGAAAACCTGGCGAAGTCCACGGATAGGGTTGGCTCTGCCATAGCCTCGTGTTTGACAAGGAGTACCCGCACCGTGACCCGCAACAGCCGTCACTGGGCGATCGCCGCCGCCGCGTTCCTCGCAGCCGCCCCGGTCCTGGCCGGCTGCGGTGCCGGGTCGGACGCGATCACCAGCATGCCCTACACCCCGACCGAGGCCCTCAGCGTCCAGGTCAAGGGCATCGCCGTCTCCCAGGCGTTCTTCCTGGGCCCCGACTCCGGCTCGAAGCTGGCCGAGGGCGGCGCCACGCCGCTCTACCTGTCGCTGCTGAACACCACCAAGGAGGCCGACCAGCTCATGGGCCTCGGCGTCGACCCCGCCTTCGGCACCGCCAAGGTCGTCTCCCCGGTGAACCTGCCCGTCCAGCAGCGCGTCAACGTCGGCAAGCCGACCCCGACGATCATGATCGAGGGCCTCAAGAAGCCGCTCAGCGGCGGCGAGAGCATCCCGGTGCAGCTGCAGTTCGCCAGAGCGGGCGTCATCACCCTGACGGTCCCGGTCATCACCCGCAGCCGCGAGTTCGCCGACCTGCCGCAGGCGCCCGCCTCGACCGCCGGCGCGAGCCCCTCAGCCAGTGCGAGCCCCTCGCCGAGCACGAGTCCCTCGGCCGGCGCGACCGACGCCGCACCCGCGGACCCCAGCGATCCTGCCGAGCCCACGGCTCCGGCCACCAGCGCGCCCTGACTCTTTGCGACGCCTTCGGCGTCGCGGGTTCGGGCGCTTCGAGCCGACGCTTTCCCTCGTCACTCCGTCGCTTCGCTCCTGCGTTCCTCGGTCCAAGCGCCGGCGCGCCCGAACCTGTCTCTTTGCTCCGCCTGACGGCGTCGTGGGCTTGGGCGCCTCGGGTCGGTGCTTTCCCTCGTCACTCCGTCGCTTCGCTCCTGCGTTCCTCGGTCCAAGCACCGACGCGCCCAAGCCGAAACTCCTCACGCCGAGGGCCGGTAAAGCACAAGAGTGAAACTCTTCTGTTTGGCGCCGGTAAAGCACGGGGTGGAAAACGCTCAGCGTTCGAGGCCTGGGAATATAACGATAAATTCGGAAAGGGGCGCAACCCAAACGGGTTGCGCCCCTTTCCGAATTTTTGGTTAATCCTCGGCGGGGTCGAACTTGTAGCCGAGGCCCCGTACGGTGAGGATGCAGCGGGGGTTGGAGGGGTCGGCCTCCACCTTGGCGCGCAGGCGCTTCACGTGTACGTCCAGGGTCTTGGTGTCACCGACGTAGTCGGCGCCCCAGACGCGGTCGATGAGCTGGCCTCTGGTGAGCACCCGGCCCGCGTTGCGCAGCAGGACCTCCAGCAGCTCGAACTCCTTCAGCGGGAGCTGCACCTGGTCGCCGCGGACGGCGACGATGTGGCGGTCCACGTCCATCCTGACGGGACCGGCCGACAGGACGGCCGATTCGAGCTCCTCGACGTCGCCCTGGCGGCGCAGTACCGCGCGGATGCGGGCGACCAGCTCCCTTGAGGAGAACGGCTTGGTCACGTAGTCGTCGGCGCCGAGTTCCAGCCCGACGACCTTGTCGATCTCACTGTCCTTGGCGGTGAGCATGATCACCGGGACGTTGGAACGCTGACGGAGGGAACGGCAGACCTCCGTGCCGGGCAGTCCCGGCAGCATCAGGTCGAGCAGCACCAGGTCCGCGCCGTTGCGGTCGAAGGTGTCCAGCGCCTCGGGGCCCGTGGCCGCGACCGCGACCTCGAAGCCCTCCTTGCGCAGCATGTACGACAGGGCGTCCGAGAAGGACTCCTCGTCCTCGACAACAAGCACGCGAGTCACTGCGCGGCCTCCAAGGGGATGGTGGTGTTACCGGGTACGGCAGCCGCCGCGCCGCCGAAGGCGGGCAGGCGAAGTGTGAAGGTGGAGCCCGACCCTTCCTTGCTCCACACCGTCACCGTGCCGTTGTGGGCGGCGGCGACGTGTTTGACGATGGCCAGGCCCAGGCCCGTGCCTCCGGTCGCGCGTGAACGGGCGGCGTCCACGCGGAAGAACCGCTCGAAGATCCGCTCCTGGGCGCTCTCCGGGATGCCGATGCCCTGGTCGCTGACGCTTATCTCGATCGAGTCGCTGTGCGGCCCGGCGGTCCGCGCGCTGACCACGACGCGGGTGTGCTCGGGACTGTAGGCGACGGCGTTGTCGATGAGGTTGCGCAGCGCGGTGACGAGGAGGTCGTCGTCGCCCCATATGCGCAGCCCCTCCGCGCCTCCCGCGACGAGGGTGATGTCCTTGGCCGCGGCCGTGGTGTTGCAGCGGTCGATGGCCTCGTGCACGACCTCGTCCACGGGGACGGGGCCCGGGGTGGGGATGGGTTCGGCCCCCTGGATGCGGGACAGGGTGATGAGGTCCTGGACGAGGTAGGTGAGCCGGGCGGCCTCGTGCTGCATGCGCCCGGCGAACCGGGTGACGGCCTCGGGGTCGTCCGCGGCGTCCTGGATGGTCTCCGCGAGCAGCGAGAGCGCGCCGACCGGCGTCTTGAGCTCGTGGCTGACGTTGGCGACGAAGTCACGCCGTACGGCCTCGACCCTGCGGTGCTCGGTCTGGTCCTCGGCCAGCACCAGCACCTGCCCGTGCGACCCGAGCGGGGCCACCCGTACGGCGAAGCTCGTCGAGTCCTGGCCGAACTTGTGGCCGGCGACCTCGATCTCGCTCTCGCGGATCTCGCCGTCCCTGCGCACCTGCCTGGCCAGCGCGAGCAGTTCGGCCGCCATCAGGTTCTCGCCCCTCACCAGGCCGAACGCCCGCGCGGCGGAACTGGCCCGCAGCACCCGGTCCTCCTTGTCGAGCACGACCGCCGACGACGGCAGGACAGCCAGCACCGAGGCGACGCCCTGCGGCAGCGTGGCGGGCTCGGGTGAGTCCGACGTCGTGGGAGCTCCCCGCCCCACGTTCTGACGGACGACCATCACGGCCAGCGCCCCCACGACGAACCCGGCCAGGGCGGCCAGACTCGCCATCAGTTCACTCACATGCTCCTCCTGTCCGCTTCAACGTCCTTGATGGTAGGCGGGGCTTTCCCCATTGGGGCAGCTCATGAGGGCATGACCAAGGCCTTTCCCGCAAAGTTCACTTTACGGTCGAGGTTCGTTCACTGTTACACACATACGGTGAGGGCCATGCGCGACGCCTACCATGATGAGCTCGACGCCCTCACGGGCCGGCTGGTGGAGATGACCCGACTCGTGAGGTCGGCGATCTCCCGGGCCACCACCGCACTCCTGGACTCCGATCTTCAACTCGCCGAGAGCGTGATCTCCCAAGACGAGGAGGTCGACCGGATCTTCTCCGAGATCGAGGCCTCGATCTTCGGCCTGATGGCCACCCAGCAACCGGTGGCCGTCGACCTGCGGGTGGTCATCGCGGCGCTGCGTATGGGTACCGACCTCGAACGGATGGGCGACCTGGCCGAGCACGTGGCCAAGGTGGCGCGGCTGCGGCACCCCGAGTCGGCGATCCCGGCGGAGGTTCGCGCCACGATCGTTGAGATGGGCCAGATCGCCGAGCGCCTGGTCACCAAGGCCGGCAGCTGCATCGCCTCCCGCGATGTGGACGCCGCCCTTGAGCTTGAGGACGACGACGACGCGATGGACAAACTGCACCGCAGGCTGTTCAAGGTCCTGATGGCCCCCGACTGGAAGCACGGCGTCGAGCCCGCCATCGACGTGACGTTGATCGGGCGTTACTACGAGCGTTACGCCGACCACGCGGTGCGCGTCGCCCGCGACGTGGTGTACCTGGTGACCGGCACCCGGTCGCCCGACGCCGCCGACCTCGCAGACCTCGCCTAGACCCCGTTCAGGCCCGTCCAAGGCCGCAGGCAACGCGAAAGGGGCCCGCCGACCGGCGGGCCCCTTCGACGTGTCCGAGGTTGTCCGGGGGTTACCTGCCCTGGTTGGCCACGGCTTCGATCGCCGCCTTCGCGGCATCGGGGTCGAGGTAGCGGCCTCCCCTGGTCACCGGGGTGAAGTTCTCGTCCAGGTCGTAGACGAGCGGGATGCCGGTGGGGATGTTGAGTCCCGCGATCTCGTCGTCGCCGATCTTGTCCAGGTGCTTGACCAGCGCCCTGAGCGAGTTGCCGTGCGCCACGACGAGGACGGTCCTTCCCGAGGCCAGGTCGGGCACGATCGCGTCGTACCAGTACGGCAGCATGCGCTCGACGACGTCCTTGAGGCACTCGGTCTTCGGCAGCAGTTCACCGGGAAGCAGCGCGTACCGGGCGTCGCCCGCCTGGGAGAACTCGTCGTCGTCGGCGATCGGGGGCGGCGGGGTGTCGTAGGAGCGGCGCCAGAGCATGAACTGCTCGTCGCCGAACTCGGCGCGGGTCTGTGCCTTGTCCTTACCCTGCAGCGCGCCGTAGTGACGCTCGTTGAGCCGCCAGGACCTGACGACCGGCAGCCACAGCAGGTCGGCGGCGCCGAGCGCGAAGTTGGCCGTCTGGATCGCGCGGGTCAGCACCGAGGTGTGGACCACGTCCGGCCGCACCCCCGCGTCGTTCAGCAGCCGCCCGCCGCGCCGTGCCTCCTCCTCGCCCTTGGCGGAGAGCCCGGCGTCCACCCATCCGGTGAACAGGCCCTTAGCGTTCCACTCACTCTCACCATGCCGAAGCAGCACCAATGTCGCCATGCGGCCAAGCTTAGTGGGGCCCCTCGGCGCCTCCCCGGGGACGCTCAACAGGCGAGACACCCGGCACGGCCCCGGTACGGCGGGTCAGCGGGCGGGGTCGGCGAACCTGGCGAAGGCCTGGAGGTTGGCGAGCGACTCGCCGCGTTTGGCCCGCCACTCCCACTCCCTGCGGATGGAGGAGGCGAAGCCGAGTTCGAGCGCCCGGTCGAAGCCCTCGTCGGCGTAGGTGAGCACGCAGCCGAGCACCCGGTCGATCTCCTCGTCGGAGACCGCGGCCAGCGGGACGCGGCCGACGAGGTAGACGTCGCCGACCGGGTCCAGGGCGAAGTGCACGCCGTACGTCGAGCCGTTCTTGGTCAGCAGCCAGCGGTAGAACTCGGCGTGGTTCTCGTCGGGCTGACGGCAGAAGAACGCCTCCACGTGCAGGACGTGGTCGCCGACGATGAGCCAGGTCATGGTCGCGAGTTTGTGCTGGCCGGGGAGCCGTACCAGGAAGGCGCCCGGCCTGGGCTCCTCGAAGGACGCCTCGGCGGCCCGCAGCGCCGCCTCGATCACCTCACGCATGCGCCCACCCTACGAGCCCGCCGCGACCGGCACCTCGCTCAGGTGCGTCATGGCCCGCGCGTAGACGTCGGCGAGCCTTGAGGCGGTCGCCGACCAGCCGAAGGAGGCCGCCTGGGTCACCGCCCCCGCGGCCAGGGCGTCGCGCCAGGCGGGCTGGTGCACGAACCGGCTGAGCACCCTGGCCCAGTCGTGCGGGTCGTGCCCCTCGACGAGCACCCCGGAGACCCCGTCCCGTACGGCGGTGCGCAACCCGCCGACCGAGGCGGCGGCGACCGGTGTCCCGCACGCCTGGGACTCCAGGGCGACGAGCCCGAAGGACTCGCTGTGCGAGGGGACCACGGTCACGTCGGCGGCGCGGTACCAGTCGGCCAGTTCGTGCTGCGGAGCGGGCGGCACGATCCTGACCACGTCGGAGATGCCCAGCGAGGCGGCCACCTCGGTCAGGTAGGACGGCCGGGCGAGCCCGTTGCCGCTGGGGCCGCCGACGCAGGCGACGACCAGCCGCGACCTGAGGGCCGGGTCCTCGGCGAGCATCAGGGCGGCGGCGCGCAGCAGCACGTCGGGGGCCTTGAGCGGCTGCACCCTGCCGACGAAGAGCAGCACGTGCGCGTCGTCGGGCAGCCCGAGGCGGTGCCTGGCCGCGCTCTGGGAGGCGGGCTGGAAGACGGTGAGGTTCACCCCGGGGCTGACGACCTCGACGCGGCCGGGGGCGGCGCCGTACAGCTCGACCAGTTCCCTGGCCTCGGTGGGGGTGTTGGCGACCAGGCGGTCGGCGATGTCCACGACCTGCTGCTCACCGGCGACCCGGATCTGGGGTTCCGGGTTGTCGTCGTCGGCGAGCAGGAGGTTCTTCACCTTGGCCATGGTGTGCATGGTGTGCACCAGGGGGACGCCCCAGCGCTCCTTGGCCAGCCAGCCCACCTGCCCGGACAGCCAGTAGTGGGAGTGGATGACGTCGTAGCGGCCCGGCTCGTACATCGCCTCGGTGCGCAGCACGCCGGACAGGAAGCCGCAGAGCTGGCCGGGCAGGTCGCCCTTGTCCAGTTCCTCGTACGGCCCCGCCGTGATGTGACGGACCGATACCCCCGGGACGATCTCGGCGACCGGAGGCAGGTCACGCGCGGTCTGCCTGGTGAAGATCTCCACTTCGACGCCCAGTCCCGCCAGGCGTTTGGCCACTTCGACGACGTAGACGTTCATGCCGCCCGCGTCCCCGGTCCCCGGCTGGTCAAGCGGGGACGTGTGCATGCTGATCGTCGCGACCCGGCTGACCCGTCGTCTACCCCGCCGCATCACCGGCACCACCTCCGAGAGGGATATAACCACCCAATAGTTCGCGTCATTCCCGCCCCCCCGGGGGCTTGGGAGGCGGTGCCGTCGTGGCCCGGTGTCCTGGCAGGATGGGGGGTCATGGACAGGACAGCAGTGGTTACGGGCGCCAGCAGCGGGATCGGCGAGGCGACCGCCCGCCGGCTGGCCGCCGAGGGATTCGACGTGGTGGCCGCGGCGCGGCGCCGGGACCGGCTCGACAAACTGGCCGCCGAGGTGCCCGGCGTCCGCGCCGTGACCCTCGACGTCACCTCCCAGGAGTCGGTAGACGCCCTGGCGGCCTCGTTGGAGCGCTGTGACGTGCTGGTCAACAACGCGGGCGGGGCGATCGGCCTTGAGACCGTGGCGAACGGCGACGTGGCCGACTGGCAGCGGATGTACGACACGAACGTGCTCGGCTCGCTGCGGCTCACCAAGGCCCTGCTGCCCCGGCTGGTCGCCTCTGGCGACGGTGTGCTGGTCATGTTGACCTCGGTCGCCGGGCTGGTCTCCTACGAGGGCGGTGGCGGCTACAACGCGGCCAAGCACGCGCAGACCGCGATGACCGAGGTGCTCAGGCTCGAACTGTGCGGCGAACCGGTCAGGGTCGTCGAGGTCGCCCCCGGCATGGTGCACACCGAGGAGTTCTCCCTCAACCGCTTCCGCGGTGACTCCGCCGCGGCGGACCGCGTCTACCAGGGCGTTCCCGACCCGCTGACGGCCGACGACGTGGCCGACGCCATCGCCTGGTGCGTGACCAGGCCCGCGCACGTGAACGTGGACCGCCTGGTCATCCGTCCCCGCGCGCAGGCCGCCCAGCACAAGATCCACCGCGTCTGAGCCGTGCCGAAGCCGATCGGGGAGATCACCAGGGGCACGACGGGCCACAACCGGCTCAGGCGGGCCGACCGCTGGGTGGTCGCCGTGCACGGCCGCCTGCTGCGCTCGGTGGAACGTCCCCTGGTGGTCGACCTGGGCTACGGCGCCTCGCACACCACGACCCTCGAACTGTTCTCGCGGCTGCGGAGGGTCTGTCCCTCGGTCGAGGTCGTCGGCGTCGAGATCGACCCGGCCAGGGTCGCGGCGGCCAGGCCGTACGGGCGGGAGGGGTTGTCCTTCGTGCTCGGCGGCTTCGAGCTGCCTGTGGGCAGGCCGCCGACCCTGGTCAGGGCCTTCAACGTGCTCAGACAGTACGGCGAGGCCGAGGCGTGGGAGTACTGGGCGATGCTCCGCCGGCGGATCGCCCCCGACGGGGTGATCGTCGAGGGCACCTGCTCGGAGGTCGGCCACCGGGCCGTGTGGGCCGGGCTCGACGCCACGGGCCCCAGGACGCTGACCTTCTCGGCCCGGTTCGGCGGGTTCGAACGCCCCTCCGACCTGGCCGAGCGGCTGCCCAAGACGCTGATCCACCGCAACGTCCCCGGCGAGCCGATCCACGCCTTCCTGCGTGATTTCGACCACGCCTGGGCGGTCAACGCCCCCCTGGGGGCCTACGGCTTCCGCCAGCGGTGGATCGCCACGGCACGGACGCTGGCGCGGACCTGGCCGGTCGCGACGTGCCCTCCGCTGGGCGGCCGGGCCCGCTGGCGGCTCGGCGAACTCACTCTCCCCTGGTCCGCCCTGGACCGCTGACCCCGCGCGCCCGGGGCCCCGAAGCGGCGGTTAGGGTCGTCGGCATGTCCCCTCGTTTCGTGACAGATCCCGAACTGACCGGGGAGCTCGTCGACGAACTGATCGAGTGCTGGACCGAGGTGAGCAACGCGGGCGGGGCGGTCGGCTTCGTGCCGCCGGTCACCGCCGCCGAGGTCCGCGAGCTGGCCCTGCCGACCTTCGCCCGCTGCGGCGCGGACGGCCCCGACCATCTTCTCGCCGGTTTCGACGAGGACGGGCGGGTGGCGTGCTGGCTGGTCCTGGCCGACGCCGGATCCCGGCTGCGCGCGCACTGGCGCTGGGTGCTGCGCGTGATGGTCCACCCCAAGCACCAGGGCCGCGGGTACGGCGCGCTGCTCATGCGCGCGGCCGAGGAGGCGGCCCGTGGTCTGGAGGCCGAGGCGCTGCACCTGACGGTGCGCGGCGGCACCGGGACCGAGGCCTTCTACGCGCGGTTCGGCTACACGGAGGTCGGCCGGGTCCCCGGCGCCATCCGGCTGTCCGACGGGGACGACCGCGACGAGATCTACATGGTTCTTCAGCTGTGACGGAAATCACTCGACAACCCGTAGTACTACCCCTCGTGGTGCGGGAGTTAGGCTTGGTTGTGTGAAGGGTCTGGGCGAGCTTGAACGCAGCATCATGGACATCATCTGGGCGCAGTCATCCCCCGTGACGGCGCGGGAGGTAGGGCGTCTGATCGCCGATCGCGACCTCGCGCCGACCACGGTGATGACCGTGCTCGACCGGCTGACCCGCAAAGGGTTCCTGCAGCGGACCCGGGACGGGCGGGCCTGGCGCTACGAACCGGCCGAGAGCCGTGACGCGTACGTCGCTGAGCTTATGCTTGAGGCGTTGGACCTGACCGGAGACCGGTCCGCCGCCCTCACCCGGTTCGCCCAGGCCGTCTCGGGCAGCGAGGCCGAGATCCTGCTCAAAGCGTTGACGGAGCTGGAGGACGAGTGATCACCGCGGCAGCCCTGGCGACCCTCGCCCTGGTCTGCGCGGTCGGAGCCTGGCGGTTCACGCGGGCACGGTGGACCTACCGCGCCCCGCACGTGGCCATCGTCCTGTGGCAGGCGCTCGGGGTCACCTGGGGTCTGGCCGGGACGGGAGCGCTTCTCTCCTACGCCCTCGAACCCTACGGGCAGGGCGTGCTTCAGGGGCTGGGCGCCTTCGTCGTCTCGGCGACGAACGGGGGCTACGGCCCCGCCGAGTCCTTCACGCTGCCGAGAATCCTCGCCCTCATCGCCGGTCTGACCGCGCTGACCATCCTGGTCGTCGTGCTGCTCACCGCGGGCGCGCAGACGCTCCGCGCCCGGCGCAGGCACCGCACGCTGCTGGCCCTGGTCGCCCGTGAGGACCCCGAGGTCCCCGGGGTCAGGGTCGTCGACCACCCGGGCCCGGCCGCCTACTGCGTCCCCGGCCTGCGCTCCGAGGTCGTGGTCAGCGAGGGGACACTCAGGCTGCTGTCCCCCGCCGAGCTGACCGCGGTGCTCGCCCACGAGGCCGCGCACGTCCGCGAGCGCCACGACCTGGTGCTGCTGCCGTTCGCCGCGCTGCACAGGGCGCTGCCCTGGTCACGGGTCGTCGGCAGGGTGCAGAGCGAGGTCGGCCTGCTGGTCGAGATGGCCGCCGACGACGTCGCCCGCCGCTACTGCTCGCCACGCCGCCTGGCCACCGCCCTGCTCCGTTTCGGTACGGCGGGCGCCGCCCCGACCCCGCAGGGCGCCCTCGGCGTCTCGGAGACGGCGGGATCCGCGGTGATGGCCCGGGTCGAACGCCTGGTCAGCCCCGGCCCCGACCTTCCCAGGCAGATCCGTTACGCCATCGTCGCCTTCTCCGTCACCCTGACGGCCTCGGCTCCGTTGCTCTGGCTGATCCCCCACTGACGCTTGCAACTGTTAGCCACCGCGTTTGCAATTGCAAGCATCGGGGGTAGACTGCCGGCATGGCACTACCGAAGGTCGGCTCGATCGGCGAGTACATCCGGGAGCAGCGCACCCACGCGAAGATCTCGCTGCGCCAGCTCGCGGCGGCGGCGGGGGTCTCCAACCCCTATCTCAGCCAGATCGAGCGAGGACTGCGCAAACCGAGTGCGGAGATCCTCAACCAGATCGCCAAGGGACTGCACATCTCCTCGCAGGCCCTGTACGTCCAGGCCGGTCTCATCGAGGAGCGCGAGCCGGACAGCGACGTGCTTGCCGCGATCAGGGCAGACCATCTCATCACCGAACGTCAGCGCCAGGTGCTGATCGACATCTACGAGTCGTTCCGCCGGGAGAACCGGGTCGGGGCCCCGGATGAGGAAGCGCAGACCTCCCAGAACGCGCCTTCCGCACCGGAGCCCCAAGGGGGCGACGCGCATCCGCTGCCCGAGGGGTATCTCGCCGCGTTGAAGCCCTACGCGGCCCCCGTGGACAGCCAGAACGTCACACCGGAATCCAAGGAAGGTTAACATCCATGACTCTTGCCACCGAAGTGAAGAAACTGGCCGAGACCAAGCCGTTCTACGCCGTCGCGGGCGCGGGCGACTACGCGGTCGAGAAGCTCCGCGAACTGCCCGAGCACCTGCAGCGCATCCAGGGCCGCCAGGAGGACATCCGCGAGGCCGCCAGGGAGGCCGCCAAGGACCTGCCGGAGAAGGCGAGGGAGCTGGCCGACAGGGCCGAGGTCTACGCCAGGGAGTTCCCCGGCCGGGCCCGCGGCTACGCCGACCAGGTCAGCGACAGGGCCGCCAGGCTGTACGAGGAGTTCGCCTCCCGGGGCCGCAAGGTCGTCTCCAAGGCGAGCGGCGAGGCCTCCCGCGAGCTTGAGCAGGTCTCCACGGCCGCCAAGCCCGCCAGGAAGAGCAGGAACGGCTCGTCGGCGAAGTCCTGACCTCGGGGTCTTCCCTGGAACCCCACGAGGGGCCGCCCCGGCGCACCGGGGCGGCCCCTCGGTTCCGGGTGCGGGGTCTCTCGGTACGGGCCTGCGGGTGCGGGGCCGTACGAAGACCCCGGGCCGTTTCCGGGTGCGGGGCCGTACGAGGTTTCCGGGTGTGCGGGGCCGTACGAAAAGACCCCGGCCGGTTCGCCCGGAAGGAGGCCCGCCGCGGGAAGACTTCCGGCATTAGGGTGGTTGCTGTCAGCAGGGCGAGCACGGTGGAGTGACGACGATGATTTCCGTAGGGCTGGACCTCATCTTCTGGGTTCTCAGCATCATCGCCTTCGGCATGTCCGCCTGGGCGCTGTTCCACGCGACGCGCACCCCCGTCCGCGCGTTCGCCGTGACCGGCAAGCAGTCCAAGAGGTTCTGGCTGATCGTCCTGGGGCTGGCGGCGCTGTTCTCCTTCGCCTCCGCCGTCGGTTACTTCGGGATCGGCCTCGGGCAGCTCAACATCTTCGCCATCGCGTCGGTCGTCGCCTCCGGGATCTACCTGGCCGACGTGAAGCCCGCGGTGAGCGAGATCGGCAAGGGCGGCAACCAGGGCCCCTACGGCCCCTGGTGAAACCTGTTGCCCCCGGTCGTACGGACCGGGTAGACAACCTCGGGTGACGTTGTTCGCGAGGAAACCCACCCTGTACGGCAGCCGCGTGACCCTCAGGCCGGTCGGCCCCGAGCACGCCGACGGCCTCTGGGGGCTGGTCAACGACCCGGAGACCACCCGCCTCACCGGTTCGCACGGCGTCACGGACCGCGTGGCGATCGACCTGTGGTGCCGCACGCGCGCAGACCAGGACGACCGTCTCGACCTGGCGATCTGCGCCGTGGACAACGACGCCTACGTGGGCGAGGTCGTGCTCAACGACCTGGACGCGCACAACCTCTCGTGCAACCTGCGCATCGCCCTGTCCGGCCCCCGGGTGTACGGCAGGGGCTACGGCACCGAGGCGATCCGGCTGGTGCTCGACCACGCCTTCGCCACCACCGACCTGCACCGGATCGAGCTTGAGGTCTTCGCCTTCAACGATCGCGCCGCCCACGTCTACCGCAAGGTCGGCTTCGTCGAGGAGGGCGTGCGCCGTGACGCCCTCCTGTGGGACGGCCGGTGGCACGACGCCGTCGTGATGTCCGTCCTGGCCCCCGACCGGCCCGCCACCGGGATGTGACCCGGCCAGGCGGGTAGGGGGTGAGAGTGCCCGGTCTGATGCGGGGGGCATCGGCCGGGCACCCAGGAAGGTCACTTCCTCCAGACCCACACGGATCGGGTGAGAATCAGGGAGACGTCGTGGGCTGTTCTGGAGGTTTGGGTTGGGTGACATCGAGCGGCTTTCCAGCACCGTGGTGCACGAGACGCGTTACATGCGGTTGCGTCATGACGAGATCCGGCGTGCCGACGGGTCTCTGGGGGTGTACTCCTACGTCGACAAGCCGGACTTCGCGCTGGTCATCCCGATGGAGAACGACGGCTTCCACCTGGTGGAGCAGTACCGCTATCCGATCGGGCGGAGGTCGTGGGAGTTCCCGCAGGGCACGATGCCCGACCTGGCGACCGCCGACCCCGAGCACCTCGCCCGGGAGGAACTGCGCCAGGAGACGGGCCTGACGGCGGCCTCCATGCGCCACCTCGGGCATCTGCACTGCGCGCCCGGGATGACCGTCCAGGGCTACGACGTGTTCGTGGCGACCGGGTTGCGGCAGGGGCAGGCCGAGCGGGAGGTCGAGGAGCAGGACCTGCGGCAGCGGTGGTTCCCCCGGCGGGAGGTGGAGAGCATGATCCGTGAGGGAGTGATCGTGGAGAGTTGCAGCCTCGCCGCCTACAGCCTGCTGCTGCTCAACCAGGGCTGAGGGTCACGAACCAGGCGAGATTGGATCTCCCATCTTCCATCGGAGGGTGATGGATCCTATTCTGACCGTTATCGGGGTTCGTGAAGCCTTCTGTCGCCTCTCATGGCCCCTGGCGTGTTCCGTCCGCGCCCCGGCACCACCTCCGCAAGGCGACCCGGCCTTCCGGCGGCCCCGGGGCCGTCGGCGACTCCCCCATCGAGGTAGGTCATGAGAACACGACGCGCGAGGCTCGCCACGCTCCTGCCGGTCTTCCTGGTGCTGGTCACCCTTCCCGCGACGCCCGCGCGCGCCGCCGCCTCCACGGCCTCCCCAGCCTCCCCGGCTCCTGCGGCCGCCTCCGCCCTGCCGTACCGATGAGTCCGGGACCTTCGGCCCTGGCGGCAGGTGGTTAGCAGTTGCTAACTTCGTGGTGTGACAGGGGTCGAGGTGTTCCTGGTGGACGACCGGGATCCGCCGTCGAAGCGGCGGATGCTGGTCGAGGCGCTGCGGTTGTTCGTCGAGCGGGGCGTGGACGGCACGACCGTGCGCGACATCGCCGCGGCCAGCGGTTACAGCAATCCCGCGCTGTTCAAGTTCTTCGCCTCGAAGGAGGAACTCGCACTGCACCTGTTCGCCAGGTGCTACACCCGGCTCGGTGAGCGGGCCGCGCCGGCCACCGCGCCGGGGCGGCCGTTCGGTGAGCGGCTCGACGCGCTGATGCGGGCCTTCGGCGAACTCCTCGACGAGGAGCCCGAGGTCCTGCTCTTCACACAGGACAACCTCCGGCTCTACCTGCCCAGGCTCTCCGCCGAGGAGCGCGGGCCGTCCCTGCTCGGTCTGCTGCGCGGACTGATCGGCGACGGGGTCGCCTCGGGCGAGGTCACCGCGGAGATCCCGGTCGATCTGCTGGTGGCCGCGCTCTCCGGTACCGTGGCGCAGTACGCCAGGATGCGCCACTTCGACGAACTGCCCAGGGGGGCGGCGCTGGCCGCCCTGCGTCCCCTGGTCACCCGCATGCTCACCCCGTAGAACCCGGCCCCGGCTCCCGGGGCCTTTTTCACACCCGTCGAGTTAGCAAATGCTAACCAGATCATCCCTGGAGGGATCATGAAACTGCTCGTTCTCGGCGCCGGAGGCTTCATCGGGCGCACCGCGGTCCGCGAGGCCGTCATCGCGGGCTGGGAGGTCGTCGGCCTGGTCAGGAACGACGAGGCCGCCCAGCGCGTACGGCGGGCGGGCGGCACACCCCGCCACTTCTCCGTCGGTGACCCCGCCACCTGGGCCGAGACCGCCAGGGGGGCGCACGCCGTCCTCGACCTCATCCAGCCGAGCCTGCCGGGGCGGCTGACGAGGCGGGCCATCGACCGGGTCGCCGCCGTCCGCAGGGAGACCACCGAGGGGGTGCTGCGGACGCTGCTCTCCCTGCCCGCCGGGGAACGGCCCCTGCTGGTCTCGGTCAGCGGGATGGACGACCTCGCCCCCGGGCCCGGCCGTACGGTCTCGCACCTGTCGCCTCCGCGCTCCGTCCCGGTGGGGTTCGCCCACGTGGGGCTGCCGGTGCGGCGGATGGTCGAGGCGTCGGGAACGCCCGCCGTACACGTCTGCCTGGGGAACATGGTGTACGGCCCCGGCAAGGGGTTCGGCGACATGATCGTGCCCGGCCTGGCCAGGGGCCGGATGCCGGTTCCCGGGACGGGGCGCAACCGGCTGCCGATCATCCACGTGGAGGACGCCGCTCGGGCGCTGGTGCACGTGGCGGGGCTGCCCGGCGTCGCGGGGCGGAGCTTCGTGGCGACCGACGGCACGGTCACGACGCTGGGCAAGCTGTTCGACGAGACGGCCGGGATGCTCGGCGCGGCCAGGCCCCGCAGGCTGCCCAGGTGGCTGACGGCGGCGTTCGCGGGCGGGGTCGCCGTGCGGACGCTCACGCTCGACGTCGTCGCCGACGTCTCGGCGCTGACGGAGACGGGCTTCGAGCCGCGTTACCCGTCCTACCGGGAGGGGGTGGCCGCGACGCTGGCCGAACTCAGCCGTCCGGCTCGGCGCCGTGCTCGCGCAGTGCCGTGACCAGCCAGTTCGCCAGCCTCCTGTGCCCCAGGAAGGTGGGGTGGACACCGTCGGGCAGGATCGCCCCGCGCCCCCAGGGGTGATCGAGCGGGTCGAGGAAGACGGTCGCCTCCTCGTCGGCGGCGACCGCGATCGCGTCCCTGACCGCGGGGACCCAGCGGGGCTCCCTGCCCATCCAGATGGGGCCGATCACCACGACCCTGGTCCGTGGCCAGCGGGTCCTGGCCGTCACGAGCAGGCGTCTGGCGGCGCCGTACACCCTGCCGGGGGTGGTGTGGTCGTTGTGCCCGCCGGAGAGGATCAGCAGGTCGGGGGCGGGACGCCAGGAGAGTTCCGCGTCGAAGGACTGCTGGAACGTCCTGCGCACCCGGCCGGGGTTGACGAAGCCCGTCCCCGCGGCGCCCGCCGTGACGAGCTGCCAGCCGAGCGTACGGGCGGCCCGCGCCGCGTAGCTCTCCCAGCGGGGGACCGGTCCCGACCCGGCGGTGAAGCTGTCGCCGAGCACCATGACCACCGGGGCCCTGACCGGGCTGTCCTTCTGCGGGTTCTCCTGCGCGGTGGGTGGGGTGAGGACCGGGATCGGCCCGGCCGCGTCCCCGCTGGCGCATCCCGAAATAAGACAGAAAATCACCACAGAAGCTGCGAGCACGGATGCTCGGGAACGTCGGCGCACAGGCCCGCGCATGCCACTCCGGGGAGATTCGGACTGCCGATATGAGAGTCGATCCCCCAGACGAGCACGGCGAAATCACCGTCCGGGGAGATCGTCTTGAGCAGGTCGGCATTCTATCCGTGTGGGAAGGGACGACCCGGAGATCGTCCCAAGCCCCCGGCGTCGGCTCACGGTCGGCTCACGGTCAGCTCACGTAGGAGGCGGGCACGCTCCAGGTGTTGCAGTAGGCGAGCCTGGAGTACTTCCAGCCCTGGTTGAGCCAGCCCGCGTAGTGGTCGCCGTTGCCGTGGTCACGCTTGCCCAGACCGTTCTGGTCGTCGCCCCGGCCGTAGTCCGTACGCAGCAGCGACTGCCAGCGGTCGGCGGTGACGGCCAGGGGAGTCCGGACGGCGCGGACGAAGATCCCGGACAGGCACTGGGCCTGGAGCTCCGCGCGGCGGGAGTGCGCGTCCTGGGCGCTCTTCGAGCGGTTGGCGACCTCCCACCACCAGGCTCCGCCGATGCCCGCCATGGACTGCACGTGATGACCGTATTCGTGGGCGAGAACGGCCAGGTAGGGGACGTGGTTCTCCGCCGGGTCGACGTCGCCGCTCTGCCTGATGACGTGGGTCAGGCCGATGTACATGCCGCGGTTGGACGGGCAGTAGTAGGCGGCGGCCCCGGACGACGGGTAGGTGCCGCACGGCCCCCGCCCCGGACGGTTCCAGTAGACCCGGCGCGGGGCCAGGAAGGTCGCCCGGGCCTGGGCGAACTTGCCCGCCCACGCCCGGTCCAGGCAGCCGGTGACGGCGTTGAGATAGCTGTACATGGCGGCGGGCTGGGTCGAGGGCCGCGGAGCGCGGCAGGCGACCGATCCCATGACGCCGGCACCGTACAGGGGGTTGCGCTTGAGCCTGGCGGTGGTGTCCGAACGCCGCATGTTACGCAGGTCGAAGCTCGTGCCCGACTGGGCGGAGGCCAGGGTGATCGCGGTGCCGCCCGCGCCGTTCTCGTCGCCGAGCTTGATCGGCGACGGAGGCTTCACCTCGGGCGGGGCCACCTCGGTGCCGCCGGACGGCATGGACCTGCCGCCTCCGGTCGCCACGGGACCCGTCTCCGGCCCGGCCGGAACCCCTGTCTCGTTCCCCTTGACCAGACCGGCGATCACGACGACCACCGCGAAGGTCAGGGCGAGGACCCCGAAAACACCAAAGGCCAGAGGGCTTGACCTCCGCGGACGCATGCGACCACCTCTCCGAACTGCTGATCTCCGGGCGGCAATCTAGCGGATTTCGGCACATAAACGTGATTGTCCGAAAAACCTGAAAGGGTCGCTGCAGTCATGTGTGGGTGGTTATCGGTAGGCTCCCGGGCCATGTCGGCATCCCTATTGCACCGAACGGCCGCGAACGTGTGCCGGGCGGTCGGAAGCGTGGCCACGATCGCCACCTGCGCGTTGGCCCTCAGCGCCTCCCCCGCCCTCGCGGCCGGTACGGCGCACACGTCACCGGGTAAGGCCGCCACTTCGGCAGGCAAGATCAAGAGTGACGCGCTCGAAATCGAACTGCGACAGGACGGCGTACTGCACGTCAAGGAGACGGTCACGTTCGACGGCACCGCGCCGACGAGGAAGCTGGTCGACCGGACGCGCTACGACGACGGCAACGACCGGCTCTACCAGGTCGTCAACCTCAAGGGCGACGCCACCCTGACCGGTTCCACGATCACGTTGAAGGGCTCGGGAACCGCCAAGTTCGAATACGACGTCAAGGGGACCATCACCCCGCTCGGCGACGTCCAGGAGCTGCGCTGGTACGCCGCGGGCGGCTGGTCGGCGCCCGTCGAGCTGGCCAAGGCCAAGGTGACCGGCCCCGCGCAGCTGCAGAGCCTGTCCTGCTTCGCCGGGGCGCTGACCTCGGCGATCGGCTGCACCACCGCCTCACCGGACCACACCGGGGTCGAGGCCGAGTTCGAGCAGCAGGGCCTGGGGGTCGACGAGGTCCTCACGGTGGTCATCGGCTACCCGAGCGGCGTGACCAAGGGCGAGCCCATCCTGGAGCGCCGCTTCGAGCTGTCCAACGCCTTCACCCTGAACACGGTCACCGGCGGCGCCCTGGCCGGCCTGCTGGTCCTGCTGCTGGGCGGCGTCGGCCTGCTGTACTGGACCCGGGGCCGTGACGCCCGGGTGGTCGGCCACGAGTCGGGCGCGGTCAGCGGGGTCAGCAACGGCCACTTCTCCCCGCCCGACGGCGTACGGCCCGGCCAGATCGGCACGCTCATCGACGAGCAGGCCGACGTGATCGACGTGACCGCCACGATCGTCGACCTCGCGGTGCGGGGCTACCTCAGGATCGACGAGCAGCCCAGGCAGACCTACGACACACCCGACTGGGTCCTGGTGCGGATGCCCAACGCCGACCTCAAGGCGCTGCAGTCCTACGAGCGCGCCCTCTACGACGCGATCTTCGACGGCCGCGACGCGATCCCGCTCTCGCACCTGAAGGGCTCCTTCACCTCCAAGCTCAGCAAGGTCCGCGACGCCCTCTACCGGGACGTGGTCGCGCAGGGCTGGTTCGCCCGGCGCCCGGACACCGTGCGAACCCGCTGGACGACCCTCGGCGTGCTGCTCACCGTCGCCGGCGTCCTCGGCACCGTCGCGCTGGCCTGGTTCACCACGTACGGCCTGCTCGGCCTGGCCGTGATCATCGCCGGGGCCGCGCTGGCCGTCGGCGGACAGTACATGCCCGCCAAGACCGCGAAGGGCGCCGCGGCCCTGGCTCACACGCTGGGCTTCCGTGAGTATCTGGCCTCCGGCGACGCCGGTGGCGACATCCCTCCCGCCCAGCGGGTCGAGCTGTTCTCCCGTTATCTGCCCTATGCCGTGATCTTCGACAGCGTGGACCGCTGGGCCCGTGTCGTCTCCTCGATCACCGGCAACGGCAGGCAGGCCGACCACCTGTACTGGTACCAGGGCCCCGCCGAGTGGGACCTGTCGAAGTTCGCCGACTCGATGCGGACCTTCACCATGACGACGTCGGGAGCCATCTCCTCGACCCGGCAGTTCCGCTCCCTGTAGACACCTCGCGCGCTTCCCGTCTCCCCTGCTCCTGGGAGGCGGGAAAACCGTTTGTGCCGCTCACCCGGGCTCTCCTAGGGTGAGCCGCATGTGTCGTATTCCTTCGTACTACATCCGTATGCGCCGCGGCCCGATCCAGGGCCGCTAGAGAATCTCACTTCTCCGCGCGTGCCCCGGATCTTCCGAGACCACTTCATCTCGGACCCGAAGGGGCAAGACTGTGGCGCGTTCTTTCGCACACGGAGATCATTCACACACCCAGAAGAAGGTCGCGAACAGGGGCGGCAGGACCGCCCGCGACCAGGCCAGGCGCACCCTCTCGCAGAACCTCATGGTGGACCGCCAGGCCGTACGGCTCGTCGCCGAGGCGGCGGGGGCGCACGGGCTGGTCGTCGAGCCGGGGGCGGGCGAGGGCGTCCTGACCCTGGCGCTGGCCGAGACCTGCGACCAGGTCGTCGCCTACGAGATCGACCCGCTGCTGGCGGGCAGGCTGACCGTCCGCACCCGCGACGACGCCCGCGTCCGGGTCGTCAGGGGGGACTTCCTGACCGCCCGCGCGCCGCGTGAGCCGTTCGCGGTCGTCGGGAACATCCCGTACTCGATCACCTCGAAGATCGTCGACTGGTGTCTGGGGGCACCCGGGCTGACCTCGGCGACGCTCGTCGCCCAGCTTGAGTACGTCCGCAAGCGCACCGGCGACTTCGGCCGCTGGAGCGCGCTGACCGTACGGACCTGGCCGTGGTTCCGCTGGGAGATGCTCGGGCACATCGGCCGGGAGGCGTTCCGGCCGGTGCCCTCGGTCGACTCGGCGATCCTGCGGATCGAACGCCGGGCCGAGACGCCCGACCTGCCGGGTTACGAGGCCTTCGTCGACTACGGCTTCACCGGCCTGGGCGGTTCCCTGGACGCGACCATGCGGCTGCGTCACCCGGCCGCCCTGGTCGGGGCCGCCTTCGCCGCAGCGGGCGTCCCGGAGGGGACGGTCGTCGCGCACGTCCACCCCGACCGGTGGCGTGTCCTGTACGACCGTCTCGGTCGCCTCTGAGACACCGGTCCGGCCGGGATCCCCTGCGACGGGGTCCCGGCCGGAGAGGGACTACCGGCTGCACAGCACCCGGTCGACGACCTCGCCCGCGACCTTCTCCTGGCGCTCGGAACGCTCGTCGCCGAACTGCGTGGTCAGCGAGATCGTGACGCTGCGCCTGCCGTCCGCGCTGACGCCCGTCCTCGTCTTGTACCCGTAGTCGTCGCCGCCGTGATGCCAGTAGACCCCGCCGCAGGACAGCGGACGGGAGCTGAGGCCCAGGCCGTAGCGGGCCCCCGGCCAGGTCTGCTGCCACAGCGGGGCCACGACGGTCTTCCGCATCTGCGCGAGCTGCTCGGCGGGCAGCAGCCTGCCGCCGAGCAGCGCCATGAAGAAGCGGTTGACGTCCCTGGTCGTGGACAGCAGGCCACCGGCGGCGTCCCCGTCGAAGTGCCGGGTGGCGTCGACCGGCTTGCGGGGCGGCAGCACCAGGTAGCCCTTGGCGTGCGGGTTCGGCACGTCGAGGGAACGGCCCGACCACAGCGTACGGCTGAGCCCCAGCGGCCTGCTGATACGCCGGTCGACCTCCTCGTGCCAGGGGCGCCCGGTCACCTTCTCGATGATCATGCTGATCAGCACGTATCCGGTGTTGGAGTACATCCACTTCTTGCCCGGCTCGAAGTCCGGCGCGTGCTTGACGGCCTCTGCCACGATCTGCTCGCTGGTGAACGGCTCGTCGCGGTGCTTGAGGAACTCCTCGACGGAGGTGTGGGCCGGGTAGCCCTCGTGGATGCCGCTGGTGTGCTGCAGGAGCTGCCTGACCGTGATCTTGTTGCCGTCGTTGCCGTTGCCCTTGACCACGCCGGGCAGTCTGCTCTCCACGGTGTCGTCCAGGGAGAGCTTGCCCTCCGCGACGAGCTGGAGGGCCACCGTGGCCACGAACGACTTGGTGGTGCTGGCGATCCTGACGTAGCCGTTCGCCGGGACCGGGCGCCTGCTCCCGAGTGCGGCGACCCCGCTCGTCGCGACCAGCTGACGGCCGTCGGAGGTGGTCACGCGCGCCTGGACGCCGCTGGTGCCGATCGCGCGCAGGGCGTCCACGTCACGTTGCAGGTCGGCCTTGCCGTACGTCGAGGCCCGCGCCGGAGCGTCCGTGGGGCTCGCCGCGGCGGCAGGGGAGGCCAGGGAGGCCACAGTCGTGGTGGCCAGGGCCGCGACCACGGCCAGCAACGCCGCACGTCGTACAGGGGCACCGAAGGGACGCATAAATCCTCCTAAAAGGTGACAGACCGGGATGTTCCGGCGCACATTTCAACCCTAGAAATCGGAACCCGCCGGGACATCGGCCATTGGCCCGGCTCCGCGATGCCCCCTGGGGAGGAATCCGCCCCGGACGGCGCAACTTTGGTTGTCTCCGGCTCCGTGCAGGTCACGGCCGCGCCTACCCTTGGGCGGAGGAGACGGGGGCGGTGCGACGGTGCGGGATCACATCGACGGGATGAGACGGTGGCTCGCCGCCAGGCCCCGGATCGCCGACGTCCTGTTCGCCCTGGCGCTGACGGTCGCGGCGCTGATGCTCAGGCTGAGCGAGGGCGTTCCCGACGACCCGGCGACCGCCGTCCTGGTGACGGCCCTGCTGCTCACGCAGGCCGTACCGCTGGCCTGGCGCAGGACGCACCCGTGGCCGGTCATGGTGGCGGTGAGCGTCACCTACGTGGTCTACGAGCTGGTCGACCCCATGGTCGCACTCAGGGACGGCCTGTACGTCATGTTCGCCGCCTACGCCGTGGCCCGCTACGCCCGGCCACCGGCGAGCGTCGTGGCCGTCGTCGTGGCCGGGGTGACGGTGGTGGCCCCCGACCTGCTGCGTTCGCCACTCGGCCTGCCGTTCCCCACCGAGTTCCGGCCCACCCTCTTCGAGATGATCATGATCGCCGGTCTGTCGCTGGCGCCGTGGCTGCTGGGCGTCTCCCAGCGGCACATCCACGCCGACGCCGCCCGGCTGCGTGACCTGACCGCCCGGCTGCGCGCCGAGCAGGAGGTCAGCGCCCGGCGGGCGGTCACGGCCGAGCGGGCCAGGATCGCCCGTGACCTGCACGACCTGGTCGCCCACCACGTCAGCGCGATCGCCATGCAGGCGCGGGCGACCGCGGAGGTGATGGCGGAGGACCCCCATCTGGCCCGGCGGGGGGTGACCGGGATCGGCACGGCCGCCGACGCCGCCCTGGTCGAGATGCGCCGCCTGCTCGGGCTGCTCGCCGACGACGCCCCAGCCGGTCCCGGCGACCCGGAGCCGTCACTGCGCCACCTCGACCGGCTCGCCACGACCGCCCGCGCCGCCGGGTGCCGGGTCGAGGTCAGCACGGGACCGGGCCCCGAGGTCCCGGCGGCGGTGCAGGTCTCCGCCTACCGGGTCGTCCAGGAGGCGCTCACCAACGTCCTGCGGCACGCGGGCGCGACCGACGTCAGGATCGCCGTACGGCGGGCCGCCGATCAGCTCGTCGTCACGGTGGAGAACGGCCCCGCCGCGCCGGGCCACCGGCCCCTCGCCGGTTCCGGGCTCGGGCTGGTCGGCATGCGTGAGCGGGCCGCGCTGTTCGGCGGCAGCCTGCGGGCCGGTCCCCGCGACCAGGACGGCGGCTGGCTGGTCGAGGCCGTCTTCCGCTACGGGGAGGCCGGGTGAACCCCGTCCGCGTGCTGATCGCCGACGACCAGGAGCTGGTGCGTGCCGCGCTGCGGATCATGCTCGACCGGCGCGCCGACCTGCTTGTCGTCGGGGAGGCCGCGGACGGCGAGGAGGCCGTCGCCCTCGCCCTCGACCTGCGCCCGGACGTGGTGCTGATGGACGTGCGCATGCCCGGTATGACCGGCGTCGAGGCGACCCGGCACATCGTCGGGCGGTGGCCGCACGAACAGCCGCACCCCCGGGTGCTGGTGCTGACCACCTTCGACCTCGACGAGTACGTGCACGCCTGCCTGCGGGCCGGGGCCGCCGGGTTCATCCTGAAGAACGTCTCCCCCGACCAGCTCGCCGACGCCATCCGGGTGGTCTCCTCGGGAGAGGCCATGCTCGCGCCGAGCGTGACCAGCCGTCTCATCGGTGCCTTCACCGCGCTGCCGCCCGCGCTGGTCGAACCGTCCCCCTCCCTCCGCGCCGGGGCGCTCGGTGAGCTGACCCGGCGTGAGCTCGAAGTGCTCGTGCTGGTCGCCAGGGGCCTGTCGAACGCCAGGATCGCCCGTGACCTCGGGCTCTCCGAGACGGGGGTGAAGAGCCGCGTCAACCGCATCCTCACCCGGCTCGGCCTGGAGAACCGGGTACAGGCGGCGATCGCCGCCCGTGAGGCGGGCCTGCTCGGCGAGTGACCAGGCCTGGGACCTGGGAGGATGTGAGGTTGCAGTGCGGGTGGAAAGCATGTCCCCTTTGATCATCCGTGCAGGAGTTCGGGGGACGGCAAGGAGGGGGCTGTCAGGAGCGTCGTGGTCCGCGGTGCAAAAAGGTCGTCGTGCGCGACCGCCGGTCGTTCGGCCGGGAGGTCCGGGGCCGGCAGGCCGTGGAGGTCACCGGCCCCGGACCTCCGGCCGGAAATCGTCACGCCTCGGTCAGCAGACGTAGCTCTTCACGGACGATCGCCCGGATGCCTCGCGGGGTGAAGTTGTGCGGGCAGGTCACCGTCTGCAACGTCAGACCATCCATGAACGTGTGAAGCCGCACGGCCTGCCGTTCCAGGACGGCGTCGGCGAGCTCCTGCCCGATATCGGGCAACGGTGTGTCGTGGCAGGAGGCGACCGCAAGACGGCAGATGTGACGTTCGCCCGCCCAGGCGGTGCCACGCGACTCCGCCAAAGACTCCTCGACGCGTGAGCGCACCAGGCACGCCAGCCACACGTCGGCTTCGACGCGGCGGTTGTCATCCAGCGGAAGAAGTTCTTCGAGCATGAGCTGAGCGCGCTCCAGCCCTGGCAGGTCCGCGTGCAGGTGTCCGGCGACACGTGCGGTGACGCTTCTGCCGATCGCGTACGCGGCGAAGACGAGCAGGCCACGCTGGTTGTCGAAATAGTGGCGCAGCCCGCCGACCGAGACGCCCGCCGCCTCGGCGACCTTGCGGACCGTGGCGCCCTCGATGCCTTCCCTGCTGATGACCTCCCATACGGCGCGGACGAGCTCGTCGCGCCGCTGCTCGTGGTCGACGATCTTCGGCATGTTCCCATAATCGCACGGTTGTACGGTTTACTATAAAGTACAAGTGTGCTGAATAAGGTGCCGCAGCGAATGCCGTACCACCGCACGCCGAGCCTGGGCGTGCTGATCGCCGGACTGGCCGTGATCTTCGGATCAGCGTTGTGGCTGGCGCTGAACACCGTCGGCGAGATCCGCTACACGGCCGACCACGCCGGCACCAGGCCCATGTGGCACGTATGGATCCCCGCCCTCGTCGGACTGGCACTCACCCGGCTGACGCCTTTGCCATCCCGGGCGGCCCCGGTGGACGGAGCACCGGCACCGCGAGAGCTTCACCGGCAGGCGGGCGCCCTCCTGGCGTCGGCCGTACTGTTCGCGGCGGCGCTGCGAATCGTGACGGACAACGGTTACGACGCCGAGCCGGCACACACCATCCTGAAGCTCGTTCTGCTGCTGGCCGTACCGGTGCTGGTATTCCGGTTAACACGCCACGGCGCCACCCGTCGAGAACCGGTGCGCGGGCGGATCGAGGCCTGGCGCCGCTACGGGCCGGTGGTGCCGGTGGCGGCCTGGCTCGTCCTCCACCACGCCGGACCGTTCGCCCGGCCGCCCGGCGACAACGCCTGGGCGGCGGACTCCGGCCCCGCCGCACTGTTGATCACCATGATCGTGGGCTTCGCCGTCAACGCCCTGCTCGAAGAGGTCTTCTACCGGCGTTGGCTCCAGACCCGATGGGAGCACGTCATCGGCCGCTGGCCCGCCATCGTGTTGACGAGTCTGTCCTTCGCTGCCTGGCACATCGGCATCCACGGTACCGGCCACCTTCTCACCGACCTCACCTCGGTCTTCGTTCACCAGGGGGTACTGGGCCTGTTCCTCGGCTACCTGTGGAGCCGGTACCGGCTGATGTGGCCCATCCTCACTGTTCACGGCGCGATCAACGCCGCCCCCGTCCTGCTGGACATGCTGTAGCGCCTGCCGCGTCCTGGCCCGAGACCGAACCCCAACCGCGGTTCGACGCCTCCGCCGAGCACGGGTACGGCCCGCTGTCCGAGGGGATCGGGTAGTGTTACCCGCCCCAGTGGTGAACGCGTCGAGGAGGTGAGTCCGATTCCCACACCAGGTCGGGCGCTCTCCCTCACGACCGCTCGGTCCATCTGACGCAGGTGGCCCAGGGAGCGCCCGTCGGCATCCCGAAAGGCTCCTAGTGTCTCCTGCTGCCTCCCTTTCCACCGTCGCCGCCACCCTGCGGGCGGCTGGCTGTGTCTTCGCCGAGGACGAGGCCGAACTCCTCGTCTCGGCCGCGCGCGCCCCTGAGGAACTGGCCCTCATGGTCGAACGACGCGCCCACGGGCTGCCTCTCGAACACGTCCTCGGCTGGGCCGAGTTCTGCGGCCTGCGGATAGACGTCGATCCCGGGGTCTTCGTCCCGCGGCGCCGTACCGAGTTCCTTGTCCGGCAGGCGATCGGCCTGGCCCGGGGCGGACCGGCCGTCGTGGTCGACCTGTGCTGCGGCTCGGGCGCGCTGGGCGCCGCACTGGCCACCGCGCCGACCACTGTGCCGGGCGCTGCGCCGGGTACGGCCCTCGGCGTGGCCGTGGAACTGCACGCGGTGGACATCGATCCCGCCGCGGTGCGGTGCGCCCGCCGCAACCTCGCCGCCGTCGGCGGGCGGGTCCACGAGGGCGACCTGTACGACCCGTTGCCGGCCGGGCTCCGGGGCAGGGTCGGCCTGCTGGTGGCCAGCCCGCCGTACGTGCCGACCGAGGCGATCAGGCTGTTGCCCGCCGAGGCCCGTGTCCACGAGCCGATGGTGGCGCTCGACGGCGGCGTCGACGGCCTCGACGTGGTGCGGCGGGTGGCGCGGACGGCGCCCCGGTGGCTGGCGCCCGGCGGCCACCTCCTGGTGGAGACGAGCCTGCGGCAGGCTCCCGGGACCGTCGAGACCATGGAACGGGCGGGATTGGCGGCGAGAGTGGCCGACTGCGAGGAACTGGGGGCGAACGTCGTCATCGGTACGATGCCCGGCGCACCGGTCGCGGGGCCTAAAGTCTGAGTCGGCACGGCGGAAGGGATGTTCGATCATGCTTGAGGGACTCTCCCAGCACTGCGCGCAGGCGCTCGCCACCCATGGCTGCGCCTCGGTCTCCGTCGCGGTCGCCCATCGCGACCGCGTGGTCTTCGCCGAGGCGTACGGCCTGGCGGATGTGGCGCGCGGGGTGGCGGTCACCCCGGAGACCGTCTACTCGATCGCCTCGGTGACCAAGCCGATCACGGCGACCGCGGTCTGCGTCGCCGCCGACCGGGGGCTGCTGAACCTCGACGACCCGGTCGAGAAGTATCTCTCCGGCTTCCGCCTGCCCAGATACCGCGACTACAGCGAGCCGACCCTGCGCCAGGTCCTCCAGCACCGGGCCGGGTTCGGCGGGCACTACGACTTCGCCTACGCCGGGCTGCCCGCGATCCGGCACGGCGTCGAGCACTACTCGACGCTGTACCGCGAGCCCGGGTCCCGGTTCGAGTACTCCAACCTCGGATACGGCGTCCTCGACGCGGTCCTGGAGAAGGCGACCGGCCGTAGCGCCGCCGACTTCACCGCCGAGCAGGTCTTCGCCCCGCTCGGACTGAACGCCTGCCAGATCGGCCTCTCCTACGAGGGTGAGCGGCCTCGGGCGCTGCGTTACTCGGCCGACGGCAGGCCGTACCCCGACTACGACACCACCCACCACGGCGCCTCCCTCGGCTGGGCGAGCGCCTCCGACCTGGCGATGTTCGGGCTGCTGCAGGCGGGCGGCCCCGGGGTGCTGAAGCCGGAGACGGCCGCGGCCACCCGCACCGCGCTGCCGATCACCGCGGAGCAGGGCTACGGCCTTGGCTGGTTCGTCTCACGCGGCGGGCCGCACCAGGTGGTCGCGCACAGCGGCGGCATGGGCGGTGTCTCGGCGATGCTCGCGGTCGTGCCCGAGCTCGAACTCTCGATCTGCGTACTCGCCAACCAGACCGGGGGCGAGGTCCGCACCTCGGTCGTCAACCGCGTCATGGCGGAGCTGGTGCCGGACCACCCGTCCGCGTCCCTGCCGCCGAGCTTCCTGCCCGAACGGGCGGTCGCGGTCCCGCAGGGACTCTGGGAGGGGCACGTGCGCACCGAGGAGGGGTCCGTGCCGCTGCTGCTGCGGGTGCTGCCCGACTCCGGCGCCGAGGTCGGGCTCGACGGCGGGCCGATGGTCCCGGCGGACGTGGTCGCGGCCTCCGACGACTGGGACCTGCGGGTCAGCGCGCCGCTGCAGCTGCCGACCGAGGACGCGCGGGTGAACAGCCCCCGGCTTGTCCTCGAACTCAACGCGCGCCACGGCCATCTCGTCGGCGCGGCGCGGGCGATGAAGAACGGCGAGGGCGACGGCTGGCTCGGCAACTGCCTCAGCCACTGGTGTGAGGCCACCGAGGCCTGAGCCCGGCCGGTTCCCGGACCTGGCCCCGGCCCGGGTCAAGGACCGTCAAGAAAGAACCACCTCCCGGGTGAAGCGGACAAACAACGGGAAGGAGCATGATTCCCGGACCATTCAACCCTTGTGAGCACTTATGAGGATCTTGGCTCGCCCGCACCAGCTCCCCGTACGGCTCGCCACCGGCGCCTACGTCCTGAACGCCGGGCTGTCCATGGCCGCCGGGGACGAGGGCAGCGCCGCCGCCGTCCACGGGATGGCCGCCAACGCCTACCCGTTCCTGAAGAAGATGAGCCCCAGGACGTTCGTCTGGCTGCTGTCGAAGACCGAGATCGCCGTGGGCGCTGCCCTGCTGGTCCCGGTGGTGCCCTCACTGGTCGCGGGCGCGGCGCTGACCGCCTTCGCCGGCGGGCTGGTCGGCCTCTACCTGCGCACCCCGAGCCTGCGCCAGGAGGGCAGCCTGCGCCCCTCCCAGGAGGGCATCGGCGTCGCCAAGGACGTCTGGCTGCTGGGCATCGGGACGAGCCTGGTCGCCGAGGAGCTCTGCCGTCCCTGACCGTACGGCTTCGCCGGCCCTCAGCCGTGTCCTCCAGCTCCCGTCAGGCCCCGTCCCCCACTCCTGCGCGCCCCGCTCCACGTGCGCGGCCCTCGGTCCGCGCGGGTCTCAGCGGCGCAGCCGTACCTCGCCGACCGGGCGGCCACCGCCGAGCAGCACGCCGACGGCCAGTTCCTCAAGCACGTCGGCCTCGAAACCCAGCGCCCGAAGGGCCTCGACGGTGGCGGGCATCCTGGCCCGGTAGCCGCCGTCCTCGATCTTGACGGCCCCGGCCCTGCCGTCCGCGAAGGCGAAGGCGTCGAACGCCTCGGCGCCCGACTTGAGCATCAGCCCGGGAAGCGCCCGCATCAGCCGGGCCTCCGGCTTGGTCGTGCCCGAGGTCCACTCGGGGTGCGCGCGGAAGGCGTCGGCGATCCGGCGCTCGGGCGTGCCCTCCTGGGCCAGCACGAGGGAGCGGAAGGCCCTGGTCACACCGACCATCGACACGAAGAACAGCGGCGCGCCGCAGCCGTCGACCCCGGTGGCCGCGACCCGCTCCCCGGTGAGTTCCTCGACCGTGTCACGCAGCGCCTTCTGCAGCGGGTGCGCCGGGCTCAGGTAGGTCTCCAGCGGCCAGTCGTTGGCCGCGCAGGTGGCGAGCATCGCCGAGTGCTTGCCCGAGCAGTTCATGTAGAGCGGTGAGGGAGCGCCTCCTGAACGCAGCACCCGCTCGCGGGAGGCGGCGTCCTCCGGCAGGTCCGCCGGGCAGCGCAGCGCGCTCTCGTCGAGTCCCGCCCCGGCCAGGACGCGGCGGGCCCCCTCGACGTGGAAGGGCTCCCCCGTGTGACTGGCGCACGCCAGGGCGAGCAGTTCGCCGTCGAGCCCGAGCCCGGCGCGCACCATGCCGAGCCCCTGCAGCGGCTTCAGCGAGGAACGCGGGGAAACCAGGACGTCGACGGCCCCGTGCACCCGCACCGGCGAACCGGCCGCGTCGACGGCCAGCATGCGGGCCCGGTGGGTGGACTCCACGAACCCGGAACGGACGACCTCCACGACCAGCGACTCAGCAGACACCTCAGCTCCCTTCGCGTGGATTCTACGGAGGGCGGAAACACCGGTTTCCGGCGCGGTCGGAACAACCGGGATGATGGACGCATGCGTGCGGTGGTGCAGCGGGTGAGTTCCGCGTCGGTGACGGTTGACGGCGAGACGGTCGGCGCGATCGACGATCCCGGACTGCTGGTGCTGGTCGGAGTGACCCACGACGACACCCGGCGGCAGGCGGCCAAACTCGCCGCTAAGCTCTGGGGCCTGCGCGTCCTTTCGGGCGAGAAGTCCTGCTCCGACGTCGGCGCCCCGCTGCTGGTGATCAGCCAGTTCACCCTGTACGGCGACGCCCGCAAGGGCCGCCGTCCGACCTGGCACGCGGCGGCCCCGGGACCGGTGGCGGAACCCCTGGTCGAGGCCGTCTGCGCCGAGCTCCGCGCGTTGGGCGCGCACGTCGAGACGGGCGTCTTCGGCGCCGACATGAAGGTCTCCCTGACCAACGACGGCCCGATCACCCTGATCCTGGAGGTCTGATTCCCTGACCGATACCACGATCACCGACCGCGATGATCCGCTAGGGTAACCGCTTGTCCGCGATGAATCCGTTCATCCGTGATGAAACACCCGAAAAGTCGCACCCTTGGGGAGGGTCATGCGCATCTTCGCGTCCATCGCCGTCGCGTCCGTCGCCACCGCCGCCCTGGTCACCACCGCCGGATCGGCGGCCAACGCCCAGGTCAGCACCCAGACCGGCGCCCAGGCCGCGCCCGCGTTCAGCGCCTACCACGGCGTCAGCGGCCAGCAGCAGACCGAACGCTTCAACACGCTGCGTGGCCAGGGCTACCGGCCGATCACCTTCACGGTCGACGACGCGTCCGCACCGCGTTACGGCGCCGTCTGGGTCAAGCGGTCCGGCCCGGCCTGGGCGATGATCCAGGGCATGTCGGCGAGCGGTTACCAGAAGAGGTTCGACAGCTACCTCTCCCAGGGGTACCGCCCGACCTCGGTGAGCGCCACCGGCTCGGGGAACGACGCCGTCTTCGCCGCGATCTTCGAGAAGGTCCCGGGCAAGTTCTTCGCCAAGCACAACCTCACCACCGGCCAGTTCACGGCCGCCAACGCCGACGCCGCCAAGCGGGGCTACGTGCTCACCGCGGCCAACGCCTACGGCACCGCCGACGACCCGCGCTACGCCGCCGTCTGGACGCAGGGCTCGCAGTCCTGGTCCGTCACCGTCGGCAAGTCCTTCGACGAGCACCACGCGGAGTTCCTCGCCAGGACCAAGAAGGGCGAACGGCCCTCGCTGGTCACCGTCGGCCCCGACGAGTCCTACACGAGCGTCTGGGTCAAGGACTCCGGCTCCGCCTGGTACGAGTACACGGGCATGACCCCCAGCGGTTACCAGAAGCGCTTCGACGAGCTGAAGGGCAAGGGCTTCCTGCCCACTCTGCTCGACACCGAGGGCGGCGCCTACACCGCCATCTGGACCAAGGGCTGATTCCCGCCGGGCCCGCGCGCCGTACCCCGTCGAGGGCACGGCGCGCGGGTCCGCTCAGCGGATGCGGCGGCGCAGCGCCGGGTCGATCTGGACGTTGCGGCCCGCGTCTGGCGGCACGACGACCTCCTGGGAGGCCGCGACCCCGCCCGCCTCAAGGGGGACCTCGACCGGGACGGTCCGCTTGACCACGGCCAGCGCGATCGGGCCGAGCTCGTGGTGACGGGCCGAGCTGCCCACGAAGCCGACCTCCTCGCCCCCGTTGAGAACGGGGGTGCCGTGCCCGGGCAGGATGTCGGCGCTGCCGTCGAGGTGCAGGAAGACCAGACGGCGGGGCGGATGCCCGAGGTTGTGGACCCGGGCGACGGTCTCCTGACCCTTGTAGCAGCCCTTGCTCAGGTGCAGGGCCGTACCGATCCAGCCGACCTCGTGGGGGATGGTCTTGTGGTCGGTCTCGAAGCCGAGCCGGGGGCTGTGCTCCTCGATGCGCAGCGCCTCGTAGGCCCACAGCCCGGCCGGGCGCATGCCGCCGAGACGCTCGGCCAGCAGGTCACGCGGCAGGAGCAGGTCGTCGCCGATGACGATCGTCCCCTCCGGCGGGGTGACGCGGCTGGCGTCGGCGACGGAGACCACGGCGTATTCGGCCGTGACGTCGGCCACCTCGACCCTGAGCATGAAGCGCATCTTGTCGAGGAAGGCGACGAGGTCGGCCCCGGTGCCCGGCTCGACGTGCCCCCACACGGCCTCGCCGTCGTCGACGAGCGTGAGGTGGTGCTCGACCCTGCCCTGGGCGTCCAGGAACAGCGTCTGGGTCGGTTGACCGGGTTTGAGGTCGTCGAGTTTCTGCGAGCTCAGGCTGTTGAGCCAGCTCAGCCTGTCGGGGCCGGAGATCCGGACGACCTCACGGTTGCTCCGGTCGACCATCGCCTCTCCGGCGAGGAGGGCGCGCTGCTCGGCGAACGGGTCGCCGTAGTGTCCGGCAACGCCGGCGTCGGGGGCCTCGGCCGCGACCGCGCCCGGGGTGTCCAGCAGAGGGCTTCGCATGGCTCCAAGCCTACGAGGCCTCAGCGACACTTCCTGCAGCGGCCGAAGACCGTGAGATGGTGCACGTTGACGGCGAAGCCGAACTCCTCGTCCAGCTTGGTCACGAAGTCGTCGACCAGCTCGGGGCGGATCTCGTTGAGCTCCCCGCAGTCGTGGCAGACCAGGTGGACGTGGTCGGCGTCCTCGGCCAGGTGGTAGGTCGGCGCGCCGTGCCCGAGATGGTTGTGGGTGACCATGCCGAGCTCTTCGAGGAGTTCGAGCGTGCGGTAGACGGTTGAGATGTTGACCCCGCGGGCGGTCTCCCGCACCTTGCCGCAGATCTCCTCCGGGGTGGCGTGCTCAAGGGCCTTGACCGCCTCAAGCACCAGCTGGCGCTGCGGGGTGATCCGGTAACCGTGCGCCCGCAGTTGCTCATGCCATGACGTCTCGGCCATGCACAGAGTCTACGAGCAGACCAGCCCTACTGGGGTCGCCACAAACACCAACAAATCGCCCACCACGCACGGTTTCCCGCAGGTTAGGCTGCCCCGGTCCCCTCCCCCGAGGACTTGGTCCCCGGCACCCGCTGGAGCACCCCGGCCCACTGGGCGCTGCTCGACTGCCCCGACACCGTACGGCTCGACCGTCCGACGGCCGGGAACCGGCCCCGGAACCGGATCGACGAGGCGAAGGAGGACGCGGCCCAGGCCCGCGCGCTCGTCCCGACGGCCTTCGACGGCGGTGCGGATCCCTCAGCCCTGACGGAGCGCGTCCTCGGCTGGACGCGGAGGGACGGCCGTTGAGGAGCCCCTCACCAGGCGCCTGCCCAGCCGCTGCGCGGGCGCCTCGACGAAACGCCAGGTCAGCGCACTGATCCCGAGCAGCACCCCGACCAGGCCGACCAGCGCGACCAGCCGAGCCCCGAGCGGTACGGCCAGTGGCTCCGGCCAGGTCATCTGGACCACCTTCAACAGCAGCGGATGGAGCAGATAGACCGAGTAGCTGACCAGCCCGAGCCAGGGCAGCACCCGGGGCAGCTCACGGTCGCGCAGCGCCATCCCCACGGCGAAGGTCAGCCAGGCCGCGACCAGCGCCAGCCACAGGCCGGGCGTGTCCCTCGTCAGCCAGATCCCGGCCGCCGGAACCAGGAGCACCCAACCGGCCCGCGCCCAGGTGATCTCGCCCTGTTCCGCCCGGTACAGCACGGTGCCGGAGAACATCGTGGCCAGGATCAGCAGCCCCTGCCAGGTGCCGGGATACTCCTGGTTGACCGCCAGCAGCACCAGCACGGTGCCCCCGGCCGCGACGGCGCCCGCCCGCCGCACCGCGAGGGGCCCCATGAGCGTCATGGCCGTTCCGACCACCACCAGCGCGACCACCGTCAGTGTGACCGTCAGCATCCGCGTCCCGTCGCCGTACGAGAGCAGCTTGGTCGGCAGCACGCCTGCCCCCAGCACGGCCGCCACGGCGAACCCGAGCGCGGCCGTACGGCTCGCCCGGTTCACCCCGAGGGTGTACATCGAACCCAGCAGCAGGTAGAAGGCCATCTCGTAGGAGAGCGTCCACATCACGTTGACCGTGTTCGGCATGTACAGCAGGTCCTGCAGCATCGTCAGATGGCCCAGCGTCAGCGACAGGGGACGGCTCCCCCACCAGGGGTGCAGGCCGTCCCATCCCGCGGCGATCAGCAGCGCCACCCCCACCGCGCAGACGCCCAGCATCGGGTAGAGCCGGAAGGCCCGGGAGATCCAGAAGGCCCGCAGGTCACCCCGCCGCTCCAGCGAAGCCGGCACGATGTAGCCGCTCACCAGGAAGAACACCATGACCCCGTACCACCCGGGCTCGAAGGTCTCCTTGAAAGGAAAGCGGATCTCGGGCAGCAGCGGCGACAGCACGTGTTCGAAGACCACCGCCAGC
Source organism: Streptosporangium sp. NPDC000239 (assembly GCF_040300765.1). NCBI lineage: Bacteria > Bacillati > Actinomycetota > Actinomycetes > Streptosporangiales > Streptosporangiaceae > Streptosporangium > Streptosporangium sp. NPDC000239. Next base: position 93,940 of record NZ_JBEPEI010000017.1, on the reverse strand, counting down.
GCCGCGAACCCTCGTATGGCGTCAAGCCAGGCCAGCCGGCCCCGCCGTCCTGCTTGATCGGTAATCACCTGGTTCATGCTAACGACCGGCCGACGGACGTCCGGTTGGACGGGCAACCGCCACCGCCCCGGAGGGGACCGGTCTCACGGCACGGGAGAGACCTGGCGGGACCCCGGCCCCCGGGTCCGGGCCCACGGGCTCCGAGGTCCCGTGAACACCAGGGGCCGCCGCCCCACGGACGGCGGCCCTTCGAACATGTCCGGTGGTGGTCGCCCCTACCGCCGGACGATCAGGAGGCCGAGGGAGACGAGCTCGGCGACGCGGCGGTCCTCGGGGTCCTTCCCGGCGCCCTGGTGACCTTGCAGTCGTAGGCGGCGATCGTGTAGCCGTCCAGCAGCGTGCAGGTCGTCCAGACGGGACCGACCTTGTAGGCGTAGACCTCGGGCAGGCCGCCGCCCTGACCGGCGGGGCCCTGCGGTCCGGCCGGACCCTCGGGGCCCTGAGGCCCGGTCGAGCCCTCGGGACCCTGGGGTCCGGTCTTGCCCGTCTCGCCTCGCGGCCCCTGCTGACCTGCGGCGCCCCGCTCGCCCTGGGGGCCCCGCTGACCGGTGGCGCCCCGCTCGCCCTGGGGACCCTGCGGGCCGGCGACTCCCCGCTCACCCTGGGGGCCCTGCGGGCCACGCGGGCCGGCCGGTCCCTGGGAGGCGATGCCCTGCTGGGCCTCCTGGAGGGTCAGCACCCGCTCGGTCTTCGGGTTGCACCTCGTGAGCGCGCGGACGACCTTCGTGGTCTTGTTGACGCAGAAGGTCGTCGGAGCGGCGGCCGAGGTGGCCGCCGAGGCGGTGGTGACGCTCGACAGACCCACCAGAAGGACAACGGCGCCCAAGAGCGCGGCAGGCGTCTTCGATCGCATGAGTGGAGACTCCATAGAAAGAGGGGGATGGACACGAAGATCGTGAGGCGGCGCGACCAGAGTGCCAGGAAGGACCGTTCCAAGCGGGATAAATCAGGCCATGTGACGAAAAAGAGATCTATTTGCGGTCAGGGCGCGGGAGGGCGTGCCCGCCCGTGGGCCGCCCCCGGACACCGAAGCCCTCCCCGGCGCCTCCGTCCCACCGGACCCGCCCCACCCGGTACGGAGACCGTTCGCGGCACGCCGCCTTCGAGGCCCTTCCTCCGAGGTCAGGGCGTGTTCGAGGGGGCGGGGACAACCGGGCGAAAATAATCGTTTGCCCTGGCTGCGGAGATTTCATAACGTACAAGCACGCTGAAAGGAGGTGGTCCGAACGATGGTTGATCATAGGGCTAGCGAGGTGGCTGTCCGCTAGGACGCCCCAGCTTCCGGACTCCGTCCGGACGTCTGGTGACGTTCGGCGAATTCACGGCAATCACCGGAACCCCGGGTCCGCCAGGGTGGTGGGAGTGCTCTCCCGCCTTTGGTCCCCTTGGCCCTCCCACCCACGGGAGGAACAGACCCGGGGTTCTTCCCTTTTCCGGCCCGGTTCCTTCGGCCCCCGCTTCCGAAGCCCGGCGCCTCTCAATGTCCCCGAGCCTTTCCCGGTCTCCCCGCGTCTCCCAAGGAGCCCCCGGGACGCTCCCGAAGAGCGTCCCCGCGCTTCCCAGGGCCCCGTCCGAGGAGCGGCTCCGACTCCCCCGCGTCTCAGTGCTCGCCGCGGGCCGGGACTCCGAGGGCGGCGCACGCCTCCCGGTACAGCCTGACGACCTCCGTGCGGACCTGGGCGCGCTCGGTCAGCGTCGTGCTCCACGGCACCCTGACCGTGACCTCCCGCCCCTCGACCGTCGCGAGGAACTCGATCGCCTCGGCGTCCACCCCCGACGTGACCGCGCTGGTCGCCTCGGGCCGGCCGCCCAGGGCCCGGCAGATCAGCAGCGAGTCGTCGGCGTGGTCGTCGTTCATGTGGCGCTTGATCGCCTCGACCACATCAGGGGTGAAAGGAGTGCTCATGCCCGTGATGGTATTCCCCCGACCCTCCCGCAGGACCGCACCACAGCACCCCAACTCGCCCTCCCGCAGGACCGCGCCACAGACTCCCGCCGCGTCGGCCGCCCTCGGCTCGCCCCACCCGGACGCCCCGGCTCGCCCCACCCGGACGTCGGCACCGCTTCACTCCGGCCAGGGAAGCCGGGCCCCCAGACGCCAGCCTCCCGACGTCGTGGGACCGTACTCCAGGCGTCCCTCGACCAGCGCGACCCGCTCCGCCAGGCCGATCAGCCCCCGCCCCGGCCGGGCTCCAGAAAATCCGGCGGCCCCGGCCGGTCCGGCGTCGTTGACGATCTCGACGACCAGCTCCGCCCCCGGCGCCCCCGCGATCGACACCCGCACCGGCGCCCCCCGCGCGTGCCTGCGCACGTTGGTCAGCGCCTCCTGCACGATCCGATAGGTGGTACGGCCGAGCCGGTCGGGCACGGTCCCGGTGTGCTCCTCGACCATGGTCACCCACATCCCGGCCCGGTCGGACTCGGCGACCAGCTGCCTGAGGTCGGCGTAGGTCGGCTGGGGCAGTTCCCCGACCGGAGCGCGCAGCACCCCGATGACCTCACGCAGGTCCTGCAACGCCTGGTGGGCGCTCTCCCTGATCACCCTGGCCGCGTGGGCGATCTCCTCGCTCGGGGCGTCGGGATGGTATTCGAGGGCCCCGGCGTGCACGCTCAGCAGTGAGAGACGGTGCCCGAGAACGTCGTGGATCTCCCTGGCGATCGCCGTACGGGCCTCCTGACCGGCTTGTTCCGCCCGCAGACGCGCCTCGGTCTCCATCCGGGCCGCCCGTTCCCGCATCGCGGCGGCGAGTTTGCGCCGGTGGTGGACGTACAGGCCCCAGCCGACCACGGCCCCCTGGATCGCGCCTCCCATGACCCACAGCGCCAGCCGGGGCATGTCCGGCTCGGGCCGCAGCAGCACGTAGACGACGCCTGCGACCAGGCCCGCCACGGAGACGATCATCGTGGTCCTCGGCGGGCGGTGCACCGCGACCGTGAACAGCGCGATCAGCACCGCCCCCGTGATCAGCTCGGAGAACGTCGAGAGCACGATCAGCACGACGGCCAGCTCCGTCGGCCGGCCACGGCGCAGCCACAGCGCGGCGCAGCCGACCACGGCGGTCACCTGGTCGAGGTCGAACAGCCACTTGGGCGGTCTCGGGGAGGTGTCGAGGCGCAGCCCGGCCAGGATCAGCCCGGAGAGCACCGCCACCAGGAACAGGCAGGCGTCGACCAGCCAGTCGTGCGGTCCACGCCTCGGTGCGGTCGTCGATTCGTCCATCCCCAACGAGCCTAGGGTCGCCCGTCCCCGCCCCGGCCCCCCGCGATACCAAAGTCGCCGGGACCAACACCTTCGTCGCGCGCCGGGCCCGGCCGGGGAGACGTCCGTCGGCGTGGAGCATCCCGACGACCGATCCGCGAGGTGGCCCGGGATTCCTAGCGTTCAGACATGCGCGAACTCACCAGAATCCTGGGGCTGTTCTTCCTCCTGGAAGGGGTCAGCGGGGCCATCGACCGGGTGGCCGTCCAGCCCTTCATGAACTTCTTCCTCAACTTCTTCGACCGGGTGATCGTCGGACGTCTGGACTTCCTGACCGGCTACGAACTGTTCGCGAACCTCGCCCTGGCCGCCCTGGGCGGCCTGATGCTCGCCGCCACGCGAAGCGGGGCCCAGACGTGACGCGGGATTCCCACGTGACGCGGCAGGGCGCGCCTCGGACACGAGAGGGCGTGACACGGCGGCTGGCACCCGCCGTCGGACTGTTCCTCCTGGCACCGCTGGTCGCCGAATACCTGCTCGGCAACGTCCCGGTGGCCGACATCGGCGGCCTGCTCGTGCTCGCCCCGATGTACGGCGGCGGCGCCCTCCTGATCAGGGAGGCCGCCCGCCGTACCGGACGTGGCTGGCCCACGATGATCCTCCTGGCGGCGGCGTACGGCGTGCTTGAGGCGTGCCTGATCGACCAGTCGCTGTTCAACCCGTCGTTCGAGGGACACGACTTCCAGAGCGTCACGCCGATCCCGTGGCTGGGCGTCAGCGCCCACTACGCGCTGAGCTTCGTCGGCGGTCACGTGATCTGGAGCATCGGTGTGCCGATCGCTCTCGCCGAGGCCCTGACACCCCGCCGCGGCACCGTCCTCTGGCTCGGCCTGCCCGGCCTGGCCGTCACCGGTGTCCTGTTCGTCCTCGGCTCGCTCGTCGTCTTCCAGAGCATGCTCGCCGAGGGCGGGTTCGTCGCCCCCGCCCCACGGCGGATCGGCGCCGCCGTCGTGGTCGTCCTCCTGGCCGGTACGGCCTTCGCCCTCGGCCGCCGTCCGCGTCCCCCGGTTCCCGGCGCCGCTCCCCGCCCGTGGCTGGTCGGTCTCGCGGCCTTCGCCGCATCCGGCCTGTTCTTCGTCGGGACGGAGGACTGGCCGGGGGTCGCTCTGGCGTCCGGTCTGCCGGCCGTCTCCGCCGTCACGGTCTCCCGCTGGTCACGCCGTACGGGATGGGGCCCGGCACACCGGCTCCACCTGGCCGGTGGCGCGCTGCTGACCTACGTCTGGGGCGGCTTCGTCCTGCTGTCCCTGGAAGGCGACACGACCCCCCTGAACCTGACCGGCCAGTCCCTCCTGGCCCTAAGCGCCCTAGTCCTCCTCCTATTCACCGGAACCCGGCTTCAGGAGTGAGGAGTTTCGGCTTGGGCGCGTCGGTGCTTGGACTGAGGAACGCAGGAGCGCAGCGACGGAGAGACGAGGGAAAGCGCCGACTCAGAGGCGCCCAAGCCCGCGACGCCGAAGGCGGAGCAAAGAGGCACAGCCCCGCGACGCCGAAGGCGGAGCAAAGAGGCACAGCCCCGCGACGCCGAAGGCGGAGCAAAGAGACACAGCCCCGCGACGCCGAAGGCGGAGCAAAG
>NZ_JBEPEI010000017.1:0-88948 GCF_040300765.1 Streptosporangium sp. NPDC000239 | reverse complement strand
AAGAGACACAGCTACACCTTCTTCAGCTCCGCCGACAGGTGGGACTGGAGGGGTTCGCCCATGGCGGCCATGTCGTAGGCCCACATCAGGTTGCCGTTGACCAGGCCGTAGAGGCGGTGGCCCGCGGTGTACTCCTTGGCGGTCGCGGTGCGGGCGACCACGTCGGTCTGCAACTCGATCTTGTGGAAGACGACCTCGCCGACGTAGATCTCCACGATGCCGGTCGGGTGCGACAGGCACACCTCAAGTCTGCGCTCGGGCAGGGCACGCCAGAAGCCGGTCTCCGTGCCCAGCGGCCGTACCTTGTTGCCTTCCTTGTCCAGCAGCCACGTCCGGCTCTCATAGGTCAGGAACGGCTTGCCGTTGTGACCGAAGACGATCTCCTGGCCGAAGTTGAAGCTCTCGATCGTCGGATATCCACCAACCCCGGCACCTTCCCACCGGCCCAGGAGAAAGGCGATCGGCTCAAGGGCGGAGTGCAGTTCGGGAACGTCCATGCATCCGAGCCTAGAGCCGCCCCGGTACGGCTCGCGCCCGCGACACCGGCCTCATAGGCTTCGGGGTATGGCACGATCACTGGTGATCAAGGTGACCGCCGGCGCGGACGCGCCCGAGCGATGCAACCAGGCGTTCACAGTCGCGGCGGCGGCACTGGCGAGCGGGGTCCCGGTCTCGCTCTGGCTGACGGGGGAGGCCTCGTGGTTCGCCCTCCCCGGACGCGCCAAGGAGTTCGCCCTTCCGCACGCCGCCCAGCTCGGCGACCTGGTCGACGTGGTCCTGGCGAGCGGCCGGATGACGCTGTGCACGCAGTGCGCGGCCAGGCGGAACATCACGGTCGACGACGTGATCGAGGGCGTGCGCATCGCGGGCGCCTCGACCTTCGTCGAGGAGGTGCTCGGCGAGGGGGTCCAGGCCCTCGTCTACTGACGGTCCTCACGCGTACGGCCCCGCCGCGAGGACGGGGCCGTACGTCACGTGCCGTTCAGCCGGGCAGTACGGCCGTCAGCCGCTCCCTGCGGAGCTGGTCGAACCAGGTGTCGTCGAGCGGCGGGAGCTGGAATCCGACGGCCCAGGTCAGCAGCAGGTCGGCCAGGCCGGGGTTGCGGGCCAGCGCGGGGCCGTGCAGGTAGGTTCCCACGACCTTGCCGACGTGGCAGCCCTCGGTTCCGTCGCCGTTTCCCGTGCCGACGGTCGTGCGGGCCAGTGGCCGTACGCCGGGGCCGAGGCGGGTGACACCCATGTGGTTCTCGAAGCCGGTCAGCGTCGGGATGCCGAGCACGGAGTCGGCCTCGCCCGCCAGTTCGCCGACGGCGCGGGCGGTGCCGCGTCCGCTGGAGATGTCGATCAGGCCGAGGCCGTCGACCGGCTGTCCCTCCTCGCCGCCGAACGTGGTGCCCATGATCTGGTAGCCGGCGCAGACGGCCAGCAGGCAGGCTCCGCGGGCGATGGCGCGGTGCAGCCCGCCGTCCCTGCGCAGCCGTTCGGCGGCCAGGATCTGCGGGCGGTCCTCGCCGCCGCCGATGAGGTAGATGTCGCCGCCCTCGGGCACCGGGTCGGCCGAGCGCACGTGGTAGGTCTCGACCGGGATGCCACGGCGCTGGGCGCGCTGTTCGAGGACCAGCACGTTGCCCTGGTCACCGTAGGTGCTCAGCAGGTCCGGGTAGATCCAGACGATTCGCAGGATGCTGTCAGACGGCACGACCGAACTCCGATCGGATCTGCTGGAAGGCGGTGTAGTTGGCGATCACGTCTACCTTGCCGGGCGGCTGGAGGGCCAGCGCCTCCTCGAAGGAGTTCGTCAGCTGGAACGGCACGCCCGCGATGTCCAGCCTGAGGGCCAGGTCGAGTCTGCGTTCCCCGGTGACGTAGACAGGGCCGCCGCGCAGCACGCGGTAGTCCACGTCCCACAGCCAGGAGGTGTCGCGGCCGTCGGGGCCCTGGGCGTTCACCGAGAGGATCACCGGCAGGGAGCGGTCCAGGACGTCGAACGCCTCAAGCCAGCCCGCCGGGTTCTTGGCCAGCAGCAGCCGGGCGTGCCTGCCGTCGCGCTGGACGACCGTGTAGCGGCCCGCGACGGAGGTGACCTCGCGCAGCCGGGGCAGCGCCCGCTGGATCGGAAGGCCGAAGGCCTCCGCGGTGGCCAGGGCGATCACGGCGTTGGCCCGGTTCGCCCGGCCGGGAAGCTGGATGTCCAGCACCCAGCGCTGCCCGCGCGGGTCGATCACCGCGTCGTCGTCGAGGAACCAGCTCGGCTGGGGGCGCCGGAAGGCGCACTCGCGGCAGGCCCAGTCGTTCTCGGCGGCACGGGAGACGATCCCGCCGTGGGCGGCGGCCGGGACGGGGCCGGGGGCCGCGCTGCCCGGCGGGACGTAGTCCATGCCCTTGCGGTCGAGCGGGCCGCCGCACTCGGGGCAGCACCAGGAGTCTTCCTTCCACGGCTGCCCCGCGGAGACCCAGGTCACGCCGGAAACGGTCGAGGCGCCCCAGGTCACCAGGGGGTCGTCGGCGTTGGCGATCACGTGGACCGGCCTGTTCGCCAGCGCCCGCCGCCACTTCTGGGCGAGCAGCCAGATCTCACCCGCCCGGTCCATCTGGTCGCGGCTGAGGTTCATCAGGACGACCACCCCGGCACCGGTGGTGTCGATCACCTCGGGGAGGTACTTCTCGTCGACCTCCAGGACGCCGTAGGGGGCGTGCTTGGCCGAGGACAGCGCCGAGACGTGCCCGGCGGGCATGTTGGCGCCGAAGGCGTTGGTCGCGACCTCGCCGAGCTCCTGCAGCGCCGAGGTGATCAGCCGGGTGGTGGTCGTCTTGCCGTTGGTCGCGCTGACCAGCGCGAGCTTGCGGTCCTGCGCGAGCTTGCGCAGCAGGTCGGGTTCCAGCGCCAGGCCGATCCGGCCGCCGATCACTGATCCGTCGCCTCTGCCCGTCGCCCTGGACAGGGTCGCGGCCGTCCGGCCGAGAGCGCTCGCGAGCTGCGCCCGCAGCGGAAGCTGAGTCATGCCGTCTCCTCGCGTAGCGACCCGTCGCAGGACGATCCGGCAGCCGGAAAGCCCGGGATAGCCGAATCGTTCATGCCGCCGATCCTAGCCGTGGTTGGGTGGCGGCACCGTCGTATCCCTATTCGAAGCAGGTGGTCGCCACCTGTCCGATATTACGGATTGACCTGGGGAAACCACCCTGGAGGCACCCCTGGAAACCTCCTGGGGAACGCGTTCCCCGTCACGGGCCGCATCACTCGCTGAAGGCCAGTTCCGCGCTCTCCGCCGAGGCCGCGTCGAAGGGCAGCACGAAGCGCCGTGGCCACGACAGCACGCTCTCCAACCATCCCGCCCCCATGGTCTGCGCCACATGGCGTAGCCGTTCGGCGGGGTCGATACCGATCGTCACGGTGAGGATGTCCCGTTCGACCCCTTCGTGCTCGTCGTCGCCGAGGATGACCCGCCAGGCCAGTGCCCTGTTGCGTTCGACCTCCATGGACAGCGGGTGGTGGCGCAGTGCCTTGGCCCGGTGGCCGAGCAGTTCGGTGCCGTTGTGCTGACGACTGAACAGGGCGTACTCCATGACCGGGGCGGCGCCGCGCGGGTTGGGGGCGGGCCGGCCGTACGGGAAGAGTTTGTCCACCTCGTGCAACCAGCGGACCTGCGGGATGACCCACGCGGGTCCGGGGCGTTCGCCGGGCTCCCTGTCGGGGCCGAGCAGCCGGGTGGCCGCCACCGCGACCTGCTCGGTCAGTTTCGCCGGGTCACCGATGGTCCGCAGCGACCAGGCCCTGCGCCCGACGCTGCGTTCGACGGCCGTGGCCAGCATGCACTCGCGTCTCCTGGGCGGTGGTTCGTCCCACATGTCGGCCAGGGCCCTGGGCACCCCGGGCGCGGGACGGTTGGCGCAGAAGGCCAGCACCAGCGTGTCGGTCCAGATCCGCAGCCAGGCCCATTCCGGGGCGTCGGCGAGCAGGTCGGCCTCGCGCAGTTCGACGAGGGTGCAGGCGCGTCCCGTCCTGCACTCCCTGCCGCAGGCGGCCGAGCGGCGCCCGCAGATCGGAGGCGTGACGTCGGGCAGCTGCCGTTCGCGGTCCTCCCCCAGCGGCACCTGCACGCGCAACGGCCGGTCCATCCCGTCGGCGAAGATCGCGGCGACGCCCGGCTGGAGTGAGACGACCTGCCTGGACTGTTCCTCGCTGAGGTTCATCGCGGCCCCGACGAGCTGGCGGTCGTCCTCGGCGGGCAGGCGGTGCACCACCTTCAGCGCGGTGTTCTTCACCACGTCGGAGACGAGTTTGGTGGGGATCTGCTCGGCGACCACGATGCCCTCGCCGTAGGCGCGGATCTCGGCGAGCATGCCCGCGAGCAGTTCGACGGCGTGGGTGCTGGCCCGTCCGGCGCCCCGGTCGCGCAGCAGCCGGTGCGCCTCCTCGATCACGATGACGTGCCGCAGACCGCCGCCGCGCTCCTTCCTGGCCCGCATCCGCAGGTGTTCGACGATCCGGATGATCAGCGTGCCCATCAGGAACGCCTTGTCCTCGTCGTTGGCCACGTCCTCGATGGCCAGCACCACGTTGCGCCGCAGCAGGTCGCCGATGTCGGCCGGATGACCGCCCTCGAAGAAGCGCCCTGCCGAGCCGACCCGCAACGACCGCAGCCGCAGGGAGATGAAGCCCTCGACGTCGGCCTGGACCTCCCTGCCGTAGCCGATCTCCTGGATCACGTCCATGGCGTGCTGCTGCAACTGCTCAAGGGTCGGTACGGCGGGCCGCACGGCCGCACCGGGGGCCGCCCACCCGGTGACCACGTCCCAGCCGTTGGTCTCGTAGACCCGCTGCAGCGCCAGCGACATGATCTGCGGGAACGGCTCCTCGGCGTCGAAGGCGGCCATGAACAGCGCACGGACCATGTCGATGTGCGCCTGCACGGGGTAGCCGGGTTCGGGGGCGAGCGGGTTGACGCTGAAGGGCACGCTGTCGGGCGCCGAGGGGTTGATCACGGTGACCGGGGCGAGGTGTTCGACCCGGCCGCCCATCGCGGCGTACTCGGACTTGGCGGGTTCGATGGCCAGCCAGGGGATGCCCTCCCCGGTGAGCTGTTCGAGCAGGTGCCTGACGGTCTGCGACTTGCCGGAACCGGTGGCGCCGGTGACGAAGGCGTGCCGGTTCAGGGTGGTCAGCGGCACCCGGAACGAGCCGACCGCCCTGTCCTGGCCGTCCAGGATCGCCCCGAGGCCGACGGTCGGCGCGCCGGGGGAGATGTCCGCCTCGCTGGTCACGTCGAAGAAGCCCGCGTCGAGCACCCTGACCCCCGGCACCTCCCTGCGCGGCAGCCCCGCCAGGGCGGCCAGCGCTCCCGCGGTGGCCGCGAACGGCGCCGCGGTGCCGTCGGCCGGGTCCTGCAGAGTGACCGAGAGCGCCTCGGCGAAGCCGTGCACGGGGCCGTCCAGGGCGCTGCGCAGCCGGTAGGGGTGGTGGCTCATCTCGGCGGACCCGACCAGCACCGGGGCGATCTGGCGCAGTTCCTCGGGTCCGGAGGCCCCGGCGAGCACCCGCACGCTCCACAGCCCGGCCTCGCGGAAGGCGTCCAGCTCCTGCATGCGCCGTTCGGCGCGTTCGGCGTCGTAGCGGGAGCGTTCCGAGGCGTCGCCGTACTGCCTGAGCACGTTGAGCTGGGTGCGCAGGTGGGCCACCTCGGTGTCCAGCAGGTCGGTCCGCTCGGCGACGACCAGCCAGGCGAAGGGCCGGGACATGAGCGTGACCAGCGTCGACTCGAAGAGCGTGGGCCGTTTGACCTCGTCGGCGTCCGGTTCGCGGCGTCCGCCGAGCGGTGGGGCCTGGCGGCCGGGACAGACGGTCCAGGCCAGGTCCGACAGGTCGCTCAGCCACTCGTCGCCGATGCGCACTCCTCGCGCGCCGCTGGGGAACAGCAGCGGCTCCGGGCCCGCCGGGGCCTGGTCGGGCTCGGTGACGGCCCTGCGGGGCGATCTGGGCGGGTTGAGCGGCCCCGCGTTGGTGATGAGTTCGAGCGGGGCGCCCGCTCCCCGGGAGAGCCACCCGACCACGAAGGGCCGGTTGCGCTGCGCCGCCGACAGTACGGCGGGCAGCACGGTGACGAAGTCCCACTCCGCCGACGAACTACGGGAGGGGGCCGTGATGGCCTGAATCCGGTACCAGGGACCGGCCAGCTGGCTGGGGGGACGGGACACACTCGGTTGCATTTGTTCTCCACCCGGGGGACCCGGCCTCAGGCCGGAGGGGTCGGCGCTTCACGGATCGCTCCGCCGTACGGCACGGCGAACCCGGGGCCGGGGGCACCCCGGCAACCAAGGTCGGCCCTCCCCGGGTGATCACACCTCCGCATTGACCAGGTCGTTACCGCGAGGGGACGGTTCATTGCCGCCTACGCCAGTCGAGCCTCGCCGGAGGCGGCCCGAGGTTGGGTGGGGCGCTCTCGAAGGGGGTCGGCTCGTGGCGCCGTGTCTCCTCGGCGCGTTCCAGCACCGCCTCCTTGATCTCGTCGAACTCCCCGAGGGTGGTCTTGGGGAAGGTGAGGATGGCCGGGTTGGCGTCGGCGAGACGGACCCTGCGGCCATGGGCGGTGGCGTCGGTGACGATGACCGACGTGGTGGGAAGCTGCTGGAGCTGGTGGGGTTCGACGAGGAACTCCCGCGAGCGGTGCAGGACCCGTTCGGTCTCCCCCATGGCCTTGCTCGCCTGACGGCCCCACTCCGTCGAGGAGGTTATGTCCTCCTTGAGATCGGTGCCCCTGACGTCGCGGTCGTCCTCGCCCGCGTCGGGGTGGCCGACGGTCGAGACGTAACCGCCGTCGAGCCCGGCGCCCGCGGCGCTGATCGTCTCGGTGAGCTGGGCGATTTCGAGGCGGTGCTCGGTGCCGACGTGCTCGCTGGCGATCCTGGCGTCCTCGGCGTTGCCCAGGCGCATGAACGCCACCGCGGCGTGACCCCGCCCGAGGCGCTCCCGCACGGTCGGGGTGAGCGCGCGGTAGGTGAGCACCAGGCCGGTCCGCGAGGTCTCACAGGCGTCCATCAGCCGGTCGAGCACGTCACCGCGGAGCTTGTCCGCCCCGGCGACGATGATCGTGTGGTACCACGGCCGTTCCGAGGCGGGTGACTGGCGCAGGATGTGGGTGAGCGCGGTGGCGACGTAGGTGCCCAGGACCCGGTTGCCGAGCACGCCGGCCTGCCGGTCCATGGAGACCACCCGCAACCGCGCGGGCGGCAGCCGTACGGCCTCCGAGCCGAGCGTCTCCAGCTTGCGCAGCTGTGATTCGAGGGCCCAGGCGCGCTCGATCACCACCCGGTCGCTGACGCCGCGGCCGAACAGCGTGCCGATGCGTTCGAGCTGGGTCGCGGTGATCAGGCCGGTCAGGAGGTCCTCACGCGGGTCGCCGACCTGGGCCAGGGCGCGCAGGGCCGCGGTGACCTGGTTGATCGTGGCGTTCTCGCCGAGGACCTCAAGGACACGCTCCAGGATCGCGTTGTCGAACGACAGGTCCCTCGGGTGCTCCTCGCTGACGCTCACCACGTGGGCGAGCACGTCGGCGAAGGCCTCTGGCGGCAGCGTCGCGCCCAGGTCGAGCCGGGGCAGGTCGCCGGGCAGCACCCACACCAGCGGATCGTCGCCGCCCCTGCGCGCCAGCTCTATCAGGTCCTTGGCGATCGCGCCCTCGGACAGGTCGAGCACGGTCAGGTGGCCGCCGCTGTACAGACGGGTCGCCCCGAGCAGGGTGATCAACGCCGACCAGCCGGGCAGCGTGCCGCCCGCGACGTCGATGCGGTCGATCTCGTCGGGCACGGTCACGGCGTACCAGGTGAGCTGGCGATCGTGGAGTTCCTTGCGCTCGGCCCACTCCCGGTAGCGCACGGCGTGCTCCTCCTGGGCCTGGAACAGCTCCCTGTCACGTTCCTCGCGCTGCCGGTCGCCGACCGCCTGACGCTCGCGGATCCGGTGCTTGACCGCCCGGTTCCCCTGGCGGATCGCATAGCTGCAGAAGACCGCGATCCCACCGGAGGCCACCAGCCCGGCCGCCGCGAAGGACCAGCGCAGCAACTCGGTGACGCCCAGGACGAGGATCAGCACCGCGAGCGCGGTCATGAACACCCTGAAGACCTTCATCGGGCGGGTCATCAGGGCCTCGTTGAGGCGCTCCCTGCGCATCCACTCGGCGTCGGCCCTGTCGTTGGTCACGGGCCCGCCGTCCGCCGGGGAGGGCCGCCTGGGAGCCGGACCCGGATCAGGGTGCAGCAGGGCGTACTGCCAGCCCAGGTAGATCCGGTCCGCCTGGAGCTGCGCATGCTCGGGATGCACGTCCGCCACGGAACCTCCGCCATTGGGCTCTCGCCGCCTCGGAGACAGCGTAAGAGTTGGACCTCCGATTCGGGCAGCGTTCCCGTCAATCTGCTGCATTTTCCCCATGTTCATCGCCGCTTAAGGGATGAATGAGTCGGATGGGGTGAAGGTAAGCGATTACCATCCTTTGTCATGACGTCTCCCTCCGGTGGCGAAAGCACGCGACGGCGCCCGGTCGCGGTCCCGGTAGCCGCTCTGGTGGTGGCCACCGGTCTGGGAGTCACCGCGGCCTTCGGTGGACTCGCCGAGGCTCCCAAAGAGCCTCCCAAACAGCTCGGCCCCGGCGCGACCGTCGACCAGGGTGAGTTCACGACCACCTTCGTCGAATCGCGCACCGCCTTCCAACCTGACGAGTACGGCGGGGAGGGCAAGCGCTTCCTTGAAGTCGTGATGAAGGTCACCAACAAGGGCGAGAAGACCACCACGGTCGGCTCCCCCTGGTCCGGCACCCAGCGGGGCCTGCTGTTCGGCGCGGGCCTGCTCAAGGTGACCCCCGAACTCAAGACCCCGTACGGCCCGCTGACCTCCGTCGCCGCCGAGGGCGTCCCGAGCCAGCAGCTCCACCCGGGCGTCCCCTCGACCGTGGTGATCAAGTACCAGCTGACCGACGGCCAGCGTGCCCCCCAGCAGGTGAAACTGGACGTGGGCACCTTCGAGTTCAACGAGGGCTTCAGCCACGAGCTCGGCTGGGTGCTCGTCAGCGAGGACCCCAAAGGACCGCCGACCGTCGCCGCGCAGGTCACCCTCCCGGTCCAGCGTAAGGAAGGCGTCTGATGGGAACCGTCGCCCCCGAACGCGCGGGCGCGCCCACCCGTGGACGCCGCCGTGCCCCCTCCCAGCCGAACAGGTGGCACAGGCCGGTCGGGCTGCTCGTCGGGATCGCCTTCGCCGCGGCGGCGGTGTGGGCGCAGACCTTCGCCTACACGCGCGACGACCGTGGCGGCCCGCTCACCTGGACCGGCGGCGTCGGTGACGAGGTACGGGCCTCACGTGTCTGGGTCCAGGCCAGGGCGGTGCACGCGGCCAAGACGATCGAGGCGCCGGGACTGGGCGGCAAGACGGCGATCGCGAAGACCACCGGGATCTTCCTCGTGGTCGACCTGGCGGCCCAGGCGACCAGGGAGCCTCAGAAGATCGTCTCGCTGGAGATCCTCACGGCGGACGGCAAGCGTTACACCTCGACCGACCGGGTGCCCGAGACCCAGACCATCAAGCAGTTCTTCGTCCAGCCCGGCTGGTGGGCCACCGGACCCGCCGTCTTCGAACTGCCCGTCTCCGAACTGGCCGGAGCCCGTATCGTGGTCAGCTCCGTGCGCGGGTTCATCGTCGAGCCGTCCCTGCCCGAGGTGGAGATCGACCTCGGCCTGGACGAGGCGGGCGCGGCCCGGCTGGTATCCGAAGCCAAGGACGTCTACTCGTTGGGGAACAAGAAGTGACGGGCACGCCGCATCCCGGAGACGAAACCACGCCCGGTTGGTCCTCTCCGGTGGAGCCCGGCCGGCCCGCTCCGGAGGAGGAGCCCCACGCCCTCCCCCCGTACGGCCTGCCCACCCCGCCCCCGGCCTCCCCGCAGGACGCCCCCGGGCAGGACTTCTTCCGCCCCAGCGCCCCCCACCAGAACCTCCCCAGGCCTGATGCCTCCCACCAGGGCTTCCCAGGACCGGACGCCTCCCGTCAGGACTTCCCCGGACCAGACGTCTCCGGACAGGGCCTTCCCAGACCGGAGACCGTCCACCAGGACTTCCCCAGACCAGACGTCTCCGGGCAAGGCCTTCCCAGGCCGGACCAGGGCTTCCCGGGACCGGACGTCTCCCGTCAGAATTTCCCCGGGCCAGGCGTCTCCGGACAGGGCCTTCCCGGGCAGGAGGCCGTCCATCAGGGCTTCCCCTGGCCCGACTCCCCTCACCCGATCCCCCCAAGGCCGGATATATCCGGACGGGACTCCTTCTTCCAGGACGCCCCCCGTCAGGACTCTCCCCGCCAGGACGCCTCTCCGCAGGACGCCCCCCGTCAGGACTCTCCCTGGCAGGGCGTTTCCCCGCAGAACCCTCCGGCTCCCCCATCGGGCGCCCCGTGGCCTTCCCAGGGAGCTCAGGGAACCTGGCCCCAGCCGCCCGCCGCCCCCGGCGTGCCTTCCCCGGCCATGCCCTCCACCCCGGCGCCCTCCCCCTCGGCTGTGCCCGCCCCACCGCAGGCCCAGCCCACCCCGGTCCATACAGGCGCGGCTCACCCAACCCCGCCCCAGGCCTTCCCGCCCCACCCCGGCCCGGCCCGGCCCATGTCGGCCCACTCCGGCCCTGGGCAACCCGGCCCTGGGCAACCCGGCCCGTCTCACTCCGATCCTCGGCCCGGCTCGCACCGCGGGCCCCAGCCCGAGTCACCCCAGCCCGGCCCAAACCCCGGCCCGCCCCTCCCCGGCCCGGCTCACCCCGGCCCTCAGGCCAGTCCGCCTCAGTCCGGTCCTCAGGCAGGTCCGCCTCAGTCCGGCCCAGCTCACCCCGGTCCTCACCCTGGCCCGCGCTCCGGTTCTCAGGCCGGTCCGGCCCAGCCCGGCCCGCCTCACCCCGGTCAGGCGCCGGCCGCCCCAGCGCAGCCCGTACGGGCTCCCCAGGCACAGCCCCCGGTGGGCCCCTCCTGGTTCGCCTCCGACCGTGGCACCTTCCCCGACCAGCAGGTCTGGCCCCCGACGGTCCGTGAGGAGCACGCCGGGATCTCGACGCAGCCCTTCCCCGCCGTCCCCGCCGCCCCGCTGCCGCCCAGGCAGCCCGTACCCGCCATGCAGCCCCTGGGGATGACCCAGGAGTCCCCTGCTCCCACTGCCGGTGTCCCCGCGGCCGCCCCGGCCGCCCCGGTCGCCGACGACGCCGAGCCTGACGGGGCCGCCGGACCCGCCGACCCGGCACCGGCCAAGCCGGGCCGTACGGCGTTGCGGGCGGTCGGCGCGGTGCTGGCCCTGGCGGTCGCCATCGCCGTTCCCACCATGGACGGTTACACGACCTACCGTGAGGCACGCCCCCCGGACAAGATCCACACCTTCGCCGCCGGTCAGACCGCGTCGTTCAAGCATGTGTCCTGGCAGGTGAACGTGGAGGTCGTCGACAGCATCCCCAACACCCGCCCGACCCCGCCCGACCGTCAGTGGCTGAAGATCAGGATCACCCGGATCGCCCTGGATCAGGAGGGGATCATCCGCCGGGTTCCCCCCGAGGTCGAGGTACGGGCCGCCGACGGGCGTGTCTGGAAGGTGGAGCCCCTCGACGACGACCTGCCCCTGGATGCCAAGGACTACAGGGTCGGCGCGCCGTACCACTACAACATGGTCGGCGTGGTGCCCAGGGCTCTCTCCTCCCAGGTGGAGGTCTACCTGCGTCCCAGCCCGGCGCGGATCATCGAGAACGAGTCCGTGGAGGACATGTTCAAACGGTCCGCGAAGGAGGAGGAGCTGAAGGACAACGTGCTGCGCTTCAGGCGCTGATCACCTCTCCGGCCTCGCGGCTACGCGTGGCGGCGATGTCGAACGTGGCCGCCAGCAGGCAGATGGTCAGCACCTTGACGAGGAGTTCCCTGATCACCCCGGCGGGGTTGCCGAAGAGCACCCAGCTGAAGGGCTCCTCGTTGCCGATCAGCATCCGTATCCCCTGGTCGGCGTAGTCGGTGCCCACCCGGATCAGCACGTAGCACAGGCAGAACAGCCCGAACAGGGCCGCCCCTCCCCGTACGGCCAGCCGGAAGGCGTTGGCGGGTGGGACCCAGCGCTCCTGGAACCCGGTCGTGGCCCGGGTCATGGTCGAGCGGGTGAGCGTGTGGGTCTGCTCCATCCGGTCGGCCACGGTGTCCAGCCTGGTCCCCCGTACGACCGCGCGGGTGTCCTCGGCGAACGCGCCGTAGACGAGAGAGGCGACCGTCAGCCAGGTCAGGGGTTCGACCAGCGCGGAGACCACGTACGGCCACGCCTCCCCGATGGCGCCGGTCACCTCCTTCCACCCGGGGATGTCGCTCCGGGCCTGCTCGGCCCAGCCGTTCAGGGTGGCCACCGCGACCCGGCCGGACAACCAGTCGGAACGCGCGGAGACGAGGGTGAACATCGCGTTGATGCTGTAGAAGGCGAAGGCCAGCTCGAAGAAGGCGGCCATGATGCCGCTGCCCCTGACCTTGTCGTTGGCGTGCCACCAGCCGAAGAGCGCCTTGAGCCCGTAGGCCACGACCGCGATGCCGAGCGAGATCCGGACGTCCAGGCCGACCAGGCCGGTGCCCGTGGTGATGGTCTCACCGGCGAAGCTCCGCGCCAGGTCCTCCCCGACGTTGTGGGTGATGTCGAGGGCGACGAAGTCCCTGGCGTCCTCGACGTGGAAGCTCCAGGCCATGTAGATGGTGGCGAAGACCAGCGTGGCCCGGTTGAGCGCGCCGAACAGGTTCTCCTCGGCCTCCTCCCCCGCCCGCCGTACCTGGATCTCCCTGAGCGCGCCACGCACGGAGTAGAGCATGCCGACGGTGATGACGAGTTCGTTCATCACGATCAACGTGAAGATCAGCATCGTGACGACGAGCCGGACCTGCCGGTAGTCGCCGTGCGACAACTCGGTGCCCGCCCACAGCAGGCCCGCGCGGATCGCCCGTCCTGCGGAGAACCAGAGCACCAGTGAGATCCCGCATGCGCCCAGGATTCTCAGGGTGTGCAGGGGCAGGGAGTACGCCGTGAGCGCGCTCGGCCCGCGGCCCGCGGCTCTCGATGGTGGTAGCGGCGGGGACATAGCAGGCGTTCCGGACACCCCAGGATCCTAGCGGCCCGCACGGACGGGAACGCGAGAACGCCCCTCCCCAGGGAAAGCCCTCCCGGGAATCACGGATCGGCGGCTCGAATTTCCCCTCGGACCCGACAGGCGCTCCGCAGGGCGGTCAATCCGTCGGCCGTCCCATCGCCGCCGACGAGCGGATCGGCGAATCCAGGACCGTCAGGACTTTCCTTTCCCGCATTCGGGGCTCATGCCTTGAGAACGGCCTCGGCGGAGATTCCCCCTGCCGGTGAGCCCAACGATCTGCCAGGCAGGACACCGTTCACCGGCGATCCGCGAAAACACGTCGCGCGAACCCTTGATCCGTTCGACAGAACCCTTTCGAAACAATCATGCGATTCCGGCGCCGTACAGGCCTTCCTGAGGCCGTTGAATAAACCGCGGGGCCCGTTTGTTTGAGCGGCTATGAAGCGCATCGAAGTCTGGGCGGACATGGTCTGCACCTGGGCCCACGTCGGCAGGCAGCGCCTGGTGAGTGCGGGGTTCGGCGAGGACGTCGAGGTCGTCTGGCGTCCCTACCAGCTCGACCCGACGGCCCCGGGGCCCCAGGCCGAGGCTCCGCGCGATCCGGCCGTCCCCACGGGAGAAGCCCCGAAGGGCCCGATCTGGGGCGCCGTCCCGCAGCCCAACACCTTCGACGCCCACCGGGTGATCGCCGTCGCCTACGAACGCGGCGGCTCCGCCCTGCAGGGCGCCGTCGTCGAGCGGATTCTGCGCGCCCACTTCACCGACGGTTCGGACATCGGCGACCGCGCCGTCCTGGCCGATCTGGCCGCCGAGGCGGGTCTGGACGGCGTGGCCGAGGCGCTCGCCACCGGAGAGGGCACCGAGCAGGTCCGCTACCAGCTCCTGCGCGGCAAGGCCATCGGCATCGGCACCTCACCGACCTTCGTCGTCGGCGACCAGGCCGTCGCGGGCGCCCAGTCGCCGGAGGTCCTGCGCGACCTGGTACGGCACGCCGCCCCCGGCCGTGATCTCCCCGAGGAGGTCACGCGCCTGCGCCACGCGGAGTCCCTGCTCGACGCCCGTGACCCGCTCGGCGCGCTGGAGATGCTGCGTCCGCTGCTCGAAGACCACGGCGACGATCCGGCGGTCGGGCTGCTGGCCGCCCGCGCCTACTTCGGCTCGGCGCAACTCGGCCGGGCGCTGCGGACGCTTGAGCCGCTGGTCGAGCGCGCTCCCGGCGACCACTACGCCAGGTTCCTGCTCGGCCGGACCCTCGAACGGTCCAACCGCCCCGACGAGGCCCTGCCCCACCTGCGCCTGGCCGCGGCCATGTCCTCCGACCCCGCCTACGCCGACGCGGTCCGCAGGGTCGAACGACGCGGAGCCGCGTAGAACGCGAGAAGCCGGCGCCCCTGGTGGGGCACCGGCTTCTCGGTGATCAGGTCTGGTCAGACAGCCACGGCGAGCTGCGTGACCTCACCCAGGCGGGCCTGGGCGGGGATGTCCTTGGTGACGCCACCACCCGCGATGATGCGGACGGTCCACTCACCGGGGGCGGCGAAGAAGCGGAAGATGCCCTCTTCGGACACCACAACCTCACCGGTGAACTCGCCGGAGTGGTCGAGCAGGCGGGCGTAGGCCGTGCCCGTGCCCGAGACCACTCCCTGGATGACGGCCTGGGTCGAAAGGTCGATCCCGGCCGGAAGGGCGATCGTCTGTTCCGGAGCAGCGCATCCCTGAGTCATTATCGAGCCTCTCCCAGTTCGATCGGCACGCCCACGAGCGAGCCGTACTCTGTCCACGAACCGTCGTAGTTCTTGACGCTGGCCTGACCGAGCAGCTCGTGCAGGACGAACCAGGTGTGGGCCGAGCGCTCGCCGATACGGCAGTAGGCGATGGTGTCCTTGGCGAAGTCGACGCCCTCGGCCTCGTAGAGGGCCTTCAGCTCCTCGTCGGACTTGAAGGTGCCGTCGTCGTTGGCCGCCTTGGACCACGGGATGTTGCGGGCGGTCGGCACGTGGCCGGCGCGCTGGGCCTGCTCCTGCGGAAGGTGCGCGGGGGCGAGCAGCTTGCCGGTGAACTCGTCGGGCGAGCGCACGTCGACCAGGTTGAGCTTGCCGATCGCGGCGACGACGTCGTCACGGAAGGCGCGGATGGTCAGGTCCTGCTCCGTGGCCTGGTAGTTCGTGGCCGGACGGTTGGGGACGTCCTTGACCAGCTCGCGGGAGTCGAGCTCCCACTTCTTACGGCCACCGTCGAGCAGCTTGACGTTCTCGTGGCCGTAGAGCTTGAAGTACCAGTAGGCGTAGGACGCGAACCAGTTGTTGTTGCCACCGTAGAGAACCACGGTGTCGTCGTTGGCGATGCCCCGGGAGGAGAGCAGCGCCTGGAAGCCCTCGCGGTCCACGAAGTCGCGACGGACGGGGTCCTGAAGGTCCTGCCTCCAGTCGACCTTCACGGCGCCACGGATGTGGCCCTTGTCATAGGCGCTGGCGTCTTCGTCGACCTCGACGAGGACGACGCCCTCGGTGTCGAGGTTGGCCTCGACCCAGTCAGCGTCCACCAGGACGGCGGAGCGGCTCATCGGAATCCTCCGGGATTAATTTGCGGCGGGAAATATACGGCGAATGATCAGGAACATCTCGCAGCCAAGGCAGAAACCGAAGGCGGCGTTGAGAAAGGCGGCGAAGAGAGCCGCGGCGGTGGCGCCGAGGGCCAGCGGCGTGATCTGCGTGACGTAGCCGACCAGACCCACCAGGGCGAAGACCAGACCCACTCCCTGCGCGAAGCGCGGGGGGGTCGCGTCCTCCAACTCCGGCGGAGGGCTTTTCACGATCCCTTTGAAAATCATCCCGTACGGCGAGGCACCGAGGAGGCCGAGCGCGAACACCACGGTCTGGGCTCCCAGCAACCAGACGCTGCCCGTCACGAGGACGAGAGCGAGGACGACGGTCGTCAGAGCCGCGGAGAAGCGAAGGGCACGGGGATCAACCTGCATCGCTCGATGCTCCTGAAGGGGTGTACAGATCGGTGCGGCATGGGACCGCTTGAGATCGCCCTTTAGGAAGCGCGACAGAGCGCGGTGGCGACGCGGCAGAAATCTACCGCGCGCCGCTTAGTCAGCAGCTCTGTCGAGGGGTTCATGCCGAAGACACTACCTCGACGCTCCATCGTCTGTCACATCCCTGCCCACAATGTGAGACAAATTTGCCCAATGAATGATATTTGCCTGTTCATTCGCCGACGGCGAGGCCGAGCGCCCCGATCACGTCGGCCTTACGTGGCTGCCCGGAGGCACGTTTCACAACACGTCCTGACGCGTCAAGGATCAGTACGGTCGGGGTTCGCAGGACGTTCAGCGAACGGACGAGATCGAGGCGGGACTCGGCGTCGATCTCCACGTGCGCCACCCCGGCCACCATCGCCGTCACCTCGGACAACACCCTGCGGGTCGCCCGGCAGGGCTGGCAGAAGGCGCTGGAGAACTGCACCAGCGTCGCCCGCTCTCCCAGGGGGACTCCGAGATCACCGGACGTCAGCCGCTCCACGTCGCCCCCAACCTCACGCGGCACGCCGTCGCGCCGCCGTACGATCACGCCGACCAGCGTGGCCAGGGCCAGCGTGACGAGTACCACTGCCAATCCGGTCACGGAGCACGACAACACGCGCCCGCGACCGGCCATTCCCCGCGGCCGGCCCGAACCCGGGCCGGAGCGGCGAAATCCGGTCAGGGAACGGCCACGCCGACCAGCACGCGGCCCTGCGCCGTGGTGACCTCGACCCTGGTGACGGTCCCGAACGGGATCGTGGTGCTTCCCTGGAAGGGGCCGGAGCGGTCGTAGGCGGCCTTGTTGACCACCCAGTTGGCCGCCGTCTGCCGCCGGCCGTCCGCGCCGACCACGTCGAGTCTGCACGGGGTGCCCTTGGCGATCCCGGAGACGACGACCTTGACGGTCGTGGTGCCCTCCCCCTCGGCCATGCTCACCGTGACGTGGACGGGGCCGTTGTCCCCCTTGACCGTCCGGCGCCTCTCCGGGACGTCCGAGAAGATCCGGGCGTCCTGGGAGTTCTCGTTCGAGGGGGCCTCCGAGGGGACGGTGACGTACCCCTGCCCCCTGTCGTCCTTCATCGCCTTGGACAGCTGCCCGCTCTCACCGCCCGCCGAGGCCGAGACCGCCGCGGGCAGCGCCTCCGAGGAGGCACCGTCCTGAGCCGGGCGCATGGCCGACCACATGGTCCCGCCCAGGCCGACGACCAGCACGGAGGCCGCCAGCGAAAGCAGCACCCTGCTCAGCCTGCGCCGTCTGACCCGCGCGCTCAGCAGCCGGTCGAGTACGGCGTGCGGCGGGCTGACCGCCTGCGCCGCGTCCTCCTGGGACACCTTCTCCAGGAAGGCCGCGACCCCCGTCAGCTCCTCGAACTCCGCGCGGCAGCCCTCACACTCGGCCAGGTGCGCCTCGACGAGCACGCACTCCTCCGGTTCGAGCGCCCCGAGCACGTACACCCCGAGCGACATCCGCACGTCGTCACAGGTCATCATCATGGCGCGAGCCCCCGCTCCTCCAGCGCCAGCTTGAGCGCCCGAAGCGCGTAATACGTGCGCGACTTCACCGTTCCGGCGGGGATACCGAGCGCCTCGGCGGCTTCCTTTACCGACTTCCCCTGGTAGTAGACCTCGGCGAGCACCTCGCGGTGCTCCGGCCTCAACGTGGCCAGCGCCTCGGCGACCGCCCACGACTCGACGGCCCGTTCGAGCTCGTCGTCGGCGGGCACGACGGCCAGCGCCTCGTCTCCCATCTCCGGCGGACGCGCCTTGCGCGCCCGGTGCTGGTCGACGACGAGGTTGCGGGCCACCGTGAACAGCCACGCGCGGATGGGCTTCCCGCTGAGCGCGTCAGGATGCCGCCACGCCCGCAGCAGCGTCTCCTGCACGACATCCTCCGCTCTCCCCGGGTCACCCGTCAGCCGCAGAACGTAACCGTAGAGTGGGCCGCCATGCTCGTCGAAGAGCGCTCTGACGAGCTGCTCGTCGGCGGTTCCGGCTTGGCTCACACCCTCACGACGTACGGCGCGGCGCTTCGGTTCAGTCATACGTCGCCCACCCGGGAGAGCGCGTCCTCAGCCGTGCAGGGGAACGTCGGTCGCCTCACCGGAGACCCGTATCCCCTGGGGCACGACGCGCACGCCAGTGATCTTCACGCCGAACGGCAGGTTCTTGACCGGGATGCGGTAGTCGATGAACCGCTCCGGGTTGGGCACCGGGATGCCGCCGCCGACCGTGACCTTCTCCGGGGTGAACCGGATCTCCCCCGCGGAGACGCCGATCTTCAGGTCGGCCTTGACCGGGACCTTCTGGCCGAGCACCGTGACCTCCCCGTTGACCGTCAGGGTGTCGCCGTCGACCGCGACCTTGATCCCGCGCGGCGCCCTCTGGTTCAGAACCTGCAGCGGGACCTCCACGGTCCCCTCGACCCGTCCGGCGCGGATGTCGGCCCGCTCCGAGTTGAACAGCAGGTCCGACAGCGGGGCGGTGACGTCGTGGAGGGTGAAGTCGACGCTGGACAGGCGCAGCCCGTTCAGGACCATCGGGCCCGCCGCGACCTCGACCTCGTCGTAGCGCCCGGCGACCGCCTGCGTGAGGAACGGGATGCCGAGGATGCTCACCTCCGGCGATCTGTCCAGGTCGTATCTCGCGGTCGCCTGCCGGGCGATCTCCCGCTGCGCCCCGGCCACGGCCACCCGGTCCAGGATCGCGAACAGAACGAGCAGCAAAACCAGGAAAGCGACCAGCCTGCGCATCTGACTCCCCGTTCGGTGCCTCGACCCGGTGTCTCGACTCAGGGCCTCTCAGTGCCTCGGTTCAGTGCCCCGGTCCGGCCAGAGTGCCATCGCAGCACATCCCCCGGCAATTCTTCGCAAAACACCTCACCAACCGCCGGATCCGATCACCCACCGGCGAACGGCGGCAGCACCTCGACCGTCACACCGTCGGCGAGGACGACCGTCTCGTGCGCCCGCCTGCCGACGGGATGGCCGTCGACCAGGAAGGACGACCGCCCGACCACCCTGGCCAGCTCCGCGCGTCCCCGGGTGACCTCCGCGAGCAGTTCGGCCAGCGTCCCCGCCTCGAAGGGCTCCTCCGCGACCCCCGAGGCCTCCTTCGCCGCCGCCCAGTAGCGAATCGTTCCTCTCGCCATGGTCCGACCAACCCCTCCCATACACACTGGGTCATCATCCTGTTACCGTGAATCCACGAGGTGAACCGTGTTCATCAGCTGGACACTCCATGGACGCCTCAGCCACGTCGGCTATCCTCACCTACACGGGACCTGGGCGACGTAGCCCCCGGGTCCTTACGTGTTTGTACGGCCAGCAGCCGGCACGACGCGGGAAGGAGGCACCGTGAGCAATCTCCTGCTGCTCACCAACGCCCTTGAGCCCTCCTCAGAGGTGCTCCCGGCGCTGGGACTGCTCCTGCACTCGGTGCGGGTCGCCCCCGCGGAGGCCTCGGCGCTGATCGACATCCCGCCCGCCGACGCCGTACTCGTCGACGCGCGCCGTGAGCTGGCCCACGCCAAGGGACTGTGCAGGCTGCTGCGGACCACGGGCATCACCTGCCCGTTGCTCGTCATCGTCACCGAGGGCGGCCTGGCCGCCATGACCGCCGAGTGGGGCGTCGACGACGTCCTGCTGGACGGCGCGGGCCCCGCCGAGGTCGAGGCCCGGCTGCGGATGGCCGTCGGCAGGCTCGACCTGTCCGCCGCCGAGGAGGTCCCCGACGAGATCCGCAGCGGTGACCTGGCGATCGACGAGGCCACCTACACCGCGCGGCTGCGCGGCCGGGCGCTGGACCTGACGTTCAAGGAGTTCGAGCTGCTGAAGTACCTCGCGCAGCACCCCGGCCGGGTCTTCACCCGCGCCCAGCTGCTGCAGGAGGTCTGGGGCTACGACTACTTCGGCGGCACCAGGACCGTCGACGTGCACGTCAGGAGGCTGCGCGCCAAGCTCGGCGCCGAGTACGAGTCGCTGATCGGCACCGTGCGCAACGTCGGCTACCGTTTCGTCCCCGAGCGCGGCGGCGAGTCCGCCGACGAGCGCGAGCCCGCCCACCACTGACGGGCGCCACGCGGGACCACGACGGATCCCGCGCGACGCCCCGGGCCGTCAGGGAACAACGGTGATGTGGGTGGGAGCCGGGGGTGTGATCGTCGGGTTCGCCGCGAAGTAGGCGGCGAAGGAGTCGATGTCGAGCGGTCCGCTCCACACGTCCGTGCCCTTGGTGAACTCCGCGAAGGCATCACCACCGCCGACGAGGAAGTTGTTGACGGCGACCCGGATGCTCTGGGTGTCCGTCACGGCCACGCCGTCGATCTTGAGGTCGGAGACCTTCGAGCCCCACGCGGCACCCGTGCTGTAGGTGTAGGTGAGGTTCGAGGACGGCTGCAGGATCTTGGTGAACGGCTGCGCGTTGGGGCCGCCGGGGAACTGCTGCTCCAGGACGGTCTTCAGCTGGGCACCGGTGAGGGTGATCACCTGCACGAGGTTGTTGAACGGCTGCACCGTGAACGCCTCGCCGTAGGTCACCACGCCGTCGCCCTCCCCTGCCGGGGAACCCGTGTAGGTGAGGCTCGCCCGTACGCCGCCCGGGTTCATCAGGGCGATCCGCGCGTCGCCCCCGCTCCTGGACGCGGCGAGCTGGCCGTCGGCGATGAGGTTGCCCAGGGACGACTCTCCCGAGAGGGCCGCGGCGTTGGTGACGTCGGCGGTGATCCTGCCGATCGGCTTGTTGGCCACCGGCGCGACGCGCTCCTTCCAGGTCTGCACGAACGCGGCGATCTCCGGGTCCGGGGCGACCGTACGGGTCACCACCTGGTTGTCGGCCACGACCGAGGAGCGCACCACGTCACGGGTACGGACGTCCACCCGGAAGTCGACCTTGGTGATCACCCGGCCGAAGGAGCCGCCCTGGCTGAACAGGCGGGTGCCGCCCGCCGGGTCGGTCACCTGGCACAGGTAGGCCTGGTGGGAGTGGCCGCTGAGGATCATGTCGATCTCGGGGTCGACCTGGGTGGCGATCCTGGTGCCCGCGCCCGGCTGTGCGCTGCAGGCGTCCGGGGACCTGCCGGGGGTGACCTGGTCTCCCTCGTGCACCAGCACGACCTGGGCCCTGACGCCGACCAGCTTCAGCAGCTTCGAGGCGACGTTGGCGGCCTTGACCTCGTCGACGAACCGCAGGTCCTTGATGCCCTCGGAGGTGACGATGCCCGGGGTGGACTGGGTCACCAGGCCGATGAAGCCGACCGGCACGCCGTTGACCCAGCGGACGGCCACCGGCGGCAGGGCCGGGATGCCGTACCCCTCCAGCAGGTCGCGCAGGGACCCGCTGTCCTTCCCGCCGAGCGCGGCCAGCGCCTCCCGTTCCGCTCCGCCGCCCGGGTTCTTAAGGAGCACGTTGGCGCCCAGGTAGCTGTAGCGCGCGCCCTTCCAGGGTCCGGCGGGCGAGCAGCCGTCCGTCGGGTGGCAGCCGCCGTACATGACGCGCCGCAGTTCGGAGTAGCCCTCGTCGAACTCGTGGTTGCCCACGGCGGAGGCGGTGACGCCGATCTTGCCGAGGAACTCGACGGACGGCTCGTCGTGGTAGGCGGCCGACAGCAGCGGGCTGGCCCCGATCAGGTCTCCCTGGGCGACCTTCAGGGTGTTCCCGTCGGTCAGCTGCTTGAGGTGGGTGGCCACGTAGGCGGCGCCGCCGGCCTCGACGGTCGCTCCGGTCTCGTCGACCATGCGGCCCGAGGAGCCGGTCGGCGGTTCGAGGTTGCCGTGGAAGTCGTTGAGGGAGAGCAGGCGGACGGGGACGGTCGTGGAAGCCTTGTGCGCGTTGTGCGCGCTTCCCTGGGTCGCCGCGGTCGCCGGGCCCATCGCGAGCATGAGGCCCGCTCCGGCGAGAGCCCCGGCCATGGCCAGGCGCTGGAAGGTACGAGACGTCATGAACCACGACATTAAAGTGGCGATCTATGCAAGGAATGTCCTAGAGGTAACGATTAACCGCCCCTAATGGTGGCGGCTTTTGCCACTCCCCGACCACCGGTTGAAATGCCACTGCGCATAAAGTCCAGAACATGAACGTGCGCGTGGAACACAGGGAACGACTCGCCGATTCTCAGGTGGCCGCCGTCCTGGCGATGGCCGAGGCCGCGACGGAGGCGGACGGCGTGGGACCGCTCAACGAACAGGCGCTGCTGCAGCTGCGCCACGGCGGTGAGAGGACGCGTTCCGTGCTGCTGTACGCCGGGGACGACCTGGCCGGTTACGCGCACGTGGACCTGACCGACTCGACCGCCCCGGGTGGGGAGCTCGTCGTCCACCCCGCCTTCCGGCGACGAGGTCACGGGCGTCGCCTGCTGCTGGCCGTACTGGAGGAGACGGGAGGGCGCCTGCGCGTGTGGGCGCACGGGGGGCATCCCGGGGCCGAGGCGCTGGCCGCCGTCGCGGGCTTCACCAGGGTCAGGTCGCTGTGGCGGATGCGCCGCCCGCTGACCGTCGAACTCCCCGCCTTCGAACTCCCCGAAGGCGTACGGCTGCGCGCCTTCGAACCCGGCTCCACCGACGAGGAGGCCTGGGTCGCGCTCAACGCCAGGGCCTTCGCCGACCACCCCGAGCAGGGCGCCTGGACCCTGGAGGACCTCAGGCTGCGCGAGCGGGAGCCGTGGTTCGACCCGGCGGGCTTCTTCCTCGCCGAACGGCGCGACCCCGCGGAGGGTACGGCACGCCTGGCGGGGTTCCACTGGACCAAGGTGCACGACGGCCCCGAGCCGATCGGCGAGGTCTACGTGGTGGGCGTCGACCCCGCCGAACAGGGCGGCGGCCTGGGCAGGGCGCTCACCCTGGCGGGCCTGGCGCACCTGCGCTCCCTGGGGCTGGCCCAGGTGATGCTGTACGTCGACGAGAGCAACACCGCGGCGGTCCGCCTCTACGAGAGGCTGGGCTTCACCCGCTGGGATGTGGACGTCATGTACCAGCGTCTCTGACGGGGTCGCGGGGCGCCGAAGGGCGCCCCGCGCCTACTCCACCATCCAGTGCAGCGCGTAGTAGGACAGCGCCGCGACCAGTGCCGCCGCCGGGATCGTGAGAACCCAGGCGGTCACGATGTTGCCCGCCACCCCCCAGCGCACGGCCGACAGGCGCTTGGTCGCGCCCACGCCCATGATCGCGCTGGTGATCGTGTGGGTGGTCGAGACGGGAGCACCGAAGCCCAGAGCCGCGACGTAGAGCACCGCGGCCGCCGCCGACTCGGCGGCGAACCCCTGCGGCGGGGTGAGGGCGATGATCCGGCGGCCGAGCGTCCGCATGATCCGCCAGCCACCGGCGTAGGTGCCCAGCGAGATGGCCGTCGCGGCCGAGAGGATGACCCACTGCGGGATCGGGTCCCCGTCGTGCTGGAACCCGCCGACCACCAGGGCCAGGAAGATCACACCCATGGTCTTCTGCGCGTCCTGCAGGCCGTGACCGAGGGCCATGGCCGCGGCAGAGAGCGTCTGGGCGTGCCGGAAGCCCCGGTTCGTCTTGGCGGGCTGGGAGCGCCGGAAACCCCATAGGATGGCGATCATGATGATCGCCGCGAGGAAGAACCCGAGCACCGGCGACAGGATCATCGGAATGACGACCTTGTCCACGACGCCGTCCCAGTGGACGACACTCGACGAGGCGATCGCCGAGCCGACCAGGCCCCCGATGAGGGCGTGGCTGCTCGACGAGGGAAGACCGAAGTACCACGTGATGAGGTTCCAGGCGATCGCGCCGATCAGGCCGGAACCCACGATCACCAGACCGTGGGTGCCCTTCGGGGCGTCGATGATGCCCTTGCCGACGGTCGCCGCCACCTGTGTGCCGAGATGGGCGCCCAGGAAGTTCATCGCGGCGGCCATGAAGAGGGCCGCCCTCGGCGTCAGCGCACGCGTCGAGACCGAGGTCGCGATCGCGTTCGCCGCGTCGTGGAAACCGTTGGTGTAGTCGAACGCCAACGCCACGACCACCACGCCGATGACGAGTGCGAGCGTGAGGTCCACTTAGCTTTCCTTGACCGCGATCGACTCGATCGTGTTGGCCACGTGCTCGAAGGCGTCGGCGGCCATCTCAAGCTGATCGATGACCTCCTTCATCTTCAGGACGGTCAACGCGTCGTACTCGCCGCCGAAGAGTTTGGCGAGCAGGCGGCGGTAGACCTGGTCTCCCTGGTTCTCCAGCCGGTTGATCTCGATCCAGTACTCGTTCAGGTTTCGCATCGAACGCAACCGGGGCATGGCTTCCGCCGTGAGCTCCGCGGCACGTTCCAGGACCTCGACCTGACGGACGACCTCCTTGGGGAGGTGGTCGATCTGGTAGAGGACGATGAGGTCGGCCGCGGCCTCCATGTAGTCCATCACGTCGTCGAGGTTCGAGGCGAGGCGGTAGATGTCCTCACGGTCGAAGGGAGTGATGAAGCTCTCGTTGAGCCGGTTCATGATCGCGTGAGTACGCTCGTCACCGGCGTGCTCACAAGCGCGCATTTTCTCGGCCAGGGCTTCCCTGTCCGACCCGTCGCTGATGATCTCTACCAGCAGTCGGGACGCTGTGACGAGGTTGTTCGCCGAGTCGGCGAACAAGTCGTAGTAGCTGTCCTCACTAGGCGTGAGACGCAGGCGCACGTCGTTCTCCAGATGTGCGGGGATGGTCCGCAGAGAAGGGTACGGGTTACCAGCGGAAATGCGAACTTCACCCGCTAGACGCCTACTCTTCCAGCTGTCGCTACCCGGCGTATACCTGGCAACACGCGGGTTGAGTGAGCCTTGGGTGCATCTTTCCGATGACCGTTATGCTGGTTTTGACCCATATTACGTGGAAACTGGTCATCTATGGAGCCGCCCGAGGAGACGGTGATCGGTGCGTTACCGCCCCGACGCCCCAGGTGTCGGCCTTGTAGCCGTCAGGTGATTTCCATCACCCCTGAGATGGGGGCCGTCCTCGGACGACGGTTCGCCCTTGAACGGGGGGCTCACCTTCAGACGCCTTCGGGCGGGCCCGTCTTCAGACGGGGGTTCACCTTCGGATGCCTTCAAGCGGGCCCGTCTTCAGACGAGGGCTCACCTTCGGGCGAGAAGTCGCCTTCAGACGGGGCTCCGTCTTCGGGCAGGAGGTTCGTCTTCAGACGGGCGTTCGGTGGAAGTTCAAATACGAACGGCTTGGCGTCGGCCCCCGCTGCCCCTGGTAGCGCGAGCCGTACTTCTCCGAGCCGTAGGGGTGCTCGGCCGGCGAGCTGAGCCGGAACATGCACAGCTGGCCGATCTTCATGCCGGGCCAGAGCTTGATCGGCAACGTGGCGACATTGGAGAGCTCAAGCGTGACATGCCCGCTGAACCCGGGGTCGATGAACCCCGCGGTCGAGTGGGTGAGCAGCCCCAGCCTGCCCAGCGAGCTCTTGCCCTCAAGGCGGGAGGCGATGTCGTCCGGCAGGGTGACGACCTCGTAGGTGCTCGCCAGCACGAACTCCCCCGGATGGAGGATGAAGGGCTCGTCCCCTTCGGGCTCGACCATCCGCGTCAGGTCGGGCTGCTCGACCGCCGGGTCGATGTGCGGATACTTGTGGTTCTCGAAGACCCTGAAGTAACGGTCCAGCCGTACGTCGATGCTCGACGGCTGGACCATCTCCGGCTGGAAGGGGTCAAGCCTGACCCTGCCGGAGTCGATCTCGGTGAGGATGTCACGATCGGAAAGCAGCACGTGAGGCAACCTACCAACCACATGCCCACCGAAAGCAGGCCCACAGGTGAGCGGACACCCTGAAGTTTCCGCTACAGTAGGGGACGCGGTTCGCCGCTTGCGGGTGTAGTTCAATGGCAGAACATCAGCTTCCCAAGCTGACAGCGCGGGTTCGATTCCCGTCACCCGCTCCACTTATGAAGGCCCAGGTCACGGATATTCTCCGGACCCGGGCCTTGTTTGTTTCCTGAGACGTTTCTCACTCGCGTGCCAGTTCCGTGCCAGATCAGTTGATCTTGCCCTCGGCGAGAGGCTCGTCTTCTCCGGAGCTGAGCCCTTCCTGCTCTCTGGGCCTGAGCCCCTCCTTGGCGATCTCCCCGAGAACGTCGGCGATGGCCCGGTCCCTGTCCTTGGCCGCGTGCAGGTAGACCATGGCCGCCTTGGTGCTGGAGTGCCCCATCCGCGCCATCAACTCCTTGAGCGAGGTCCCGTCATCGACGCCAGCGTGTTGCCCGCGTGCCGCAGGTCGCGAATGTGAACCTTCGGAATCCCGGCCTCCGTGAAGGCCTTGGCCCAGACCTTCGTGAAGTTGCTCCGCCGGAGCTGGGCACCCTTCTCCCCCACGAAGACCAGGCCGTCAGGTGCCGGCTCGCTGAACCGCTGGAGGTGCCAGGTCAGGTCACCGATGATGATCTCCGGCAGAATGACCACCCGAGCGCCCGCGTCCGACTTCGGACGACCGGTGACCAACTCCCCCGTCTTCATCTCCGCCACCGACGCCTCGATCCTGACCGTCCGCGCGCCGAGGTCGAGATGACAACCCTTCACCGGCAGCAATCACAGGCGGCGCAATATAAAGAGCGCTGCGGGACAGGGGTAACGCTCCCCGGACCCCTCCAAGACCAGGGGACCCCGTCCCGCCGCGCCGTTCTACCGGGCCTGACCGCTGAGCAACGCCTTCCAGACGTCGTCGCCCTTGCGGATCGGCCACCGGTAGGTCTCGTGCACCATCCGGGCACCGTTGAAATGGTGCGTCCGGCGAACGAACGCCTGCCCACCGGCATGGCACAGCTCGTACACCACCGCGCCGCAGTCGCAGTTCCACGCGATCACCCGCAGCCGCTCGGCCTGACACGGCTTGCGCCACACCAGCCTCATGTGGTCCGGAAGCGGCCGGGCCGGGTGCGGGCTCAGACACCCGCCCTTCGGCGTCACAGCGGGACCCCGCTGCTCGACGCGGCTTCGGCGGACGCGGTCAGACGGCGAAGCTCGGCATACCGGGCCGCCACCCGCTGCGCCGTACCCGCCAGGTCCTCAACCCGCCCGTAGGCGTCCCAGCCTGGCCCGTTCCGCACCACCCGGCCGATGACGTCGCGACCGGAACGCCACCGGAAGGTCCGGCCGTCGGTCCACACCACCAGCCCCGACCAGACCGACACCAGGGCCAGGCAGTGCCCGGCGTGCACGTCACAGGCGATCCCCAGCCCGGCCAGCTCCCGCCGCAGCCCCTGAGCCGCCTCCATCGCACCGACCACCGGCCCCGGCGCGGCGACAGGGCGGTCATGGCGGCCCATCACGCCGCCTCACTCGCCGACAGGCAGTCCGGGCACGCGACCCGGACCAGCGTCACGGCCTGCCCGTCCAACAGCAGCGCCATCTCAGCACGGGTACGGCGAACCCACCGCCAGCCCCGCCCGCGACAGGCCGGGCACCTCTCCTCCGCCGCCCTCGTCGGCGCATCCTCGCCAGTCATAGGTCAAGGGTCTTCACCTGCACCGATGTCTCCCATCCCGGCGCAGAATCCTTCAGGCGGATGGTCTGTATCCCTTGACGGGATAACCACTCGGCGGCAACCGTTGAATACCCGAAAGTCGAGCTTTCAAGGAGATATTCCATATGCCCGTAGATGCGACTGAACCAGTCGTTATCCTGCCGGAAGTATGGCAACGTCCCGAAATCCTGGAAAGTCTCCGAAGTCGGAACATTGGGCAGCTTTTCCGGCTCATCCGTCAGCACACCGGAGCCAGCCAGACCCGCATCGGCATCGCGGTCAACCTCAGCCAGGGCAAGATCAGCGAGATCATGAAAGGGACCGTGCAGGTCACCTCGTTCGAGGTGATCGAACGCATCGCTGACGGTCTGAACATGCCCGACCCCGCCCGCATGGCCCTCGGCCTGGCCCCCAAAGGCCCGGTCTTGACGCCAGGTGCCGCGCCATCCGGCCAGGTCCCGCTGCCGGAACCAGACGTGCCGACGAAGTACCTCACCACCTTGACCGGCACCTCCAGCCGCCCCGTCATCTCCGGCCTGCGGCACGTTCTCACCGGCCACATCCAGGCCGAGGCCATCATGGGGCCACCTCTGCTCGTCAACGCGGTCACCAGCCAGATTCCCTTGATCGGGCACGTCTGCCGGGTGACGCGAGGCGCCGACCGTGCCGAAGCGCTCAATTTCGCCAGCGAACTGCTGGAATTCTGCGGCTGGCTCCACCAGGACCTCGGCGATTTCCCCCAGGCCACGATGTGGACCAACAAAGCCCTGGACTACGCGATGGAGCTGGGAGACCAGCGCGTTATCTCCTACGTCCTCATGCGCAAAAGCGCCATCGCCATCGAGTCCGGCGACCACGGCCACGGTCTCGGCCTGGCCAACGCCGCCCTGACCACCCCCGAGGCCCTCACCTCTCGTCTGCGGGCCGTCATCCTGCGCACCCGGGCCATCGCCAACGCCCACCTGGGCGAAGCCACCGACTCCGCCCGCGACTCGGAGACCGCCCTCATCGAGGCCACCGCAGGACTGAGCCAGACCGAACCCGACCGCGCGCCATACTGCACGCCCGCCTACATCGCCATGGAGACCGGAGCCACCCGGCTCCTGCTCGGCCAGGCCACCACCGCGATCCCGATCTTCGAGGCCAGCCGCTCCCAGTGGACACCCGCCAGCCAGGCCCGCGATCACGCCCTGTTCCTGACCCGCATGGCCACCGCCTACGCCATGGCAGGCGACCGCGACCAAGCCCGCGCCGTCACCGAGGAGGCCATCCCGCGGATCCAGGCGTTGCGCTCCAGCCGGGTGGCCGGCCAGCTCGCCACACTACGGATTCAGCTGTCCCGGTGGTCGACGGACCGGCCCGTGGCAGACTTGCTCACCAGACTCGACCTCCTCGCCGAGTCCTTCTTCCTGCCCGCACCCCGGCCACCAGAAGGAGAACGGTGATTCACGCGCTGCCCACCGCGACCACCACCGAGGAACGCCACCGCAACGCCCCCATCGCCGTCCTGCCCGTCGGCAGCTTCGAACAACACGGCGACCACCTGCCTCTCAGCACCGACACGATCGTCGCCACCCTCATCTGCCGAAAGATCGCCGACTCCTACCCCGTCCTGCTGCTGCCCCCGATCACGATCTCCTGCTCTCATGAGCACAGCGCCTGGCCCGGCACCGTCAGCATCTCCGCCCGAACCCTGCACGCCGTCATCACCGACGTCTACGACTCCGTCACCCGCACCGGCCCGCGGGCTCTGGTGGTGGTCAACGCCCACGGCGGCAACTACGTGCTGAGCAACGTCGTCCAGGAGGCCAACGCCGAAGGCCGCGTGATGGCGCTGTTCCCCACCCGGGAGGACTGGCAGGAAGCACGGGCCGCCGCTGAGCTGGTCAGCTCCATGCACGAGGACATGCACGCCGGGGAAATCGAAACCTCGATCCTGCTGCACGCCTGCCCCGAGGTCATCCGTCCTGGCTATGAAGATGCCGATCACATCGCTGACGACCGCCGCCATCTGCTGACCGAGGGTATGCGTGCCTACACCGAAACCGGGGTCATCGGGCGCCCATCCCTGGCCACCGCCGAAAAAGGCAAGGCTGTTCTCGACTCCCTGACCGGCAGCTTCGCCGACGTGGTAGCCCTGCTGGCCAAGCTCTGAGCACTGGGCGCGGAGCGATCGCGATCATGTAGCGCGGGCACTGCCGAATTGTTCTTATGAGTATCAAGAGGCGGCGCTCCGCGCCCGCCACGCGGCCCGAGCTTGCAGGCCGCTCGCGAGAACGGTTTCCTACTTCTAAGACGAATCGCCAGAACCCGCTTCGCGGGAAGTCTTGAATTTCTCCGGCTCTCCGTCCCATACAACCAATACCTCAACGATCGCTGGGCACCCTTAGGGTTCCTTTGATTGGTCTTGAAGCTGCTCGCGCAATCCTTCAAAAAGCCGTTCGAATCTCTGCACCGTAACAGGCTCAATTACGACCTTGTCTTTGCGTGCATATAGCTCCATCAATGCTCCATGGAACTCTTTCTTGGAAACTTTACTAGAAGGATCTTTGTCAGTTAAAATGCTAGCCACAATTGCCATTTTGTCGGTTGAGGTAAATAGATCCTCCATCTCTTGAACTTTCTCATCCCCACAGATATTGGGAAGCATAATGCACCGATCGGTGATCAAAGGCCCAAACTCGCGTTCATAGCGATCACGCTGCTTTTTGCCTTCTGCATCGCCATCCAGCAAAACGATGAAGCTCTTGCCCCACCCGATATGCAATCTAATTAGTGGATCCAGAGACCCAGCCCCTCCGCCCGGAACTATCTTTATCCCCGATTTGATGCCTATAACTTCATCCATATAGCGAAGGACAAAGAAATCGGATTTGCCCTCTACTAGAGCTACCTCAGGAGTTGGTTCGAGTACGGACGGTTGATGGTTCAGAAGATCTAGAACCGGTTGTACGTAAGAAGTCTTTGTCGGATTCTCGTTCACAAATTGCCGATACCTCATTGCGGAAATTGACGTACCACTACCGGTCCTTAGTGACATATAGCTAATAAAGTCCGATGAGGCTAGCGAGCTATTGTTGACTACATAGGATGAATCAAGCCAGCGGATATTAATCAGGTGATGGCTGTGCGTGGTGTAGACAAGATTCCAAGCACCGATAAGCTTTTCGAAACTTTTGAGAAGTTCGGCTTGTGCGCTCGAATGCAAGTTTGACGCGGGCTCATCCAGAAGAATTAGCGGCTTCGACTCCGAGCTTGACTCCTTCTGAAATGAAGTCATGAGCAGAAACATGAAGAACCAGCGAAAACCTAGGCTTCTTTCGGATAGATCGTAGTACCCATCTGGTCCTTTGATTTTCATCTCAAAGAACGCCATATTTTCCGAGTCAACATCTACGTCGATCTGCACTTCTTGAGCCATCGGCACTCGGCCGAAAATCCTGTTCCAGCCATCAAAAATCGTTGCGGTAACTAGGCGACTCATATCGAGAAGAAGCGCACCCAAGATTCGACTATCGTGTCTGCTATGCGACTGGAGACGCCCTATGACATGAGCCTCAAGAGTTGCACCGTACCCCAGTCGCTCTATAACGTTTTCAAAAGTTTGTCGATAGTATCGATTCCTATCCAAATTCTTTTCGCGAGACGGTGAATTTTCCTTTTGGTTTATCTGAGAGGTGACGTGCAACGTCTGATGACTAAATGGATTATTGGTTTTTGCTGCCGGCACCTCCGAGAGGTCAAATCGCTCAGGAAGCTCAAATAGAAAGTCAGGAAAATACCAGATCCTCGGCAGTTTTTCCTTTAGGTATGAAACTAGACCTTGCCAGACTTCCGTTCTTGCACCAAAAGAGCGGGGGTTCCGCTGCCGACCCTGCGTTCCGGTTATACGCAGGTCCCAAAGCTTCTGGTTCTTTTTAGGCGTATAGCGAGAATTCTCGAACGCATACTTTTCGTCTATTGTTAAAGACGAAGGTGTCCTGTTTAGCTTGAGATCATATTCTTGGGCCGCATAAGCGCGCAAGTCCCGCTGGTCTTTGTAGTCAAGGGAGATGGTCGCCCTGATGGTGATGTAGTCATTGAAATTCGCACGCCGGGAAATCGGTATCCAACCCTCGGGATTCCGTAGCGACGCCATCCCGGGGTTAATCGCCTCAAGACTTTCGGCACCATAGGAAAAACTGAATATTGCTTCAAGTATTGTTGTTTTCCCGCTTTCGTTCAACCCGATAAGAGTGGTCGCCCCTTCGTTTAAGGGGAGCACGAGATGTTGAATGCCTTTGAAATTTTTGAATTCAAATTTCGTATATCGCATTATTTGCTCTGTCGTCCCAAGTCTAAGGGTGATTCCACCTCCGGACAGGATAGAAGGCCTGCGAGAGGAGGTGGTTCGTAGAACCTAGCAGTATCGGCCACCACGGGCGATCCGCAGAAAAAGGGAGTAACTTCATAAAAGCATCTAAAGAGGGTGCACTCTTGTCCGTAAATAGTTTTCGGCCTACAGAATCCTGGAATTATGGTTATCCCATTTACATTAGGAGGTTAGTATCGAAAGGGGTTGGCATCAACGTCATCGTCTCCTGCGGGCCTACGGGGGCCACCCAGCTCGTGGAGATCTTTTGTGATGTCGACGCCTCCTTCCGGGGGTAGGTGCTCTTGCTGGGCATAGGTGTGTTCTACATGTGTGGGATATACGCAGGATGATCTCCATCGTGTAGGCGTGACGATGGCATTTTTCTCTGGTCGGAGGCTCTACCATCGTTCGGAACACAGCCCTCTTGAAAACCGCTATCGAAGGGGTACCGCTCTTACGATCGCCTTGCGGTGGTTGATCGCCATACAGAGTTGGGGGCGATCGACGGTCCGGGACTTCGTTCCTCAGCCCCGACCCACCGAGCAGCCGGGCACAGCGCCGCAACAAGGAGCGCGGTCAGCACCTTGATCGCGTGCCAGATCCGTGCCAGAACAGGCGGGGAGCCCCGGTCATCCACGGGGACTCACGGGGAACCGCACCCCGTCTACCTGCACCCCTGTTTTCCCAGCTCAGCCCACCAATGCCAGCAGCCGATTCCCAAGCTGACAGCGCGGGTTCGATTCCCGTCACCCGCTCCACTCATAAAGGCCCGGGTCAGGGATGGATTTCCGATCTGGGCCTTCGTTGTTTCCTGAGACGTTGGTTGCGTCCGGCGGCGCCCCGGGCCGTAACCGCACCGCGCGCTCGCCGTACCCAACGCACTCTCCGACTCCAGCGGCACGCCGCCGCCCGCACCTCAAGCCCAGGCAAGACACCTCAGCGGCAGACCAGCGTTATCGACCCCGCGCCCGTTGTACCGCAGGCCCGAGGCCCATCCGAGCAGGAACTCCGTCATGCTCTCGTAGACCGACCCCAGCTCCAGATCAAGGCGGTAGAGCACGAGCACCGGCCATTCCTCCGGCTCGCCCACGGTCAGCCACCCGAACGTCTCACCGTCGATCGTGCTGCCCCAGGCGACGAAGCCACCGGGCTCCGGCCACATCGCCAGCGGGTAATCCTCGGGCGAGTCATCACGCAAGTCACGGTACTCCTCCCCCCCACAAGGCCAGATCCCACTCGCCTTCCTTGGGCGGTTCTCTGGGGTCGTAGATCCCCATCCACCGGGCGAACTCGCAACGGCCATAGCGCTCGATGAAGGCCATGTAGTCGGCGGGAAACCTGACCCCTGTGTCAGCGGTCAACTCTTCCCAGCTCCCGGTGCCGAAGACCGGCTCAGCGGGCGGGGGAACCAGAGCGATAAGACGGTCAAGCGCACTCTGATCGTCACTCATGACCCGACTGTAGTGATGCGCTGTGACGATCAGCCTCCGGCGGGGGCACTCAGCTCCGGGATGATCGCCAGAACGGACCGGAAGACCGTAGGTGGCTGGGGTGGGCCTGATCGTCCCGTCCGCGCGGGGTTCTCCGGCCGTGCCCGTTGCGTGCCCGTCAGGAGGGTGATCAAGGGGGAACCACGGTCACTCATCC
This sequence comes from Streptosporangium sp. NPDC000239, assembly GCF_040300765.1. Classification (NCBI taxonomy): domain Bacteria; kingdom Bacillati; phylum Actinomycetota; class Actinomycetes; order Streptosporangiales; family Streptosporangiaceae; genus Streptosporangium; species Streptosporangium sp. NPDC000239. Next base: position 55,349 of record NZ_JBEPEI010000017.1, on the reverse strand, counting down.
CGCTCCCCCACAGGTCAGCCTTTTCCCAGCTCAGCGGTCAGGCGCGATAGAGACCTCCCAAGCTGACAACGCCGTTTCCGTCTCCCGTTGGGTTCCACTAAGGTGGCAACCTTCGGACGGTGTGACCTTCCGGAGTCTTTGAAGGCGAACGCCCGCGATGAACTTTGACCAGACATCCGCACGATTCCGTCTCGACGTCGCGTTGAATCGTATGGTCGTCACCTTCCGCGGCATGACTGCCCGCCGCAACGAGCACAACTGCGAGTGCCACTGGGGCAGCGCGGAGGAACTCGCACGGTTGAAGGAGCCGGACACGGAGCTGGACCTTGATCTCCTGCATCGCACTTGGCAGGCCGCCGATTGGGACGATCACGCGTCGGTGCTGCGCCGCATTCTGCCTCAGTTGTCGAGAGCCCTCGTCGGCGGCCTCGTCGAGCCTCTCTTCGGCATGGAGGAGGTCGGGCGTTCATTCGCTCGTGGAGAGTGGCAGCAGTGGCCGGCCGATCAGACAGCAGCGGTGCGGGAATTTCTGAACGCCTGGTGGGCCCACACTCTCATCGACTCGGATCCCGCCGTGCCCGCCCACCAAGTCCTCGCCCTGTGTGCCGAGGCCTCCGCCGCAATCAGCCCATGGCTGCACGCCTGGGAGGCGCAGACGTGCGCCATGGCCGACCGTCACCTAATCGAAGCGGTGGCGTACTGGGAGTACGACCTGCTGGGAGACCAACTCCCATGGCAGAGCTGGAACAACGAGGAAGAGATGCGTACCGAGTTGACAGCCTGGCTGATCCGTCACGCCCCTGCCCGGCTCCGGGCCGCGAACGCTCCCGTGGAGTTGCTCCACCGGATACGACTGCTCGGACTTACCGACCTCGCCCGCTGGACGGATCCTCACTGGCCTGACGACCGCTACTGAATCAGCACCCACCACAGACCGGCCCCCTCCTGGCCGTCATACAGAGAAAGATCGGGAACATACACGGAATGACCTCGCCGCAGTCGAAGAAGATTTAGTGATCACATGCGGGTCAACGCGCCTTTGACTCATGAAGGGCCATCCACTTTTAATCCGCAGCATCGTGATTCGAAGGACATCGCATTCAAGGGGCCTTGCCTCAAAGGGCTCTCATAATCGTGCGCCCGACAAGCAAGGATGCGCGGGTTGCAGCTCACCCTGCACCAGCTCGTTCCAGGAAGACCGAGGAGTCGTTGGTCCAGGTAAGTAGACGTGCTAGTGGGCCAGGGTGCACATCACATACCGAGGTCAGCCAACGAGACCCGCGACAGAGTAAACGAATTAATATCTACACATGCAGCACAAGAAAAATCAAGTGCAGAATTTTGAATACAGGATGGGTGACGTGCGGGAAAAGGCGGTTAAGGCGGCCGGGCGGGGAAGTCTAATTACTTTCCTATCTCTGCTCGTCGTCGTAGTCGTTGCCGCTTCTGGACCGTTGCCTGCTTGGGTGCTAGTGGCTCGTCTCCGAACGTTGCTGGGCATTTGATCTGACGGGGTGAGCCCGGCAGCCTGGTCCCGGCGTCGTTCTGGGAGGTGGTCGTGGCGCGTAAGCCCGAGGTGTTCGTCCGTGCGTTGACGATGGAGGAGGGACGGCGCCTGCAAAGGAGCACCCACTCGGCCAAGGATCCGGTGAAATTGCGGCGGGCGATCGTGGTGCTGATGTCCGCGCAAGGGCAATCCGCTTCCGCTATCAAGGCATTGATGCAGGTCAGCGACGACTACGTGCGCCAGGTGGTGCACACGTTCAACGAGCGGGGTTTGATGCCCTGGACCCAAAATGGAGCGGGGGCCGTCCACGGAGGATCAGTGAGTGGGTGCGCGAGCGCATCTGCCTGATCGCCCGGACGACCCCCGCCGAGTGGGGCATCACCGCCTTCTCCACCTAGAGCTCGCCGCTCACCTGGTCGAGGTACGGCTGGTGACCTCGATCAGCCGCCAGCACCTGGCGCGGATCCTCAAGGCCGGCAAGGTGTCATGGCAGAGCACCACGACGTGGAAGAGCAGCAACGATGCGGACTTCGTCGCCAAGATGCAGCGTGTCCTGGCCCTCTACAATGCCCCGCCCAAGGACGGGCGGGTGATCTGCGTGGATGAGTTCGGCCCCTTGAATCTGCAGCCCCGCAAGGGCAAGGCCTGGCGGCCGGGCAAGGATCCCCGCCGCCTGCGGGCCACCTACAACCGCTACGGCGGGGTCATGCACCTGCTCCGCGCCCTGGACCTGGCCACCGGGAAGCTCTACTACCGGATCCGTAAGCGCAAGCGCTGGCGGGAGTTCCTGTCGTTCTGCACGTCCCTGCGCGAGCGCTGGCCCGGCGGCACCCTCTATCTGATCGTGGACAACTACTCGCCCGCACAAGCATCCCCAGGTCAAAGCCTGGGCCGCCGCCAACGACGCCGAGCTGGTGTTTCTGCCGACCTACAGTACGACCGCGGCGTGGTCTTCCGCCTGTACCTGCTAACCCTCACCGGCACAAATGAGAGCCTTCGGCAGTTTCGCCGCGTCATGCCGCGTGTTAGACCCGCCGCTCGGAATCGCTTCAAAAGGCTACGGTGATAAATCACAGACTCGCCGGGGCCCCGGGGGAGGCTTCATTTCGCGCCTGCGAAGGTCACGCGGATGGAGTAGAGATCTCCGGCCGAGTTGGTGATGAACAGGTTGTTTCGCTTGGTTCCGCCAAAGGTCAGGTTGCTGGCTGCCTCGGGCAGCGGCAGCTTGCCGATCAACGTGCCGTCCGGGTCGTAACAGTGCAGCCCGTCGAGGGCCGCGGCCCAGATCCGGCCGTAGCAGTCGAGCCGTATGCCGTCGAACCATGCCTCCGCGAACACCCGGCCACCCTTCAGACTGTCGCCGGTGACGTCGAACACCCGCAGGTGCCGCTTGCGGGTGTCGACGACGTAGAGCTGTGACTCGTCGAGGGAGAAGGCCAGGCCGTTGGGGCGGACGAAGTCGTCGGCGACGACGGTCAGTTCCCCGGTGTCGGGGTCGAGACGATAGAGGTGGTCCGCGCCGATCTCGCTCTCGGCAGGTGTGCCCTCGTAGTAGCCGGTGATTCCATACCGGGGATCGGTGAACCAGATGGAGCCGTCCGACTTGACCACGATGTCGTTGGGGCTGTTGAGCTTCTTGCCCCGGTAGTTGTCGGCCAGGACGGTGATGGCGCCGTTGTGCTCGGTCCGTGTGACCCGGCGGGCGCCCTGCTCGCAGGTGATCAGCCGCCCTTCACGACCGACGGTGTTGCCGTTGGCGTTGCCTGACGGCTGGCGGAAGACCCCGACCGCGCCGGTGGTCTCGTCCCAGCGCAGCAGGCGGTCATTGGGGATGTCGCTCCACAGCAGGTAGCGGCCGGCCGGGAAGTAGGCAGGTCCTTCGGTCTTCCTGCTTCCGCCGTGGAGCACCTCGACATGAGTGTCTCCGTCGTAACCCGCGAACCGCTCGTCGAGCGTCAGGAATTCCGCCTTGAATCGACTCGTCATCAAATTTCCTTCAGGCATAGCGTACTATTGCTGAACAGTATCAAGCTATAGCGAGAACGGGGTGAACATGGATCAAAACGATCATGTGCTGATCGCACAGTTGCAGCGAGACGCGACACAGTCCTACGCCGCACTGGGGCAGAGTGTCGGCCTGTCCGCGGGCGCCGTTCACGAGCGAGTGCGGAAGTTGCGCGAGCGGGGAGCGATCCGCGCCACGACCGTGGATGTGGATCCAAAAGCCCTGGGCCTGGAGGTTCTGTCCTACGTCATGGTCAACTCGAACGCCTGGATGGGCGATACGGCAGCGGCCTTCGCCGCCCTGCCTGAAGTACAAGAAGCGCACGTCATCGCCGGTGCCGCCTCGGTTTTGCTTAAGGTCCGTACCCCGACAACTGAGCAGTTGCAGGACGTACTCCGGCGGATCTACGACATTCCCGGCGTCTCCAGTACGCAGGCGATCGTCGTACTGGAGACATTTTTCGAGCGTCCGATTACGATCGGCTGATCGCCAAACAGAAGGTAGGGCTGGGACCGGATTGGCGGGCCATTGGTAGGGGTGAGGGGGCAACCGCGGTTACTCATGACCTACCCTCCACCCAGCTCGGCGCCCCAACGACTCATGATCGACGCAGTTCCCAAACTGACAGCGCGGGCTCGACTCCCGTCACCCGCTCCACTTCTCCACCGAGCCTGACCAGGCGATCCCTTGATCACCGGCCAGGCTTTTGATCTTTATGGGCTCACCATGGGGCTCACGCCCGCCGAACGATCTTCTGAATTTCCTTTGGCATGCCCTATGACCAGCTGAAACTGGCCCCATGGCACGCATAGAGACCCGCGTCCGCAAGGACAGGAAAACCAAGACCTACCGAGTTCACTGGCGACTTGCCGGCCCCAGAACCGGCGCCTGGAAATCGGAGTCCTTCGACCAGAAGGCAGCCGCCCTCACTTCAAACTGGCTGTGGAAGCATGCGGGCACCACTGGCCCGAGAACTGGATCCGCGGCTTCGGCTGGGCACCCCCACCCGAGGAACAGCCCGTCAAAGCCGACCCCGTACTCTTCGCCGAATACGCCCAGCGGTTCGTGGCGAATCTGTCCGGCATAGAAGAACGCACCCGCCACGACTACGAGCGCGACCTCAAGAACCGCATCGCGCCGACCTTCGGCGGCCTGGACCTGCGCGACGAAAGCCCGGCCTTCGACCGGACGACCGTGTCCGCCTGGGTGAACGACCTCCACCGCGGCATCCCCGACCCGGGCAACCCCCGCGCATGGCTGCGACGGCCGCTGACGCCCAAGACGATCCAGAACCTGCACGGCCTGCTGTACGCCATCCTGCAGGGAGCGGTCGAGGCCACCCCGCCCATCCGCGTCTCCAACCCCGCCGCCCGCACCCGCCTGCCCCGGCTGGACGACGGCGAGGGCGACGACGAGATGATTTTTCTCACCGAGCAGGAGTTCGCCCTGCTGCGCGCCTGCGCCAAACCGGATGTCCGCGACATGCTCACCGTCTTCGCCGGAAGAAGTGGGACCGTACTTGCTCAGCCGACTCCAGGAGGCCTCCATCCTCACCTCCAGTGGCTGTAGGCGAGCGAGGCGCCCTCGGCGGAGAGCGCCCGGAACGCCTCTCGATCGATACCGGTGACGTGGTCGTTGACCAGGGTGATGTTGCGCGTCGGAACTCCAGCTTCGGGTCCGAATCCTCCGTTGGGAACGCCTTCGACAGTGGTGGCCGCTGGGCTGGGGAGTGTGTCCACCAAGATGATCGGCTCCTCGACTCCTTCGTCTCGCAGGAGGAGCGCGGTGTGAACCGGCGCCCACGATGATGATCGGTGCGCCGGTCATCACTGGTCCTCCGGCAGTTCGACGGTGATGTCGTGTGCAGGAGCGGGGAGCTGGCAGCTGAGCCGGCTCGTTGTGCGCCGTTCCGCCTTGGTGCAGGTGAGCATCTCATCCTCGTCGGCGCTCATCGGCGGGAAAACGTCGACGTCGGACGCCCCGACGTAGACGTGACAGGTAGCGCACATCATGTTTCCGCCGCACTCGCCGATGATGCCGTCGACGTCGCCGTCGATTGCGGCTTGCATCAGTCGGGTGCCGGGGGGAACGTCGATGGTGGTTTCCCCATCCGGCCCGCGGTAAGTCACCAAAGGCAAGGTGAGTTCCTTTCTGAGCGTGGTGTTTCAGACCGCGGCGACGGTGGCGTCGTGGGTGCGCGTGTGTCCGAGTCCGTCGATGGTCGCTTCGACGATGTAGCCGTCGGTGAGGTAGCTGGGCGGGTCCAGCTGGAAGCCGCGCCCCGGGGGCGTGCCGGTCAGCTGGATGTCCCCCGGCCGCGGTGCGATCGATGCGCTGACCGAGGAGATGAGTCCGGTGACATCGGCCACCATGCCGACAGTGGTGCTGTCCTGTCGAAGCTCGCCGTTGGCCCGGAGCCGAAGGCGGGCATCGCTCGGGTCGAACTCGTCCGGAGTGACGAGCCGGGGACCCGTAGGGCAGAACGTGGCGGAGCTCTTGGAGCGAGCGATCTGGAAGAGCAGGGGGTGCTCGCGGCAAGCCGACGTGCCTGCGTATTCGCACCTGAGCGCCTGCTCACCACGACTCTTCGCCTTCTCCCTGCGGGCGCGACCAGGTGCGCATCAGCGACCCTGCGGAGCGACGGTGAGCCGGGTGATGGTCGGGAAGATCAGGTCCGGGAACCGGGGCGGGTTCTCCTCCAGCACCTCAAGGTTCGGGAGGCGCTTCGGAAGCTCGCGCAGGAGAATGTCGCCTTCGAGCCGGGAGAGCGGTGCTCCGATGCAGTAGTGGCTGCCGGCCGTGAACGAGAGGTGGCGGTTGTCGGGGCGTGAAAGGTCGAAGACGTCAGGGTTGTCGAAGCGGCGCGGGTCACGGTTCGCCGCGGCCAGGCCGAGCAGCAGGTGCGACCCCTGCGGGATAGGCGTGCCGTCGAGCTCCAGTCCTTCGCCGGCGTAACGCCAGAGAAAGTGGATAGGCGTGTCGAACCGCAGGTTCTCCTCCCAGGCCGCAGCGGCCAGGGTCGGGTCACCGGCAAGGAGCCGGTACTGGTCGGGGAAGCGGGCGGTGGAGTTGACCACGTTGGTCATCGCCACCATCGTCGTGTGGTAACTGGCGATGAAGAAGCCGACCAGGGTGACCACGAGCTCGTTTCGAGAGAGGCGGTCTCCGGCCGCTTCCGCGTTGATGAGAGCGCCTACGGCGTCGTCGTCGCCGACCTTGCCGCGAAGCGTGTCGACGATGTCGCCGATGTAGTCGAAGTAGAACTGTGCGACCTCATCGGCCTCGGCGAGTTGCTCCGGGGTGAGGTCGCTTTGGCTGAAGATGGCGTTCAGGGCCGGCACCCGCTGCAGGACGGTTCCCGCGTCTTCCATGGGAGCGTGCAGCAGCCGACAGGCGATCCGCGCTGGGACCTTCATCGCGAAGTCGTGTACGAAGTCGACCTCGCCGCCGTGCTGGGAAAGCTCGTCGAGGCCGGCGATGATGAGCTCCTCCACCCAGGATCGCATTCGGGTCACAGCCCGCGGTTGGAACGCCGGAGCCACGAGCTTGCGCAGGCGGGTGTGTGCGGGGGCGTCGGTGGACGGCATCGACAGCCGGTAGAACTCGGATGCGGGGCCCTCGCCGATGTGTGCCGGGTGCTCTCCGGGGCGTGGCTGCACGGTGTTCGTCGGGAACTTGAGCGTCTTCTCGACCTCGGCGAAGCCGGTCACCAGCCAGGAGTCCTGCCCGTTCGCGACAGTGCGCATGACCGGTGAGATGTCTCGGATGGTCCGATAGGCCGCGTAGCGGTCTGCGGCGAAGGCGGGGTCCGCAGGGTCGAGGTGAACGAGATCGGATGTGTTGGTCACGGGTGCACCCTCTTCTGTGCAGGCTCTTCGACAGGGCTTGTGATGGGAACCAGGCGGAAGCCGGGGCGACGGCCTATGTCGGTCGCTCCTCGTGGGCCCTCATGACACCTCCGCCCCCTGCTTCCCGGGAACCGCGAAGCGATGACAAAGGGGCGCGCCACAGAGCGCCGGTCAGTGACCACTCCGCTGCCGGTTCCCCGCCTCCGCCTGGCTCCTGCCGTGCACTACAAGCAGGAAGATCACAGAGTGGTCGCCACTGTTCTTCGCCGGGATCGACTGGGCGTCCACCGAGCACGCCGTATGTGTACTCGACCGGGACGGTCGCAAGGCCGCCGCGTTCACCATCGTCCGCACCGCCGCCTCGGCGGCCTCGCTGACCGAGAAGCGGCTGGTCGGGTTCTGCGCCAGGCAAGGCTAATCCGGTGAGAGGCTCGCCGCGATACTGCTCTGGCGCTGCGGGTAGAACGGCGCATCCTACGATCCGGCCTTGCGCAGCGGTGCCCGTCAGGGAGCTGGACAGCAGGTCGCAGCCTGACTTTGGTTTTGAGATCGGCACAAGGGGTGTCATGACGCATTCCTCTGACAGCCGTGGTGAGTCGACCGGGAGTGCCTCCAGTTTCATCGAAAGCAGACGTGGGGCACGTCACAATTCATGGGTGCGACCGCAGGTTCCTGGTCATTGATTTGCGGTTTCCACGACGGCCTGGGAGGCGAGCCGTAGAAGAAAACGACAGGAAATGCAGCGCGGCGGCCGACGTCGGCTGACCGCTGCGACGAGCCAACGAAGTCCGCAATGTCCTGCTGAAGCTTAGCGAACCAGCTGGCCCAGAGCGGCTTGCCACGAAGCCAGGCATCCATGGCCGACTCGTCGTTGATGTTCTGGATCTCGATGCGCAAGCCGCCCGAGTTGCGGAAGTAGGCAAAGCCGAGAATGTCCTCTGGGGTGCTCAACGATTTCCAGACAGTAAGGCGCATAACCTGACAGAGAGCCTGGAAGAGATAGGTACGTGACGCGACGTCGCAGGCAGTTTTCGCCGAGTTCAAGGAGGAAGCCGTCCGCATGGTGCTGGACGGCCCCCGTACGGTCGTCTCATTGGCCCACGAGTTCGGCATGAACCCCACCACCCTCGGTAGCCGGGTCAACATGCGCAAAACCATCCATCCCGAGACCGAGCAGCCGCCGTCCGGGCCGGAACGCGCCCATATCCGCGCACCGGAACGCGAGAACGCCGAGCTGCGCGAGAAGCTGACGTTCCTGAAAAAGCAGCCGCCTTCCTCGCCGCCGAGACGCGATGACGCTCGCCACATACGAGCTGATCGACGCGCAGAAGGCCACCCACAGCATCGTCCGGATGTGCCGATGACCGCAGGTGTCCCGCTCGGGCCACCACGAATGGCGCCGACGGCCCGCCCCGCCCACCGCCCAGCGACGCGAGCACCTCAACAGGCTCATTCCCGGCATCTCCGCCGACAGCCACCAGACCTACGGCTACCGCCGCGTGCACGCCGCACCGCCCCGAACCGGGCAGCACCCCTCGGCGGAACCGGTCCGGGCACTGACGCGCGAGCCGGAACCGACCCCGGCCCAGGCGCGGGCGCTCCGGCCGGCCACCACCCAGCAGGGCGACTTCCGCGGCATCCCCGATCTGGTCCGCCGGGACTTCACCGCGCCCCGGCCCGGGACCAAACCGGTGAGCGACATCACCCATATCCGCACCCGGGAAGGGTTCATCCACCCGGCCACCGTCATCGACCGCCACAGCAAGGCCGTCATCGGCTGGGCGATGGCCGACCACTACCGCACCGAACGGGTCAAAGACGCCCCGCGCATGACGATCGACACCGGCCTGGCCGAGCCGGACGCCATCTTCCCCACCGATCACGGCTCGAACCACACCAGCGACGCCTCCGGCCGATTCTGCGCCAACCGGCGGATCCACCGCCCGGCCGGCCGCACCGGCGTCCGCCACGACAACGCGATGGCCGAATCGTTCTTCACCGCGATCAAAACCGAGTGCCCGGACCGGTTCGTCCTCACCACCCGGGCCAAGGCCAGGCAGCAGGTCATCCGCTCCATCGAGGGCTTCCACAACCGGCGGCGCCCGCACCCGGCGCTCGGCTACCGCATACCCCTTGCGGCACTCACCGAGCATTCCTCACACCCACGAGCCACACAGGTTCAGCCCACAAGCCGACTGCCCGGAAAATCCTGGGCATCCCACTTTCGATCTTTCCGGCCTCCGTGTCCGATCCACCCGGCCTCTCTCGTAGAGGACCTCCTGAGCGAGCGTGCCCGTACCATCGGCGGTCTCCCTCGGTGCGGGTAGATGAGCGTGGCCTGAGTGGTCAATCGGCTCATACGGTTCATCAGTTCCCGCAGCGTCGCACCCGACTGGGAGGCGAACCGTTGTCCGTGTGACGCGAATCATGGAAGGGACTCCGGTCAGGGCCCCTTCTTGAGCTTCCTGGGCCCACGACCGGGCGAAGGTCGACCGGCGGTTCCCTTCCGTCGCGAGGAAGACGAATGCCTCGTCACCGTCTCCGACGTACTTGTCCACGTGGGTGTGAAGCTTCGCTCGGGCAGGGCCACCGTACGGCCCGGCAGCGGACCTGGGCGGCCCGAGGGTCACCGATGCGTCTTTGGGCTCGGTGTCAGGTCGAGGCGCTTCTCTAGACGACTGTGGCCGTGACCGGCCACGCCCCACGGCCCAACAGGTCGAGAACGAGTGCCGCGATGTTCCACGCGTCGTCCTCGCCACGGTGATGGCGTCCTTCGAGCGGCAGCCCGGCGATCTGTAGAGCGTGGTCCATGCCGGGTTTCTTGCGCAGCCCGTACGCCGCGGCGAATACGGCCTTGGCGTTGGTGTGGGTGCGTTCCGTTGGATAGCCGAACGGGTAGGCCACCCCGTCGGCCTGACTCTGCCGAGCAAATTGCCGACGGTCGTACTCGCCCCAGCTCGCCCAGGGACGCCTCCCGGCCTCGTACTCCTCGACGAGGATCCGGCATGCCTCGGCGAAGGTGACGCCCCGTTCCACCTCGGCCTGCGTCAGGCCGGTCAGTTCGGTGCAGAAGTCACTCACCGCCGACCGGACAGGACGTACCAAGACACGATGCCGGGACACGCGGCGCCGTACCGACAGGTCCACGACGGTGAGACCAATCTCGATGATCTCGTTCACAGAACCGGGCGGCGGTTGTCCGTCCCAGCAGGTGGCTTCCACATCGATGACGTTCAACAGGACGGATTCGCGGCGCATGGGGCCGAAGTTAGGGGTGCGTGCCCGGTTCTGGCACCTCAATTTCCACATGCCCGCACCGTCACCGCCAACGCGACCTCTTCGAACCGGACCTCCAAAGCCTTGGACTACGCGGTGGAACTGGGAGACCAGCGCGTCGTCTCTTACCCTTGATGACTCAGCTGTCATTCGCCGCGCCGCATAGCCTCCGCATACCGATCCACGGTGCCCTTGTCTAGACGGCGGTTCCTTCCGTTACGGCGGAGTAGTTCCCGGGCGCGCCCTGGGTCAATGTTTTCGATGGAAATGATCATCCACCCCTCCTCCAGAGAGGGGATGCACACGACCTCTTGGTCATACACGGCATTTCAAAAAATCCCCCACACCTCCACCAATGAGATGAAATACCTTATTTGCAAAATAAGTTTCTTTTATCCATAAAATAAAACTTTCACACCTCGCAAGGCTTGAACACTTCGTCCCACTTAGAGATCAACTATGTTTGGTGACTTACTGGAAGAAATCCGTTGATCGCGTCCTACGCCGGGGCATCTGTCCAGCCTCGCAAGCTTGATCGCGTGCCAGATCCGCGCCAGGACAGGTAGGAAACCTCGGTCGCTCAAGGGAACTCACAGAGAACCCTTCCCTACCTGCCTGCACCCCTGTTTTCCCAGCTCAATCCCTCAAGGTCACAGCCGACTCCCAAGCTGACAGCGCGGGTCCGAGATCCTGTTACCCGCCCTAACGTCAAAGGCCCAGCTCAAGAATGTGATCTAGAGCTGGGCCTTCCTCGTTCCTCTGGTGCTGACAACTTCGGGGCAAACCTGTCGCGGTCGAAGACCGCTACCGTGGAAGGAGCAGCGGAAGCCTACGGACTGTGCCTCGATGTGGCTGCCTGCAACTTATGCGGTCACGAGCTGTCGGTGATGCACCGTTAGAGGCTCGATTTCAGTGGTGTCGTCGTCGACGATGAGCTCGACGCGGAACCGAACCCCCATTGCCGCACCGAGACGCAGCAGTGTCGCTATATCCGGAATGCCGCCTCCTCCCTCGATGCGAGACAGGGCGGGTTGGGACATCCCGGAGCGTTCCGCTACGACCTTCTGAGACAGACCTCGGCGCTTACGGATTTCGCGCAGCTGGTCTCCGAGTTCCAGGTCGCGGCCTGCCTGCTCGTATTCGGGGTGGGGCTGCGCATCCGCTTCCATCGCACGCAGACGCTTCGCCTTGTAAGTTTCCCAACGGCTGTGACCCATCATGCGCTCCTCTCGAACACGTGCGTGGTGGTCAGGTCGTGCTCTGCCTCACACCGCTTCTTAGCAGCGATCGCTCGGGCGATGTCGGCGGTCTGCGTCCCATCCTGTGTCTTGCGGAAGACCGTCAGGACCACGATCACCTCGTTGGCCGGCTTCCAGAAGGTCAACCGCCAGGTCGTACGGTCGAGAGAAACACGCAGCTCGTGCACACCTTCGGCATCCTTCAGCTTCTTCACGTGATCCCCATCAGGGATGCCACCAGTGACGAGGTAGTCGTCTACATTCCGCATAACCCTCTGGTAGAGCGGAAAGGAAAGTCCGTCCAGCCAAGACTCCGCCTCCGGCTCCAGGTCGATCTCCCACTGAGGCATACCATCAATAGTATATACACTCGATGGTAACTCGTGGCGAGGATGAGCACCAGCCCCGTCCGCTCCTCGATCTTGGTTACTCAGTCAAATGCGTGCCAGAACAGGCGGGGAGCCCCGATCGCTCGCGGAGACTCACGGGGAAGCACACCCCATCTACCTGCGCCCCCGTTTCCCCAGCTCAGCCCACCGACACCAGCAGTCGACTCCCAAGCCGACAGCGCCGGTTCGATTCCCGTCGTCCGCTCCGCTTACGAATGCCCAGGTCATGGACGGTTTCCGGATCTGGCCTTGATTGTTTTCTGGGTTGATTCTCAGCGTCGTGTCAGAACAGGTGATCTTGCTCCTCGGTCGCTGGGTACGGGCGCACCCGCCGAGCCATCGCCTGCCACAAGTGGCCAGGAGCGCCAAGGCGCGGCATCGCATCCGTCGGCGCGAAGTCCATCGGCACCGTGAGGACCGGGCGCTCCACGCCCGCCTTCTTGATCAGCTCACCGGCAACGGCGGTGCTGAGGATGCCGCGCAGGAGGTGATGCGCCGAGACCGTGCTCGGTCAGGCCCGTGTGCCGGATGCGGACCTGACGGGATGCGATCTCTGTGATTACCCAGCCGCCGAAGATCGGGTTGATGCGCCCTTTTGCCGGAATGGCAAGGAACTTGGGCCCTGACCTCCCTCGACCCTGTAGTCGGGGCGACCGACGAGCCCTGGTCGAGGAGGGACGATGACGGCGAAGCACCGGATCCTGGAAGCGGGCGCGGAGCGGATTCACGTCGTAGAACAGGGCAGCGGCCCGCTGGTTCTGCTCGTCCATGGTTTCCCCGAGTCGTGGTATTCCTGGCGGCGGCAACTTCCCGCGCTGGCGGCAGCCGGTTACCGGGCCGTCGCGCTCGACGTACGGGGCTACGGGCGTTCGTCCAAGCCGCAGGACCCCGCCGCGTACCGGATGCTCGACTTGATCAGTGACAACGTGTCGGTGGTCCGGGCGCTCGACGAAAGCTCCGCTGTGATCATCGGCCACGACTGGGGGGCGACGATCGCAGCGCAGTCCGCACTCGTTGAGCCCGAGGTGTTTCGTGCGGTCGGATTGTTGAGCGTCCCTTACACCCCGCCCGGCGGGCCTCGGCCAAGCGAAGTGTTCGCGGGAATGGGCGGCGAGCAAGAGTTCTATGTCTCCTACTTCCAGCACCCCGGACGAGCCGAGGCCGAGATCGAGCCCGACGTGCGCGGCTGGCTCGCTGGGTTCTACAGCGCCCTGTCGGCGGACACGATGACTACGGCGGGCTCCTCAGACCCACACTTCGTCGCCCAGGGCGGCACACTGCGCGAGCGTTTCCCCACCGGCGCGCTGCCTTCCTGGCTGACGCAGGACGACCTCGACTTCTATGCCGCCGAGTTCGAGCGCACGGGCTTCACCGGTGCCCTCAACCGCTACCGCAACATGGACCGTGACTGGGAGGACCTGGCCACGTACGCGGGTTCCCCGATCAAGCAGCCGTCCCTCTTCCTGGGCGGCACCCGTGACGCCTCCACCATGTGGCTCTCCGACGCCATAGACGCCTATCCGCAGACGCTCCCCAACCTCACCGGCAGTCACCTCCTGGACTGCGGCCACTGGATCCAGCAGGAACGCCCCGACGACGTCAACCGCCTGCTCGTGGAGTTCCTCGACAGCCTCTGACCGGGACTTCCAAGCCGTCGGGCCGAGCCATCCCGAGTCGTCGTAGAGATCATTTGGGGGCCTTCCGATCAGAAGGGGGCGTGCCAGAGCAGGTAGGGAGCCACGGGAACTCGACCGGCCCCGGCCTTCACCCCTGTTTTCCCAGCTCATCCCCTCAAGGCCGGCAGCCGGTTCCCGTCACCCGCTCCAAACACGAAGACCAAGGTTCGGGGCTGAGTCCCTGAGCCGGTCGTGATCGTCACCTGAGACGTTCCTCACTCAAATGAACGGTGGACCATCGCCGTCGTCTCTCCGAGGAGCGTCAGCCGGGATCTTCCCACCAGCCTCCAAACGTGCCCCTCGGTCACGACATGGACCTCAGGGGCGGGTGCTGCATCGTTATCCCCGGCGGCTGAAGCAGGGGCAGGGGTTCGGGGCCAGGATCCTCGGCGAGGACGACACCGGCGGCCGCGTGGTCGAAGCCGACGGGCCAGCGAGTGCGCTCGCTGGCCACCGCACCGGTCAGACGTGCCTGGAGAAGGTCGGCCGTGCTCAGGTCGGCTCCACGCAGGTCGGCTAGGCGCAGGTCGGCGCGGCGGAAGACAGCGCCGCCCGCGTCGGCCTTGCGCAGGTTCACCTCGCGCAGATCGGCCTCGGTGAAGTCCGCGTCGCGCAGGTCGGTTTCGACCAGCCGTGCGCCTCGCAGGTCGGCCAGGGCGAAGCGGGCACGGCGCAGGATCGCGGTCTTAAGGTCGGCGTGCCGCAGGTTGACCGAGACGAGGGAGGCCTGCGTCAGGTTGGCGTGGTACAGACCCGCCGCCTCCATACAGGAGCGATCCAGGTTGACCCCGGGCAGCCAGAGCCCGTCGCAGTCGGCCCGGCGCAAGTCGGTGATGCTGAGGTTGACCCAGGGCTGCTCTCGATGCCGGCACAGCACGCCGAGGCCGGTCAGCGCCACCTGGGCGTCGGCCACCCGGACCTCCAGCGGCACGACGTCGTTGATGGGCGTGTCCGCCGTCGGTGCTTCCGGCCCGGTGGGCGGCCATGGCAGGTGCGTACGCAGGTAGGCGGCTTTGATGGAGATGACGGCCTCACGGTCGCGAGCGGAGTGTTCTGCGATCCGCCACAGCGCGTGCAGTCCGCCGATGCGCGTCTCCAGTTTGTCACTGCCGAGCTGGTCGACGGCCCGGCTGAACCTGTCGGTGACGTAGCCCTCCTGGGTGGCGCGCAAGCCGTCCTGGCTGACGCGCAGTTGCCTCCAGGTGGCGTACGCGCCGAACAGCAGGACCATGCCGCCGACGGCCTGCACGAGTGTCGTACGGACGTCGTTCACGGCTTTCAGCCGGTCCTGCGCGGCGACACTTGCCCCGGCGAGGTCGTGGGCGACCAACTCACCCGGCAGGACGACGAGCACCGTACCCAGAACCGCCAGCCCCGTGGCCCCCAGCAGGAGGGCTGTGATCACACGGCGCCTGACCAGGCGGTCGCGCCACGGTCGGCGGCCGCGGTCCGGCCTTCCCATCTCCATGGCATGAGAGCCTAGGCGTCGCCCAAAAGACGATCAAGGTGCACGGTTCGGAGCAGAGGTGCTCCACTCGTCCGGGTTTGAATGGGCCTCGGCTTTCGTCGGCGTCGAAGGCTGCTCGGCGTTGAGATTTCGTGCCAGAGCAGGCGGGGAACTCCGGTCGCTCAGGTCGCGCCCACGGACATGGCGCATGAGTTTCCCCAGATGGATGGTGTGGCGCCGTGAATGAGGGCGGCCATCGCATGATCCTTCGTGATCGCGACATCAAGATCGAAGGCCGTACCGAACGGTGTGGAACCCGCGGGCCGGCCGGCTCAGCAGCTTCGAGACGGAGATCCGGATCCGTTGCGATCCATGGGGAAGGCCCTCGCCGAGGCCGACAGTCTGTGCGGCGCCGGATACGGCGAGCGGACCGACGAGCGCACCAACCGCCGCAGCGGCTACCGCACCCGCGCCGGAACCGTGGCAGTCGCGCTATCGCAGGCGGCTTGATTCAGAGGTGTCCGGCTGAGTGGATCAGCGTATGACGGGGTTGCCGGTTGTGGTCGCGTAACGGCGCAGGCGGGCCGGAGGGCTCGCGGACCCCGCGGTTCAGGCGGTGGGGGCGGTCGAGCGTCGGGCTGAAGCCAGACGCGGCAGAACCTGCCGATGTCGAGGACCAGCGTGGCAAGGTGAACGGAGAAGTGAGCGCCCGGCCCGCGTCGCGCGGTTCGCCCTCGGCGGCACCGGCCATGCCGGTCGCCGCGAGCAGCGGCCGCCTGGACAGAAATTTGCCCTGACCTGGTCTTACTTGGGGATTTGTCGCGATTTGCTATGTATGCTGGCGATTTAATCTTGGAGAGGTGTGCCAGGAACGACGTCGGCTGCAGGTTTCGGGGGATCAGCATGGCCGCACGCACCGAGCGGGTCTTTGAGCGGTTCTACGAGGGACAGTCGACAGAGGGGAGTGTTCGGCCTGCCATCTTGAAGTCGTGGCGCAGGTGTCAGGAGCTCGGGCTCGTCCCGGAGCGGCTCGAATTCGCCGATCCGGTCGATGTCGACGTGGACTGCACCCTCGCCCGGGTGGCCAGGCCGGTGTTCGAGCGGTTCCGGGTCGCGATCGCGGACACGGGTACGGCTCTGCTCCTCACCGACGAACGGGCCAGAATGCTGCAGCGCTATGAGAGTGATCTGCAGCTGAAAAGAGCGCTCGACCCCAGGTGCCATTTCCCGGGCGTGGAGTACTCCGAAGCACTTCTCGGGACCAACGCCGCGGGCACTCCCCTGCGTGAGAAACGCTTGGTGCAGGTGGTGGGCTTCGAACATCTGGCCGGATGCATGCAGCCGTTCACCGCCACCGGTGTCCCGATCCTCGACCCGCTCACGGGGCACGCGCGCGGTGTGGTGACGATCTCGTGCCTGAACAAATACGCGCATCCGACGATGGGCGTGTTCGCCCGTCAGGTGGCCGAGGCCATCGAACAACGGCTCCTGGAGCAGAGCACCGCACAGGAACGCGCCCTGCTCGACGCGTACCTGCGAACCGCGGACCTGCCCGACCTCCTGCCCGCTCAGGAGGCCGACTCGCTGCTCCGCGATCTCCCCCTCGGCGATCGTCTCGCGCTGGAGGAGAAGGCCGCCGAGCTGATCGCGTACGGGCAACGGGCGGCCGTCGAGGTCTCCCTGTCCCACGGCCGTAACGCCACACTGCGCGCCCTGCCTGGGCCGGAACCCGCCGGTATGGTCGGCGTCGTGGCGCAGGTCCGGATCCAGGGCGGCCGGTGGCAGTCCCTCGCCGACGACCCCGTCACGTCGACATACGATCGGCTGGGCCGTTCGACGGCCCCGTCGGTGACCGTCGCACACCACCAGAACACCGCGAACGTGGATCTTGTCGTCAACGGTAGCGCCGCAGGCGGTGGTGATCCTGTGAGGATCGCGCCCGGCGCGGACCACCTTCCGGTGATGGGCGACGTGGAGCTCGGCATGGGCGAGAAGGACGAGACACGGCCGCCGTCCGGCTCCCCGGGGGAGGCGCTCACCCCCATCGCCCCGTGGCTGCTCCTCTTCGGCGAACCGGAGGTCGGCAGACTCGCCACCGCGGCGCGCAAGCGCCTGAGGTTGCTGTGCGAGGCCGCCATGAACATCGGTCAGACCCTCGACGTGGTGCGGACGGCCGAGGAACTCACCGGGGTGACCGTCTCACGGTTCGCCGACCTGGTGACCGTCGATCTCAGCGAGGGCGTCGCGCGCGGTGAGGAGCCCGCGGCGCTCACCGGCGGCCTGCGCCGGGTCGCCGTCCGGAGCGCCCAGGAGAACGTGAGCCCGGTCGCCGCAGGCGAGCCGGTGCGCTACCTCCCTTCCTCCCAGCAGGCGCGCTGTTTGGCGAGTGGGGAGACGGTGCTCTGGCCGGATCCGGGCGGCGCCCGGCCGGTGCGGGTGACCGGAGAACCGGCCTCCTCGGTCATCGCGGTGCCGTTGCTGGCCCAGGACAGGGTGCTGGGGGTGGTGACGTTCACGCGGCGGCAGGCGTCCGATCCGTTCGAGGCCGACGATGTCTCCCTGGCCGAGGCCCTGGTCAGCCGTACGGCGGTGTGCATCGACAACGCCCGCCGCTACACCCACGAGCGCGCCATCTCCCTGGAACTGGAACGTGCCACCGCGTCGCTGCAACGGTCGCTCGAACTCCAGCGGCGGTTCACCACCGATGCCTCCCATGAACTGCGCACCCCGCTTGCCGGACTGCGTGCGCAGTTGGAGGAGGCACAGTTGCATCCCGACCAGACCCACCTGGGCGAGCTGATCGACCATGCGCTGCGCGATGTGAACCGGCTCCAGGCCATCATCGACGACCTGATGCTGCTGGCCCGGCTCGGCGCCGACCCGCCTACCGCCTTCAAGCGCGTCGACCTGGCCGAACTCGTCGAAGCAGAAATCCGCAGCCGTACCGGCGACCGCCACGAGGTACGCCTGGACGCGCACCCCGGTGTGATGGTCGATGTCGTCCCCCCGCAGATCTGTCGGATTCTGCGCAACCTGCTCGACAACGCCCAGCGTCACGCCGCGCACAGCATCGTGGTGCGGGTACGCCACACCATCGGTAAGGCGGAGCTCAGCGTCACCGACGATGGTCCGGGAGTCCCCGAAACCGAGTATGACCACATCTTCCAGAGCTTCACCCGCCTGGACACCGCCCGCAGCCGTGATCACGGCGGCACCGGACTGGGACTGGCCATCGCCCGCGGCATCGCCCACGCCCACCACGGCACCCTCGACGTCCAGAACGCGCCCTCTCACGGGGCACGCTTCGTCCTTCATCTGCCACTCATCAGCCCGTCCCCCGCGGAGCAGGGAGCATGACGGCCGTCCTCTTTCACGGCGCCGCGCCGTCCAGCTGGGGAAACTCCATGGCCACGGCCTGGTCCCCGGACGGAACGGGCGCCCTTGGGCTCCGCCCCCACGGTCGCCCGCGACGCACGCCAGAGCAGGCAGGGACAGGTCTCAGACACTGACCTGGATCACGGTCCCGACATCGCCGGGCCTCCTTTCTCGTGATCACTCACAACGTGCGACTTCATGTCGCCGGCGGTCAGGGCTGGTTGTCCTGCGCGTTGAGGTGGGCCTGCGGGTCCTCGGCGTCGAAGGGATCGTCGGCCATGAGGTCGGCGGCGCGTCCGTCGAGTTCGGTCTGCGCCTGGTGGGAGCGGGGGATCATGGTCTTCTCGTACGCGCGCAGGGCGTCGTCGATGACGGGGTTGTGAGCGAGGGCGAGGGCGAGTTCGAGGGCGTCGAGCATGGCGAGGTTGACGCCGAGTCCGAGCGGGGGCATGAGGTGGGCGGCGTCGCCCAGCAGGGTGATGGTGGGGCTGGGCTCCCAGATGTGCGGAACGGGCAGGGCGTTGATGGGGCGCTGGAGGTAGCGGCCGTCGTTGTCGGTGATGACGCGGCGCAGGCCGGGCGCCCAGTCGCGGTAGGCGTCCAGGAGGAAGGCGCGGATGCCTTCGGTGTCGTCGTGGGTGAGACCGGCCTGGGCGAGCCAGTCGAGGGCGAGACGCTGGATGAGGTAGACGCGGATGTGGCCGCCGCCGTTGTGCTGGGCGAACATGCCGCGCGCGCCGTCGCCGGCGATGGCGCTGCCGTTGCCGACGAACTCGGCGATGTCGGGGTGCCGGGTGTCGGCGTCGTGGAACCAGGCCTCGACGAAGGTGATGCCGGTGTACTGCGGGAGGGCGGCCGAGATCGCGGCTCGGACCGGGGACCAGGCGCCGTCGGCGCCGATGACGAGGTCGGCTTCGGTGGTGGTGCCGTCAGTGAAGCGCAGCAGGCGCGGGCCGTCGGAGGGGCCTTCGACGGCCCGTAGGGCGTGGCCCCACCGGACGGTGCCGGGGGTGAGGGAGTCCAGCAGCATGTCGCGCAGCACGCCGCGCTCGATCTCAGGGCGGTGGGCCTCGTCTTCGTCGGGGACGTGATGGAAGCCGAGCTCTCCCGAGGTCGCGTCGTACTGGCGCATCTCCTGCCCTTCGGGGCGGCTGAGGGCGAAGAAACTCTCCAGCAGGCCGGCCTCCTTGAGGGCGAGCTGGCCACTGTCGGCGTGCAGGTCCAGGCTGCCGCCCTGGTCGCGGACTTCTGCGGCGGCGTCGGCTTCGTGGACGGTCACGGCGATGCCGTGCTTTTGCAGGATGGTCGCGCAGGTCAGGCCGCCGGGGCCGGCGCCGATGACGGCGATGCGGGGTGTGTTCATGGTGGTGCTCCGTTTCGTGGTCCGGCCTGGCGGCCGGTGGTGACGGGAGAAGAGGGGTTCAGGCCCGTACGGGGGCGTGCCTTGCCGAGCGGCGCTTCGACGGTGAACGGCGCGGCCACCACGGCGACGACGCGCAGGACGGCGCCGGTGGAGATCGGCACGGCGAGCACCGGGGCGGGCTCGGGACGGTTTTGGGCATGGCGGATCACTTCCTGTTCCCAGGGGCTTCGGTGGAGAGGCAAGGGCCGCCGACCGCTGCACCGAGAGAACCACACCAGATTCAAAAGTGCAACAAGTCAACTTTTTGACCTGAGCAATAAATGGTGTAGGTTGCTTTCATGCTTGATGACAGCCCTGCTCCCATCGGGCGCCGCGAGCGCAAGAAGGCCGCCACCCGCCAGGCCATCGCCGACGCCGCCCTGCGGCTGTTCCTGGAGCGCGGCTACGACGACGTGGGCATCCGCGAGATCGCCGACGCCGCCGACGTGTCCACGACCACGCTGTTCAAGCACTTCCCCGTCAAAGAGGCCCTCGTCTTCGACGAGGCCGAGGACGTCGAGAAGAGCCTGCTGTCGGCCGTACGCGACCGCCCTTCCGGCCAGTCGATCCCGACCGCGCTACGCGAACACGCCCTGCGCTTCCGGCGGGCCGGCGCCAACAGCACCCCCGAGTTTCGGGCCTTCCTCGACCTGGTCAACAGCACCCCGGCACTGGGCGACTACCATCGGGCCCTCTGGCTGCGCCACACCACCTCCCTCGCCCAGGCCATCGCCGAGGCCGGCGGCCTGCCCGCCGACGACCCCGCCTGCACCGCCCTGGCCCACTTCGCCCTCGAAGCGCCCAGTTCCGTGCGCGACCACCACGACGCCGACGAAGCCATCACCAGCGCCTTCGACCTCCTCGACCGCGGCTGGCAGAACATCGCCCCCCAGCCGTAGCCGACGGGCCCGCCCCTCCACCCCGAGACGGCCGGACGAGCCGGCCGCCGTCCAGGAGACGCCGAGCAGGCAGGACCGGATCCACCACCGGGCGCTCCAGCCGACTCCCAGCGGTCTGCGGCACCGTACGCCGTCGTGGTGGAAGCCCACAGGCGGGGCATCGGCCGGCGTGGGGTAGCCGTCGGCGGCCTGGATCCGGGCGCGCGCCTCGCCGCAGGCGGGCAGGTCCTGAGAGGTCCTGCGGCGGGATTCTCCTCCCGGTCAGGGGAGGGCGCGGCCGGTCGCGGCGGCGGCGTAGCGCCGGGCGAGGTGCTCGAAGGCGTCCCTGAGCTCGGGCGGGCCGACCACCTCGAAGTCGACGTCGAACCTGCCGATGGCGGCGGCCAGGGCGACCCAGGACCACGAGCCCAGGACGAGGCGGCAGCGGTTCGGGCTGAGTTCCTCGACGAGTCCGTCGTGGGTGTACTGGGACACGACGGCGGCGGGCAGGTCGAGGATCACCTCGCCGTGGCAGGACCAGTCTCCGCCGGAGCCCCGGAACCTGCCGTTCACGAAGGCGGCCACGTCGCCTCCGGGCAGCTCGCGCGGGGTGAAGCGGGGTCCCGTCGGGGCGCGGGGGGTGATCCGGTCGGCACGGAAGGTGCGCCAGTCCTCACGGTCGAGGTCCCAGGCGACGAGGTACCAGTGCCCGCCCCGGCTGACGAGGTGATGCGGCTGCACCCGGCGCGGCGGGGACCACTCGCCGCCGTCGTCTCCTCTGTGCGGCGAGTAGTCGAAGCGCAGCACCTGGCAGGCGTGCACCGCGGCGCTGAGCGCCATGATCACACCGCTGTCGGTCGGCGAGTCCGTCCGGCTGCCCGGCCGCTCGACGGTGGTGATCCGAAGGGTGTCGATCCGGTGGCGCAGCCGAGCGGGCATGACCTGTCGTACGGTGTTCAGCGCCCGTACCGCGGCCTCCTCGATGCCGGCCCCCGACATGGCGGCGGTCTGGAGCGCGACGGCCAGGGCGACGGCCTGCTCGTCGTCGAACAACAGCGGGGGCAGGTCCGTACCCGCCTCAAGCCGGTAGCCGCCGTCGGGACCCTTGGTCGCCACGATGGGGTAGCCGAGCTCGCGCAGGCGGTCGACGTCCCGGCGCACGGTACGCGCACTGATGTCCAGCCTTTCGGCCAGCAGTGCCCCCGGCCAGTCCCTGCGTGCCTGGAGCAGCGAGAGCAACGCCAGCAGTCGCGCGGAGGTCTTCGGCATGGCCCCATACTGCCCTGAGAAGCGGCCACAACCTGTCCTCTTCATCTGTGACTGTTGTCTCGCGCCGGACAACGGCGGCCAGAGACGACAGTCAATGATCAGGAGCCGATATGACCGTCAAGTCCGTGACTCATCTGAACTTCCGTGGCGACGCCCGCGCGGCGCTGGAGTTCTACCAGTCCGTTTTCGACGGTGACCTCGCCGTCGTCACCTACAAGGACGCCGGGAGCGTGCAGGACCCCGCGGAGGCCGACCAGGTGATGTGGGGTCAGGTGCTCGCCGACAACGGCTTCCACGTGATGGCCTACGACGTGCCCTCGCGGATGCCGTGGAACCAGGGCGAGAACTCCTTCTTCCTCTCCCTGCGTGGCGAGAGCGCGCAGGAGATCACCGCGTACTGGGACAAGCTCTCCGAGGGCGCCACCGTCGTGCAGCCGTTGGGGCCCGCGCAGTGGGCCCCGCTCTACGGCATGCTCAGGGACCGCTTCGGCGTCGTCTGGGTCGTGGACGTCGTGAGCGAGTACAACGGCTGAACGTCACACGCGGTGCGGGAGCGCGCCTCCCGCACCACGCCCCCGGGGCCACCGAAGAAACCGAAGGAGACAGCCGGAATGAGAACGCGTCCGCTGGGGCGGACCGGAATGCGGGTCAGCCCCTACTGCCCGGGCACCATGATGTTCGGCCGGGTCGGCAATCCTGACCACGACGAAAACGTCATCGACACCGCCGACGTGTACTCCTACAGCGAGACCGAGGACATCGTCGAGGCCCAGATCCGATGACCGTTCTCGACATCAGGGCGCTCAACCGCGCGACGCTCGCCCGGCAGCTGCTGCTCGGTCACGCCGGCATGCCGGTCCTCGACGCCGTCACGCATCTGTGTGGCCTGCAGGCGCAGGAGCCGCAGGAACCGTTCGTGGGGCTCTGGTCACGGGTGCGTGGGTTCGACCCAGCGGTTCTGTCGGACCTGCTGATCCGGCGGAGTGTGGTGCGTACGCACCTGATGCGCCGCACCGTCCACCTCCTGGCCGCCGAGGACGTCCTGGCCTGGCGGGCGCGCCACGACGACATGCTGCGCCGGCGCGTACTCGGGACCTACCGTCGTGAGCTCGCCGGGGTGGACCTCGACGAACTCGCGGAGGTGGGCCGGGCGGTGACGGCCGACGGCGAGCCCCGCTCGATGGCCGAGCTGGCGCGGACACTGGCCGGGCGCTGGCCGGAGCCGGGGCCGCGGGCGCTGGGCGAGATGCTGGTCGCCGCCCTGGTCCCGATGGCGCAGATGCCGCCGCGTGGCCTGTGGCGCAGAAAGGCGGGGGTGCGCAACGTTCCGCTCTCGGCCTGGCTGGGCCGCGAGGTCGACCCCCTCTCCCCGGACGGCCCCGACCTGGCCGGCCAGGCACTGGTACGGCGCTACCTGGCCGCGTTCGGCCCCGCGGCCACCGCCGACCTGCGCGCCTGGTGCGGCCTGGCCGGGCTGCCCGCGGCGGTCTCCGCGATCCGGGACGAGCTGGTCGGCTTCCGCGACGAGCGGGGCCGGCACCTGCTGGATCTCCCCGACGCGCCCCGCCCCGATCCCGGCGTCCCCGCCCCGGTACGGTTCCTGCCGGCCTTCGACAACGCCGTCCTCGGCTACCACGACCGCACCCGCGTCATCGACGACGCCCACCGCGGCCTGTCGGTCACCGGCGCCCGCTTCGTGCTGGTCGACGGCCGGGTCGCCGCGACCTGGAACGTCGAGGGCGGCGCCGTACTGGTCAGCCCACTGCGCCGCCTCTCACGAGCCGAGCGCGACAGCGTGGCCGAGCAGGGGCAGGCGCTGGCGTCGTTCCTGTCCGACGGAGACAGCAGGCGCGTGGAGTTCGCCGCCGTTCCCTGAGATCGAACCACTGTGAGGTTCCGCGAACGCGTTGGCCCGCGGAGCGCGAGACGTCCACTTGGTGATGAGGACGTCTCCTGTGACGGCCCCGGCCCTGACCGGTCTTCGGTTCCCGGTCGTCGTGCTCGATGCGCCTGCGGATCGTGGCCAGGGTGACCAGGTCGACCGGCGGAGTGTCTTCGGGCAGGTTCGGCAACCGGTACGCGGCCGGCTCGGAGGCGTTTCGGGGCCACTCGGCTGAGCGGCGCTACTGACCGCCCTCTTCCTTGTCGGCCGCGGACATGGCGAGCATGTCGTCGACGCACCTGCGCATCAGTTGCTCGAACTGGACGAGGTCCTGGTCACTCCATTCGGCGAAGGCGGAGCCGACGAGCCTCTGCCTGGCCGCCTCAAGCGCGTCCGTGACACGACGGCCCGCACTGGTGATCACGGCTTCCCTGACCCGTCGGTCCGCCGGGTTCGGACGCCGCTCGATCAAGCCGAGCTCGGCGAGTTTGGCCACCTGCCGGCTGACGGTGGTGTGGTCGCGTCCTGCCCGTTCGGCGAGTTCGACCACGCCGATCGGCCCGAACCGCCGGATCCCGACGATCAGTTTGAACAACGAGCGGTCGAGATCGATGCCTGCCTCGGCCATGAGGGCCTCGTCGCGTTGCGGCAGGTTCATGAGCGCGACCAGGTCGACGAGCGATTCGTGCAGGCGCCGGAACGCGATGTGCCGGCGGTGTTGGGAAGCCATGCTCGCCACCGATGCCTTACGTGCCCTTGCGGACGGACGGGGAGATGCCAAGGCGAGGATACCGGCAGCCTCCGGTAGGCCGACGGTGCCCGGCGGGGACGCGGATGCGGGTGGCGAGGCGCGGCGGGGACTGTGCCGTTCCCGCGACGGGCGATCGGTCACCTCATGACCGGCGTGGGAACGGATGGCCACCTCCGGTTAGATGCGCTCATTACACACATAATTCTCCACCGGTGCTACCACAACACTTGGATCGGGATTTCTTCCATGCGCCAAGGTTACGAAAGGCCAGCTCAGACCGCTTTTACCGATGGCCGGAACACTGCCGGGACGATGCGTCGGCCACAAGGGAGGGCTTGACGACCGCTCTGGTTGCCGAACATACTCCGTGCTAAATACACATAAATCTGGATCGGACGGGATGGCTGCCCGGCCGACCGTCACCGACGGAGAGGTGAACCGTGACACGCGACGAAGACCTTGATGTGATCATCTGTGGTTCCGGCGCGGCGGGATTGACCCTCGCCATCGATCTCGCCCGCAGGAACATCGCGTTCCGGTTGATCGACAAGGCGCCGCACCCGTTCATCGGCTCACGCGGCAAGGGCATCCAGCCGCGCACCGAGGAGGTGTTCGAGGACCTCGGCGTGATCGACCGGATCGTCGCCTCGGGGGGTGAGTATCCTCCCCTGCGCACCTACACCCACGACGGGCCGGTCGACAAACACGCCGGGATCCTGCCTGAGCCGACGCCTGCCGAGCCGTACCAGATCCCGCTGCTCGTTCCGCAGTTCCTCACCGAGCGCCGGCTGCGGGAGCGGCTGACCGAACTCGGTCACGCCCCGGAGTACGGCTGCGAGCTCGTTGGCTTCGACCAGGACGCCGACGGCGTGACCGCGCGGATCGCCGCCCCCGACGGGGAGCGGACCGTGCGGGCCGCCTACCTGGTCGGCGCCGACGGCGGATCGAGCTTCGTCCGCAAGTCCCTGGGCATCGAGTTCCGCGGGAAGTCCCTCAACGTGCGGGCGCTCGTGGCCGACGTGCGGGTCGACGGCGCCTCGTCGCGCGTCTGGCACCGCTGGGGCGAGGAGAAGCCCGAGCGGAGCGTCTCGCTGTGCCCGCTCCACGGCACCGACATGTTCCAGTACATGGCCCCGGTCCCCCTCGACGTGGAGGTCGACCTCTCGGCCGAGGGGCTCACCGCCCTGCTCCACGAGCGCGGCGGCCAAGACGACGTCGTGATCCGCGAGGTGTCCTGGGCATCGGTGTTCACGATGCAGGCCCGGCTGGCCGACGCCTACCGGCGTGGGCGCGTGCTCCTGACCGGGGACGCCGCGCACTGCCATCCGCCGACCGGCGGGCAGGGCCTGAACACGAGTGTCCAGGACGCCTACAACCTTGGCTGGAAGCTCGCCGCCGTGCTCGACGGCGCGCCGGAGTCGCTGCTGGCGACCTACGAGGAGGAGCGCCGACCGGTCGCCGAGGCGGTCCTCGGCCTGTCCGAGAGGCTGCTCGAAGCGGCCAAGAACCGCGACATGCGCCGGGGCCGCGAGGTGACCCAGCTCGATGTCGGCTACCCGGGCTCGTCCCTGTCGCTGACCGGTCTGGAGCCCTACAAGGGCGTGGCGTCCGGCGACCGCGCGCCCGACGCTCCCGTCACCGGCGCGGGCGGGCTCGCCACACGGCTGTTCAGCCTGTTCCAGGGACCACACTGGACCCTGCTCGGCTACGAACCCGGCGACGCCCCGGTCCCGGAACCGCGCGAAGGCCTGCGCATCCACGTCGTCGGCGGCGACATCCGCGACACCGGAGGCCACGTCCGGAGCGCGTACGGGCTGTCGCCCGAGCAGTGGGCGCTCATCCGGCCGGACGGATACGTCGCGGCCGTGGTCGGCACCGCCGAACTCGGCGCCGTCGAGGCCTACCTCGACGGCGTCGGCGTCCGTCCCGTGCGGTGACGCGTCTCCGGTCGTCCCTGCGCGGGCGGGGGTGGTCCGGCCCCTTTCTCTACGCCTCGAATCGACCGGGGCTTCGCCGGTGGATCAGCACCAGTCTCCCGGCCTGGCCCAGGTGAGGAAGCCCTCCTGGGCCCCGGCGGGTGACGCCGGGGGCTCGGTGACGGTGTATCCGCCCCGGTAGAACAACAGGGGCCGCTCGCCCGGACCGGCGCCCAGGTCGTGCACCCGGCCCACGGCGATGTAGTGGTCGCCCGCCTCGTACACGGCCTCCAGCGAGCAGTCCACCCAGGCCAGCGCCCCTTCCAGCAGTGGCGAGCCGCTGGGCGAGCGCCGCCAGGGGGTGCTGGAGAAGCGGTCCGCACCGCCCCGTCCGAACAGCGTGCTGGTCTCGCGCTGGTCGTGGGCCAGCACGCTGACGGCGAAGCGGCCTGACCGTTCGACGTCCGTCCAGGTTCCTGACGACCTGGCCGGGCAGAACAGCACGAGCGGCGGGTCGAGCGAGAGCGCGGCGAAGGACTGGCAGGCGAAGCCCACCGGCCGCTCGTCCCGCATGGTCGCGACGACCGTCACGCCCGTGCAGAAGTGGCCCAGGACCTGCCGGAAGAGCGAGGGGTTCACAACATGCCCACCGTGACGTCCTCGCCGAACTCCCCGTCGCCGAAGAGCTTGAGCGCCGCCTCCGGGTCGTTGGCGACGTGTACCCGTGCCGCGTGCGCGTCGCGCCAGAACCGCTGGATCGGGGTGCCCTCGGCGAGCGCTCCCGCCCCGGAGTTCTCGAAGAGCTGGTCCACGGCCGCGATGCACCGTTCGGAGGCCCGCACCTGGTCGCGGCGCAGCCGCAGCCGCAGAGCGGTGGGAATCGGCTCGCCGCGCCGCGCGGTGTCGTAGACCTCGGTGATGTTGCGGGTGAGCTGCAGCCATGCGGCGTCCACCTCGCTGGCCGCGCGGGCGACGCGGACCTTCGCGAACGGGTCGTCCTTCACCTTCTCCCCCACGAACACCCGCACGCGCTGCCGCTGGTGCGCCACGTGCGCCTCGTAGGCGCCGGTGGCCATGCCGACCAGCGGGGTGGCGATCGTGGTGGTCATCAGCGAGTAGAGCGGGATGCGGTACAGCGGGCTCGGGTTCACCTCCTGCCCCGGACAGACGCAGCGGAAGGAGTCGGCGAAGCTGAGCACGCGGTGCGCGGGAACGAAGACGTCCTCGACCACCACGTCGTTGCTGCCCGTGCCGCGCAGGCCCACGGTGCGCCAGACGTCGCGGACGGTGTAGTCCTCGCGCGGCACCAGGAAGGCCACCCAGTCGGTGGGCCTGCCGTCCTCGCCCGTGATCAGGGCTCCGAGGATGGCGGCGGTGGCGTGGTCCACCCCCGAGGAGAAGTTCCACGTGCCCGAAAGGCGGTAGCCGCCGTCGACGACGGTGGCCCGGCCGACGGGCGCGTACGCGGAGGAGACCAGGGCGGCGGGGTCGCGCCCCCAGATCTCCTCCTGCGCCGCGGCCGGGAAGGTGGCGACGTGCCACGCGTGGGCGCCGAGCACCGAGGCGACCCAGCCGGTGGAGCCGCAGGCGCCGGCGATCATGCGCACCGCGGTGTAGAAGGTCACCGGATCGGCCTCGTGGCCGCCGAAGCGCACGGGCTGCAGTAGACGGAAGAAGCCCGCCTCGCGCAGCTCCTTGATCGATTCCGCGGGAACCACGCGGGCGTCCTCGGCCGCCTGCGCGCGTTCTCCGAGGACGGGCAACAGGTCGCGGATCGCGGTCAGCACGTGTTCGCTCATCTGGCTGGGCTCCTGTGTCGGAGGGACGGTGGCCAGAATCTTCCAGCCGACCGGACAGGGCCGCTAATACCGGTTCGCTCGTGGCATATGCCCAGAGTGCGATGGTCGGCCAGGGTATACCGGCGACTCGAAACGGTATTGGCGGCGAGAGAGGGCCACGCAGGACGCTGGGAGCCGTGAACACCCTGACCGCCCTTGACCACGACGTCACCGGCTCCGCCTGCCCGACGCTGCCTCCGCTCAGCGGCTGGTGCCTGTCTCCACCTCGCACGGCGGCTGGGCGGCGCCGGAACTCGCCGACCGGCTGGGGAGCGTCCGGGTGCCGCGGGTGGCGGTCGGCGGCCGGCAGGAGCCGCTCGGCCTGCCGGCGTCGGCCGTCCGCGCGGTGCTCCCGGTCGGTGGCCTGTTCGATCCGCGCCCGCTCGTCCGCACCCAACGACACCACTACGACGTCATCCTGGACCTCGCCGACGCGGATTCCACGTTCACCCGTGCCCTGCTGAACCTGTTCTGATCCCCGTCGGCCACCGGTTCCAGCGTGGAGGCGCGTTCGCGCAGGAAGCCGAGCAGCAGCCCGGCCGCCGGCGTCAACGACCTCTCCTGCGGGACGGTGACGCCCACCGCCCGCCGGATCCCCTCCAGCGGTACGGCGAGCGGCGCGAGGTCGCCGTCGGCGGCGGCGACCAGCTCCGGCAGTACGGCGATCATGTCGGTCTCCCGCACGAGAGTGCGCACGGTGAGGATCGAGGTGCACTCGACCACGTCCGCGGGCAGGTCGAGGTCCTCGGCGCCGAAGGCCCGCTCCACCTCCTGGCGCAGGGCGGTCTGCGCCAGCGGCAGGATCCACGGGTAGTCGAGCAGGTCCTTCAGGCCCAGTCCCGCCCGCCCGCGCACGGGGTGGTCACGGCGGGCGACCAGCCGCATCGCCTCGCTGTAGAGCCGGATCTGCCGCAGACCGCCCAGGCCGTCGAGCGGAGTGAGCCTGCCCACGATCAGATCGAGCTCTCCGGCGAGCAGCCGTAGCACCTGTTTGTCGAAGGTCGCCTCCGACACCACCACGGTGACTGCCGGATACGCCCGTTTGAGGTCGGCGATCGCCCGGGGCAGGAGCTGGCTGGAGCCGGCCAGCAAGGTGCCGACCCGGACGGTGCCCAGGCGCCCGTCGGCGAGGTCGGTGATCCGCTCCCCTGCCCGCCGCAGCTCGGCCAGCGCGGCCCGTGCGTGCTCCAGGAACGCCTCGCCGTAGAAGGTCGGGCGCACCCCGCGCGGCCCACGGACGAACAGCTCCACGTCCAGGATGCGTTCGAGCTCGCGCAGACAGCGGGTCACGGCGGGCTGGGCCAGGCGCAGGTGGTGGGCGGCCCGAACCACGCTGCCCTGCTCGGCGATGGCCACCACCACGATGAGGTGACGGAGCTTCAGCCGTCCGTTGAGTAGGTCGATCTCGGGCTCCTCACTGACTCGAAGATATGATCCAAAGGTGGATACATCTGACAGGTCGCGAGCGGGTGACGCGGTCGCCCTGGTGCACGAGGAGCTCCGGGAGCTGATCCTCAGCGGGCGCATCCTGCCCGGTCAGCGGCTCACCCAGCGCGAGCTCGGCGAGCGGCTCGGTGTGGGCCGTACCCCACTGCGCGAGGCGCTGCGGATGCTGGAGGCTGAGGGGTTCGTGCTCTCCCGGGCCAACCACGGCGTCACCGTCGCCGGACTCGATCTTGACGAGGCCGAGGAGCTCTACGCCGCGCTGCTCATGTTGCAGGCGCCGATGGTGCCCCGGGCGGCTCGGGAGATCTCGGAGGAGTCGCTGACCCGGATGGCTGAGTTGTCGGCGCTGATGCGCGACAGGCCGCAGGAGCCACGCGACTTCCACCGCGACCACGCCGCCTTCCACGCCCTGCACGAGGCGACCTTCGGACCCACTCTGTCCAAGATCGCCCATGACCTGTATCTGCGGCTGTCGCGGCTGCAGCGCTTCTATTACCGCAGCCGCCGCATTCCGGCCTTCGCCGTCGAGCTCGACCGGGCCTTCCTGGAGGCGATGCGGCGCCGGGACGGCGCGCGGGCGCGGCGGGTGCAGGAGTTGCACGTCCTCAGCTCCGCGATCGGGCTGATCACCGACGCCGACCCCTGGCACCGCTTCGGGCCGCTGGTCGACGCCGCGGCGGGGCTGGGGATCACCGTGCCCCTCTCGGCGAACGGCACGCTCGCACCGCCGGTCGAGGTCACCTGGGCCGTGGATCTGCCGGGTTACGAGCCGGTGACCACGGACTACGTCGTGGACGTGACATCTGCCCATGTCCACTCCCACCAGGGCCGAAGATTGGATCCACTTTAGGATACCTCTGCCGCCATCCTGCGCCGCCCGCCTGACGTTGTCCAATACGCTTTCCGTCGCGAGCCATAACCAGGACGAGATACCTCCGAATCGGCATACCTGACCGCCTAAGCGGCATTGGCGCACCTCACTCCCCCGCGGCCACCATCGGACCGTCACCCGACCCGTTCGAGCCGCGGAGCCGTACACGATGAACCGCACACTGATCACCGGCGGACATGTGATCACCATGGACGACGCCCTGGGCGACCTGCCCGGCGGAGCCGTCCTGGTCGAGGGCGACCGGATCGCCGCGGTCGGCCGCACGGCCGAGGAGTTCGCCCACGTCGACGCCGAGCGCATCGACGCCGCGGGCGGCTTCGTCCTGCCCGGCATGATCGACAGCCACCGGCACACCTGGATGGCGCTGCTGCGCGGCCACTCAGCCGACCAGTCGCTCCTGGAGTTCCTCGCCTCCACCTTCTACGGCATCGGCTCGCTCGTCACCGCCGCCGACCTCGGCGCCGCCGCGCAGGTGGGCGCCCTGGAGGCACTCGACGCCGGTGTCACAACCATCCTCGACTGCTGCGACTGCGTGAACAGCCCCGAGCACGCCGACGCGGCCGTGGAGTCGCTGAAGGCGTCCGGGATCCGGTTCGTCTACGCGTACGGCATGCAGGCCTTCGACTTCCAGCCTCCCGTCTTCGCCGGCCACGCCGACCGGCTGCGCGACGCCCGCCGCCTGCGCGCGGAGCACTTCGCCACCGACGGCCTGGGACGGATGGGCCTGCTTTACAGCGACTTCGGCATCCTGCCCTTCGAGCAGACCGCCGAGGAGATCCGCACCGCCCGCGACCTGGACGTCCTCGGCGCCTCCCACACCGGCGCCGCCACCGGTTCCATCCTGCTGCGTGGCCTGCGCGAACTGCACGACCACGACCTGCTGCTCCCCGGCCACCTGCACATCCACTGCCCGGCCCTGACCGATCAGGAATGGAGGCTCCTCGCCGAGACCGGGGGCAAGGTCACCATCGCCCCCGAGACCGAAATGCAGATGGGCATGGGCCACCCGCCTTTCCGCGCCGCCCTCGATCACGGCCTCGCCCCCGCGATCAGCACCGACATCGTCTGCGTCGGCTCGGGCGACCTGTTCTCCCAGATGCGACTCGGCCTGCAGTTCCAGCGCTGCCTCGACCACGACGCCGTGCACCGCACCGGCACCATGCCCGTCCGCGTCGGTCTCGGCGTGCGCGACGCGCTCGACTGGGCCACCCGCAACGGCGCGGACGCCCTCGGCATCGGCGCGCTCACCGGCTCCCTCACACCCGGCAAGCAGGCCGACCTCATCGTCGTGGCCCCTCGCATGGACCTCGTCCGCTCCAGCCACCCGATCGGCTCCGTCGTGCTCCAGTCCACCGCCGCGGACGTCTCCACCGTGCTCGTCGCCGGTCGAACCCGCAAACTGCACGGCAGGCTCACCGGAGTCGACCTCGCCGCCGTACGCCGCCGTGCCAACGCCGCGCTGGACCGGCTGCAGCAGGCCGCGCTGACGCTCCCCTCACTGGCTCCGGAGGCTGTCCACGGGTGGTTCACCCAGGCCGAGCGGATGGCCTCGGCGAACTTCGCCCGCGCCTACGCTCAGCGGGCCCAGCGACTGTCCGGCAGGTCTTGAGAGGTACCTGAGATTCGTTCGCCCGCGAGGCCACAGGCGACCACCGGCGGGTCCTTGCCCGGTCTCTCGCACGATGCGCACCGGTACGGAACTCCGGACCGAAGCCGCGTCTGGTCTCTCCCTCAGGTCAGGCCTCCACCGCCCGGGTGGCTGACAGGAGAAGCCAGAGGTCCGGCCGATCGGGCAGATGCCTTCCAGCTCGTGCCAACCGGGTGGGAATGGCACCACCGCCAGAACCGACGCCCGGCCCTCATCGGCGACCTCCGCGAAGTCCTCGCCCGAGAATTCCACGAACGCCAGCCGGAGCTGCCGGACCGACGCAGCGGATTTCAGGAAGACCGCCGGGGTCGCTTCGCTGAGAACATCACCAGCCCTGTTCCTGACACGAGAAATCCACACGACAGTACGAGTAATGCCAGGTCCTGCCACGAGCCCGGCTCCATCGCGTCCGAACCCAGCGTCGAGGTGAACCCGAAGGCCGCTATCAGCAGAATTCCCCATCCATAACGTCGAGGCGCATAACGGGCGGCGCGGAAGAAAGGCAAGCGCGGCAACCGGTTGGTCACCAGCGCGTAGACGCCGATCCCGGCGATCAGGCATGCCGCTCCCAGCGTGACTACCTGCACCGCTCCGAGATCCACCTGGGTCAACTCCTTTGCCTTAAAGGAAATATCCACCATTCTAGAAACAGGTTGCCGAATTGTCCCTGTGAAAATCACAGCGACGGCGCACCGCACCGCCGTACCTAACGCACTCGCCGACCCTGTGACACACCACCGAGAACCGTATGCTGCCCGGATGGACGCGATCACAATGCTCGGTTGGCTTCTGGAGCGCGATGTGAACGCCCTGATCAGAGTGGACGCCGAGCGCGAAGGTGTTCGCCCTTGGACCTTTCATGCAAGTGGCGGACCTCAAGACGACCGATGGGCCGTGCGAGCCGATGCCCACTCGGCGGAAGAATGTCTCCAGCGGGCTCGTAAGGCGCTCAGGGCTCATGGACTGGATCTGCCCGAATAAGGCCGGTTGAGGTGAAGCACCTCCTCACGATCGCCTGGCGGTGGCTGATCTCCATACAGGGCCAGGGGAGCTTCATACCTCGACCCCAGACCACCGGGCATCGCACAAGCGGCCAGACGACAACCGGCGGCAGTGGATAAGGACATCACCTCACGAACTGCCAGTCCTCATCCGCGTAGCTCCACCTCTCGATCACCCATGGGGCCGATGGCGACGACCTTCGAGCCGCGTACCCATAGGGCAGGCCGGCGGTCTCCTCGATGCTGGGGTCACTCTCCACCAGATGACGAACATGGCTGATGACCGAGGCCTCGGGGTCGCTCGCATCGGTTGCGTCGTCCCCGATCAGCCAACCACCGTCATGGATCACAATGAGCGCCGGAAACTCCCCGCTGATGACCGTGCGCTGCACGACAGCCCCAAGCTCGGACGGAAACCTTCCATCGCTGAAGGGGAACGTCATCCGCCTGATGATCTCGCCCATGACCGACAGCATCTCAGTCATGCCCGTCAGGAGGGTGATCAAGGGGGATCACGGCCGCTCATCTCGCTCCCGCAGCTCAGCGCCCAGCCGCGACAGGGACCTCCCGAGCTGACAGCGCGGGTTCGATTCTCGTTGCCCGCTCTGGAGGGGAAGGCCCAGGTCATGGGCATGGACATCGGCCTGTTCGGCCTTATGGTTGGCGGCATGGGTCGAAGCGGTCCTGCGGGGCCGGAAACGCGTTGCGGGGGCGGGCTGAGGCGCGGGAGGCTGCCGACGTGAAGATGCACGCCGATCAGCTGACGGTGTCACCGGAGACAGCGCGCACGTTGGTGGATGAGCAGTTCCCTGAGTGGCGGGGCCTTCCTGTCACGGGCGTCACCCACCATGGGACGGTCAACGCCATCTTCCGCATCGGCGACCGCTTCGCAGCCCGGTTCCCGCTGCAGCCCGGAGAGGTCGACTCGACGCGGCGCCTGCTGGAGGCCGAGGCGGAGGCGGCCCGCGAGCTGGCGGGTCGCACGCGGTTTCCCACGCCCGAGCCGGTGGCGCTCGGCGAACCCGGTGCGGGATACCCGCTTCCATGGTCGGTGCAGACATGGCTGCCCGGCGTCGTGGCCACCGAGGAGGACCCGGGCGAATCAGTCGCGTTCGCCCACGACCTGGCTGACCTCATCAATGACCTGCGCGCGATCGACACGCGTGGCCGTACGTTCTCCGGCAAAGGCCGGGGAGGCGACCTCCGGTCCCACGACGCGTGGATGGAGACCTGTTTCAGGAACAGTGAACAGCTCCTGGACGTTCGCCGGCTTCGCCGGATGTGGGAGAACCTTCGGAGCCTCCCCCGCGAAGCGGGCGACGTGATGAACCACAGTGATCTCATCCCCGGCAACGTGCTTGTGTCCGCCGGCCGACTGGCCGGGATTCTCGACGTCGGCGGCTTCGGACCGGCCGACCCCGCTCTGGATCTCGTGAGCGCCTGGCATCTGCTTGAGGCCGGACCGCGCCAGGCGCTCCGCCTGGACCTCAGGTGTGACGACCTCGAATGGGAGCGAGGCAGAGCGTGGGCCTTCGCGCAGGCGATGGGACTTGTCTGGTACTACCTGGAAACCAACCCGGTCATGAGCCGGATGGGCCGACGCACCCTGGAACGCGTCCTGGCAGACACCCCCTCGCGGCACCGATGAGGAGCACCGCCGTGCCGGACGCGTGCCGGGCCGAACGGTGACCGTGCGAACACGCTGCCGGGCATCGCCCAGGAAGGGCACCTGAGCGGCGTGGCCGTCAACGTTCACGGCCGCTGAGACCCGCCCCCTCGCCCGGCCGAGGGCCGTCCGCCGTTGTGACCGGCCGCAATACAGTGGCCGGCATGTCACACGCCGGGCCCGGACGTCGAACGTCGGCAAGACCACGCCGGCCCGGGCCGGCACGCATCGTCCCGGCCGTCTGTGGCATCCTCCGTCCCATGGCGATCAAGGCTTTGCTGTTCGATGTCGACGGGGTGTTGCTCGATTCCACCGCGACGCATCGACGGATCTGGGACGCCTGGTCGCGCATGCGCGGGCTGGACGGAGACCTGGTGTGGAGCCTCACTCACGGCCGTCGGCCTGAGGACACCGTCCGCGATGTCGCCCCCGACCTCGACCCCGCCGCTGAGCGCGGGGTGTTGAACCGGTTGATGGTCGAGGAGGGTGACGCCTTCCCGGCGGCGCCCGGGGCTGCGGCCCTGCTGGGCGAGCTGGACCGGCGGCCCTGGGCACTGGTCACCTCGGGCAGCCGGACCCCCGTTCACCGGCGCTTCCGGCTCGCCTCGCTTCCGTTGCCCCCGGTGCAGATCTACGGCGAGGACGTCGAACGGTCGAAGCCGCATCCCGAGGGCTATCTCAAGGCCGCCGAACTTCTCCTGATCGATCCGGTCGACTGCGTCGTGATCGAGGACGCTCCTCACGGGGTGGCCGCCGGGAAGGCGGCGGGGTGCACGGTGATCGCCGTGGCCACCACTCACGCTCCCGGTGAGCTGGCCAAGGCGGACGAATGCTTCCCCTCACTTGAGGAGGCGGCGCCGTACCTCCTATCGCTGAGTGCTGCGGCGGCGGTACACGGCCACTGACATCGCATTCGACCGGTACCGCTCTGGTTCGGGGAAGACCTACCGGTCCGGACGGCATGCCCGTTGCGTATCCGTCAAAGAAGTGACCACAGGGAATCACGGTCACCAGCTCGGTAACCAGACGCGATGAGGGATTCCCGAGCCGACAGCGCGGGTTCGGTTCCCGTCTCCCGTTCCAAGGGTGAAGGCGGGTCCGGGTTCTGTCGTCCCTTTCAGGAGAGATCTCGCAGCCAGGAGACAATGGCCGCCCCGATTTGGTCGGGAGCGTCTTCCTGAACCATGTGGCCACCCGTGATCGTGATGTGTGCCTGATTCGGCCATGACCGGGCAACGGCCCGGTGCGTTTCGAACATCGTTCCTGGAACCGCCTCGATGAACAGCTTGGGAACCGAGGACTCGGCGAGCCACTCCGCGTAACGCGTGATGACGTCGTGAACATCGCGTGGTTCGCCCGCGACGGGAACCTCGCGAGGCCAGGTCAGCGTCGGCCGTCGTGACTCGCCCGGTTCCGTGTAGGGACGGCGGTAGACGGCCGTCTCCGCCTCCGACAGTCCTCGCAGCACCAGGACCACCCGCTCACGCACACCGAGGGCCTGAAGGAACGCGTCGAGATAACGGCGATGCTCGACGAAGCGGTATGAGCCCGGCCCGCCGGCCGGAAGTTTCGCGGAATCGCCCATCCCGATCAGGTCCGGGGCTATGCAGCGCCCTTTGCCCGCCAGGTACGGGATTACGTTCCGCCATACGTACGACGACGTCGGGTTGCCGTGAAGAAAGACGATCGGATCGCCTTCTCCCTCCTCGACGTATGCCATTTCAAGCCCATCGACCCCAACACGACGCTTCCGGTACCGCTCCTCAGCCGAGGTCATGACTCTCCTCATTTCCGTGGATTCTCACTTCGGTCGGAGATTCTGCGGCACGACCCGGGTCTTGCCACAAGCCCCTCGGTGCGTCATAGTGTGCGGCCGCTGTCGGCCGCGGCCTCACGAGGGACCCCGGCGACGTGCGTCGCGAGGGCCAGGGAGGCGAGGGCACCGGCGAAGGGCGGACGGCCGGTGGAGGAGGCGGCCGACGCGGCCGTGGCGATCACCCTCGATGGACCTGGTTGTTGATGATGCAACACCGAGCCCTCGCCTACTACGATCTCCCCATGTCCGAGCGCGCGAACGTCAGGAATCTCGTCCCCATAGCCGAGCTGCTGTCTTATCGCCTGTCACGCACATCGGCGGCCCTCTCCCGCAGCGCGGCCCTGCGCTACCGCCGCGAGTTCGACGTCACCCTCGGCGAGTGGCGGGCGATCGCCCTGATCGCGTCCGATCCGACACTCACCCTGAACCGGTTGGCCAGGCGCGCCGGCCTGGACAAAGCGCAGATGAGCCGCATTGTGACCAAGCTGACGGAGCGGGGTCTGGTCAACCGGACCGCGGGGTCGGGGCGGACGTCCCAGCTGGCGCTCACCGAGACGGGCGTGGAGGTCTACCGCGGCCTCATACACGCGGCGAACGAGCGCGACGCGACGTTCCTCGCCGTCCTGTCCCCGGAGGAGCAAAAGGTGCTGGTGCGGGCGCTCGACAAGCTCGCCGACCTCGCGCTGGACATGGAGCACCAGGAACGCGACCACACAAACGATCCCTAGAGTGTTGACAACGTCAACAGATTTGCGTACTCCTAGAGCCAGCACGAGGAGGTGGCTCGATGACCGACGCGATCACTGTCTGCGCGTACGTCGCCCCGGGCGGACCACAGGTCCGGCGCACCGACTCCGGGACGGAGGAAGCTTGATGGACCTCAGAACGGCGTGTCCTGTCACCGCGCACGAAGCGCTGGACCGCGCCGCGTTGCTCGCTCCCGACGTCGAGGCGGTGGTCACCGCCGAAGAACGGATCACCTACGCCGAGCTGGCCGAGGAGGTCGCCCGCATCCGCGCGGCCCTCACCGCCGCCGGCATCGGGCACGGTGACCGGGTCGGCGTCTGCCTCGGCAACGAGCCACGCTGGGTCGCCCTGTTCGTCGCCCTCGGGAGCGTCGGAGCCGTCACCGTCCCGGTGAACACCCGGTTCACCGCCGGTGAGGTGGAGTACACGCTGCACCACGCCCGCATCTCCACCCTGTTCGTGGCCGACCGGGTCCTGCGCGTTGACTTCATCACGATGCTGCGCGAGATCGGCATCGGTCACGACGGGACCCCGGCCTGCCCGGCCCTGCCCGAGCTCAGGTCGGTCGTCGTACTCGGCGAAAACGTCCCCGAATGGGGGACCGCGTGGTCGGACTTCGTCGAGGCGGGGAGCGAGGTGGGCACCGTACCGCCCGCCGCCGACCCGGACGACGTCCTGCTGGTCCAGTACACCTCCGGCACCACCTCGCGGCCCAAGGGCGTGCTGCTCACCCACCGCAGCATGTGCGCCGACGCCTTCTTCGCCGGGGTACGCCTCGGTCTGCGCCCTGGCGATCGCTACCACAGCGCGCGGCCGTTCTTCCACGTCGCGGGGAGCACGCTCTCGGTGCTCGCGTCGATCCAGCACGCCACCACCCTGGTGACCATGGCCCGTTTCGAGCCCGCCGAGGCGTTGCGCCTGTTCGAGGCGGAACGGTGCACGCACTTCTCCGGCAACGACACCATCGCGCTGATGCTGCTCAACCACCCCGACCGCGCCCGGCGGACGCTGTACCTGCGGGGAGCCTGGGTCGCGGCGTCCTCCACCGTGATCCGGCGCGTGATCGACGAACTCGGCGCCACCGAGTGTGTCGCCGCCTACGGCCTGTCCGAGGCCTCCCCCAACGTCGCGCTGTCCGCCTGGTGGGAGGACGAGGCCGTACGGGCCTCCGGCGCGATGCGCGTCCAGCCGGGTGTCGAGGTCCGCATCCGCGCCCTCGACGGCAGTCGTGACTGCGCCCCCGGCGAGCCGGGTTCGATCCTCGTCCGCGGCTGGAACGTCATGCGGGGCTACCTCGACGACGCCAAGCAGACCGCCGCGACCATCGACTCCGACGGGTGGCTGTTCACCGGCGACATCGGCGTCCTCGACGAGGCCGGGCGGCTGCACTTCGTCGGACGCACGAAGGACATCATCAGGGTCGGCGGGGAGAACGTCGCGCCCGCCGACATCGAGGACGCCCTGCACCGTCACCCCGGCGTCCACCAGGCCGCCGTGGTCGGGGTCCCCGACGAGCGGTTGATCGAGGTTCCCTTCGCGTTCGTCGTGCTCACCGAGTCCGGCGACGCCACCGAGGAGGAACTGCTCAGCTGGTCCCGCACGCACCTCGCCGGGTTCAAGGTCCCCCGCTATCTCCGCATCGTGGACGGGTTCGAGGACATCGGGATGACCGCGAGCTCGAAGGTGCAGAAGAACCAGCTCGCGGCCCACGCGCGCGGGCTGCTCGACCAGGAGCGCAGCGAGGTGGGGGCGTGATCTCCACCTCCGTCACCCGCCTGCTCGGAATCGACCTGCCGATCATCCAGGGCGGCATGTCCTGGGCCTCGTCCAACTCCGCCCTGCCGCTCGCCGTGAGCCGGGCCGGTGGACTCGGCGTCGTCGCCGCCGGCCCGATGCGGATCCCCGACCTGACACGCACACTCGACGAGATGGCCGCCGGGACCGACCGGCCGTGGGCCGTCAACCTTCCCCTCTACCGGCGGGGCGCCGACGAGGTGATCGACCTCCTCCTCCGGCGCAGGCCGCCGATCCTGATCGCGGCCCAGGGTGGGACGCAGCGCTACCTCGATCGCTTCCGCGACATCGGCACCACGTGCCTGCACGTCGTCGCGGGCATCGAGCACGCCCACAAGGCCGCTGCGGCGGGCGTCGACGGGCTGATCGTCGTCGGCGCGGAAGCGGGTGGCCACCCGCCGCCCGCCATGGTCACCACGCAGGTCCTCGTGCGCGCCGTCGTCACCGCGGTCCCCGGCGTCCCCGTCATCGCCTCCGGCGGCGTCGCCGACGGCGCGGGCCTCGCCGCGATGCTCGCCCTCGGGGCCGACGCCGCGCAGTTCGGCACCCGGTTCCTCGCCAGCCACGAGGCGGGTGTCCACCCGAACTACAAGGCCGCCGTCCTCGCCGCGACCGTCGACGGCACCCGGGCCGTCGGTCGTGGGCTCGGCGTCACCCGCGCGCTCGCGAACGAGTTCACCGCCCGAATGATCGAACTTGAGGAGTCCAACGCGGACATCGACGTGCGGGGCAAGGCGTTCCAGGCCTCGACGCTGCGGGACGCCGCGCTGTACGGCGACGTCACCTGGGGCAAGGCCGAGGCGGGTCAGTCCGCCGGGCTCATCCACTCGGTGCTCCCCGCGGCCGAGATCGTCGAGCGGATCGTCGCTGAGTACGTCGAGGCCTGTGAGCGGCTCCGCCCCCCGCTGTGACGGCCGCCGACACGCTCCGGAGCGCACCGTCGGCACCGGACGTGCGGCGATCACCCGATCCGGTGCCCGCTCAAATCACCTTGACAGCACCGAACCTGGCGGGATGCCATATGGGATCGGCAAGCTTTGCCCTTGAGGCAAGGGAGGTAAGTCTTGAACGATCCTGTTCAAGAGGCGCGGATCGGTCACGTCGCCACGGCGTTCGCCGGGTCCCACCGCGCCGTCTCCGTCTCGTTCATCCCGCTCCACACAACCAGCGTTACATCTGACGACCGGCGTACAGCCGCGCGCTTACTTACAGACCAGAGTCCGCCGTCGCGGACGAAACCGAGCTCGATGAGCCGAGCGGGAGCCACTGGCGCTGCCCCATCCGCGCCCGTGGCCTCCTCGCTCACCCTCGCCTCCGTCTTCCTCCGGTGAGGAGAACCATGATCAGCGACCTTTCCGAAGCCTCGATCCGTCAACCCGTCCACGGACTCCTCGCGGCCGCGGACATCGGTCTCACCAGAACCGATCCGCCGCCCGCCCTCGTCGGCCGCGTGGTCGTGCTCTACGACGACCACGGCACCCGCATCACGCACCGTTTCGGTGCGGACACCGTCACGTGGACGCGTAGCCCGGGGCGCGGAGACGACGTCTCGGCCTCAGGAGAGGGCCGCTACGACGCGTTCCGGGTCGCGGACGATCTCTTCTACGTACAGTTCCGCCACACCCAGACGCCGACGGAGTCCGTGAGCCTCGCGCTCGACTTCACGAGCGGGCACGCGCTTTCTGTGCTCACCCTGGCCGGCGATCCCTCACCGGGCCGGCCCCGGGTCCTGCAGTGCTTCGCCACGGCACGGATCGAGGGCGTCGAGTCGACCATGCTCCCGCCCGCGCCGTCCACCGCGCTCACCGGCCGCCGTGTGCTGTGGGAGTACGGCCACGACCGCGTGTACGAGCACATCTACCTCGGACCGCGGCAGTACGCCTGGCAGTGCCTGGCCGGTTCCGAGGAGGGGCTCGCGGACACCGACGAGTGCACCGCCTACGAACTGCGCCCCGGCATCTTCCTGTTCGCCTGGCGGGAGAAGGCGCTCCCCTGCGCGGCGGTGACGGTCGCCGACCACCGTGACATCCGCAGCGTCCGTTCGCGGGGCGTGCTGTTCGGGCTCGACGAGTCCCGGCAGGTCCTCGACCATTTCACGCTCGACGGGTTCGGCAGGCTGATCGGCACGACGGTCTATCCCGCCGAGTTCGACCCGGCGCGTTAGACCCGGTTTCCCGGGCCGGACGGCGTGTGCCGTCCGGCCCGGGCGCCCCATCACATAATAGATGAATTGATACATTACATCTAGTATCTAAGCTGTTTTCCCCTCGAAACGGCGTCACGCGCCCGGCCGGACGCGGAACCGGGGCCTACGAGCCCAGGGGCGCCGAGCCCTGGACGACTCCCCCTCACAGGCCGGTTTCCGCCGACACGGGGACGCGGCCGTTCCCCCCTGCCCGAGACCCGAAGGAATCCCGATGACCGTGACACCCGTCCCGTTCGACCCCGACCTTCTGCCCGCCTACGAGGCGCTCCACGTCGGCGGGGGCCCGCCGCTCGGCCCGGAGACCGTACGCGCGGGACGCGACGGCGGCGGGTCGATGACCAAGCCCATCGAGGAGATCCTCGGCGACCGTCCGGTGGAGTTCGAGGACCGGGTGATCCCGGGCCCGGCGGGAGCCCCCGACCTCACCGTCTCGATCCTGCGCCCGAAGGGCGGGGTCACGACGCCGGCCGCGCTGTACAACATCCACGGCGGCGGGATGTGCATGGGCAACCGGTTCTGGTCCATGGAGAGCTTCGTGGAGCTCGTCGACGTCTACGGGCTCGTCGCGGTCTCGGTCGAGTACCGGCTCGCGCCCGAGCATCCGCATCCCGCGCCGGTCGAGGACTGCTACGCGGGCCTCGTCTGGGTCTCCGAGCACGCCGGCGAACTGGGCTTCGACCCCGGACGGATCGTCGTGATGGGGCGCAGCGCGGGCGGCGGCCTCGCCGCGGGCGTGTCGCTGCTGGCGCGTGACCGGGGTGGGCCCGCCATCGCCGGGCAGGGGCTGTACTGCCCGATGATCGACGACAGGAACACCACGGCGTCGAGTCACCAGTACGACGGGATCGGCTGGTGGGACCGTAACAGCAACCTCTGGGGCTGGCGTTTCCTGCTGGGCGACGACGCGGGCGGCCCGGAGGTGTCCCCGTACGCCGCGCCGTCGCGGGCGACCGACCTGTCCGGTCTCCCGCCCGCCTACATCGACGCGGGCGCCTGCGAGGTGTTCCGTGACGAGGCCGTCGACTACGCGACACGCATCTGGGCGGTCGGCGGCCAGGCCGAGCTGCACATCTGGGCGGGGGCGTTCCACGGCTTCACGGAGCAGGCTCCAGGAACCACGGTCAGCCGGGCGTCGAAGGCCGCCCGGGGCTCCTGGCTCGAACGTGTCCTCGATCTCCCCCGCGCGACCGCCTGGGAGGCCGGGGACAGCGGGCCGGGCGGCGGGGCGCACGGGTGACGACCGTCGCGCTTTATACGCACCAGATTTGACATGTGATATATCAAGTATAGAATTCAAAGGAAGACTTCACGCAGCACCGCCGCCATCGGCCCCGGCGAGGACCGGGGCCGGGCCGTCCGGCGATCCCGACGAAGTGAGGAGCGATCCATGACGATGAACTTTCGCCCCGAAGACCTTGATCTGAGCGACTCGAAGCAGCGGCCTCTCGTACCGCCGAGTGCCACGCCCATCGAGCCCGCCGAGATTCTCACCCGCAACCGCGTCCTGCACATGAGCGAGGACAAGAAGTTCATCATCGGCACCTGGGAGTGCGCGCCCGGCTCGTCCCGTTGGGAGTACCCCAACCGGGAGGAGTCCATCTACGTGATCTCCGGCAGCATGACCGTGCAGGAGGACGGCGGCGAACCCGTCAAGCTCACGCCCGGGTC
Source organism: Streptosporangium sp. NPDC000239 (assembly GCF_040300765.1). Lineage (NCBI taxonomy): Bacteria > Bacillati > Actinomycetota > Actinomycetes > Streptosporangiales > Streptosporangiaceae > Streptosporangium > Streptosporangium sp. NPDC000239. The sequence goes on along the minus strand of NZ_JBEPEI010000017.1, from coordinate 11,768 downwards.
GAGCGCGGTTTTCCCCGTCGGCTGGAACGGCACCTGGACCGTCCACGAGACCTTCCAGAAGGTGTACCACATCTACCGCCTCTAGTTTCCGGCGCGGGAAAGGCCCGGAAGCCGCCACAGCGGCTTCCGGGCCTTCGGCGTTTCGCGCGCTACTCGCGGACGGGAAAGTGGCAGGCGTTGAGCACGCCCAGCCCGGTGCGGTCGAGCAGTCCGGGCTCCTCCTCCGCGCACACGTCGGCGGCCTTCCAGCACCGGGTGCGGAACCGGCAGCCGCTCGGCGGGTCGGTCGGGCTGGGGACGTCGCCCTCAAGGATGATCTCCTTCCTGGAGCCGCGGGAGCCGACCTCCGCCGAGGGGATGGCGCTCAGCAGTGCCTGCGTGTACGGGTGACTGGGATCGGACAGCACCTCGGGGCCCGCCTCGACGATCCGGCCCAGGTACATCACCAGCACGCGGTGGCTGACGGCGCGCACGACGGCCACGTCGTGCGCGATGAGCAGGTAGGCCAGTCCCAGCTCGTCCTGCAGGTCCATGAGCAGGTTGATGATCTGGGCCTGGATCGACACGTCGAGCGCGGAGATCGGCTCGTCGAGCACCAGCACCCGCGGCTTCAGCGCGAGCGCGCGCGCGATGCCGATGCGCTGCATCTGCCCGCCGGAGAACTCGTGCGGGAAACGGTTGGCGTACACGGGCTGGAGCCCGACCATCTCCAGGAGTTCCTCGGCCACGTACTTGTCCCGTGGGAGCCCCTGCACGCGCAGAGGCTCCTCGATGATGTCCCGCACCCGCATCCGCGGGTTGACCGACGCGAACGGGTCCTGGAAGACGATCTGCACCTCCCGCCGCAGCATCCGCATCTGGCTGCGGCTCGCGGTCCTCAGGTCCATGCCCTTGTACCGGATGGACCCGGCGGTCGGGCGGGCCAGCCCGACGAGTGACCGTGCCACGGTCGACTTGCCGCACCCCGACTCCCCGACGAGCGAGACGGTCTGGCCCTTGTGCAGGGTGAAGTCCACGCCGTCGACGGCGTACACCGTCTCGGCGTACCGGCCGCGTCTGCGCCTGCCGAGCGGGAAGTGGACCTTGAGTCCCTCGATCCGCAGCAGTTCCTCACCGGCCGGTTCCGCGGGATCCACCACGTCTTGTTGTGTGCTGTGGAACATCAGTTCCGACTCCTCACCGTCGAGCACGAGCGCGGGGACACGCTCAGGGGGTGACCTCTTCAAGGAAGTGGCATGCGGACCGGTGGTCGTCCGTCGGCGCCGGGCGCAGCTCCGGCTGTTCCAGGAGACACCGCTCCCGGTCGCCGCGGAGAGTGCACCGGGGCGCGAAGGAACATCCGGGGGGCAGGTCCGTCGGGTTGGGCGGAAGGCCGTGGATCGGCGTGAGCCGCCGCCGGACGGAGTCCGCAGGCAGCCGGCTCGGCGTGCACCGGAGCAGGCCGACGGTGTAGGGGTGCTTGGGGTTTCCCAGCACCTCCTCGACGGTGCCCATCTCCACCACCCGCCCCGCGTACATGACCAGGACGCGGTCGACGTTCTGTGCCACCAGGCCGATGTCGTGGGTGATCAGCATGATCCCGACGTTGGTGCGCTGCTGTACCTCGCGCAGCAGCCGCATGATCTGCGCCTGGATCGTGGCGTCGAGCGCGGTGGTCGGCTCGTCGGCGATGAGCACCTTCGGGTCGCAGCTCATCGCCATGGCGATCATCACCCGCTGCCGCATGCCGCCGGACAGCTCGTGCGGATACTGCCGGGCGCGCCGCTCCGGCGCCGGCACCCCGACGGCCGCGAGCAGTTCGACGGCCCTGCGCCGGGCCGCCTCCCTGTCGGCCTTCGACGGCCTGCGCCGGTGGGCCAGGATCCCCTCGGCGATCTGCGCCCCGATCCGGTGGACCGGGTTGAGCGAGGTCATCGGATCCTGGAAGATCATCGCCACGTCCGACCCGCTCGCCGCCCGCAGGCTGCGGCGGTCCAGCGCCAGCAGGTCCTTTCCGTCCACCTGGATCTCGCCGGACACGACCTTGCCCGGGGGCTTCGGGATCAGCCCGAGGATGGACATCGCGGTCACGCTCTTGCCCGACCCGGACTCGCCGACGATCCCCAGTGTCTCTCCGGCACGCAGGTCGAAGCTCACATCGGTCACCGCCGCCACGGTCCCGCGCTTGGTCGTGAACACCGTCGTCAGGTTCCGCACGGACAGGCATCCGTCCGGCGCCGGGGTCCGCGGATGTTCGTGGATTTCGGACTCGGTCACGTCGGTCATCGACACACCTTCGGGTCGGCCGGTCTCCGGCAGGTCAACTGTTCGCGGTCCGGGGGTCCAGGGCATCCCGCAGCCCGTCACCGAGGAGGTTGAAGCCCAGGGCGGCGACGAAGATCGCCAGTCCGGGCACCAGCGAGAACAACGGGTCTGTCTGCAGGTAGGTGGTGCCGTCGCGGAGCATGCCACCCCACGTGGCCGTGGGGGGCGGCAGGCCGAGGCCGAGGAAGCTCAAGCCCGCCTCGATCCGGATCGTCACGGCCGCGGTCATGCTGGCGATGACCACCATCTCGCTGCGCAGGTTGGGCCAGATGTGCTTGTACAGGATCCACGGCGCCCGCGCGCCGAACACGATGCTGCTCTTCACGAACTCCCGCTCCCGGAACGCCAGGGCGGGACCGTGCGCGAGCCGCGCGAACACCGGGATGATCCCGATCACGATCGCCAGCGTGATGTTCCAGACTCCCTGCCCGAACAGGGCGACGAAGAGCAGGGCGAGGATGAGCCCGGGGAACGCCATCTTCACGTCGACGATCCACATGATCACGCGCTCGGTCTTCCCTCGGAAGTAGCCGGCGATCATCCCGACCGGAATGCCCACGGCCATCCCCAGCAGCACCGACGACACCCCGATGACCATCGAGACCTGGGTGCCGTAGATCAGCCGCGTGTAGATGTCCCGGCCGAACTGGTCGCGGCCGAGCCAGTGTTCGGCGCTCGGCGGCTCCAGCTGGGCCGCCAGATCCTGCTGCGCCGGGTCCTGGGAGGTGAACAGGGCCGGAAAGAGCGCGACGAACACCAGAAAGGTGATTATCAGCCCGCCGATGATCAGCAGCGGATTGAGCCGGCGCAGTCCCCTCCTGCGGGGCTGCGAGACATATCGTGAGCCGCCCTTGTCCGGCGGGGGGACGGCGGCGGTCACCACCGCTCCCGAGTCGTTCGTCGTCATGCTCGTACCGGCATTCGTGTCGTCTCGACGTCGCTCGGGCGCCGAGTGCTGTGGATACGGAGCGGCCGGATGCCTGTCGGATCCATGGAGGACCTCACACCGTCTTGGTTCGGGGGTCGAGGACGTGGTAGAGGGCGTCGACGGCCGCGTTCACGAGGACGATCACCGTGGTGATCACGATGATGCAGCCCTGCACGGTCGCGTAGTCACGTGCCTGCATGGCGTTGACCATCAGGCTGCCCAGCCCCGGGCGGGCGAACACCGTCTCGATGAGCACCGCGTCCCCCACCAGGGTGATGAACGAGATGCCGGCGATCGGGACGAGGGGAAGCGAGCCGGGCTGGAGCACGTGGCGCACCAGGACGCGGCCCTCCCGCACCCCTTTCGCCCGCGCCGTACGGACGTGGTTCTCCCCGATGACCTCGACCATGAGCGAGCGGGTGATTCGGGAGGTGTAGGCGGTGCTCACGATCCCCATGGCCAGGGCGGGCAGCAGGATCCGTTGCAGGTTCGCGCCGAGATCCGCGAAGGAGGCGACCCCGTTGGTCGGCAGACCGAGTGGCAGCGCGATGAACAGGATCAGCAGCACGGCGACGAAGAAGCTCGGGAAGGACAGCCCGATCAGCGACAGGATCCGCCCGATGACGTCGGGCGACCTGTCCTTCCACACCGCTTCCACGATGCCGAGGGTGATGCCGCCGAGCTTGCCGATGAGGAGTCCCGCCACCGCGAGTTCGAGCGTGTGCGGGAGCACACTCAGGATCGTCTCGCTCACCGGCAGGCCGTTGGTGAGCGAGTTGCCGAGGTCGCCCTGGGCGAGCTGCGTCAGGAACTTCCAGTACTGCAGGAACACCGGGTCGGTGAGCCCGAGCTTCTCGTTGAGCCGCGCCACCGCGTCCGGGGACGCGTCCTGGCCCAGGATGGCCACGGCGGGACCACCGGGGGTGAGCCGGATCAGGAAGAAGACTGCGGTGGAGACCACCGCCAGGGTCAGCAGCAGCCGCCCGAACAGCTTCAGGAAGTAACGCGCCATCAGCCGTTCTCCGCTCGTGAGGTCACGGGTGCGCCGCAGGCGGCTCGCGATGCCGCGAACACGTGGGCGAGCATGGGCAGGTTCTGTACGGAGGTCCGCGCGATGATCGTCGTGGCGACGCAGTTGTGCCACCGCGTCTCAAGGTCCCGCTGGACCTTCTCGGGCGGGCCGACCAGCGCGATCGCCTCGACCATCTCCGTGGGTACGGCGGCCGCCATGCCCTCGCGGTCACGGGCCTTGAACCGCTCGGTGATCTCCCGGCACGGTTCCTCGAAACCGAGCCGGGCGATGGAGTTGTAGTGGAAGTTCATGCCTTCGGCGCCGTTGGCCGCGACCTGGAAGGCGATGCCCGGCCTGAGCTCGTCGGCGGCCGTCTCGACGTCCGGCCCGAACGCGACGGCCACGCCGGGGGCCACCTCGAAGTTCTCGGGGCGTCCCCCGGGCCGGCGGCGGAACCCGGCCTCAAGCCGTTCCCGGTACCAGTGGTCGAACTCCGGGGAGAAGTTCGTCGGCAGCCAGCCGTCGGCGATCTCGGCGGCCAGCGAGATGTTCTTCGGCCCCTCCGCGCCCAGGTAGATGGGGATGTCGGTACGGGCGTCCCGGATGCCCGGACGGATCGAGCGCCCCAGCCCGGTTCCGCCGGTCGCCGGGAGCCTGTAGATCTCGCCGTTGTGGGAGACCCGCTCCCGCGCGAACGTGTCGCGCATGATCGCGACGTACTCGCGGGTCCACCGCAGCGGCCGTTCGAAGGGCATCCCGTACCACCCCTCGACCACCTGCGGGCCGGACAGTCCCAGGCCGACGACCACGCGCCCGCCGGAGAGCCGGTCCAGCGTCATGGCGGCCATCGCGGTCGCGGTCGGGGCGCGGGCCGCCATCTGCGCGACGCCCGTGCCGAGGCGCATCGTCCTGGTCTTGGCGCCCCACCAGGCCAGGGGGGTGAAGGAGTCGGTGCCGTACGACTCCGACGTCCACCCCGACTCGTAACCGGCGGCCTCGGCGACCTCGGCGGCTTCGGCACCCAGCGTGTAGATCGAGCAGGCGAGCTTATCGATCACTTGGGGCTCCTTCCGGCTCGGTCGCCGCCCGTGGTGTGGTCACCACTGGAAGTTCGCCCCGTTCTCCCGCCTGGCCAGCTGCGCGGTGCGCATGACCCGGTAGCCCGCCTGTACGGCGGCGCCGTAGGGGATGTCGGCGGACTCGTAGAAGAACCTCTTCGCCATGTGCACCGCGTAGGCCGGGTTCGCCGCGATCTGCCGCGCCACCTCCATGGCTCTCTCCTCAAGCCGTTCCGCGGGCACGACCTCGTTCACGATGCCGATCCGCAGGGCCTCCTCCGCGGGTACGCGCCTGCCGGTGACGAGCATCGACATCGCCGCCCGCGTGCCGACGACCTCGCGCAGCCGCGGGATGCCGTTGCCCTGGACCAGGCCGTGCGTGACCTCCGGGTGCCCGAACACGGCGTCCTCGCTCGCGATCACGAGGTCGGTGAGGTTCACGACCAGCGTCCCGAGACCCAGCGCGTAGCCCTGCACCGCCGCGATGATCACGGGCCGTGCGTACCGGAAGTTGTGCGACATCTCGGTTCCGGTGGACACCTCGAACGAGGGCGTCCTGCTCTGCCCTAAATGGTCGCCCAGCTCGCTGAGGTCGGTGCCGCCGCAGAACGCCCTGCCCTCGGCCCGCAGCACGACCGCGCGGCAGTCCTGCAGTTCGTCACCGGTGAGCACCGCCGCCAGCTGCCGGTGCATCTCGAAGTTGAACGCGTTGAGCTTCTCCGGCCGATTCAGTGTGATGACGCCGACGCCATCGGTCACGACCTGGAACTCGACCTCGGCCACTACAGCACCTCTCTTCCGCACAGCTTCTCCGCACCGCGTGGGATCAGCAGTCCTTCGCTTGGGCATCGACGGTGGACTTGTAACTCGGCTGCCAGTTGCCGGGAATCGTGGTCGGCGGCTCGACGCCGCCCATGGTGAACCCGCAGACCGCGCCGTAGGCCTGGTAGGCCACGAAGAGCGGCTTCGCCGCGGCGTCCGAGAGGATCTTGTCGTTGATCTCCTGCCACAGCCGCGCCTGCTCCGCGGAGTCGGACGTCTTGGCCGCCTTCTCGATCAGGGCGTCGGCGCCGTCGTACCCGCCGAAGTTCTGCGCCGGGTGCTTGCCGCCCCGTACGGCCGAGGGGCCGTAGAAGAAGTCCGTGTACGGGATCTGCGGCGTGGGCCGGTAGGAGATGAGGGTGAGCATGAGCGGCTCCTGGCCGGTCATGATCGCCGTCTGCCAGGTCGGCACGTCCACCGTCTTGATCTTGACGTTGACACCGATCGCCTTCATCTGGGCCTGGAGGACCTGGAAGGTGGTCGCGTTGCTGGGCGCGGTGACGGTGACGTCGAAGCCGTTGGGGTATCCCGCCGCCGCGAGCATCTGGCGGGCCTTGGCCACGTCGAACTCGTACGCCAGGCCTGCCTGTTCCACGTGGGCGTCGGGGACGCCGCCCGGCAGCTGGGCCCCCCACACGCTGAGCGTCGGCTTCGCGGTCCGCTTCCCGGTCAGGGTCACGTAGTCTTCGCGGTTCACCGCGTAGGCCAGCGCCTTGCGCACCTCAGGGTTGGCGGTCGGGCCGACCTTCGTGTTGAACAACAGGTACCAGGTGCCGAAGAGCGGAGTCTCGACGACCTTGAACCCCTTCCTGGAGTCGATGACCTCAAGGCCCTTGTCGCCGGTCGCGGTGGGCGACGCGACGTCGAGGTCACCGCCGAACAGGGCGGCCTGCCTGGCCGTGTCGTCCGCCATGAACCGGATGTCCCACCCGGCGGACAGCGGCTTGCCCAGGTAGTAGTCGTCGTTGGCCAGCAACGTGATGCGCTGGCCCGGGGTCCAGCTCTCGAACTTGAACGGCCCCGGCCCCACGGGGCGCTTGCCGAAGTCCTCGCCCTCGGCCTCGACCGCCTTCTTGCACACCACGAGCCCGCCCTGCCAGTTCGAGATCGTGGGCAGGAACGCGGCGGGCGAGACCGGCTGCTTCATCGTCACCTTCACGGTGCCTGCGTCCACCGCCTCGACCGTGTCGTAGGCGGCGAACACCGAGGCGAACGTCGACTTCTCGGGGTCGGCCGCCCGCTTCAGCGAGAACACCACGTCGTCGGACGTCAGGTCGTACGCCGGGGTCTTCTGGCCCGCGGGACACTTCACGCCTGTGCGGAGCGCGATCGTCCAGACCTGCTTGCCGTCCTGCGTCGCGGGCTGCGGGATCTCCTTCGCGATCCCCGGCTCGAACGGCGCCGTCGCGTTACCCGGCTGATAACGGACGAGGCCGTCGAACAACATCATCGACAGGCTGCGGTCGACCGGCTGTACGGCACGGACCGGGTCCATCGACGTGATGCCCTCGGTGGCCACGCCCCATCGGATGGTCGGCCGCTCGTTCGTCGCCGGACCTTCACCACCGCCACAACCGGCGGCCGCCAGTATCGTGACCAGCGCGGCAGGGGCAACAACCCTGCGTACCTTCATTGTTCGCTCCCATGTCCCGGGCACTGACCCGATTCCGAAAGTCCAAGGAATGATTGATAGGGGTCGTGCCGAGACGGCGGCGATCCCGTCCCCGAGTGATGGAAATCCGCGCTTGGCTGATTTCTCTTGCGGTATAGCCTTGAATGTTACACCTGAAATATCACATGTACAATGGCTATTCCGCGGCTCGGTTCTCCGTACCGGCCGGCGACCTCGTCACCCCGAGACCGCCGGTCATCGCCTCGCGGGTCATCAGGCTGACGTCGCGGGCGTACTCGAAGGCGTGGTCGTAGTCGAGCTCCTGGACGGCCCGGAAGACCCGCTTGGTGAGGCGGATCGCGGTCGGCGACTTCTCCGCCAGGGCCTGCGCGTAGCCGACGGCCTCGGTCATCAGGTCGTCGGCGGGGACGATCCTGGTGACCATGCCCATCGCGTGGGCCTCGACCGCGTCGAAGAACCGGCCCGACAACAGCAGGTCGAGGGCCTGCAGGCGCCCGACCACCCGGCTCAGGCCGACCGCCACCGTGACCGGGGCGATCCCGTGGTTGGTCTCGGGATAGCCGAACCGCGCCGTGTCGGCCGCGATGACGACGTCGCACGACACCGCGAGCGCGCAACCGCCGCCCACGGCGAACCCGTTGACCGCGGCGATCACCGGCAACGGCACCCGCGACAACCGCTCGTAGATCCGGTCGTTGTCGACCGCGTGCGCGTACCGGTCCCACAGGTCGTCAGGCCGGGGACCCGTCCCGGCCTCCTTGAGGTCGGCGCCCGCCGAGAACGCGGGGCCGTTGCCGGTGACGACGATCGCGCCGACATCCGGATCGGCGACCGCGTCGTCCACCGCCTGGTGGAAGCGCCGCATCATCTCGCCGTTCAGCGCGTTGCGGACCCGGGGACGGTTGAGGGTGATGACGCGCACCCGCCCTTCGGTCCGGCACAGCACCACCTCTGGGTTGTCAGTCACTCGTTCTCTCCTGACGTCGATGGAACATGGCTGGGATGGGAGGGATCAGGAGCCGACGAGAAGGCGCACGGGGTTGTCCACCATGATGGACTCGACGACCTCCCCGGGGACCCCGGCCTCCAGCAGGTCGGGCACGACCTGCTTCAGCGCGTACGCGTATCCGGGTCCTCCCGCGCCGGCGCGGTCCCCCGGGATGCACACGTCGTGGGAGATCAGCAGGTGCGACGCCCAGCCCCGGCGGATGAACTCCACCATGTTGCGGATGCGCCGTTCCTGCTGGTGGGGGTTGCGGGGGCCGTTGCGGTCGTAGCTCACCAGCGCGCCGCGCTTCGCGAGCAGCTCGTGGTAGTCGAGGTAGGGGTACATGTCGCAGTGGGCCACGGCGACCCGCCGCAGGTCGCAGCCCTCCTCCTCAAGCACGTCGAGCTGCCATCTCCCGACGTCGCTCTTCACCGCGTGCAGGACGAGCCCGAGATCGGTCTCCTTCTGGACCCTCGCCGCGGCGCGCAGCACCCGCTCCTCGACCGCGGACAGGTAGCCGTGGTCGGCCCCGATCTCGCCGATCACGCCCGGCCGGATGCCGTGCACCCCGGTCCTGACGTCCTCAAGGAGGATCTCGGTCAGCTCCGCGACGCTGACCTTGTTCATGTCCTCCTCGTAGAAGGACTCGCGGTACCAGCCGCAGCCCATCACGATGTGCACGCCGGTCTGCTCGGAGACCGAACGCAGCAGACCGGGGTTCCTTCCCAGGCCGTTGTTCGTGCAGTCGATGATCGTGCTGCCGCCCGCCGCCTTGAACTCCTTGAGGTCGGCCACGGCGTCCTCGGACTCGTCCAGGGTGGGGTCGGGACGCGGCCGGTCCTTGATGAGGTCGCAGACCACGTGCTCGTGCGGCAGGATCCGGCCCAGCTCCGACGCCGCGACCGGGCCGCGTACGGTCTCGACGGTCCGGACGTCCGCTACGCCGCGTGCCACAGGTCGTCCCTGTCGCTCTTGAGCGTCACCTCGGCGATGCCCTCCGGTGCGGCCACGAGCTCCACCTCGGTGAGCCGCTGGGCGTCCTCAAGGCTCCAGCCGGGCACGAGCTCGCGGACGATCGCCCTGCCGTCCTCCAGATCGATCACGCCGATGTCGGTGACCAGCCGGTCGACGCACCGCGGCGCGGTCATCTCCAGTTCGAGCCGGTTGACGAACCGCCGCGGGCGCGGCAGCAGCTGCATGGCGACGATCACCCGCCGGGCACAGAACGCGAGGTCCTGGGCGCCGCCGATCGCACCCGCGATCGCCCCGGGCAGCCAGAAGTTGGCGAGGTCGCCCTGCACGCTCACCTGGAACGCTCCCAGGATCGTCGCGTCGAGGTGACCGCCCCGGATCAGGGCGAAGGACTCGGCGTGGTCCATGACGACCATCCCGGGACGGGGGATGATCGGCTGCCGGCCTGCCGTGGCCAGCGACGGATCGACCTCGTCCTGGGTACGGGCCTGCCTGCCGTGCCCGAGGACGCCGTGCTCGCTGTGCAGGAAGATGTCCTCGTCGTCCTCGATGAAGAGGCTGCACAGCATGGGCACTCCGACGCCCAGGTTGATGACGTCTCCCTCACGGAAGTCCTGTGAGATGCGTCGCGCGATTCCAACCCTGGTCAGGGATGGCGCGGAGGGGTGTTGAGCTGGCGTCATAGCCTGGCCGGGGGTTCGGGCCCAGTGTCCCCCGAACTCCTTTCCCGAGGATGGATTCACCCGAGGCCGCCCGACCGCCTCGGTCCTGGAACTCGCTGGACCGCTGGTCACCTCACCATGAGGCGCCTGTCACTCAGGACGATCCGGTCCACGTACGGACTGGGGGTGACGATGTGCTGCGGGTCCAGGTAGTCGACGACCTCCTCGACCTCCACGATCGTCACGTTGCCGCTGCCGGCCACGACGGGGTTCGTCGTCCTGGCGCCGTGCCGGTAGACGAGGTTGCCGAACCGGTCGGCCTGGTAGGCGGAGATGATGGCGAAATCGGGGCGCAGCGCCGTCTCAAGAACGTGCGGCACGCCGTCGAAGTGACGGATGTCCTTGCCCGCGCCGATCTTCGTGCCCGCGCCGACCGGGGTGTAGACACCGCCGAGACCCGCGCGCCCGCAGCGCAGCCGTTCGCACAGACTGCCCTGCCCGATCAGCTCGATCTCCACCTCGCCCCGCCGGACACCCGCCTCCAACGGCCCGTCGAAGTTCGGGTTGTTGAGCGAGGAGAAGGTGGTGATCGCCTTGCGCACCTGGCCGAGCTCGGCGAGGTACCCGACGGGGTAGACGCCGTCCTCAGGCTCCGGGATGTACGGCTGGCCGCCGCCGGGGACCCCGTACGACTGCGCGCCGGCGCGACCGCGGCCTGACTCACACGCGATGATCGTCAGGTCGCGCAGGCCGCGCTCGGCGATCGCCTTGATCAGGGTGCTCGGGACACCGGGCACTCCGACGAAACCGCCGAAAGCGATCATCGAACCGCTTTCGATGTCGGCGACGGCCTCGGCCGCCGACTCCACGACCTTGTTGATCATCTGGCACCTTCCGTGCGTTTCGACAACTTTGAGTAGGCGGTGGGCGCCGGGTCGCCGTTCGGCTGCTCCGACACCACGAGAAGGCGCACCCGTGCGGTGGCGTCCAGCATGTGGTCCCGCATGGCGACGTAGGCGGCGTCGGGATCACCGGCCTCGATCGCCTCCGCGATGGAACGGTGCTGAGCCGCGGACTCGGTGAGCCTGCCCGGCTGGCTGAGGTTGCGGAACCGCAGCAGGCGCACCCGCCCGTCGAGCACCGCGAACGAGTCTCGCAACCCGTCACTCCTGGCCATCGTGAGCAGTGCCTCACGGCGTTCCTCCAGCGCCCGCACGTATTCCTGGACGTCGTTGGAGTGAGCCAGCCGTTCGAGCTCGTCGAAGGTCCCGCGGAACGCGGCACGTTGTTCCCGGGTGCCGCGTACGGCGGCCCACGCGGCCATCATGGGTTCCAGCGCGGTCTTGATCTGGTAGACGTCGGTGATCTCCTGCGGGCTGATCTCCCGGA
>NZ_JBEPEI010000016.1:0-205135 GCF_040300765.1 Streptosporangium sp. NPDC000239 | reverse complement strand
ACCGGGGAGATCTGCATCAGCGGCCCCAGCCTCGCCCACGGCTACCTCAACCGGCCCGCCCTGACCGCCACCCACTTCCGCCCCAACCCCGGCCTAAAGCCAGATGAGAACCCGGGCGGCGTGACAGGTGAAAGCTCCACCAACCCAGACGAAACCGTGACGGCCTCAAAGACGGGCGACACCCCGGCCTCACCGACCGGCGAACGGCTCTATCACACCGGGGACCTGGCCACCTACACCCCCGACGGCCTCCTGCTCTTCCAACGCCGCACCGACACCCAACACAAGATCCGCGGCTACCGCATCGAACTCACCGAGATCGAAAACGTCCTGACCACCCACCCCCGCATCACCCACGCCGCCGTCACCACCCACCCCGACCCCACCGGAACCCTCCGCCTCACCGCCTACCTCACCCTCAAAAACACCAACACAAACACCGACGGAGACACAGACGGGGACGGGGGCGGGGAAACGCTCACCGCCACCGACATCCGCACCCACCTGGCCCCCCACCTGCCCGACTACATGATCCCCTCCACCTACCTGCCCCTGACCCACCTGCCCACCACCCACAACGGCAAGACCGACCGCAACGCCCTGCCCCCACCCCACACCCTCACCCCCCTACCGACCAGCGACGTCGTCGAGCAGCGAACCAGTCCCCTGCACGACACCCTCGTCGGCATCTGGAAAGAGGTCCTGGGGGTTCCCGCCGTGGTCTCGGCGGACAACTTCTTCACGCTGGGTGGGCATTCGCTGGCGGCCGTACGGTTGCTGTTCCTGGTGCGTGACCGGTTGAAGGTCGAGCTGACGCTCCGCGACCTGTACGACACCGAGGACTTCGCGGCCTTCGTCACCTGGGTCGGTGAGCGGCTCCCCGCGGGTACGGAACTCACGGCTCCCGACACGGCGGCGTCCCCCGATGAGCACTGAGCACAGGAGCGCGGCGGAGACCGGACGTCTTCCCCTGTCTCCCGCGCAGCACCGGCTCTGGTTCCTGCAGCAGTTCGACCCGGAATCGACGCAGTACAACGTGTGCCTGGGCTACGAGCTGCGCGGCGCCCTCGACGTCGAGGCCCTGCGGCGCGCGCTGACCGAGGTGGTCGCCAGGCACGACGCACTGCGCACGAGTTTCCCCGCCGAGCGGGGCCGTCCCGGGGCGCGGATCGATCCCCCCGGTGAGGTGCCGCTGCCGTACGTCGATCTGGCCGCCCAGGGTGGGGACGCCGCCGAGTTCGCCGCCGCGCAGGTGGCGCGGCCCTTCAACCTGGCCGCCGCCGCCCCGGTGCGGGCGAACCTGCTGAGACTGGGCGAACAGCGGCACATCCTGCTGCTGGAGATGCACCACATCGTGATCGACGCGTGGTCGGTGCAGATCGTCACGGCCGAGATCGGGGAGCTGTACGCGGCGTACGTGAAGGGCGAGGAGGTCGAGCTGCCCGTCCCGCAGGCCGGTTACGCCGACTACGCGGCCTGGCAGAGCGGCCTGCTGGGCGGTGAGTACCTGGAGCGGGAGTTCGCCCACTGGCGGGAACGGCTGCTCGGGGCACCCGCCGTGCTGCCTCTGCCGACGGACCGGCCGCGTTCGGTCTCGCAGACGTTCGCGGGCGGTGAGCTGCCGGACGCGGTGCCGCCGCCGCTGGCCGTACGGCTGCGCGGGCTGACCGGTGAACTGCGCAGCACGATGTTCGTCACCACCGTCACGGCCTTCATGATGCTGCTGGCCCGGTGGACCGGGGTGCACGACGTCGTCCTGGCCGTCCCCGTCGCGGGGCGGTCGCGGCCGGAGTTCCACGCGACCGTCGGGTTCTTCGTCAACACCGTCCCGTTGCGTGGCGACCTGTCGGGAGATCCGTCCTTCCGGCAGGCGGTGGCCCAGGTCGGATCGGCCACGCTCGACGCGCTCGAACACGACTCGCTCCCCTTCGACATGCTGGTCGACCACCTCGGCGTCCCGCGTGACCCCACGTGCAACCCACTGGTCCAGGTGGGGTTCCAGCTGCTGCGCACGCCGCACCGCGCACAGCCGGCCCGCTGGCACGACATCGAGGTCGAGGAGTGGGACGGGGTGCGTCAGCAGGTCACCAGACTCGACCTGGAGCTGCACGTGCTCGACACCGCGGCGGAGACCGTCGAGACGCTGCTGTGCTACCGCACCGATCTGTTCGACGGGAGTTCGGCCGAGAACCTCCTCGCCGGCTACCAGTCCTTGCTCGCCCAGGTCGTGGCCGATCCCGACCTGCCGCTTTCGAAGCTCGACGTCTCCCCGCGCCGCGTCACGAACGAGGGCACCCGGAGTGGAGCAGGCGCGGACACCACGGAGAACGGGGGAATGTGATGACGGCGCCGATGCTGGTGACCGACTGGTTCTGGGTGCCGGTGCCCAGACCGAACGCGGAGACCCGGCTGTTCTGCTTCCCGCACGCCGGCGGGGACGCGCCCGCCTTCGCCGATCTCGCCAGGGAACTGCCCCCCGAGATCGAGGTGTGGGCCGTACGGATGCCCGGCAGGGGCGGGCGGTTCACCGCGCCGCACGCCGCGGACGTGAACGAGCTGGTCGCCTGGGTGAGCGCGGCGATGCGGCCGTTCGCCACCGGGAGGTACGCCCTGCTGGGCCAGAGCATGGGCGCGCTCGTCGCCTACAACGTGGCCAGGGAGCTGTCGCCGGAGAACCCGCCCGTCGCGTGCGTGCTGGCCGCGCTGCTGCCGCCCCACCTGTGGAACGGCCCACCCGGGCCGACGGGGACGCAGGACGTGGTGACCTTCCTGACCTCCATCGACGACACGGTGACCGAGGTGCTCAACCACCCTGACCTGCGGGATCTCGTCCTTTCTGTCGTGAGCGCCGACCTCAACCTGTGCCAGGACTACCTGCACCGGTGGGAGCCGCTGCTCGACTGCCCGGTGCTCGGGCTGGTCGGCACCGACGACCCGACCGTGAGCGGCGAGGAGATGACGGGCTGGGCGCGCAGCACGACCGGGCCGTACAGCATGCGGGTCCTCGAAGGAGGCCACCTGGTGGTCCAGGCGGCCGGAGCCGTGCTGGCGCGGACGGTCGCCGACTTCCTGAGCACCTCGGCGGGTGTGGCATGAACCGCGCCGACGCCCCCGCCGTCATCACCGAGTCGGGCACGCTGACCTACCGAGGACTTGAGCGGCGGGCCGCGCAGTACAGCGCGGCGCTGGTCCGCGCCGGGCTGCGGCCCGGTGACGTGCTGGTGATCACCGTTCCCGACGGCCCCGACGCGGTCGCGGCGCTGCTGGCCGCCCGCCGGGCGCGCACCCCGTTCGCCTGGCTGACGGCCGACCAGCCGCTTGAGCGGCAGATGGCGATCGTGGCCGACTCCTCCCCGGTCGCCGTGCTCGCCCCCGCGGGCGCCGACCCCTTCCCCACGGCGCTCGTGCAGGTGGAGGGGGACGAGGCCACGGTCGTACGGCGGGCGACGGGTGAGGCGAGGCGGACGTCCGTACCGCAGGACACCGAGTACGTCGTCTACACCTCGGGCTCCACCGGCACTCCCAAGGGCATCGTGCAGCGCACCGGCAACCTCGACCAGCTCACCCGCTGGCTCTCGACCGAACTCGACACGCGTCAGGGCGCGCGGATGCTCCAGTGGGCCAGGCTCGCCTACGACGCCGCCTACGTCGAGATCATGACGGCGGTGCACGGCGGGGCCGCGCTGGTCATCCCGCCGGGGGAGGTCAAGGGCGACCCGGCCAGGATCCACCGGTGGATCGTCGAACACGAGGTGACGCACCTGCAGACCGTGCCGAGCCTGTGCCGTCACCTGCTGGACGCCGCGGCGGGATCGGCGCCGGTCGGCAGCGTGCGGACGCTGAGCCTGTTCGGCGAGTCGCTGCACGCCGAGCTCGTGCTGGCCGCCCGCGACGCCTTCCCCAAGGCGGCCGTGCACAACTTCTACGGGCCGACCGAGTGCATCCTCGCCACCTCGCAGCAGGTGCCGCAGGACGCCGTCGATCCGATCCCGCTGGGCAGGCCCATCCCCGGACGGGAGATCCTGCTGACCGACGAGGACGGACGGCCGGTGCCGGACGGGGAGATCGGGGAGATCCGCGTCCGCAGCGGGTTCCTCGCCCACGGCTACCTCAACCGGCCCGAGGAGACACGCCAGGTCTTCCTGCCCGAACAGACCTACCGCACCGGTGACCTGGCCCGCCGTACGGCCGACGGAGGGCTGGTCTTCTCGGGAAGGATCGACGACCAGGTCAAGATCAGGGGCGCGCGGGTCGAGCTGGGGGAGATCGAGGCGGCGCTCTACCGCGACCCGGCGGTCGCCCAGGCCGCCGTCAGGACCTACGGCGACAGCCCGGAGACGCTGCGCCCGGCCGCGTACGTCCAGCCGCGTCCCGACGCGGTGATCGACGTCGCCGCGCTGCACCGGCGGCTGACCAGGTCGCTGCCCACATACATGATCCCGGCGGCGTACGTCGTGCTCGACGAGATGCCGCTGACCTCGACAGGCAAGATCGACCGGCTGCGGCTGCCCACCCCGGACGCCCCCGACGCCCGTGACCGGGGTGTCGAACCGGTCGCGTTCAGCACCGAGACGGAACGCGTGCTCGGGGAGATCTGGTGCCAGGTCATCGGCTGCGAGCAGGTGGGACCGGACGACGACTTCTTCACCGTCGGCGGCTACTCGCTGCTCGCGCCGCAGGTCACGGCAGAGGTGCTGGAGCGGTTCGAGGTCGGGCTGCCGGTACGGGCCGTGTTCGACCACCCGACCCTGCGGGAACTGGCCGCCCGCGTCGATCACGAACTCGCCGGAAACCCGGCCGAGTCAGCAGAGCCGGACCAGACAGCGGAAAGGAATCCCAATGCTGCTGGACACCTATGACCTCACCGACGCCGGATTCTGGGCCAGGGACGACGCGTACACGATCCTCGACGAGATCCGGGGTGAAGGCGCGGTCCAGCGGCACGAGTCGGGCCAGGAGGGCCCCCTGTGGGCGGTGCTCACCCACCGGGAGTCGCTCGCGGTCCTCGGCGACGCCAAGACCTACAGCTCACAGGGCGGTTCGCTGCTGGGCACCGGGTACGGTCCCCCCGCCGGGGCCGGGCGGATGATGGCGCTGAGCGACCCGCCGAAGCACCGCGCCTACCGTGACCCGGTCATGCCGTTCTTCTCCGCCAGGCGCGCCAACGGCCTTGAGGAGCGCATCCGCGACCTGACCGAGGGCGTCATCGAACGGCTGCTGGTCAGGGAGAAGATCGACTTCGTCAAGGACATCGGGGCGGTCGTCCCGCTCACCGTGATGTGCGACCTCATGGGCATCCCGGACGAGGACCGCGACGAGATCGTGGCGATGTGCGACCAGGCGTTCCTCGGCCGCAACCCGGCGGAACGGCGTGCCGCGCACCAGCGGCTGCTGCCGTACCTGCTGCAGCTCGCGATGGAGCGCAAGGCCGCCCCGGGGGACGACGTCATCAGCGCGCTCGCCGCCGACCTCGAACTCGACGAGGTCGTGCTGAACTGCGACAACATCATCGTGGGCGGCATCCAGACCGTACGGCACACGGCCGCGATGGCGATGCTCTCCCTGGTGCGCAACACCGACGCCTGGCGGGAACTGGACGGCAAGGCCGACCCGAAGCTCGCCACCGAGGAGCTGCTGCGGTGGACCTCCGTCGGGCTGCACGTTCTGCGCACGGCCAAGACGGACACCGAGCTGGCCGGGCAGCGGATCAAGGCGGGTGACCGGGTCGTGGTGTGGACGCCGGGGGCCAACCGGGACACCGCCGTCTTCGACGAACCGCACCGCCTCGACCTCAACCGGCACCCCAACCGGCACATCGCCTTCGGCTGGGGCGAGCACTACTGCATCGGCGGGCCGCTGGCCAGGACCGAGCTGCGGGTGCTGTTCACGGAGCTGTCCAGGCTGGTGGCGGAGGTCGAACCGCTCGGCGAACCCGAGTACAACTCCTCCATCATCAACTTCGGGCTGGACTCCTTCCCGGTCCGCCTGCACCGCAGGTGACGTCGTGTGGCAACCGGGCGCCCAGGTGGCGCGGGCACGTGGCGTCCAGGCCCTTCGCTCCCTCGGCGGGGCGCTGCGCGAGGTGGGGTTCACCGAGGAGGCGACGGTCGCCGCCCTGTCCGCCGAGGACCCGACGGACCTGCTGAGCAACACGGCCTTCTACGCCGTCTGCTCCGCAGAGCGGGTCCCCGAGCTGCTGACGAGCCCGGCGGGCGTCATGGCGCAGCTCTTCGTGCGCAACGGCGAGGTGCCCGGGGACGTCTACACGACGGTGGTGCCCACCGCGTTGCGCGGGCTGCTCGCGGCGCTCGAACTGGTCGTGGAGCGGGGCGGGACGGTGACGTCGGAGGTCTCCGTCTCGCCCTGCCGTTCCATGTATCTGCTGTCCGACCAGCTGTTCAGGGGCGACGCCTCGGTCACCATGGCCGCCCGGTCCACGCTGGTCATGCCGCCGCACGCGTCGAGTTTCGAACTGCTGGACAACCTCGGTCCCGTCGACGGCAGGCTCCTGGACGTCGGGTGCGGCTGCGGGATCCTGGCCCTGGCGTTGCGGGAGGGCTGTTCCTCGGTCGTCGGTGTCGACCTCAATCCGAGGGCGGTCGCGTACTCCCAGGTGAACGCCCTGGTCAACGGGCTCGACGTGGGCCCGCAGGAGAAGGCCGACTTCCTGGCCGCGGACCTGCGCTCCGGGCTGGCGGTCGGTGACCTGGCCGACCACCTGGTGTTCAACAGCCCGACCGGTCCCAACCACCACGCCGAGGCCGAGGTCGGCTGGATGAGCGCCGAGCACGCCCTCGGGTTCGTGGCCGCCGCGATGCCCGGCGTGCTCCGCCCGGGGGGTACGGCCCGCGTGCTGCTGATCGTCGAGGTGCCCGAGGACAGTCCCTCGGTGCCGGAGCTGGTGCGGGGCTGGCTGCCGGAGGAACAGGACGTCCAGGTGGCCGAGCTGCGCCGTTCCCCGCTGGCGATCTCCGCCGCCGCCGTCACCAGGGGCAGACTCGACCCCGGCTGTCTCATGGCCGACGGCGCCGCAGGGGCCGCCCGGCTGGTCGAGCACCTGCGTGAGCGTCGTGTCCGTGAGGTGGTCCCGGCCCTGGTGACGCTCACCCTGCCCGGCTGAGGGGGTTGTCCCTACCGTACGGCCACGTGCTGCCAGGATTTTCCCGACAAAAGCGGATAAATAGCCTTATTCAGTATTAATTCCCACTGAAGGGCTGGCCCTTTTGTTTGGCATGCAATCATCCCGCCGGGTGGCGTCGCGTCTCGCCATCGTCGTCGTCGCCGGTACGGCCTGCCTCGCCGCCACGGCCGGCAGCGCCGGAGCGATCATCAACGGCAAGGACTCCACCGAGTCCTACCCGTTCATGGCGTCCGTCCCGATCTCCGCCCCCGCCCAGGGCCTCAAGGACGGCCAGTGCGGAGCGGCGCTGATCCACCCGCGGTGGGTGGTGACCGCGGCCCACTGCCTCAACACGGAGATCGGCTCCATCCCGGCGGGAACCGTCCGGGTCGGCAGCGAGAACCGCACCTCGGGAGGCACCGTCCGCGCCATCTCGAAGAAGGTGGTCCACCCCGGGTTCCGGCAGAACCTCAAGGGCGGCCCCAACCGCGACGACATCGCCCTGATCCGCCTGGACCGCCCGGTCACCCAGGAACCCGTCAGGATCGCCGAACAGCCCGGCCGCCCCGGCACCCCGACCAGGATCATCGGCTTCGGCACCACCGTGTTCAGCAAGAACCCGGCCGAGTGGAAGATGGCCGAACGGCTCCAGGAACTCGACACCCGCAGGGGCGCCGTCTCCGAGTGCGGCCCCGGCTACGCCTCGGGCAGGCGCCTGTGCACGGTCAGCCGGGTGCGCGACGCCATGGCCTGCAACGGCGACTCCGGCTCACCGCAGATCCGGCGGGGCCGTACCGGCCGCTGGGAGCTCATCGGCGTCACCTCGGGGCCCGGCGCCGCCAGCCCGTCCTGCGCGGAGGGCCCCGGCCTCTACGCCAACGTCCCCGCCTACGCGGACTGGATCAGCAGGACCATCAAGAAGTACGGCTGACGCCCGGAGCCGTGGGGAAGGCCGTCCTCGGCCGGTCGTGGGAGTCCGGCCCACGCCCGGTCAGGCGGTGACTCGTCAGGCGGTGACTCGTCAGGCGGCGACGAGCTTGGGGGCCCTGCGCAGGAGCACGGCCCCCGAAAGGGCCAGGACCGCGCAGCAGACACCCAGCAGGACGCGGTAGTCGACCGACGCGATGAGCGCGGCGCCGAGCGCGATGGAGAGCGTCTGCGGCCCGACCGTGGCCAGGTCGGCCGCCGCGGCCACCCTGCCCAGGACCTGCTGCGGCGTCGAACGCTGCCACGCCGTGGTGTAGCCGACCACCAGCCAGGGCACCCCGCAGCCGATCAACGCGAACCCCGCGACGACCACCGGCAGGCTCGTCGTGGTCAGCAGCGCCGTACCGACGGCGACCGTCAGCAGGCCCGCGCCGACCGACCTGGCCTCGCCGTACCTGCGGATCAGCGCGGCGACGACCAGGCCGCCGCAGATGCCGCCCGCGCCCTGGACCGACATCAGCACGCCGAAGAACGAGGCGGGGCGCCCCAGGCCGTACTCGATGACCGCGAAGTCGACCGTGTCCAGCAACCCGACCACCGCGAAGCTCGCGGCGACGGCGACCGTGGTGAAGGCCACCAGGGGAGTGCTCGCGATCTGCCGGAACCCCGCCATGATCTCCCGCCGGAACGGCTCGCGCTCCTGGGGAGGGGTCGGGGCGGACTCCTCGACGCGCAGGGTGAGCAGGATGACGACCGCGACGGCGAAGGTGATCGAGTCGAGTACGGCGAGCATGGGGCCGCCGACCGCGGTGTAGACGGCGGCTCCGGCCAGCGGGCTGAACAGCCGGATGCCCTCGCCGACCGTCCGGATGGCGGCGTTCGCGCCCGCGAGGTCCTCACCGGAGAGGATCTCCTTGACCAGCCCCACCTGGGCCGGGCGCAACAGGATGAAGGAGAGGCCGTACCCGAGGGCGACCGCGTAGATGATCCACAGATCGGCCACCGTGTGCACCCGCAGCAGGGCGAGCACGCCGAGGCCGGCGACGATGTTGACCCCGATGAGCAGAGGCTTGCGGCGTAATCGGTCGACGATGTGGCCCGCGAACGGGGTGAGGACCACCGGCAGGGCCAGACAGAGGAAGACCACTCCCGCCGCCGCGTTCTGGCCCGTCAGATCCTTGGCCCAGATGCCCAGCGACAGGTAGAGCGCGCTGTCGCCGAAGGTGCTGAGCGACTGACCGGCCAGGAGCCTGCGGAAGCGTGAGTCGCCCAGCGCGCTCATGCCTGGGTCGCCGCGTCGTCGGCCGGCTCCGGGTAGTGTTCGGCGCTGCTGGCCATGAACAGTCTCACCGGGCGCGCCCCCTCGGGCCGCAGCTCGGCCTTCTCGACCCGGTCGAGGTATCCCATGACCATCGACCTGAGGAACTCCCTGAACTCCGACAACTCCGTCGGGGTCATCCAGAGCGTGGCGCCCAGGACCAGGCTCGCGTTCTTCCACTCCTCGGGCTCTGATTCCATGCGCCCACGCCAGGCACGCAGGCGCGCGAACTCTTTTTCGAGGAACACCTCCGCGAGGGCGTTCCCCGTCGGGGTGGTCTCCGCCGTGGACGCGATCGACTGGACGGGCTTGGCCAGCCGCCACGGCTTCTCCCTGGTATGGGAGGGAGCCCGTTCGATGAAGCCGTACTCGGCGAGGGTGCGCAGATGGAACGAGCAGCTCGCGACGCTCTCTCCGATCACCTCCGCGCACCGTGTCGCGGTGGCCGTGCCCAGCACTCCGAGAGCTTCGAGCAACGCGAGCCTGATGGGATGTGCCAGAGCACGCAGTGCGCGTGGATCGGTGATGGCGGGGTGCTCGTCCATGGCGCCATTATGATGAGACAAGAACCCTTTCGCAAGAATTCTTTAGAATGCGTGAACGGTTGACGCGCCGTCACCTGGCCGTCATGAGAGTGACTGTCGTGTGACAGTCGGTCGACCTGTCGTGACCTGCGGTCCGGTGCGGGACTCATGCCCGATCGGTCTGATGACGGATCGGGCGAACCATCCCAGGGGTCTCATACGTCTCACCTTCCATGAAGATCCTGACAACCTGTACCCTCGCTGTTGTCATGGCGACTGTCATGACCCCCGCCCTCGCGTTCGCGTCCTCATCCGCCTCCGCGGGGGCGATTCCGCCGGGGTTCCTGCTGTACGAGAAGGCCGCGGAGCAGAAGAGCGTGAACGGTATGTGGTCGGTCAGCCAGGCCAAGGACGCCAAGCTCGCGGTGAACCCCTGCTACGTCGGCTCACCCGCCGCCGCGGGCAGGATCGCGGCCCGTACGGTCACCTACGTCGCGGTCTCCGACCAGCGCTCCGAGCAGGTCATCCTCTACCAGTCGGCGAAGGCCGCCTCCCAGGCCCTGGCCGACGTGCGCAAGGCCCTGGTCCGCTGCTCCGCCATCCAGACGTCACAGACGGCCTACCGGTACTCCGGCAGCCCCCTGGCCCTCGGCGACGAGGGGCTGGCCGTGACCGGACAGCTCTACCAGGGCAACAAGGCCAAGGTCGGCGGCGAACGGGTGGTCCTCACCCGCCGCGGTAACGCGCTGGTCGTCTACGCCCGATCCGGGGAGTGGGGAGCCCCCGACAAGACAGACTTCGCACACCAGACGAAGGACGCCCAGACAATGCTCGCCAAGATCTGCCAGGTGGCCAGGTGCTCATGACCCCGACCCCCTGAGGCCGAGGCGACCTCAGGGGCACGATCGCGCCGGGCGTCGCGGTGACGACGCCCGGCGCTTCACGTCAGACCTTCGCTCAGGACTCCGTGTGGGCCCCGACGTACGCCGCCAGGTGCTCCCCGGTGAGGGTGGAGCGGGCGGCGACCAGCTCGGCGGGCGTGCCCTGGAAGACGATCCGGCCGCCGTCGTGACCGGCACCGGGACCGAGGTCGATGATCCAGTCGGCGTGCGCCATCACGGCCTGGTGGTGCTCGATGACGATGACCGACTTGCCGGACTCGACGAGCCGGTCGAGCAGACCGAGCAACTGCTCCACGTCGGCGAGGTGCAGACCGGTCGTCGGCTCGTCGAGGACGTAGACGCCGCCCTTCTCCGCCATGTGGGTGGCCAGCTTGAGGCGCTGCCGTTCGCCGCCGGACAGCGTGGTGAGCGGCTGACCCAGGCTGATGTAGCCGAGCCCGACGTCGACGAGCCGCTTGAGGATGGCGTGCGCGGCGGGAGTGCGCGCCTCACCCGAGCCGAAGAACTTCTCGGCCTCGCTCACCGACATCGCGAGCACCTGGCTGATGTCCCGCCCGCCGAAGTGGTGGTCGAGCACCGACGCCTGGAAGCGCTTGCCCTCGCACTCCTCACAGACGGTCGCCACCCCGGCCACCATCGCCAGGTCGGTGTAGATGACACCGGCGCCGTTGCAGTTGGGGCAGGCGCCCTCGGAGTTGGCGCTGAACAGCGCGGGCTTGACGCCGTTGGCCTTGGCGAACGCCTTGCGGATCGGGTCGAGCAGCCCGGTGTAGGTGGCCGGGTTGCTCCGCCGCGACCCCCGGATCGCGCCCTGGTCGATCGAGACCACGCCCGCGCCCGCCGGGATCGACCCGTGCACCAGCGAACTCTTGCCCGACCCGGCGACACCGGTGACCACGACGAGCACCCCGAGCGGGATGTCCACGTCCACCTCGCGCAGGTTGTGCGAGGTGGCGCCCCGGATCTCCAGGGCACCCTTCGGCGTGCGCACCTTCTCCTTGAGGGCGGCGCGGTCGTCGAGGTGGCGGCCGGTGAGGGTGCCGCTGGCCCGCAGCTCCTCCACGGTGCCCTCGAAGCAGACGGTGCCGCCCGCCGTACCGGCGCCGGGGCCGAGGTCCACGACGTGGTCGGCGATCGCGATCGCCTCCGGCTTGTGCTCGACGACGAGCACGGTGTTGCCCTTGTCGCGCAGCCGCAGCAGCAGGCCGTTCATCCGCTGGATGTCGTGGGGGTGCAGACCGGTCGTCGGCTCGTCGAAGACGTAGGTGACGTCGGTCAGCGAGGAGCCGAGGTGACGGATCATCTTGGTGCGCTGCGCCTCACCGCCCGACAGCGTGCCCGAGGGCCGGTCGAGGGAGAGGTAGCCGAGCCCGATCTCCACGAACGAGTCGAGGGTCTGCTGCAACGTGGCCAGCAGCGGCGCGACCGAGGGCTCGTCGATGCCGCGTACCCACTTGGCCAGGTCGCTGATCTGCATCGCGCAGGCGTCGGCGATGTTGACGCCGTTGATCCGCGAGGAACGGGCGGCCTCGTTGAGCCGGGTGCCCCCGCACTCGGGGCAGGCGGTGAAGGTGACCGCCCGGTCGACGAACGCCCGGATGTGCGGCTGCAACGCCTCCTTGTCCTTGGCCAGGAACGACTTCTGGACCCTGAGGACCAGACCCTCGTAGGTGAGGTTCATGCTCTCGACCTTCACCTTGGTCTGCTCGCGGTACAGGAAGTCGTGCAGCTCGGTCTCGCTGTAGTCGCGGATGGGCTTGTCCGGGTCCATGAAGCCGGAGGAGGTGAAGACCCGCACCAGCCAGCCGTCCGGGGTGTAGCCGGGGATGGTGATCGCGCCCTCGTTGAGCGACTTGCTCGCGTC
Organism: Streptosporangium sp. NPDC000239; assembly: GCF_040300765.1. Classification (NCBI taxonomy): domain Bacteria; kingdom Bacillati; phylum Actinomycetota; class Actinomycetes; order Streptosporangiales; family Streptosporangiaceae; genus Streptosporangium; species Streptosporangium sp. NPDC000239. Next base: position 192,480 of record NZ_JBEPEI010000016.1, on the reverse strand, counting down.
GAAGAGCTGGGTCAGGTCGATGTCGGTCACCTTGCCCATGCCCTCACAGCGAGGACAGGCACCGGCGGGCAGGTTGAAGCTGTAGTGGAACGACGGCCCGGCGCTCGGCTCACCCAGCCTGCTGAAGACGATCCGCAGCATCGCGTTGGCGTCGGTCGCGGTGCCGACGGTGGAACGGGAGTTGGCGCCCATCCGCTCCTGGTCGACGATGATCGCCGTGGTCAGCCCTTCGAGGAGGTCGACCTCGGGCCGGGCCAGCGTGGGCATGAAGCCCTGAACGAAGGCGCTGTAGGTCTCGTTGATCAACCGCTGGGACTCCGCGGCGATCGTGCCGAACACCAGCGAGCTCTTGCCCGAGCCGGAGACGCCGGTGAACACCGTCAGCCGCCGCTTGGGGATCTCGACGCTGACGTCCTTGAGGTTGTTCTCCCGCGCACCCTGCACGCGGATCAGGTCATGACTGTCGGCGGTGTGTGATGCGGGCGACTGCGTGTCCGTTCTGATGGCCTTGCTCAACTTCTCTCCATCCGTCTGGGAACCGCTTTCGCGGTCTTCCGTCGGCGTCGCCTGGGTTGTCGGGGATCTCCACCACAGCCGGAACCATCCGGATGGACACGCCACAAGACGAAGCTCACGGCGGTTGTTGGGCGCGTCCGCGGGATTCACGCGACGTTCGCGGTCCACGCGGGGTGAGGTGACAACGCCACAGGGCGCCGTCCGAACGATCATGGCAAGGGGGGAGAGACCCGGAAACAGACCCTAGCCCGATCTGGAGGGCTTCGAGCACAATGCGAGCTTCTTTCCCCGGGGTTTTCGCACAAATTTTCCCACGGCCCGGGTCTCGTCCCTTCGATGGGCGTGCTCGTGGCCACTGGCGGGTTGGGGGCGTTGTGGACCCTTCAGGGTGATGAGCGACCTGACCGACGTGCTCCTGGACCAGGAGGCCACCGCGTTGCGAACCCTTCAGGGTGATGAGCGACAACACATCACCGACCTGCTGCTCCTGGCCAGCATGGTGTTGCGAACCCTTCAGGGTGATGAGCGACCCGAGGGTAAAGCCCCAGGTCAGGCCGGGTGCTGTGGAAGCGGGACACGCTGGTTCTGCAGCAGTCCGGCGGTAATGCAGCGGTGCAGGTCAGAGCGTTGATCATCTTGAGGCCTGATCGGATCTACCAGGGCTTCCGTAGCGTACCTCCACGGAACGGGAAACAACGATCCTCCCCGTCCGGATCCGGTGGCGAAACTCAGTGCCAGGTTCCGTTGACGAGTTTCACGTCGGTGAAGCTGCCTTCTGCCACGCGGCGGGGTACCTCCTGCCATTCGCGAATCACCCGGCGTCTGCCGTCGGGGATGTGCGGCCAGTTGGTACGGGTGACGGGTTGCCCGGCGTAAACGGGGTCCCAGGTGATGACGTGAAAGGCGCCGATATCGGGGACGAAGGTTTTCAGGATGTGGATCGCGCGGCGGTGGTACCACTTGCAGATGGCCGTGACGGTCAGTTCGCGTTCCAGCGCCTCGCGGAGGAACGGCAGCGCGAATTCGATGTTCTGCCAGGTGTTGGCGGACCGGTCCTCGTAGCGGATGACGTCGTCGGGGACGCCGCGTTCGAGGAGGAAACGGTGGAACATGGCCGCCTCGACGATGCCGTTGTGGCGGTTGACGCCGCCCGTCAAGATGATCATCGGGGCGAGCCCACGGTGGTACCGCTCGGCCGCGATCTCAGCCGGTCGGATCTGATTGGTGCCGAAGATGAGATGGGCGGTTGGTTCGTCGGATGGCGGGGTCGCGGTATCGACGAACGCGGTGATGGCGGAGATTTGCTCGTGATCGATGTCGTCGGTCATACATGGTCCTCAGCCGGGCCGCCGGTCACTTCCAGATAGCGGGCATGATAATCCGCGGTCTGGCGTGCATCCTTGAAGTCGGTTCGCAGAGTCTTGTCGAGCTTTCCTGCCAACACCATCGTTGGCCATGCCGGGCGGCTGCTGGCCAGGGCGGTCTGGCCGGCGGCGACGGCCTCGTCCAGCCGCCCAAGGCCAGCGTGAGCGAGTCCCAGGATGAGCAGGGAACGCGCGTAGCCGGAGGGGTGTTCTCCGCGTTGCCGCACCTCTGACGGGTAGACGGTCTGGATCACCCTGTTGGTGGTCGTCACGGCTTCGCTGAAGCGGTCCACCAGTAGCAGTGACGTCGCGGTGTACGGAGGATCCTCCGTCAAGGCGATGGAGAACACCCCCATGGTCGGAGCATCAACGGGAAGTCTCGTTATCGCTTTGGCGCTGTGGCGTCTGGCATGTGTCATGCGATTGGCATCGCCAGCCATCGCCGCCGCACGCATTTCCTGCGAGGCGAGCTTCGCGTGAACGACCGTACCAATGGACGTGGTTCTTTGCCCTTGTGCGGCCAGTGCCGCCGACTGATGCGGCTGCCCTTGGTAAAACGCGATCATGGCTTTCGTGAGAATGGCCCACCCCGCCAGCTCCGGATGTCCCACTTCCTGACTGCGGCGTTCGGCGTCGGAACACCAAACCCGAGCCGTGGCATGCTCTCCCATGTCGCATGCCGCCACAGCGAGCAGATGGGACAACCAGCCAACGGCGAGGGCGAGGTCGGCACGACGTGGCGCGGGGCCGGTACGGTCGAGAACGTCACTCGCGTATGACCGGACCATGAACAACTCGTCGTAGACGTCGGCCGGTGGAAGGGCGTAGAGCGTCAACGCGTAGTGTTCGACGAGGTCACCGATGCCCTCTGCGACACCACCGGGACGATCGTTGGCGATCACACCAAGTGCCTGTATGACGCGGTTGTTTTGGCCTTGGTGCAGGATCGGCAAGCCGGACAGCGTGATCCCCTGCCTCAGGAAAGTTCGGCGCAGCAACTCACTCTCCTGTCCCAAGTCGTTACTCGGGCCAGCATACGAAGCGGCCGAGCGTTTTTTGGAGGGCGCTCTCTCCAGGATGTCCAGATCTACGCCAAGGACTTCCGCGAGGGCGGGAAGCCATGCGTCCGGCCTGACGCGGCCTTGTTCCCATCTACCGACCTCGTGCCGGGTGAGGGTGCAGGTGCCGGTGTGCGCGCACAGCCTTTCCGCCTCCTCCGCCTGCGTCATTCTGGCGGCGTTTCGGAGGTATTTCAACAGGTCCGGAAGCGGCAGATCGGGTATTTCCACCAGGGGATCCTTTTCGGTCAGCGTGTGGGCACGCTGTGGGCACGCGCGAGTGCCCCTCCATAGTGCCGTCAAATGGCAGATGCTGCTTGAGCCCGGCAACAAGTGAACGCGAACGGCAGAAGTCTCAGAGCGTTCAGGCGCCAAATGACCCATTTGGCGTAGTAAAAGCCGGGTGGGCACTTCCTCAAAAAGAGTCCCAAAACGACCTTCCCAAGACCGCCCCGGCGGCCCTCAGGGAGGTCGCCGCGTCGAAAACGCCCCCTGGGGCCACCTCACCCAAGGAGTCCGCTGTGTTCCCCATCGGTACGCCCATGGCCGACGCTCTGCGTCGGAAGGTCAGTGAGGGTTTCTACGACCCCAAGGCGCCGCAGTTGCGTCGGCTTCAGGGGTTGCTCACCCGGTCGCGGGTGGAGGTGGTGTTCCGGTGTGACGACGGGGCTCCGTTGCTGGAGGTGCCCTCGATGGAGTTCGTGATCTGGACCGACCTTCGGGAGCGGGACTTCTACTGGAAGTACCGGAACGAGCGGGCTCATCAGGTCCCGGTCGCGCAGGTGGAGGAGGCGGCCCGTCGGATCGTCGAGCACCTGGCCCGTCTCCCGGCCCCCAGCACGAAGGGCACCGCCCCGGCTGAGGAGGTGTCCTCGTGATCGGGCGGCATCGTGATGGGCGGCCGTACAGCCTGGTGTATCGGCGGGTGTGGGACGGCCCGGCCCGTGCGGAGGCCGAGGTGCTGGGGCGGGCCTGGCCGGGGTGGACGGTGCTCTACAGCCTGGGGACGCGCCGGTTCTACGGGTTGTGTTCGTGGCCCTCCCCGCAGCCGGTAATCGTCAGCGACACCACCTCCGAGGGGTTGGAGCGGCGGATGCGTGAGGCCGAGACGCTCCTGACCCTGCGGATGCCGACCGCTGAGGGGCGGCGACCGGCCGGGAGACGACGGTTGCGGTCGGCGAGGAGGGCGGCATGATGTCTCTCGCCGGATCGCCGCGTCAAGCCTCCGGTGACGCACATCCCAGTTGCGACAGTTTGCAGCGGGCTCATCCGGACTGGCTGGTCTTCCACAGTTCGCATTCCGGCCTGTGGAGCGCCTACCGAGGTGTTCTGCCCGGCAGGCCGTACGCCGGGGAGGTGTTGTTGGTGCGGGCCGGGTCCGCCGAAGAGCTGGATCGCAAGCTGGCCGCTCAGGTGTTCCCGGTGGTGCCGCCGAGTATCCAGGCCGTCGCCGTCGCTCGGGCCTTGCAGGCCCGAGCCGCCCACGCCCTCCAGACCGCTCGCATCTCCCGGGCCGTTCACGTCGTCGGGCCGGGTCGGTCCACGGCGTTGCGCAGACTGCTGCGCTCCTAGAAGCCGGTACGGCGGGCGGTGGGACGTCATCCCACCCGCCGCTTCGCCGTACCCATGAACGTGCGGCTCAGGTAGGAGGGACCTGAGCCGCACCCCTCGCGAGACGGCTCCCACACACGCCGAGCGTGCTGGGGAAGGAGGGAGCCGTCTGGCGCACCGGCCCTGAGCGTGTGGGGCCGGTCCTCCTCCAGGGTGCCCGGTCCGTGCTCCCCGGCTCGGGGCCGGGCACCCGCTTCACGAAAGGCCCCGAACTCCGGGCTTCGTGGCCAGAACGAAGCCCTCGGAAACCCCCGGCCCGAGCGAAGCGTGTTCCCGCCCGCCCTCCGAACCAGGACGACCATGACCGAGTACGAACGCCGGTTCATCGGCCTGCTCGTCAGCACCCACCCCGCCTGGCAGTACGAACAACGGCACCTGCCCGGCCTCCCCAGGTGGTGGGCCATCCACTACGAGCCGCTCCGCCCCGACCAGCGCAGGGCCGGGGCCCGCGACGTGCTCGGCCGTACGACCCTCCACCGGCTGGCCCGCACGCTCGCCCGGCACGACGAGATCCTCCACCGCAGCCGCTACTGACCCCCTACGGAGCCTCCATGTCCCCACTCAAGGCCGTCGCCCCGGACGGCACCTTCACCACCGGTCCAGACACCACCGAACGGCTTCTCACGCCCGGCGAGGTCGCCCGGATCTTCGGCGTGGACCCCAAGACCGTCAACCGGTGGGCGTTGACCGGGCGCATCCCCTCGGTAAGAACCCCCAGCAAGCAACGCCGCTACCGCGAGAGCGACATCAATGCCCTGCTGAACCCCACCTGATCACCGAATCCGCCGCACATGCCCGTTCAAGACCCGATGCGAAAGGGATGTCAATGACCGTTCCACAGCACGCCAATGCGACCGGCCTGCGGTTCCTGTGGCTGGAGTTGACCGGAAAGTGCCAGCTGGAATGCGTCCAGTGTTACGCGTCCAGCTCGCCGACCGGGACGGATGGCACCATGACCATCCTCGACTGGAAGGGAGTCATCGACCAGGCCGCTGCTCTCGGTACCCGCCAGGTCCAGTTCATCGGGGGTGAGCCGACCCTCCACAAAGCGCTACCTGGCCTGATCGGTCACGCCTTGGCCGCCAAAATTGAGGTCGAGGTCTACAGCAACCTCGTGCACATACCGGAGTCTCTGTGGGACACGCTCTCCCAGCCGGGTGTCCGGCTCGCCACGTCCTTCTACAGCGACGATGCCCGTGAGCACATGCTGATCACCGGCCGTAACACGTTGGCCCGAACCCAGGACAACATCACCACGGCGTTGGACCGGGGGATCCCGTTGCGGGCCGGCATGGTTCGTGTGCTGGACGGCCAGCGCCTCGACGAGGGGCAGGAACTGCTACAGCGGTTGGGCGTGACGCAGATCGGGATCGACCGGATGCGGCTGCTGGGCCGCCCTTCCCGTGGTGCCCCGGACCTTACTGAGTTGTGCGGTGCATGCGGCCGTGGGTCGGCTGCGGTGCTGCCGGACGGCAGTCTCACCCCGTGCCCCATGGCGCGGAACATGCGCGGTGGAAACGTGCTGACCACGCCGCTGGTCGACATTCTGACCGGCGTCACCTGGGCGCAGGCTCTGACTCTGGTGCCCGATCCTCGAATGGGAGAGGAGTGCGAGCCGGAAAAGAACAGTTGCCGCCCCACCAAGCAGGACGGCAGGGACTGTCCGCCTTCGGAGAAACCGGCTTGCTCTCCACGCTTCTGCAACCCGGACTTCACCCCGCCCGGTAAGAAGTGACCATGAACTGGCAACCTCGTGCCGCCTGGCTCGCCGCCGCTGCCGTCCCTCGTGGGTCGCAGTGGCGGGTGCCGGTCGCCACCACGCCCCGGCATCTGTTCGTGCCGCGCTGGTGGGACACGCCCGCCGGAACCTACAGCCGCACTTGGGATCTGCACGACGGTCCGGGGGACGCAGAGACGTGGATGGACACGGTCTACGACGACCAGACGGTCGTCACCCAGGTCGCCGGGGTCCACGCCGACCACGCGGAAGCAGGGACGGTGATCAAGGGGCAGCCCACGTCGTCGTCCACGCTGCCAGGCCTGGTCGTGCGGATGTTCCACCATGCCGAGGTCTACGAGGGGGCGGACGTGCTCGATGTCGCCACCGGTTCGGGATACAGCGCCGCCCTGCTGGCCGGGCATCTCGGCGATGACCGGGTGACGAGCGTGGACGTGGACCCCTACCTTGTCGAGGCCGCCGCCGTACGGCTGGACACCGTCGGCCTGCGCCCGAAGGTTCTCGCCGTCGACGCGACCGGGCCGCTGCCGGGCGAGTACGACTGCATCGTCTCCATGGTGTCGGTACGGCCCATCCCGGCCTCCTGGCTGGCGGCGTTGCGGCCCGGTGGGCGGTTCGCCGCGGTCATCGCGAACACCTCGCTCATCATCACCGCGGGCAAAAGCGACGATGGCGGTGCCGAAGGCCGCATCGAGTGGGACCGCGCCATGTTCATGCCGACCCGCTCCGGCGGAGACTATCCGCCGGGGGCACGCGGCCTGTTCGACACCGTGTGGGACGCCGAGGGCGAGGAGGTCACCCGGGGCCGGTACCCGGTGCTGGACGTCGCCTACAACTGGGACCTGCCCACCATGCTGGAGGTCGTCTGTCCCGGTATCGAACACCACTACATGGAGGGCGACGACGGGGTGCGCACGGCCCGGATGGTCCACGCCGACGGGTCATGGGCCCGAGCCGCCGCCCGGTCGGACGAGCCGCCCACCGTCCACCAGGGCGGCCCTCGCCGCCTGTGGGACAGGCTCGACGAGGTCCGGCACTACTGGCTACAGCACGGCGAACTACCGCTGCGCGGCGCCCACGCCCACATCACCCCGGACGGGACGATCCATCTGCGACGCGGCAGGTGGACGGCCACCATCGGATGACCTCCGGGTACGGCCTCGCCGTACCCGGGTCAGGCCAGCCAGTGGCCGTCGCGCATCAGGTCGCGGTCTCGGAGTTCCTCGACCTCGCGCCAGGCCTGGATGTGGCGCGGTGAGACGCGGAACCAGCGGTACGGCCCGGCCGACTCGCGCGGGTCGAAGCCGGTGCGCTTGGCGAAGCGGTCTCCCTGTTCCGGGGACAGCGCGTCCATCTCAAGGACCTCGACCGTGCCCTCGATCATGGTCACGTCGCGGGTGTGGCCGAGCCCGAGCCTGACGGTCCGGGTGGCGGCCAGGTTCCTGCCGGTCGGGCTGTTGAGCGGGGTGGACAGCAGCAGCGCCTCGCCGTCCCAGTCGAAGGACAGCGGCACCATGTACGGCACGCCGTCCGCCGAGGCGCTGGCCACCCAGAGGTCGACGTCGTGGGCGAGCCGGTGCTCGGCGTCATGACGTCGCTGGACGCGGGAGCGGGGTGCGTCGTTCATGGCCGGTGTGTCGCTCACTTGTCCTGGAGGAGGCCGAGGACGTTGCCGTCGAGGTCGGTGAAGGTGGCCACCAGACGGCCGCCGCCGACGTCGTGCGCGGCCTCCTTCACGGTGGCTCCGGCGGCGGTCACCTCGGCCAGCTTCGCCTCGATGTCGGCCACGTGCCAGTAGGCCACCGGAGCGTCCGGGCTCTGCGGTCCGGAGGGCACCAGCCCGATGTGCTGGCCCTCGACGTCGAAGCCGACGTAGTAGGGGGAGTCGGCCTGCGGCTCCACTCCGAGCAGGGCGGTGTAGACGGCCTTGGCCGCCGCCAGGTCGGAGACGGGGTGCAGCACGGTCCTGATGCCCTGGTGGGAAGAGTCAGCCATGGTCGCTCCTGGATCAAATGCGTATATCTGGTGATGTGTCGGGAGTAAATCCCCGTTCACGATGACCACGCTATCTGTGTCCCACGCCCCGGCGCTTCTCCGATTCTGACCGGGCCCTGAAGCACCCCGGAATCAGCGGTGGCCCGCGTCCCTGACCAGTAGGGCGGCCTGGACGCGGTTGGAGCAGTTGAGCTTGGTCAGGATCCGGCTCACGTAGGTTTTGACGGACGCCTCGCTCATCGCCAGCCCACGGCCGATCTCGGCGTTCGACATGCCCTCGGCCAGCAGCCGCAGGACCTCGTCCTCACGGGGGGTCAGCGCGCCGAGCAGTTCGGCGGCCTCCCTTCTGCGGTCCACCTCGGCGGGGGTGACCATGCCCAGGACCAGCCGGGTCACCGGGGGAGACAGGTAGGCGTCGCCGCCGTGCGCGGCCCTGACGGCGCGGATCAGCTCGTCCGGCGCGCAGCTCTTGAGCACGAACCCGGCCGCGCCGCCCCGCAGCGCCCGCACCACGTTCGGCTCGGTGCCGAACGACGTCAGCACCAGCGTCCGCAGTGCGGGCACCAGCCCGCGCAGCTCCTCGATCGCGCTCAGGCCGTCGAGCACCGGCATGTTGACGTCGACCAACGCGACGTCCACGCGGTGCCCGAGCGCCGCCTCGACGGCGGCCCTGCCGTTCGCCGCCTCGGCCACGACCTCGATGTCGGCCGCCGACTCCAGCACCGTGCGGATGCCCGCCGTGATCAGCGGTTCGTCGTCGGCCACCAGGACCCTGATCACCGGACCACCCCCAGCAGCAGGCTCGCGGGCAGCGTCACGAACATCAGGACCGCGACGGCGGCGCCGAGGGCGACCGTACGGACCCGTCCCACGGCGGGCAGGTCGTCCACCACGAGGTCGTCCTCCAGCGGCGTGACGGGGAGCATCGCGAAGAGCCGGAAGCCGTCGTCGGACAGCCGGTGGTCCAGGACCCCACCGGCGGGCCGTACCCGCTCGGCGAGCCCCGCGAGACCGTGGCCCCCGCTCCCAGAACCCGGGACATCACCCCTACCGGCCTCGGCCCCGACCTCGGGACCCAAAGCTCCGAGATCCGAGGCCCCGGCCCCGGTCTCGGAACCCTCGCTCCCAAGACCCGAGACCCCGGGACCCGAGAGACCGTCCCACCCGACCTCGACTCCGGCTCGCGTCTCATCCCCGGCCCCGGTCTCCGGCCGTTCCGGCAGGGGGTTGACGACCGTGAGCAGCAGGGCGTCCGACTCCCAGTCGACGTTCACGGTGATCGGCTGGCGCGGGGCGTGTTTGGCCGCGTTGGTCAGCCCCTCCTCGACCACCCGGTAGGCGGCCTGTCCCGCCGCGAAGGACAGCGGACGCGGCCGCCCCCGTTCCCGCAGCGTCACCGGGACGCCCGCCCGGCGGAACTCCTCGGTCACGGTGCCGATCGCCTCGACCGCCGGAGACCTGGACGGCTCCTCCTCGCCGCGTAGCGCCCCGACCAGGTCGTGCAGCTCGTGCATGGCGGCCCGCGCGGACTCGGCCAGCTGCCCGACGGCCTGCCGGTGCCGTACGGGCAACGCGGAGACCTCAAGGGCGGCGGCCTGTACGGAGACCAGGCTGAGCCGGTGGCCGAGGGAGTCGTGCATGTCCCTGGCGATCCGCAGGCGTTCGCGCAGCCGTTCCTGTTCGGCCAGGAGGTCCCGCCGCAGCCGCAGTTGCCGGTTGCTCTGGTCGAGGGCCGCGACCAGCCGCCGGTGCTGTGCGAGATAGAGGCCGACGAGCAGCGGCAGCGCCACGAACACGAGGTAGGTGGACAGCAGGGTGCCGACCGCCTGCGGGGTCAACGGCCCCGCCGCGAGCCGTACGGCGAGGCCACCCGCGCCGGCACCGGCGACCACCGCCACGCCGGAGCGGGAGAGGACCTCCTGCCCGGCCTGGTAGGCGCTCCACAGCAGCAGGATGTAGGAGCCGCCGCTCAGCGAGGCGAGCGCCAGGGCCGCGACGAAGGCGGCGACCGGGCTCCGCGTGCGCAGCACGACCACCAGCACCGTCGCCAGGGCGTACGCCACGACGGCCCAGGACCGGTGCGCGGAGAGGAACAGCACGGTGTCCACGACGACCACGGCGGCGGCGATGAGGTGTCGGCCCATGCCCAGCAGGCTATGCGTGGTCGTGCGCGACTTTCGTCGTCGGGACCGGAGACTTTCGAGGACTGTGCGTGACCTGCCCCGTTCCTAGCCTGAACGGGTGATCGAAGTACGGAATCTCACGAAACGACACCGGGGCAGGGCGGTCGTCGACGACCTGTCCTTCACGGTCGAACCCGGTCACGTGACCGGATTCCTGGGCCGCAACGGCGCGGGCAAGAGCACCACGATGAGGCTGATGCTGGGCCTCGACCACCCCTGCGCGGGACGGGTCCTCTTCGACGGTGTGCCGTACCGGCGGCTTCCCGAGCCGCTGCGGCGGGTGGGGGTCATGCTGTCGCCGCCGGCCGTGCACCCGGGCCGCACCGCCTTCGACCACCTGCTGTGGCTGGCCAGGACCAACCGCGTCCCCCGGGGGCGGGTCGGGGAGGTCCTGGAGACGGTCGGGCTCATCGGCGCGGCGCGTCAGCGGGCGGGCTCCCTCTCCCTCGGCATGACCCAGCGGCTCGGCATCGCCGCCGCCCTGCTCGGTGACCCTCCGGTGCTGCTGCTGGACGAACCGGTCAACGGGCTGGACCCCGAGGGGGTCCTGTGGATCAGGGGCATGCTGAGGACCCTGGCCGCGGAGGGCAGGACGGTCTTCTTCTCCAGCCACCTGATGGGGGAGACGGCCCTGACCGCCGAACGTCTGGTGGTCATCGGCGGGGGCCGGTTGCTCGCCGACACGACCGTGCGGCGGTTCGTCGAGGACAACGCCCGCTCCCACGTACGGCTGCGCACCCCGGAGCCGGGGCGGATGCGCGAGGCGCTGGCCATGGCCGGGATACAGGTGGGGGCGGCGGAGGACGGCTCTCTTGAGGTCCACGGCGTCGAGGCCGCCAGGCTCGGCGAGCTGGCCGCCGCCAACGGCGTGACGTTGCACGAGGTCAGCACGCAGTCGCCCTCCCTTGAGGAGGCCTTCATGAGGCTCACCGGTGCCGAAGCCGGTGCCCGAACCGAAGCCGGGCGGCGGTGAGTGCCATGACGGAGACGTCCCGGACGACGGCGGTCCGGGCGGTCGTGGCCGCGGAATGGGCCAAGATCTGGTCGCTGCGTTCGACGGTCCTCGTCCTGCCGTTGACGCTCGTGCTCAGCGCCGTCCTCGCGTATCTCGTCGGGGCGAGCACCGCCAACGGCTTCACCCGTATGCCGAGCGAGATGCAGAGCAGGTTCGACCCGTTGTTCATCACCTTCTACGGCCTCACGCTGAGCCAGCTTCCCCTGGTGGTGTTCGGCGTGCTGGTGGTCGGCGGCGAGTACACCTCGGGGACGATCACGGCCTCGCTGACGGCGGTGCCGCGTCGCGGCCTGTTCTACACGGGCAAGGTGCTGGCCGTGCTGCTGACGGCCCTGGGCGTCTCGGCGCTCTCGGTGGTGGCGGCCTTCGTCGCCGCGCAGGCGGGGCTGGGGCCGTACCGCACCTCGTTCGGCGCGGCGGGGGTGCCGCAGGCGGTCGTCGGGGCCTGGCTGTACCTGGCGCTGATCTGCGTGTTCGCCATGGGGGTCGCGACGATGCTGCGTGGCTCGGCGGGGCCGCTCGCGATCCTGATGCCGCTGCTGTTCCTCGGTTCGCAGGGGCTCGGGAACGTCCCCGGCCTCAAGGCCGTGACCCAGTATCTCCCCGACCAGGCGGCTGCGGTGATCATGCACCTCACCGGCCCGCCGGGCGATCCGAGGTTCGGCCGCGACCTCGGTCCCTGGACGGGGATGGGCGTTCTCGTGCTGTGGGTCGTCCTCTCCCTCGGGGGCGGTTACCTCGTACTGCGCCGCCGCGACGTCCGCTGATCCTCAGTTCTCCTTTTCCGGGTGGCGGATCTGTTCGCCGCCCGATTGCTGGGTGACGTGCATCCGGGCGGCGGCCTTTCCGAAGTGCGGTTCCTCGGCGACCGCGATGGCGTATTCAAGCCGGCGGAGCTCCACGCCTTCATGATTTCAGCGCGTTGACAGGCGTGAACAGGATCGACAGGCACGGCCTGTCAGACATACGCCGATCAGTCGTTGATCTCCGCTCCGTCCTGGGATGACATGTAGATCAATCAGGCCGATGCGTTCCGTGTCGCCCGATCGAAATCGTAATCAATTGGATGTGCCCGACCAGATTCCAAGAAAAGGAGAGGCCATGCCTACGGCAGGCAATTCATCCCGCGCGCGACAGGTCGCGATGCGCATCGGCCTGCGTCTCATTCCGGTGGGGGCGATTCTCGCATCGACCACCCTCATCGCCACACCGGCCCACGCGGCAAGCGTGACCATCATCCGCAGCTGGGAGACGGGGCTGTGCCTGGACAGCAACTTTGCCGGGGAGGTCTACACCTTGCCCTGCAACGTGCCCCAGAACAACAACCACCAGAAATGGCGCACGAACTATCCGAGTACGGGCAGGACCTGGATCCAGAACCTCGCCACGGGACTTTGCCTGGTAACTTCCGAGGGGAACACGGTCCGTACCGTGCCATGCGACACGGGGGGATTTTACCAGGAATGGGTCATTGAGCCATCGGGGCTCGATTCGAACCCGGACGCCTGGATGGCGGGCAATTACGCGACGAAGGATACGCTGAAAAGCGACCGGTCCGGCCGTGTCTTTACCTACTACACCTCCAATCTCTTCCTCAGGAACTGGAAATTCGGTTACTGACGTTCCCTTTCGGCATTGCCTGCCCGCCGGATAGCCTCCGGCGGCCGGCTGCCCGATGCGCGGCGAGGCCGCCGACCGACGGTTCGACGAACGGCTTCGGCGCCGGTCAGCGCGGCGTGAGTGCCGCGTAGCGGTGGAACAGCCGATTGTGAGGATTGATCAGGTCGGCTGGGCCGTGCGCCGCCTCGCGGATCGCTTCCTCGGCGATCCGCGAGGTCCAGGACGTGTCGTACACCACGCCCGACCGCTCGCGGACGAACGCGCGATATTGACCGGTCAAGAATCGTGGTGTCGAGGGCATCGGCATACGCCTGTGATTGGAGATCGCGTGCGTAGAACCGTTTCACTGTTCGCCGTCGCGCTGACGGCTCTTACGATGTTGTCCCCCCTTCCGTCTGCCGAGGCCACGCCGGCGGCTTCAGCGGCTTCAGCGGCGCCGGTGGCGGCGATCACCTGGACGCCGTGCCCGCGATACTCCTTTGGCGAGTGCGGCAAGCTCGCCGTACCGGTGGACTGGAACGACCCCGGCGGGCCGACGATCGACCTGGCCGTGGCCAGGCTCAAGGCCACCGACCCCGCGGCCAGGATCGGCTCCCTGCTGCTGCATCCCGGCGGCCCCGGCTCCTCCGGGGTCGGCTACGCGCTTTCCCTGAACAACTTCAGCCCGGAGCTCAAGCGCCGGTTCGACATCGTGGGGTTCGACCCCCGAGGTGTAGAGGGCAGCGGGCGCATCGCATGTTCGGCCCAGCTGATGTCCCAGTTTCCCGATCCGCTCATCAAGAGTCAGGCGGAGTTCGACGCCTGGCTCGACTACGGCAAGCGGTTGCGCGCCGACTGCCGTGCCCGGACAGGGCCGGTCTTCGACCATGTCGACAGCGTGAGCGCGGCCCGCGACATCGACGCGATCCGCGAAGCGCTCGGCGAGGAGAAGGTCACCTACTACGGCCTCTCCTACGGCACGCTGGTCGGCCAGATGTACGCCGAACTGTTCCCCCACCGGATCCGCGCCCTCGCCCTGGACAGCAACCTGGACCACAGTCTGAGCACCGGCCCCTACCTCTACAGCTGGGCCACGTTCGCCCAGGACAGTTTCGACGAGTTCGTGAAGTGGTGCGGCAGGGAGACCCGATGCGCGCTGCACGGCACGAACGTGCGCGCGTTCTGGGCTCGCCTGCTGGAGCGTGCCGACCGAGGTGAGATCCGCGCCCCTGGCGTCCCTGCCAGGTCACTCACCAGACAGGACGTGATCCGCTACGTCTTCCGGGCGGGCTATGTACCCACGTGGTTCGAACTGGCCGAACTGCTCGTCGCCCTGGATGCGGGCGCGCAGGAGCCGCCCGCCTCCGCGGCCTGGCTGCTGGGTGAGACGACGAACTCGCGGCAGGCTCCCGCGGCCGCCGAGCTGGAAGTGTCCAACCCTCTCCAGATCTTCTGCGAGGATTTTCGCTGGCCGATCCGCGACTACCGCGAGTACACCAAACATCTCCGCCGCGCCAAGGCCATCGCACCGGATATGGGGATCGTCCCGACCAGTCTGACGCTCACCGCCCTGTGTCTGGGTGAACCGGATCCGATCCCGAACCCACAGCATCGCCTGCGGGTGAAGGGCGGCCCGCCGCTGCTGATCGTCAACGGGCTGCACGACCCGGCCACCGGCTACGCCTGGGCGCGCAACGCCGCCGCCCAGATCGGGAAGAAGGCGCGGCTGCTCACCTACGAAGGGTGGGGGCACGGCGCCTATGGCCGTGGCGACTGCGTCACGGCCGCCGTTGACGCCTACCTGATCTCGCTGAGGCTGCCCGCGCGAGGAACCCGGTGCCCGGCCGTACCGGTGGCGCCACCCGACGCGGCCGACCGGCCCGCATGGATGGGAACATGTCCACGTAGATGATTGACATGAAGTTGTTGATGCTGACGTGCAGCAGCATGGCCAGCGGCAGGTGCCAGAGGCCCCACACCGGGCCGAGGATGGAAGATGCTGAAAGCCGGTCACCCGGCGAAGCGGAGCGATCGGAAAAGCCTGGGGTCACGGCTCTGAAGCGGACCGAAGCCGGCGCACGGTCACCATCAGCCAGGAACTCAACCGGCATGCCCACCCGCGACTCGCGATCACGCTGCGACCGTTGTTCCGAGAGCCCACAGCGGCGGATGATCCGCGCCCGGCAGAGGTCGCTCATCCTGAGGTTTCGCTGAGGGGGTCGAGCCCGTCCGGCGGTCCGCTCCGCAGGTCCGGGTAGCCGGGGACGAACGCCCCGGCCTCCCGGAGTTCACGGACGATCTGGACGAAGGCCAGGACGGAGGGATCGGTGGTGCCCCGCCGCCATACGATGCGCTGGTCGGCGAGCGGGCTCGGTTCGGTGAAGGGCCGGTACACCACGCCGGCGAACGGCCGGGCCGCGGCGGAGGCCGCGACCGTGATCCCGATCGCCGCGTCGGCGAGGACCAGTGGCAGCAGCCGGTCCAGGCTGGAGATCTCCCGGTGAATCGTCACCACGGTGCCGTGGTCGCGCAGGTGGCCGATGATGTGGTCGTACAGCCAGGGGCTGAGGTTCCGCTCGTGCACGATGATCGGCCGGTGGGAGAGCCGTACGGGATCGATGGCGGTCTCGGCGGCGAGGGGATGGGTGGCGGCCAGGGCCAGGACGAACGGTTCGCGGACCACCAGCAGCGAGTCCAGTCCCGGCCGGGCTTCGGTGTTCCAGCAGAAGCCGATGTCCAGGCGGCGGTCCTCCAGCGCGGCGAGCTGGTCGGCGGTGGTCATCGGGCACGGCGCCGGCCGTACCTCGGGCAGACGCGCGCGTAGCGCGGGGATGACGAGCTGGAACAGGCGCAGGCCGAGGTCCGCGGCGTGACCGATGCGAAGTTCGTCGGCCGGGCCGGCGGCGGCGCGACGTCCGGCGTCGAGCGCGTGGCGGGCGGCGGCCACCGCCCGGCGGGCCTCGGGCAGGAACGCCTCACCCACCACGGTCACGGTGACCCGGCGGCTGGTGCGGACGAACAACGGGGCGCCGATCTCCTTTTCCAGCCGGCGAATCTGCTCGCTGATCGATTGCTGGGTGACGTGCATCCGGGCGGCGGCCTTTCCGAAGTGCAGTTCCTCGGCGACCGCGATGGCGTATTCAAGCTGGCGGAGCTCCACGCCTTCATGATTTCAGCGCGTTGACAGGCGTGAACAGGATCGACAGGCACGGCCTGTCAGACATACGTCGATCGGTCGTTGATCTCCGCTCCGTCCTGGGATGACATGTAGACCAATCAGGCCGATGCGCTTCGTGCCACCCGATCGAAATCGTGATCGGCCCGCGCCCGGAAAGAACCGCCGAGTTGAGGTTTCGGATTTCTCCTCCGGGCCGTCAGGGCTGTTCCGCAATGCCCCCCGATTGGAGAAATTCATGAACCGACTCCGCACATTCACCATGGTGGCCGGGGCGATCGTCGCCGCCCTGGTGAGCGTCACCCCGAGTGGGACGGCGAGCGCCGCCCCGTCATCCTCCGGGCTCGCCCAATCCGGGAGCGGGGTCCAGGTGTCGGAGGTCTACCCCGGGTGCGAGGTGTTCTTCGATGATCCCCACGTGGTGGACGGCAAGGTGCGTTTCAACGGCGGCGCGCGATGCTCCGAATCCGCTCCGGCCACCGTTGACTGGCTGCTCGTCTGGCTCTCCCCGCAGAACGACGCGCCCTACGACGAAGCGGTCGGCGAGGGAAACGGCCCCGAGAAGTCCCACTCCGCGAGCAGCACCGTGCCATGCGTCGACGGCACCTACCAGGGCACCGTCTTCGCTTCCGTGTTCGGGAACAAGGGCGTCGACCAGATGTGGGTGGACCGTGAGGTGACCGTCGACTGCTGACCGTTCGCCTTCCTCCGCTCCCGGATTACGGAAACCCGCAAATACCGCTGGCGTTTCTATGCGTGCCCTTTTTGGAGAGCGTTGTGAAACATCGTTCACCTCCCTTACTCAGCCTCGTCGCGGTCGTGGTCTCCGTCGTGCTGGTTTTCACCGGCATCGCCGTACCCGCGCAGGCCCTGTCCACGTGTGAAGGCGCGAACCGCGCCGCCGCCCGACTGGCGGCCGTTAGGGGAGGGGCGATACGCCTGATGTGCGCGGGTGCGGCTCCCGCGCACCTCGCCGCGTTGGCGGCGAACGCCGACGACGTGGTGATGAGCTTCGAAGTCCCGCAGGTCGACCGTGGCCCCCTCCAGGCCGAGGTGGACAAGATCCACAGGACGCAGGAGGCGGGCCGGTCGCCCCTGAGCGCTCCCTCGCCTCCAGGGAGTGCCAGGGTCCCATGACCGGCCGTTCGCCGGCGGGAACCCGTGTCGGCTGATGATCACCGGGTCTGTCGGTCGGGACGGGAACGGCGGCGTTGGCCTCCAGAAAGATGGCCAGGTCTCACCGGCCGCCGACGAAGGCGGTGCGGCGCCGGGTGCCGGTGGACACGGTGTCCGATGTCGCTTGACGCGTCGCGTGGCGGTCAGCCCGCCGCCTCGCGCGTACCGCATGAGCGGGGGGTACCACCGGAACCGGACATCACGAGTTAAAGATCAGTGGGTCTGGACGGTCACCGTGTGGAGAAATTTGAAATCCGTTTGGTTCGCGGACCCGTGGCGGATTCCCGTGAATCGGCATGGCCGAAACGGGATGCGGCCGCGTTCATATGCTGTTTGTTTTTCACCGGATTCGACGCGGTCGTCGGGGCGACTTCCCTGCTCGGGGGTGTGCGGTGCCCCGCGCTCGTATACTTTTCACAGTCGGCGGGCCGGTCGGTTGGTTCATTGTGATGGACGCGGATTCCGCGGTGGCAGATGATTTCTTTCATGACTGATGTTTCCCCGGGCCGGTCTGATGCCGTGGTCTTACGTCCTCAGCGGCCGGGATGGCTGGTCGCCATGGCCGCGTCGATCCCGTTGCTGCTCATCGGGCTGGTGTTCCTGCTGCTACGGATGGTCAACGGTTCGTACGGCAGCGAGGGCCTCGGACTGCTCGCCCTGCCCGCGTTCGTGATCCTGTTGGGCGTGCCCGCCGTCTGGGGCATCGTGTATCTGCTGCGGCGCGGGCGGACGATGCGCCTGGTCGTTGACGGCGACACGCTGCGGTACGTGGGATGGAACGGGAAAGGGTGGCAGCTCTCCCGCTCCACGATCACCAACGTGCACTACGTCAATGTCATGAACCCGATGGCCACGAAACCGACACCCTGGATCATCATCAGCACGAACGCCGACGACGTCGCGCGGGTGCTGTGGCAGAGCGACTGGCCCGACGGGCTGCTTCGGGTCTGGAAGCAGAACGGCGTCGTCGTGAGCCGCGACGACCTGTCGTTCCGCGAGGTGATCAGCCGTTACCCGCGCCTGGAACTGCCCTGGTGGCACCGGCGGCCCGCCCTCGCGGGCCTGCTGTACGCGGTGGTCTTCATCGTGTACGTGTTCCTGGTGGTCATGCCCTTCGTGTTCATGTCGTGATCACACGTCCCAGGTGACCGGCAGGCTCGTGACCCCGTGGATGTCGGCGGCCTCCGGGCGCAGGCCGACCTCCTCGGCCGGTACGGCCAGGCGGAGCGTGGGGAAGCGGTTGACGAGCGCCGGGAAGGCGACGCGCATCTCGACGCGGGCGAGCTGCTGACCCAGGCACTGGTGGATGCCGTGGCCGAAGGCCAGGTGGCCGCCGTCGTCGCGGCGCAGGTCGAGCAGGTGGGGGTCGGCGAAGCGCTGGGGGTCGCGGTTGGCGGCGTGGTAGGCCAGGATGATCATGGTCCCGGCGGTGATGGTGTGTCCGCCGACCTCCACGTCCTCAAGGGCGACCCGGTAGAACTGCTTGGCGACGGACAGGTAGCGCAGGAGTTCCTCGACGGCCCGGTCGGTGAGGGCGGGGTCGGCGCGCAGCGCGGCCAGCTGCGCGGGGTTGCGCAGTAGCGCGAAGGTGCCCAGGGCCAGCATGTTGGCGGTGGTGTCGAGTCCGGCGGCCAGCAGGAGGAAGCCGATCCCCCGGAGCTCCTCGTCGGTGAAGTCGCCGTCGACGAGGTCGCTGAGCACGTCGTCGGTGGGGTCGGCGCGCTTGGCGGTCACCAGTTCGGCGAGATAGTGCTGGACCGAGGTGTAGGCGGTGAGCATCTCGTCGTCGCCGACCTGCCCGCTGATGAGCGACTCGACCTGCGACTGGAAGGAGCCCCGGTCCTCGTACGGCACGCCGAGGAGTTCGCAGATCATCATGGCGGGGATGGGCTTGGCGAACGCGGTCACCAGGTCCGTCGGGGGACCGGCCTTCTCCATGGCGTCCAGGTGGTCGGCGGTGATCTGTTCGACGCGCTCGGTGAGTTGCCGCATCCGCCGTACGGTGAACTTGCCGACGAGCGGCTTGCGGTAGCGGCCGTGCAGGGGCTCGTCCATGAGAAGGAACTCGCCCGGTGCCGCCGGAGGGGTCTCGACGTCGCCGTAGTCGATCAGCGGGTGGTGGCGCATGAGTTCCCTGCGGGAGCTGAAGCGCGGGTCGGCCAGGATGGATCTGACCAGGTCGTAGCCGGTGACCAGCCAGCCCTGGTGCCCGTCGGCGAAGGTCAGACGGCTGATGGGGCTCTGCGCGCGGGCCTCGGTCAGTTCCTTGGGCGGGTCGAACGGACAGCCGGACTGACGCGCGGTCGGCAGTGCTGTGACGGTGTGTTCCATTGCCATTCCTCACCTCGCGATAGTACGTGTTCGATACATCTTGAAAGCTACGTTGCATCAGGAATGACTGTCAATCATTCGAAATGCATTTGCCCAGGTAAGTCGCGATAAATTGGTGCAATGACGCTGGGGTCGAATGCAATCGATCGTTGCAATGAATGAAGGCGAAGGCAATACTGACGGCATGCCAGGCGGACGGTTGACCCAGCAGGAACGCAGGCGCATCGCCACCGGACTCACCGACGGCCTCTCCTACGCCGAGATCGCCCGGCGGCTCGACCGGCCGACCTCGACGATCAGCCGGGAGATCGCCCGCAACGGCGGCCCCGGCGACTACCGGCCCCAGGAGGCGCACCTGGCGACGGCCCAGCGGGCGCGGCGCGGCACCCCGGCGCCCCCGCGCGCGACCGGGTCGCCGGGTGACGCCAGGGAGGAGGAGATCATCGAGATGGCGGTCAGGACGGGGCTGCCGAGAATGATGGCGCGCGTGCACCTCGACCTGATGATGTCCGAGGAGGGCAGGCGCACCGCCGCCGAACTGACCCGCAGGCTGAAGATCAGCCCGGCCTCCGTCTCCGTGGCCGTGAACTACCTGCTCCAGCACGGGTTCATCCGGCGCGAGCGCGATCCGCGGCGGCGTCGTGACGTCTACGTGGTCGACGACGACAGCTGGTACCACTCGATCGTGATCAGCGCGGGCCAGACACTTGAGGCGGGACGGGCCGCGATGGCGGCGGCGGAGGCGGTCGGCTTCGACGGGCCCGTCGGACGGCGGCTGGTCAGGGGAGGGGCGCTCCTGGAGCGGATCGGCCTGGACATCCTGAGGTCGGTCGAGCGTTGGCGCGTGTACGCCGACCGGCCGGAAAATCCCTCGCGCGAACCCCGGGCCCGGCGGCCGGTCGTGTTCCGCTGGCCGCGGGAGTAGTTCGGCCGGTCCCTGGAGCGGTTCCGTCGGTCCTGGAGCGGTTCCGCCGGCCCCGGGAGTAGGGGAATAACGCCGGACGGGAGACAATTAACCCTTCTATTCAAGTAGGAATAAAGGGTTATGGAGGGCCGGATGTCGAACGCGCCTTCGGGGTGGGACGCGGCCGGTGAGCCGCATCCCCTGGACGCCCCCGCCAGGTCGTCCCTGAACGGACCGCACGCCCACTTCGCCGAACAGCGCGGCAACGTGCTGCGCTACCCGGCCGACGTCGCCACGTTCACCGCGCTCCCCGAGGAGCCCGACGCCACCGACTGGGAGGACATCGCCACGCTGGTCGGCCCCGGTGAGGTGGTCCCCCTCAACGGGGTACGAACCTCACCACCCGACGGGTGGGAGGTCGTGATGCGGCTGGCCGGTGTCCAGCTGGTCGACGACGGGGTGCGCGCCGCGCCGTACGAGGAGGCGGTCCGCCTGGAGAGGAAGGACGTGCCGGAGATGCTCGAACTCGTCGAACGGACCAGGCCGGGGCCGTTCCTGCCCCGCACCATCGAGATGGGAACCTACCTCGGCGTCCGCAGGAACGGCGCGCTGGTCGCGATGGCGGGCGAACGGCTGCACCCACCGGGCTGGACGGAGATCAGCGCCGTCTGCACCGACGAGGCCTTCCGGGGGCAGGGGCTGGCGACCCGGCTCGTGCTCGCCGTGGCCCACGGCATCCGCGGCCGGGGCGAGACGCCGTTCATGCACGCCGCGGCGAGCAACACGAACGCGATCCGCCTCTACGAGTCGCTCGGGTTCAGGCTCCGCCGTACGACGACGTTCCTCGCCGTGCGCGTCCCCGGCCATATCCCCGTCGTCCCCGTCGCATGAGCGTCGAGACGGCCGTCGCCGAGGTCGTGACCCTGGCCAGTGAACTCATCGCGATCGACACCACCAACACCGGCGACCCCACGGCGCCGGGCACCGAACGGGCGGCGGCCGAGTACGTCGCGGCCAAACTGTCCGAGGTCGGTTACGAGACCACCTACGTCGAGTCCGGCGCCCGGGGCAGGGGGAACGTCATCGCCAGGCTGCCGGGGGCCGACCCGGCGCGGGGCGCGCTGCTGATCCACGGCCACCTCGACGTCGTGCCCGCAGACCCGGCCGAATGGTCGGTGCACCCGTTCTCCGGGGAGGTGCGCGACGGCTACGTGTGGGGACGCGGCGCGGTCGACATGAAGGACATGGTGGCCATGACGCTGGCCGTCGCGCGCTCCTTCAAACGCGACGGCGTCGTCCCGCCCCGGGACCTGATCTTCGCCTTCCTCGCCGACGAGGAGGCCGGCGGTTTCTACGGCGCCCGCTGGCTGGTCGACAACCGCCCCGAGCTGTTCGAGGGCGCGACCGAGGCGATCAGCGAGGTCGGCGGCTTCTCGGTCACCCTCGCCGACGACGTGCGCGCCTACCTCGTCGAGACGGCGGAGAAGGGCGTCATGTGGCTGCGGCTGACAGCCAGGGGTACGGCGGGGCACGGGTCGATGCTGCACAGGGACAACGCGGTGGCGAAGCTGGCCGCCGCGATCACCCGCCTCGAACAGCACCGCTTCCCGCTCGTGCTCACCGACCCGGTGCGTGAGCTGCTCACCGGCGTCGCCGAGGTGACCGGCGTCCCCTTCGACCCCGACGACCCCGAGGCCGCCGTCGCCCGCCTCGGGAACCTGTCCAGGATGATCGGCGCGACCCTCAGGGACACCGCGAACGTCACGATGTTCGAGGCCGGATACAAGGCCAACGTCGTCCCCTCGGTGGCCAGGGCGACCGTGGACGGCCGGATGCTCCCCGGGCGGGAGAAGGCCTTCGAGGCCGAACTCGCCGAGGTCCTCGGCCCGGACATCATCCGCGAGTGGGACAGCCTGCCCCCGGTACGGACCACCTTCGACGGGGCGCTCGTCGAGGCGATGGCCACGGCCGTCACGGCGGAGGATCCGGGCGCCCGCCTCCTGCCCTACATGCTGTCGGCGGGCACGGACGCCAAGTCCTTCCAGCGACTCGGCGTGCGGCACTTCGGTTTCTCACCGCTGAAACTGCCGCCCGATCTCGACTTCACCGCGCTGTTCCACGGGGTGGACGAACGCGTGCCGGTCGATGCCCTGGAGTTCGGCACCAGGGTTCTCGACCGTTTCCTGCGCGCGTGCTGAACGCCGTACCGGACTCGTCGCCCCGAGTCCGGTACGGTCCCAACTAGCGCCTTAAGGGCATTTCCCGGGAAATCTATACACGGGTCCAGGCATTCCCCTATGGTCTTTTCCCTGGATCTTTCGCTCGTGCGGGTTGACGTACCACCAGGCCCGTTTCTCCGGGGCGTCCACCGTTTTCCCGGAGAACGACCACGACAGGCGGGAGATCTGGAAAAGACCCGGTCTCCACCGGGCTGAAACTCCGCGGCCCGGAGGAAACGACATGGTGCGATCGTGGAACGAGCCACCGGCGCGGCGGGTCGTCTGGATTCGCCGGGCTGATCCCACGGCCGCCACGAAGGTCACCTCGGCCCCGTCGTCCTCGGCCGATTTCACGACCACCACGGCGTCCGCGATGTTTCCCCACACCATGGGCGGCGGCCCGGCCGTACGGGAGACGGTCGCCGAGGTGCTCGACGCGCTGGAGAAGGCCGTCACCGGTCTCTACCCCGCCTGGCTCCCCGAGGCCGCGGACATCACCGGGCCGGGCGGGCTCGCGCTGCCCGCCGTACGCGAACTGGCCAGACGGAGGGTCCGGGGCCGTCGCGACCTCGCCGCCTTCCTGGGCGACCTCGCCGCGCGCTCCCTGGTGGGCGGGAGCCTGCGCCTTCCCCACCGGCCCGTCCCGCCGGAGACGCGGGCCGAGGGCCTGGCCATGGCGTTCGCCGCGAGCTTCGGCCGCCCGCACACCGTGGTCCTGGCCACGATCCCCGAGGGACTCTCGCCCGCCCGGGAGGAGACGCTGGTGGCGGCGGCCGAATGGCTCACCCACCGCGGCCACCTGGGCGTCTGCCTCACCGGAGCCGCCCTGACCACGGTCGACCGAGTCCCGGTGCTGACATCTCTCCAGGAGTACGGCCCCGCCTCACCAGGGACGAGTTCCCCGGCTGCCGGGGCTCCTTCTACGGGTGGTTCTTCGGTTCCCTTGGCCACGGGGCGTTCTGCGGCCGGTCCTCCGGCTTCTCCGCTGGCCGGTTCCTCCATGAACGGTTCTACGGCGGTTGTGGAGTCCTCGGTGGCGGGGTCTTCGGCCGTGGCGGGGCGTCCGCATCCGGGGAGTTCCGTCGAGGCGACTCTGGAGCGGGCGCTCAGTGCGCACACCTGGGCGGCGGGGCGCGCCTGGAACCAGACCTACCAGCCACATCCGCTGGTCAACCCCATCAAGGTCGACCTGATCTGGCAGGCCGAACGCTGCGTCGTCGAACTCGACGGCCGCGACCATCGCAGGCCGAGGAAGCTCGCTGGGGACCGTCTACGCGACGAACGCCTCATTGAGGACGGTTACGCGGTCATCCGTTTCACCAATGAGCGCGTCTTGACCGATATGCCGTCCGTACTCCGAGAACTGAAGCGCTTTCTCCACACCCACCGCGCCACGCACGAAGGATAGAGATATGTCTGATTCAGGGCTTTCGTTCACCGAAATCACGGTTTTGATGGTTCTGGCGGTCGAGGGGGAGAAGATTGTCAACCCTGACCTGGAGAAGCGCTACCGCGTGGTCCTCAGAAAGGAATCCCGCGAGAAGCTGAACGACCTCAAGCTCATCGAGAGCCACAAGCAGGGGCGTTCCCTTGTTCATACCCTGCTGGACAAGGGTTGGGAGGAACTGAAGCTCGCGGTCGCATCCGATGTTTCTCCGCCCAGCGGTGCGGGCGGGGCGATGAGTCTCGCTCTGTTGTCCCTGGTCCGTGGAATCCTGACGCGGACCGGACGGGAGTTCTCTGACCTCTTCCTTCCGGAAGACTCTCCGACGGCTGCCGTCGAAGTGGAAACCGATGGGGACATCACCACGCGCATCCGCGCGGCCTATACGAGGTTGGCGGAGAAGCCTGGTGCCTGGGTCAACCTGGTACGGCTGCGCCCGCTGCTCGGAAATGCCACGCGAGAGGAAGTGGACATCGCACTCAAGGGGATGATCCACATTCCCGAGGTGAGCATCGTGCCGGAGAGCAACAGGAAAACCCTCACTCCGGAGGCCAGGGCGGCTGCGGTGATCATCGGGGAGCAGGAGAAGCACCTCATCGCGATCGAGGCCCGGTGAGCACCCCGGAGCTCGAAGCCCTCCGGAGGCTGAAGGGCAACTACGTCGAGGGGCCGGAGGACGTGTGGAATCCCGCCACCTTCCACGTTGAGGGCCTGAACCGGACTGTGGAACGCGCCATCCTCAGCGGTCTCGATGATGTGGCGACCGGGGGCGCGACCAGCCCCATCGGCCTGGTTCTGCGCGGGCAGAAGGGCACAGGCAAAACTCGTCTGCTCGGTTGGATTCGCGAGAGGATCCAACAAGACGGTGGTTACTTCTTCCTGATCCAACTGCTGGACGCGCAGGCTTTCTGGGAGAGCGCCCTGTCCGCCATGCTCGACGGCCTGTCCAGGAACGGTGCCGAAGGGGAGAGCCAGCTCAAGATCCTGCTGCGGCGGCTGTCCGAACTCACCAACATGCCTCGCGGGGTGCACCGTGAGGTGATTGGGAACCGTGGGGTGACGAGGGAGAGCCTCGACGCTTTCGTGGAAGGGGTGCGCACTCTCAATTCCCATGTAGGCAGGGATGCCAGGGATACCCTGCGCGCCCTTGTGCTGTACGCAGGAGCCGACTACGCCGCACAGGACGTGGGTGAGGGTTTTCTCCGCGGGCTGCAGGAAGAAGGATTGGATGGACGTGAGGCCTGGGGCATTCGACAACTGTTCAAAACACCGCAGGCGATCGTCAAGGACATCTCTCGGCTGCTCGCGTTGACCGGACCATCCGTCATCGCCGTCGATCAGATCGACGTACTCGTCGCTCATTCGCCGTTTGCCACCGAAGGTACGGCGGCGCACGACTGGCGTGACCTGATCATGATCGACCAGGTGGCCGGCGGTCTGATGGCGCTGCGCGAGACCACTAACAGGACTCTGACGATCGTCTCGTGCCTGCAGCAGACCTGGACTCTCATCGAGACATATGCCGTGGACACTGCGCGTGACCGGTTCAAGGTGATGCCCGACCTCAAGCCCCTGCCCAGCGATGAGGCTGCCCAGGAGTTGGTCGAGAAACGGTTCGCCTCCCGATTCGCGGAGATCGGCTTCGTTCCGCCGTACCCGACCTGGCCGATCCGGCCGACTGTCTTCGAGAACGCCAGCGAGTACACCCCGCGACAGCTTCTAACGAGGGTCGACGCTCACATCGACGCCTGCTTGGCAGACGAGCAGGTACGAGAGCTTGAGCGCCTCGGGCAGACCATCGACCGCCAGCCCAAACAGATTATCCAGCCCTCCGCCTTCGAGCAGCTCGATGCTCGGTTCGCCGATCTCAAGAAGCTGACGCCCACGGACGACGCCCTGAACGCCACCGTTGAGGACGCCGTCATGCCCGCCCTGCTCGCGGCCGGGCTTTCGGCCTGGATCGACGGACTCGGTGAGGCCGGGGCCCAGTTCAGTGTGGACCCGCCGCCCAGCAGCAAGCCCCCGCTCCACGCGCGACTGCGGCGCACCCTGGACGAGGAGACCGAGGACGAGGAGCACTGGGCGTTCCGGGCCATCGCCGCCACGCACCACATCGCCGCCCTCAGCCGCCTGCGCGCCGCCTCCGTCACGGCCGGGCTGAACGCCGAGGTCTCCCGCAGGCGGCTGTTCGTGCTGCGCAACGTGGCCTGGACGCAGGGCCCCAAGACGATCGCCGCCGTCGCCGAGTTCGAGAAGGCGGGCGGCCGGGTGCTCACGGTCGACGAGGAGGACCTCAGGGTCCTGGCCGCGCTGCGGCAGCTGTACGCGGACAACCCGCCGAACCTGCGGGCCTGGCTGGCCGTACGGCGTCCGGCACGGGACGTGAAGCTGCTCCGCGAGGCCCTGGGGGACACCCTCCCCGAGGGAGAGCCCGAGCGTTCGAACGGCACGCTCCCCGAGACAGGAACCGAGCGTTCGAACGGCATCGCGGAGCCGTTCCCCAGGACCGAGCCGGAGCCCGCACCGATCCCCACCCCCACACCCACCGGCGCCGTGACCCCCGAACCCGTCAGGCCCGTGGACTCCCGGTCCGTGACCCCACAGATCACGGAGCAGCCGCCGTACGTGCCATTGGGCAACACCGTCATCGGCGGCCGGCCCGTCTCGGTCGAGCTTGAGGCGCTCAGGAAGCACACCGTGATCTTCGCCGGGTCGGGGTCGGGGAAGACCGTCCTCATCCGCAGGCTGGTCGAGGAGTGCGCGCTCCGGGGGGTCTCCGCGATCGTGCTCGACCCCAACAACGACCTCGCGCGACTCGGTGACGGCTGGCCGGAACCGCCGCAGGGCTGGGGGCCGGGTGACGCGGAGAAGGCGGCCGAGTACCTCGCGGCCACCGACGTCGTCGTCTGGACGCCACGGCGGAAGGCGGGACGGCCATTGAGCTTCCAGCCGCTGCCGGACTTCGCGAGCGTCGCGGCCGACCCGGACGAGTTCGGTGTCGCCGTGGACGCCGCCGTGGCCTCGCTCGCGCCGCGCGCCAAGCTCACCACCAAGACGGCGAAGACCGAGGTCGGGCTGGCCGTGCTCAGGGAGGCCCTCGTGCACTACGGGCGCGGGGGCGGAGTGGGCATGTCCGGCTTCGTCGACCTGCTCGCGGAGCTGCCGTACGGCGTGAGCGAACTCGCCAACGCCGGGAAGATCGCGGCCGAACTGGCGCAGACGTTGATGGCGGCCATGGTCAACGACCCGTTGTTCGCCGGGGAGGGGACGCCGGTCGATCCCGGCGTGCTGCTCACCCCGCCCCCGGGGAAGCGGGCACGGGTCTCGGTGATCAGCTTCGTCGGCCTGCCGTCGGACGAACAGCGGCAGAGTTTCGTGAACCAGCTGCAGATGGCGCTGTTCGCCTGGATCAGGAGGAATCCGGCCGGTGACCGTCCGCTCGGCGGTCTGTTCGTGATGGACGAGGCGCAGACCTTCGCGCCCTCGGGTGGGACGACCGCCTGCACGCGGAGCACGCTGGCGTTGGCCACCCAGGCCCGCAAGTACGGCCTCGGCCTGGTGTTCGCCACCCAGGCGCCCAAGGGGCTGCACAACTGGATTCCGGGCAACGCCGCGACCCAGTTCTACGGCCTGCTGAACTCCCCGGCCCAGATCGAGGCGGCCAAGGAGATGGCCAGGTCGAAGGGCGGCGCGGTCACCGACGTCTCCCGGCTGACGACGGGCCAGTTCTACCTGGCGGCCGAGGGAACCGCCTTCGCCAAAACCCTGGTCCCTCTCTGCCTGTCCCACCATCCCAAGGCCCCCCTGACCGCCGAAGAGGTGATAACCAGGGCCAACCCCACCCAGCCCTGAACACCCTCGGCGACCACACGAGGTGGCCTCGGGACGGCCGGTTGACTTATCGTTTTTCGATAACTTATCGTCCTGGTTATCGAAAAACGATAAGTGGGGGCGAGATGTCCGAGAGGAAACCTTCGTTGGAGCCCTTGGCCAGCGCGGCGCCGCTTGGGCTGTTGTGGTTCGTCGTCGTCACGGTGGTGGGCTTGGGGCTTCTCGCCTCCGGGAGAGGCAGTCTCTTCGGGCTGGACGGCGAGACCGCGTGCGCCGTCGATCCGGGCCTGCAGGCGGGAGAGGTTCTCGTCGACCGCGCCACTTCGGGTGTGTCGACGATGGCGACGGGAACGCGGTTCTGCACGGGCGACCCCAGCGGGGCGCAGATGATCTGGCAGGCGCTCACCACGTTCCCCGGCTTCGTGCTCGCCGTCGGCGCGCTCGTCATGGTGTGGCGTATGGTCCGCGTCGCGGACAGGCGGGGCGTCTACACACTCGATGTGGCGCGAGGGCTTCGTTCCCTGGGGTGGTGGCTGCTGGTCGGTGCCGTCCTGGCTCCCACCGTTCAGGACCTCGCCAACGCTCAGTTGCTCGGCACGCTCAGCGTCGGCTACTTCTACACGTTCCGGCTGCCTGACATCTCACCGGCGGTCGTTCTCACCGGGCTGGGTCTCATCACGCTCACCCGCGTCATGAGGAACGCCGTCCGGATGCGTGAGGACCTCGAAGGCCTGGTCTGATGTCACCCGCCGACATGGAAGAACACGGCATAGCCGTACACCTCGACCGCCTTCTCGCGGAGCGGGGGATGACCCTCACGGAGCTGTCGGAACGCGTCGGCGTGACCATCGTGAACCTGTCCATCCTCAAGAACGGCCGCGCCAGGGCGATCAGGTTCAGCACACTGACCAAGATCTGCGAGACGCTGGACTGTCAACCGGGAGATCTTCTCTCCTGGCGTGGAAAAGACTGAAGGCCAGGACTCGCCAACGCCTCGAAGCGCTCCTTCCTCCCGCCGTTGAACGCCTCCGGTGGGCCGAATTTGGATGACCCCAGTTCTTTGAAGGTGAGGAAAACCCAGATGTCGTAGGTTCGGCGGTGGGGAGAGGCCGTCCTACTACGGCTACAACGCCCACACCGACGTCGAGAGCCTGACCTCGGAGACCGACGACACCCGTGCCACCTACGGCTACACCGCCTACGGCAAGAACGACGACAAACTCTTCACCGGCGTCGACAGACCCGACCCGGCCGACCCCGGCAAGGACGAGTACAACCCCTACCGGTTCAACGCCAACTCCACCGGGGCCTACGAATTCGACGGCCACTTCAACGTGGCCTCCTCAGACGCCGGCGGCATCGCCCCGAAGAAGACCTCAAGTCCCACTCCGCCGCCTGCGGTGTCGCCGCCGAAGTCCGTGGGAAAGCAGGCCTTCACGACGAAGGCGACTCCCAGCCCCAAACCCGGTGAGGACATCAACGCCTACTTCCAGCAGTGTCAGAAGATCATGCACGAGAAGTGCAACTGGGGCAAGTCTGAAATAGCCGCGCTCTACGATCTTTTCGCTGCGGACTATGTTGACTGCGCCAAAGGCGATGGGAGCAGTTGCGTCTGGGCCGCCGTGGGCATCTTCGCCGGTCCTCTCGGTAGAGGTGCGGAAGTGGCCGTAGGCGTCCTTCGGGTGTGCGCTCGGCAGGGGAGGCTGATATCGCAGGTTCTTCGGGAAGTGGATACTTCGGCCTGGGCATCAACAATCAAAGCGGCCAATCCCAGCCTTCACGGGGAAGCCTTCAGGCCGGGACCGGCGCATTATCCGCAGCGGAGGTTAACTTCTAATGGGTGAGTTTGCAGCCCTCTTGGATCTCAATCTGCGACAGCTTTCAGCTGTGCTGTCGACAGGAAGACTATCTTTGGAAGAATTGGAACAAAACCAGTGCATAGGCCTCATCGAGTTGCTGACGATGCGGCTTATCGATGAATGTGAGGAATTATCCGCGGAGGACTGGGTGGTCTGTTCCGCAGCCACAGACTACGTGTTCTGTGTGGCAGAGAAAAGGAAGTCGATCGACCATGAGGAAGGGGTCATACGCCGGTTAAACATCTCCGCAGCCCTACTGAGACGTGTTGCTCCACGTTCTGAGGTCGATCTCCTTGCCCCAGACCATGTTGTCGATCTTCTTCTTCGCGAGCTTCCGGTGTCAGTGGACGAAGCTCGTGACATGGCAGCTCGATGGCAAAGCCTGGAGATCGACCAAATTCGCCGATTGAGACTGGTGAAGAATCTTCTCTCGCCCGTTGTCGGTATCGGCGATGTTATTCCGCGTCATACTTATGACTCGCGACTCAAGGCGTGGATAGGTATTTTTTCGTCTTTGCCTTAGAAGAAGAAAGGTCGCCTGAATTCCTGCCCGCGCCGGACAGTGTTGTCTGGCGCGGGGTACCGCCGTGGATCGGCGGAAGTTGAGCCGACAGTTAGAGAGGAGATACGGAACGTGTTCAAGGCCATCATCATGACGCGGGGCGCCGTACCCGGGCGGAGTGACCCTTTCTTCCCTCCGTCTAACCGACGGTTGCCGACGAGTGCAGGCCCAACGACGTGGACGAGGCATGGATACCCGTGATCACCCTGGACGGCCCAGAAATACTGACATGACCGAACTCGGACTGACGGTTTCGACAGCTCGTATAGGCGTTCTTCTGTCAGGAGGGAAGGTGGAAGGCCGTGGAACGACCTTTGCGTGAATCCGGTGAGACAGCGCAAGAGCCGTCACCCCGCTGTCAGCCTGGCCTGCCACTGTTACTCGAACGAAGGTTTCGTCCGTGGCGGTACGGCGTCGGCCATTCCGAGTTGTGTCTCCGGAGTGTGGACAAAGCCCCCACCTGTGACTTCGTGGAAGTCTTCTTCCGCGGGGTGCTCGGGGTGAAGCTCAAGTCGGTGTATAGGTCCCTGACGCTCGCCGAGGCCGACCGGCGGTCGGCGGACGAGATGCTGAGGTTTGCCGGGGTGTCGGATGTGTGGGCATCGAGGGTGCACTGTCTGACGTTGGGACCGGATGGCGAAGGCGGTTTCGTCGTGTGTCTCGGCTTCAGCGTCTGGTCGCATCCGGAGGGTGCGGGACACGACCTGTCCGGAATACCAAGAACCGGCTCCAATCTGATCATCGGAGGATGATGAAAAGCCTCCAGGAAGAACGCTCATGGCGGATCATGAGCCTTCTGGAGCGGATTGGTGAAGTGGAGTGGGCGCGGGCCTCGGTGATCAGCTTCGTCGGCCTGCCGTCGGATGAACAGCGGCAGAGTTTCGTGAACCAGCTGCAGATGGCGCTGTTCGCCTGGATCAGGAGGAATCCGGCCGGTGACCGTCCGCTCGGCGGTCTGTTCGTGATGGACGAGGCGCAGACCTTCGCGCCCTCGGGTGGGACGACCGCCTGCACGCGGAGCACGCTGGCGTTGGCCACCCAGGCCCGCAAGTACGGCCTCGGCCTGGTGTTCGCCACCCAGGCGCCCAAGGGGCTGCACAACTGGATTCCGGGCAACGCCGCGACCCAGTTCTACGGCCTGCTGAACTCCCCGGCCCAGATCGAGGCGGCCAAGGAGATGGCCAGGTCGAAGGGTGGCGCGGTCACCGACGTCTCCCGGCTGACGACGGGCCAGTTCTACCTGACCGCAGAAGAGGTGATAACCAGGGCCAACCCCACCCAGGTCTGAACGCTCTCGGCGAACGCGCGAGGAACGCCACCTCGCGCGGTCCACGGTCCGCCGGGTACGGCCACAGGTGGCCCCGGCAGGGGTGATCAAGCCGAACATGGCATCTGTATCGGGAGATCCCACAAGAGTGCAGTCAGCGTCAAGCTTTGGCGTCGGGGGCGGTTCTACGGTCGTCGCGTGCTCGACGAACTCTCGAAGATGCCCGTCGCACGGCGGCGGCGCCTGGGGTCACGATGGGGGCTCGGCGCGGTACTGCTCGCGCTGACCGCCTGGCTTTGCTGGACGGTCGTCACCAGCCCGAACCTTGACTGGGCGGTGATCGGATCCTATCTGTTCGCGGAACCGATCCTCAGCGGGGTCGGGGTGACGCTGCTGCTCACCGTCTCGACCCTGTTGTTCGGCCTGGTCCTCGGGATGCTGCTGGCCCTGATGCGGCAGTCCGACAACCCGGTGCTCAGCGCGGCCTACGCGGCGTACGTCTGGTTCTTCCGTGGGACACCGCTGCTGGTCCAGCTGGTCTTCTGGTTCAACCTCGCGCTGCTGTTCCCCAGGATCGGCATCGGGATTCCCGGCACCTCACTCGGCTGGTACGGCGAGGCCAACACGCTGATCACCCCGTTCGTCGCGGCGCTGTTCGGCCTGGCCCTGCACGAGGCCGCGTACATGGCGGAGATCATCCGAGGCGGGTTCCTGGCCGTCCCGCGTGGCCAGGTGGACGCCGCGCTCATGATCGGCATGACCCCGGCACAGGCGTCGCGGCGGATCGTGGTGCCGCAGGCCGTACGGGTGATCCTGCCCGCGCTCGGCAACCAGTTCATCCTCATCCTGAAGGGCACCTCGATGGTCTCGGTCATCGGCGGTGGTGACCTGCTGACCCGCGCCCAGCAGATCTACGGCCAGAACTACCAGGTCATCGCCCTGCTTCTGGTCGCCTCCCTGTGGTACCTGGCGCTGGTCAGCCTGGCCTCGATCGGCCAGCACTACCTTGAGCGGGGGCTGCGGTGAAGGGCGCGGTGAGTGTCAGGGGTCTGCGCAAGTCGTACGGTGCGACCTCGGTTCTGCGGGGCATCGACCTGGACGTGGCCCCCGGTGAGGTGGTCTGCTTCCTCGGCCCGTCGGGCGGCGGCAAGAGCACGTTGCTGCGCTGCATCGCCCACCTGGAGACCGTGGACGCCGGGCTGGTCGCCGTGGACGGGGAAGTGGTCGGCTACGAGCCGAAGGACGGCAGGCTGGTCGAGTCGTCGCCGAAGCGGCTGGCCATGACGCGCCGCAAGATGGGCATGGTCTTCCAGCAGTTCAACCTGTTCGCGCACCTCACGGCGCTGGAGAACGTCATGCTCGGGCCGGTGACGGTCCTGCGGCGGGACCGGTCCGAGGTCGAGAGGCGAGCACGTGACCTGCTGGGACGGGTCGGGCTGGCGGCGCACGCGGACAAGCGTCCGGCGCAGCTGTCCGGCGGCCAGCAGCAGCGGGTGGCGATCGCCCGCGCGCTGGCCATGGACCCGTCGGTGCTGCTGTTCGACGAGCCGACGAGCGCGCTCGACCCCGAACTGGTCGGCGAGGTCCTCGGCGTCATGCGCGACCTGGCCGGTCAGGGCATGACCATGCTCGTCGTCACGCACGAGGTGGGGTTCGCGCAGGAGGTGGGGGACACCGTGGTGTTCCTCCACGGCGGTGTCGTCGAGGAGCAGGGCCCGGCACAGCAGGTACTGCGTTCGCCCTCGTCGGAGCGGACGGCGTCGTTCCTGGCCCGCGTCCTGTAAGGGCCGGCGACACCTCGAAGCCCTCGACGCCGAGCCCCGAGCCCCGAGCCCCGAGCCCCGAGCCTCGGGTCCCGGGTCCCGGGTCCCGGGTCCCAAGAGCCTCGGAGCCCGAGGCGCCCGAAGCAAGGTCCCCGAGCCACCCCCCCCACGGGCTGCGAAGCACAGCCCGGCATGAGTTCGCAGAGCAAGGAGTGACATGTCAGTCATCACCCGTGGTTGTGTCCTGATCGCGGCCGTGGCCGTACTCGCCGGGTGCGGCACCTCGACGCCGGAGGCGTCCCCGTCCTCGGCCGCGTCCGCCCCGGGAGCGTCGGAGGCCCCGGCGGCGTCCGGCGCGGCGGCGCTGGTGCCCGACCGGATCAAGCAGGCGGGGGTCATCAACGTCGGCACGACCCTGCCGAACCTGCCCTACCTGCTGACCGACTCGGCCAACAACATCACCGGGGGCATCACCCCGGAGGTCGGCAAGGCGGTCGCCGCCAAGCTCGGCCTGGAGTACAAGATCCAGAACGTGGCCTGGGAGGCGCTGCTGCCGGGCGTCGCGGGCGGGCGGTACGACATGGCCGACGACGGCATCTCCGACACGCTCGAACGCCAGCAGATCGGCTACTTCGTCGACTACATGCAGTCCTCGCAGGTCCTGGTGACCAGCAAGGACAAGGCGGCGACGATCAAGTCACTCGACGACGTCTGCGGCAAGAAGGTCGCCGCGATCCGCGGCACGACCGACGTGCAGGTGGTCAAGGACGCCTCGAAGAAGTGCGCCGACGGTGGCAGGCCCGCCGCGGAGGCGGTCGAGTTCCCCACAGCCCAGGACGCCGACCTGGCGCTGCGCTCGGGCCGGGTGGACGTGGAGGTGCTGGTCGCCGAGACCGCCAAGTACGCCATCAGCCAGGGCTCGCCGGTGGCGATCGTGGCCGAGGGCTTCGCGCCGACCTACGTCGGCATGTTCGTCGCGAAGAAGGACAAGGCCTTCGCCGACGCCCTGCTGGCCGCGCTGAAGGAGCTCAAGGCGGACGGCACGCTCGACAGGATCCTCGACGGGTACGGCCTCAAGCCCATCGACGAGCCCGGAATCAACCTCGCCACGTCCTAGGGCCGGGTTCCACACGCAGAGGGGGTGAGCCGGATGTTGCCGATGCATGAGATCGAGGTGCCGGTACCGATGGGGCTCTCGCCCTTCGCCGTCGGGACCTTCGACGAGATGGGGTCGTGGTCGCGGGCCGCCTTCCCGCACCGTCACGTGTTCTACGAGATCCTCTACGTGAGCGCGGGAAGCGGCACCCACACCGTCGACTTCAGGTCGTCCCCGATCCGGCCCGACACGATGTACTTCATCGCGCCGGGCCAGGTCCACCACTGGACGTACGAGGTGCCCATGCAGGGCACGCTGGTGCTGTTCACCGAGGAGTTCCTGCTGTGGCAGGAGGAGCCGCCCTTCTTCCACGGTCTCAGCGAACGTGCCGAACTGCGCCTTTCCGGCGTGGAGGCGGAGGGCATGGCGCGGTTGCTGGGTCTGATGTGCGAGGAGTACCGGGGGCGGGGCGCCGGGTTCGCCTCGATGCTCCAGTCGTACCTGCAGATCCTGCTGGTCACCAGCGGACGTCTGCTTGAGGCGGGCAACGGCGGAGGGGCCGTCACGCGCTCCTCGATACTGGCGCGGGCCTTCACCCGGCTGGTCGCCAAGCACGTGATCGACGTCCGTTCCGTCCGGGCCTACGCGGAACGGCTCGGCGTCACCTCGGGGCACCTGGCGGAGACGGTCAAGGAGGCGACGGGACGCAGTCCGGGTGAGGTGATCAGGGACGCGCTCACGCTTGAGGCCAAGCGGCTGCTGGTGCAGAGCGACCTGTCGGTCGCGCAGATCGCCCGCGCGCTCGCCTTCGACGACGCCTCCTACTTCGGCCGGTTCTTCAAGCGGGAGGCCGGGGTGACGCCGGGGGACTTCCGTAAGGAAATCCGGGAAAAGTACCAGCCTGGCCGTACCTAGTGCCTGTTCCCGCAGGTGAACACCTCCTTAATGTGGGAGAAATCCCAGTGTTGAGGAGGTCCGTGTGACTCGTGGGGTGACGACCGGCGGACACATCGGCGAGACGGACAGGGGCGTCGGTTCCTGATGGGCGAGACGATGTCGGTGACGTACGTCTCCGCCGAGGACGCCGGGATGCTGGTGCTCAGGCTGCCCGGACACCTGGCGGCGGACTCCGCGACCGTCGAACGGTTGAAGGACGCCGTACGGCACACCGCCGCCGGCTTCGTCGAAGCCGGTCCCAACGAGGGTCCTCGTGACGGCCTGATGCCCAGGATCCGTGCCTACATCGACGACAACCTGGGTGACCCGGGCCTGTCACCGGAGTCGGTGGCCTCGGCGCACCACATCTCCACCAGCTACCTCTACAAGCTGTTCGCCCGGCAGGGTGTCTCGGTCGCCCGCTGGATCAGGCAGCGCCGACTGGAACGTTGCAGGAAGGACCTGTCCGACCCCCGGCTCGGCGGCAGGGCCGTCGGCGAGGTGGGCGCGCAGTGGGGGTTCGCCGACTCCTCCTACTTCAGCAGGGTCTTCAGGCAGACGTACGGCTGCTCGCCCCGGGCCTACCGGCACGGTCTCAAGGCCTCCTGAGGCCGGTCCCGGTCCCGAACCCCGAGGGTTGAGGTCGGTTTCGAGGCGTCCCGATCCCCGGAAAACGGTTGTACACGCGGACGCGCGATGCGCAATGTCACGAAAGGCGCGTTGTCCCCATATAGCTTGATCACTAGCGTCTCAAACGTGGTTACACGACGACGATTCCTCGGCACGCTCGGTGCGAGCGCCCTCATTGTCGGCTTCGATCCTGTGGAGCGGGCGTGGGCGACCGGTCCCGGCTCCGGTGGACTCCAGCGCATCCCTCACCTGGACGGCGTCCTGCTCACCGATCTCGCCACCCGTCAGGCCGACGGCCGTGACCTCGGCAGGATCGTGAAGCGCCTACCCCGCGCGGTGCTTCGGCCCGGGTCCGTCCGCGACATCCAGAAAATGGTCCGCTTCTGCCGCGAGCACCGCATCCCGGTCTCCACCCGCGGCCAGGGGCACTCGACCCACGGGCAGGGACTCACCGACGGTCTCATCATCGAGAACCGGTCGCTGTCCGCCATCCACTCGATCGGCCCCGACTCCATCACCGTGGGCTCCGGCGCACTGTGGCGGGAGGCGGCCGACGCCGCCGCGCCCCGCGGTCTGACGCCCCCGCTGTTCACCACCTACGTCGGGCTCTCGGTCGGTGGAACGCTCTCGGTCGGCGGCGTCCCCGCGCAGAACAACTTCGGTGTGCAGATCGACCACGTCCGCGAGCTTGAGGTCGTCACCGGCGACGGCCGCCTGCACCGGTGCTCGATGGACCGCGAGCGGGACCTGTTCGAGGTGATGCTCGGCGGTCTCGGCCAGTGCGGCGTGATCACCCGCGCCACGCTCGACCTGGTGCCCTCCCGCTCGCTGGCGCGCAACTACATGATCCGCTACCCGGTCACCGAGGTGGCGAGGGCCTGGGACGACCTGCACATCCTGCTGGACAGGAACGAGGTCGACGGCTCCTACCTGCTGATGTCCGTACCCGACGGCACGAACATCACCTGCCAGCTCAACGTGGTCGTCTTCCACGACGCCGACACCCCGCCCAACGACCAGCGCCTGCTGCGTGACCTGAGCGTCTCCCCGGCCTCCGCGGAGATCGAGAACAGCACCTACCTGGGGTGGGTGAAGCGCTACGACCCGGTCATCGAGCTGTGGCAGCGACAGTGCGCCTGGGACGACCTGATCAAGCCGTGGTTCGACGTCATGCTCCCCGGGGAGTCGGCCGAGGCCTACGTCTCGGAGGTCATGCCGTCGCTCACCGCCCGCGACTACGGCCCCCCGACCGGCATCGGCTTCCTGTTCCCGCAGCGGCGGGCCAAGCTGACCAGGCCGTTCTTCCGGGTTCCGCCGGGCGACAGCGAGTACGTCTACCTGTTCGACATCCTCACCTCCTCTCCCGCGCCCGGCCCCGACGCGGCCTTCACCGCCGAGATGCTGGAGCGCAACCGCCGTCTGCACGCCAAGGCGCGGGCGATCGGCGGGACCCGCTACCCCATCGGCTCGCAGGACTTCACCA
This sequence comes from Streptosporangium sp. NPDC000239, assembly GCF_040300765.1. Lineage (NCBI taxonomy): Bacteria > Bacillati > Actinomycetota > Actinomycetes > Streptosporangiales > Streptosporangiaceae > Streptosporangium > Streptosporangium sp. NPDC000239. The sequence continues at coordinate 154,725 of NZ_JBEPEI010000016.1, read as the reverse complement.
AGGCCGACTGGCGCGCCCAGTACGGCGACCGGTGGGCGGACCTCGTGCGCCGCAAGGCGAAGTACGACCCCGACCACATCCTGACCCCCGGCCCGGGGATCTTCTGACCACGTCCGCGTCCCGCTCCGCGAAGAGCGGGACCCGGGCAGGTCCAGGGCCTCGAAGAACAGGCCGATGTACGGCCCACGGTCGCTCGGGCACCCAGCGCGGGGCCCGGTCCGTCGGCCCCCGTGAACCCGGTCAAGGAATGAGCGGCCGACGGTCCCGGCCGTGCGGATCCCGTGGACGCGCGCCCGGCAGGCCGCGGTACGCACGGTCGATCCGATGCGGGAGCCGCCGTCATCGACCGGCACCACACCGCCTCGCAGGCGGCGCCGAGAAACAGGCCACAGCCGGGGGCATGGAACGTCCTGATCCCGTCCGCGCCCAGGGGCGGGGCCGCCGTCCTGGTTGCCACCGCCTCCGCGTGTTCCGGGGCATGGGCGGTGCCACCGACGCCGAACGGCAGGCATCGAGCCGGTATCGTCATGGGACGGCGGCTCGCGCGAGCCGCCTCCCCCACGTGGCCCTGACGGTCGGTTCGCACAGGGGCGCTTACCGGCTTCCGCCTCCACGGCATCGGCGGTGCAGGCTGACGCGCGCCATAGATTCGCAGACTCTCCTCCATCTAAGGGTGCGAGACACGAGGAGAGCCCTTGCACCCTGACCATCAGCGCGACTTCACCGAGTTCGTCGCCGGCCGATCCGACAGCCTGATCAGGCTCGCCTACGTCCTGACCAACGACCGGCACGCCGCTGAGGACCTGCTGCAGACGGCGCTGGCCAAGACGGCCGCCCACTGGCGGCGCATCCGAGCCAACCCGGAGGCGTACGTGCGCCGGGTCATGTACCACGAACAGGTCGGGCGGTGGCGCAGCCCGCGCTGGGGCCGCGAACGCGTGCTCGAAGCGCCTCCCGATCACGGTGTGGCCGACCGCACCTCCGAGGTGGAGACCCGCGTCACGCTGGCCGAGGCGTTACGGGTCCTGCCCGCGCGCAAACGGGCGGTGCTGGTGCTGCGCTACTACGAGGACCTCCCGGAGTCCGAGGTCGCCAAGATCATGGGCTGCTCGGTGGGCACCGTACGCAGCCAGACCCATCAAGCCGTCGCCCGCCTGCGCGAACTGGTCGGCGAGACCGTCATCCTGGAGGGCCTGCAGTGACCATCGACGAACGGCGGATCGCCGAAGAACTGCGCCTGATGGCCGACGAGGCCGTCCCCGTGGACCCGCTGGCCTACGCCACGCGGGCTCTCGCCCGGCGTCGGCGCCGGACGTGGTCGGTCGCCGGGCTCATGGCGGTGACCGTGACCGCCACGGTGGCCGCCACCGTGGTGGCGGCAGTGGTCCTGCCCTTCCCGGACACCTCCGGCCCGAACACCGGGGCCAGTGTGGCGGCCCTGCCGGACAACACCCCCGAGCAGTTGCGGTTCGTACGCGAGTGCATGCCCCAGGGCGGGCCCGTGCACAACATGGACGGGAACCGGCGGATCACCGAGCACGGGGCGGTTGACGACTTCCGGGTGCTGGTGGAGTACCGGGACAAGGGAGGGAGCACCGCCCTGGTGGGCAGTGTCGCCGGTTTCGTGCTCTGCACGCCGACCGATCAGAAGGACATGGCCGAGCGCGCGGTCTTCACCTACTGGGGGTTCCGGCCGCCCGGGGACCTGGCCGGGTTCTCCGGCGACCTGCGGGTGGACGCGTACACCAGCCACACGCATTCGTCCGCGGTCGGCGAGCAGCGGATCCAGAAGGACGACGTGTACCGGGTCGTCACCGGGCGGGTCAGCGACGCCGTGCGGCGGGTCGAGGTCGACTGGGCGGACGGGCGGCGCACGTCCGCGCGGATCGCCAACGGGTTCTTCATCGTACGGATCATCGGGAGGCCGGTGCGTGACCCTGAGGGCCCCGGGAAGGCGGGGGCCGTGGTCCTGGACTCGCCGCCCGTCACGGTGACGGCGTACGGGGCCGACGGGAAGGTCCTGCGGCAGGAGAGGAACGTCGCGTTCGGGCCGGTGGGAAGCGGCGGCGACTGACGGCATCGGGTGGCCGCCAGAGCCGCGGGGGCGGCGGCCGCCGACCTCAGGCCCGTACTCCACCGCCGTCCTGGTGGCCCCGGCGGTCATACCTGGACGCTCACCGGGGAGGGCACCCCGGTGAGCGTCTTCGGCGAACCAGCGGAGCCGGTCCGTTGGCCGCCCGGACGGGAGGGGTGGAGGCGGCGGCCGGGTCGGGAAGCCCGGCCGTCCGCCTTCACCCCATGGCTGTGACGCTCATCCACGAGCCGCCCGTGCTGAGGTCGGGCGGGGCGTCATCAGGTGATGAGCCGCCACAGAGCGGGGGTGGTCGACGGATCACCACCGTCCGCCGACGAATGGGCCTGGACGCACTTGTAGGTGCAGCCGTCGCAGGTGACCAGATCGCCGGCCGTGTAGTTACGTGAGGCCGACCATAACGGCCACACGACACCCGGATTGGTGATGCGCGCCGGGCGTGAACCCCCGACGGGAGCGGCCAGGGCAGCGGCCACGCCGTACAGGATGACGCCCACGGAGACCATCGCGAATGTCGCGACGGCGGAGGGCACGCGGTCTGGTTTCATGTGACTCCTCGGGAGAGGGGAGAGCGAGCGTCCCCACACTGCCCTGGGCCCCGGGGGTATGAGGAGCCATCGCTTTTGCATATCCCCGTTGTATGGTTCGCGCACCGTCACGATCGCCTGTCCCGTGCGGCGCACGGCCGACGGCGCCCGACCGGCTCCCGTCCGGCGGGATACGCCGTTCACGCTGGTCACAGCGGTCGCGTCAACCCTCACCGCCTCACGGGTCCCGCGTCCGCCCGGCCGCGCCGAGTGTTCCGGCGGCCCTCGAACACTCACGTTCGCGGCCATACCGTTTGCCCACTCTCACGCGCGCATTACCCCCCTCACACCGACGCCGGTCACCGCCGTCCCATGGGGTACGGTGACCGGCTTACCAGGCCTTCTACCCGGCGGTCGTCCTAGGCGAGGGTCCACTGGGTGCCGATGGGCCTCCTGACGAAGCGGTTCCCCGACCGGGAGATTCTCCGTGCGCCGGGAGCGCTCGCTTTCCCGATGTTTCCACGGACCCCGACGGCGGGTTGCTCGGCCCCGTTGCGGGACCGTGTGGCGATAGAGCCTTCTCCGTCATTGTTTCTGAGGTTGCCGGCGCGATTTTCATGCTTTTCTGAAAACGCTCCGCATATCGCGGACGGCGTGGCGGCCGGTGTGCTCGCGATGGTCGGATCGACTGCTTTCTTCATGTCGCTCTCCTGGTGGAAGGCCCGTGACGTGCCCAACATGTCACGGGAGGGGTAAAGGGGATGCAGGTGAAGAATGGCAGTACATAGATATACACCATGGTGTACGAAACGGCCAAGATCACGATCGAAAATAGATTTTTATCCGGACCGGGAGTCGTTTGAATCCATTCGAATTCAATTTCAGAGAAGCTGGAACGCCTCCACTGCCACGCCCAAAACCAGACCACTCCGCCAGGCCCGGCCACCCCGCCCGGCCGTCCTCGCCCCGAGCCCCGGGGTTATGCCCCCTCATGGACGCGAGCCTCGTCCCAAACGATCGATCAAGGCGGTTCTGGAGCCACCGCGGTCCAGGACACGGTGACGAGGACCCCGGCAGCCGGGCGGCGAGCCGCCGTACGCGTCCGCACCACTCTCGGGTCCGCGTGGGTGGCCTCCGTCAGTCGCGCTGTTCGCCGGGGCGAACCAGTCCGCTCTCGTAGGCGTAGACCGCCGCCTGCACACGCGTGGTCAGGCCGAGCTTCATCAGGATCCGGGACAGGTGGGTCTTGACGGTGGCCTCGCCCAGGTGGAGCCTGCCGGCGATCTGGATGTTGGTCAGCCCTCGCGCGAGCAGCTTCAGCACGTCCGTCTCGCGGCCGGTGAGCGTGTCGAGCTCGCTCGGCCGATCCGTGCCCCTCGCGGAGGCGGGCCAGTCGGCGAACGCGGCGATCACCCGCAGCGTGACGGCCGGATCGAGCAGCCCGTCGCCGGCCGCGACCGTCCTCAGCGCGGTGACCAGTTGCTCGGGCGGCGCGACCTTCAGCAGGAAACCGCTCACCCCGGCACGCAGCGCCGCGGTGACGTACTCGTCCTCGTCGAAGGTCGTCAGCACGATGACCTTGCTGTCCGGGTGGTCGCGGACGAGCCGGTGGGACGCCTCCAACCCGTTCATGCGCGGCATGCGCACGTCGATGAGCACGACGTCCGGACGGGTGCGCGCGACGAGTTCGAGGGCCTCGGCCCCGTCGGACGCCTCGCCGACGACCTCGATGTCGGGCTCGCCGCCGAGCACCAGCCGCAGGCCGGTACGGATCATCGCCTCGTCGTCGACGAGGGCCACGGTGATCGGCATCGTGCCGTCCTTGTCAGACTCGGGGGAGAGGGAACCGGGCACGTACGGCGAAGCCGCCGTCCGGCTCCGGGCCGGTGTGCAGACTGCCCTGGACCATCGCCAGCCGTTCCCGCATGCCGACCAGGCCGTGGCCGATCCGCCGCCCGTTGGGCGGGGTGGCGGGAGCGAGGCTGTCGCGGGCCTTCGCTGTCCTGGCCCGCGTCCCGCTCCCCGAAGGGACGGGAGCGGGGGAGTTGTGCACTTCCATGGTGAGCGCCCGGCCGGTGTAACCGATGGCGACCGAAGCAGGCGCTCCGCCCGCGTGCTGCAACACGTTGGTCAACGCCTCCTGGAGCACCCGGTACGCGGTGACGTCCAGCACCGGCGGCAACCGGGGCAGGTCGGAGGGGGCGTCGAGGGTGACGGCCAGCCCCGCGGCGCGTACGTCGGCGATCAACTCGTCGAGCCGGGCCAGCGACGGCATGAGGGCGAGCGGCTCGCCGTCGACGCGTTCGCGCAGGATGCCCACCAGGCCGCGCATCTCCTCGACGGTCTGCCGCCCGAGACGCTCCAGCCCGGCCACGACCTCCTGCTCGGCAGGGCGGTCGGCGAGCAGTCTGCGCAGCGCGCCGAGTTGCAGGGTCATCACGCTGACCGAGTGCGCGACCGCGTCGTGCACCTCCCGGGCGATGTGCGTACGCTCCTGCACGACGGCGGCCTTGGCGACGACCTCGCTCTGGGCGTCGAGGGCGGCCGCGAGCTCGGCCAGCTTGACGGCCCGCTCGCCGTTGCGCCGCGCCAGCAGCCCCATGGACCAGCCCGGCAGCAGGATCAAGGGGACGAACAGCAGCTCCCACGGTGAAGCCGTGACGGCGGCGGTACCGGCGAAGGACGCACCCGCGACGCACAGCGCCACGACCGAACGCCACCGTGGCTCGCGCCAGCCCGCCCAGGCGACCGCCCCGAGCAACCCGAGCATCGTCGCGCCGCTGACCCCGGGCGCGCCGAACACCACCATGCCCACCGGCAGGCAGGCGGCTGCGACGACCGTGCCCGCCAGCGGCCACCAGGCCGCCGGTACCAGGCCGACGCCCATCACCACGCCCGAGACCCAGACGGCCGTGGAGGTCGCGTCGAAGAAGTCGTCCAGCCGGACCTCCGCCACGGCCAGTGCGGCGACCAGAGGTCCGAACACCATCGGGATGAGGCGTACGTTCCTCAGCCGGCTCATCGTCATGACCACCGATCGTAATCACGCTCGCCGCCCGCCGACTCCGCCAAACGACGGACCCCGGCAGCTCGGGGCGTCCGTCGAACAGCGGACCCGGCCGCGGGCGGGTCCGCCCCGAAGGGGACCCGTCACGGTGCGCGATGGCTGATCCGCCGGTCCCCGTCCCGGCGAGAGGGTGAGGCCCGCCAAGAAAAGCACCAGGAGGTAAGAGATGACCCCCCTCACCCCGTCCCCGGAGACCGAGGCCCGCGTCGCGGAGCCCGCGGCCCGGTTCCTGCGGCCGGCCGGTGGCGTCGCGCTGGTCGCCGGGCCCGTGCTGGTGTTCGCCGGGATGATGACCTGCCCGCCGCAGAGTTCCGACTCGACCGCCGACTACGTCACCGCGCTGGCCCGCGACTTCTTCCTGACCGAGCTGTCGGCGATCCTGCTGCACTACGGGCTGCTCGTGGGCGCGCTGGGCGCGCTGGCCGTGCCCGGGCTGGTACGCGGGCGCAGGGGCCGCCTGCTCACGGTGGCCGGGGCGCTGGCCGCCGCGGTGAGCATGCTGAACGTGTCCGGCGCCGTGCGGGACGACTGGTGGCGCATGATCCTGGGCCGGCAGCTTGAGATGGACGCCGCGGTGCGCCTGTCCGACGCCGTGGACAAGGCCGCGTTCATGCCGCTGTGGAGCGGCACGGAGATCTTCGCCTTCCTCGGCCTGCTGGCCCTCAGCGTGGGGCTCGCCCGAGCGGGCGTGGCCGGATGGTGGCTCACCGTGGTCTACGTCGCGGCCTTCGTCGGAATGATGTTCATCCCGATCCACCTGACATATGTGGCGGGCACGGTCTTCACCCTGATGTTCCTGCCGCTCGCGGTCGCCGGCGTGCGCGTACTGCGGCGCGAGCGGGCCGGTGCGTGACCACGATCCGCTTGGCGCCTCGTACTTTGACGGTCTTGGAGCCGGGCGGGAACCCACCGGCCCGATCGCCTTTCGGCGGTGGGTTCCCGTGCGTCGTGGTCAGGCCGCGGCGAGATGGGTGGTCAGGCTGTCGAGCAGGAAGTTGCTGCCCTGCTCGGCCTGGTCGCGGTCCTCCGCGGTGTCGAAGGTCTGGGAGAGGCTGATCTGGGTGCGCTCGCCGTCGGCGGTCAGGTCGAGAGTCATCAGGACGGGCTCGTCGCGGCCGGGCACGTTCATGCCCATCACCAGGCGCTTGTTCTCCACGACCTCGACGTAGCCGCCCGTCAGCGGGACGCGGGCGCCGCCGGGGATGACCATGACCGAGCTCCAGGCGCCACCGGGACGGACGTCCAGGACGACTTCCTCGGCACTGGCCCACACGGCGTATTCGTCGGCGACGGTCCAGGCGGCCCACACCCTGTCGGCCGGGGCGTCGAGGGTCCGGGTGATGGTGTAGTCGAAGCCGGCGGTGCTCATGGTGGGACTCCTTCGTCTGTGCCGGAGGTTGGGGATCAACTGATCTCAAGGTATAGTAATGATCAGTGATAGTCAATGATCGTGAATAATTGGGGAGTCGAGATGGACGCCACCGCCGAGGAGCCGGACTTGGGGATGTTGGTCGGGCAGCTGGGCCGGGCGCTGCAGGAGGAGCTGTTCGCCCGGCTCGCCGAGGAGGGTCACCCCCAGGTGCGGCCACGACACGGCACGGTGCTGGCGGTGCTGCCCGCCTCGGGCGTGCGGGCGACCGAGCTCGCGCAGCGGTCCGGGCAGCACAAGCAGATCGTCGGGGTCATCGTCGACGAGCTGGAGCGGCTCGGCTACGTGCGCAGGGAGGCCGACCCGGCCGATCGGCGCGCGAAGCTCGTCGTCCCCACCGAGACCGGTCTGGACGAGATCGACAAGGCCCGCGCCATCCTGGCCCGGATCGAACGGCGGCACCGCCAGGAGCTGGGAGACGACGACTACCGGATCTTCAAGGCCGCCCTCGGGCACATCACCCGTTCCCAGCGGGCTTGGCAGGCCCACGACCGGAAGGGCTGATTCAACAGTTCGGCCTCCTCGTCCGTCTATCCCGTGACGGGACGAGGAAAGGCAGGGGCCGGTGGAAGACGATTCCCGCTTCGAGGAGTTCGTGGCGGAACGCGCTGATGCCCTGCTGCGCTACGGCTATCTGCTCAGCGGCAATCCGCACGACGCCGCCGACCTCACGCAGGAGGCGTTGATCCGGCTGCACCAGGCCTGGCCACGGGTACGACGGAAACAGGCCCCCGAGCCGTACGTCAAGATGATCATGGCCAGGCTGCACGTCAGCATCTGGCGGGTGCGCAGGCGTGAGGCGCCGGGCTGGGCGCTGCCCGAGACGGCGCGTTTCGACAGCCCGCCGTCCGACAGCGACGAGGGGCTGTGGCAGGCGCTCGCCACCCTGCCGCGCAAGCAGCGGGCCGTACTGGTGCTGCGTTACTACGAGGACCTGTCCGACACGGAGATCGCCGACGTGCTCGGCGTCTCCCGGGGGACGGTACGCAGCCACGCCTCACTCGGCCTGGCCAGGCTCCGTTCCGTCCTGCCCAGCCCCTCAGCGATCAACGGGAGCCCCGCATGACCGACAGGTTGGAACCCCGTCTGCGCTCGGCGCTCGGAACCGCCGCCACGCGTGCGCCGCAGGCCCCGGCGAGGTTCTCCGCCGAGGTGGTGCTCCGGTCGCGGCGCCGCCGTACGCGCAGGCACGCGCTGGTGGCGGGCGTCTGCGTCGTCGCGGTCGCCGTGCCGGTCGCGGTGACGGTCACCCGCGACACCGGGGGAGGAGGCATCGCCGCCGTCGTCACCGCGACCCCCACGGCCTTCGAGGACCCGCTCAGGAACCCGGACCCCGTCGGGAAGCGCCTGACGATCGACAACCCCTCGGAGGGCCGTCCCCTCTCGCTCTGGTACGCCAGGGCGAGGAACGGTGCCACCGTCTTCTGCCGGAAGTACACCTCCAGGACCGGAGGGGGAACGGAGTTCTGCGGCGAGGGGCCGGTGATCGACGGCGCGGAGGCGACGGACCAGGGCTCCACGGAGTCGTTCCCGCCCCCCGTCACGGGAAAGGTCCTGCACTACGGCACCGCCCAGGCCGGGATCGCCCGGGTCGTGGCCGTACGCGAGGGAGGCGGGCGGGTCACCGGCACGCTGCGGACGCCGCAGGGCGCCCCCCAGGCCATCTGGACCGTGACCGTTTCCGCGGACGAACCGGTTACCGCCTTCGAGTTCCTGGACGGCTTGGGCAGGACGGTCAAAAGGATCGAGCGGCAGCCCCCGGTGTTCCCCGAGACCGACGCGAAGCCGGTCGGCCCGACCGTGGAGATGCCCGGCGGCCTCGTCGTGGGCCTCTACGAGACGCCCGACAGGTCCCTGATCTGGAAGCTGGGGGGACGGGCCGTCGCCATGAACACCCTCTCGCCGGGAGGGCCGCTGACCGACATGGGCGGCAGGCCCATGAAGGCGGAGCTGCGGGAGCACGAGGACCGCTGGTTCGGCATCACCGGCGCCGGGACCGCCCGCGTCGCGCTGGTCCTCCGGGACGGTACGACGGTGACCGCCGACACCAGGCCGGAACCGTGGCAGGCCGGCGACTTCCGGATGTTCGCCGGAACGCAACGGCGCACCGACGACATCTACGCCGAGGGCTTCGAACTCGTCGGCTACGACAGGGACGGCGCGGAGCTCTGGCGCGAGGACCACGGCCCCACGCGCTAGAGGCACAGGGCAGCCGTACGGTAGGGCGGTCAACGGGGGCGGCCGTCCTGCCGTACTCGGTGCGAACCCGGCGAGATCCGGCAGGCGGGAAGCCGCGCCGACACCCACCCGAGAGGTCGAGGAACGGCACCAAAAAGAACCATAAGCCACCATGATTTCCGGGTTGCCGTGGAAAACAAGGTAAATTCCATCCTCAATGGACTTCCTGTGTCCAGGGCCCCGAAACGGCGGGAAGAAAAGCGGCGTAAACCTTTCCTGGGAATCCATGTGTCACCGTCGTGACCTGTCCCTACGCTGGGTGCGAGTGCTCTGTTTCGGGGGCGGGACACGGGAAGAGGAGCAAATGGGAGACCGTAAGGAAAGGCGCGATCCTCGCATTCTCGGGGTGATGCCTTCACGGCTGGACGGTGACGCTCATCGGGGCCGGAAGAAATGACGACCTCGCACCAGGACCGGCGGGCACTGCGTGACATGTTGCGGAAGTCGGGCGTGCTGACCCCCGACTGGGGGGCCGCCTTCGAGGTGGTTCCCCGGCATCTCTTCCTGCCCGAGGTGATGTGGCCCTCGACCGAGGAGGGGCACACGGCCGTCTCCAGGATCCACGACCCCGACGGGTGGTGGCACTGGGCCAACGCCGACGTGCCCATCGTCACCCAGTGGGACGACGGCACCCACCTCGGTCTTCGTCACGGCGTGCTGGCCACCAGCTCCAGTTCGATGCCGACCGCGGTGTTCTCCATGTTCGCCGAACTCCTGGTGTTCGAGGGCGCGAAGGTCCTGGAGATCGGCACCGGCACCGGCTGGTGCGCCGCCCTGCTGTCGGCCCGGCTGGGCGAGAGGAACGTGGTGTCGGTCGAGATCGACGAGGAGGTGGCCGACACCGCGCGCAGGTCACTGGCCGCCGCGGGCTGGCACCCCGAGATCGTCGTCGGGGACGGCCTGCTCGGCAGCCCGGAGCACGCGCCGTACGACCGGGTTCTCGTGACGGCCGGGGTGCGTGAGGTTCCGCGCGCGTGGATCGAGCAGACCAGGCCGGGCGGGGTGCTGGTGATGCCGTGGGGCACCCACTACACCGGGCAGAACCCGCTGGTGCGGCTGGTCGTCAACGACGACGGCAGCGCGGGAGGGCGTTTCTCCAGCGCCGCGCGGTTCATGCATCTGCGGTCCCAGCGTGACCGCCGGGTCACCCGGGCCGACTACGTCCCCGGCGACGAGTGGCCGGGGGACACCCGCCGGTCGTTCACCGACCTGCCGGTGGACGAGGTCATGGACGACTCCGGCTACGCGGTCTTCGACTTCGTGGCCGGCCTGCTGGTGCCCGGGTGCGTCCACGCCCACGGTCGCACCCGGTCCGGCAACCGGACCATGTGGCTGTACGGCCTGGACGGCCCGTCCTGGGCCGCGGTGTTCTTCGACGAGGAGTACTCCCTGGAGTCGCGGGTCTTCCAGGGCGGGCCGCGCGACCTGTGGGACGAGGTCGAGGCCGCCCACCGGTGGTGGACGGAGCAGGGACGGCCGCGGCACGAGGAGTTCGGGCTGACGGTCACCGCGGACGGCCGCCAGGAGGTGTGGTTCCGGGAGCCCGCAGTCCTCCTGCCCCGGTCCGAGGCCGCGCCGGCTGAGGCGGGCGGCTGACGGGACACCGATCCCGGTGTCCCGTCAGGGCGGGGCAGTCAGTAGTGGCTGTTCATGGCGGCGCGTACCTCGCCGAGGGTGGCGTCGGCCACGGCCCTGGTCCGCTCGTTGCCCTCGCGCAGCACCTTGCGGAGGTGGGCGCGGTCCCGGGCGTACTCGGCCCGGCGGGCCCTGATCGGCGCCAGATACTCGTTGACCGCCTCGGTCACGGTCCTCTTCAACGCGGCGGCCCCCGCGGAACCGATCTCCTCGGCCACCCGCAGCGGAGAGCGGTCCAGGCACAGGGCCGCCAGCAGGACGAGGGAGGACACCTCGGGGCGGGCGACCGGGTCGTAGGTGATGTGCCGCTCGGCGTCGGTCCTGGCCCCCCTGATCAGGCGGGCGGTCGCGTCGGCGTCGGCGGACAGGGCGACGGCGTTGCCCCGGCTCTTGCTCATCTTGGTGCCGTCCGTCCCCAGCAGGAGCGGGGCGTTCGACAGCAGCGCCTCGGGCTGGGGGAACACCGCGGTGCCGTCGCCGTACCGGTCGTTGAAACGGCGGGCGACGGTCCGGGTGAGCTCCAGGTGGGGAAGCTGGTCCTGGCCGACCGGGACCAGGTTGGCCTTGCAGGAGAGGATGTCGGCGGCCTGGTGGACGGGATAGGTGAACATCAGGCCGTTGACGGACGACTGGCGCGAGTGGGCGATCTCGTCCTTGACCGTGGGGTTGCGGTTGAGCTCGGAGACGGAGACGAGGCTCAGGAAGGGCAGCATCAGCTGGTTGAGCGCGGGGACGGCGCTGTGGGTGAAGATCGTGCTGCGCGCCGGGTCGATGCCGATGGCGAGATAGTCCAGCACCAGTTCCTCGACGTACTCGGTCAGGTTGTCCGCCACGTCACGGTCGGTCAGGACCTGGTAGTCGGGGATGATCACGAACATCTCCACCCCGAGGTTCTGCAGCCGCACCCGGTTGTGCAGCGTGCCGAAGTAGTGCCCGAGGTGCAGCCGCCCGGTCGGACGGTCACCCGTCAGCACCCGGAACCGCCCGGGGTCCTTGAGGATCAACTCCTCCAGTACGGCGCTGCGGGCCTGCGCGGCGGACATGCCGAGGGTGTCGGGCGCGTCGGGCGTTCCAGGTGCTTCCGGCGTTTCTGGCGCTTCCGGCGTTGCGGTGGAAGGGGTCGTGGTCTGGATGGTGCTCATGAGGTCTCCTGGTGGGTCGGTCGAGCCGTCGGGACGACACGAGCCCTGGTCCAGGAACACGAAAGGGCCGTTCATCCGAACGGCCCGGTCATGCGCGAGAGGTGCCGCTCCTACGAGGAGCGCCACCAGCTCAGACATGAGGAAGAGTACACACCCCCATGATAACCACCGTCCGGGACCTAACCGTCTGACCGGTGGGGGAGGCGGTGGGCGGTGAGGCGGTGGGGGTTGGGCCAGTGGACGTCGTCGGCCCAGTTGGCCAGTTCGAACCAGCGGATCAGGCGAGCGCTCGGGTCGAGTTGTCCCCTGAGGACCCCGTGCCTGGCACAGGTGGGTTCGGCGTGGTGCCAGTTGTGCCAGCCCTCGCCGAGGGTCAGCATCGCCACCCAGCGGACGTTCGACGAGCGGTCCCTGGTCGCGAACGGACGGTCCCCGAAGGTGTGGGAGACGGAGTTCACCGACCACGTGACGTGGTGCACCACGGCGTAGCGGACCAGGCCGCCCCAGAACAGCGCGCTCAACGCCCCCTGCCATGACATCGACCACAGCCCTCCGACGACCGTGGGCAGCGCGAACGACAGCGCCACGACGGCCGGGTAGGCGGCGTCGAAACGCCGGACGTCGGGGTCGGCCAGCAGGTCGGGCACCCAGTGCGACCGGCTCGACCGGCGGCGCGCGGTGTAGAACCAGCCGACGTGGGCGTGGGCCATGCCGCGCAGCAACGCCAGGCCGCTCTCGCCGTACCGCCACGGGGAGTGCGGGTCGCCCTCGCGGTCGGCGTACTTGTGGTGACGGCGGTGCTCGGCGGCCCACAGCGTGACCGGCCCCTCGACGGCCAGGCCGCCGGCCAGCATCAGCGCGATCCGCAGCGGCCTGCGGCACCGGAAGGAGCGGTGGGTGAACAGCCGGTGGTAGCCGATGGCGATGCCGAAGATGTTGACGAAGTACATCACGACCGCGATGACCAGGTCGCGCGGCCCGACCCCCCACCCCCACGCGGCCGGTACGGCCAGCGCCAGGAGCACCGCGGGAAGCACCACGAGGACGACGAGGTAGGCGGCCCTGCGGCCGGTGGGGACCGTGACCGTCTCCGCCGTCCGCTGGTCGGGGCGTGAGTCGGGCGACGGGGCCACGTTTTCTCCCTGCGGTCGGATGGGGCTTATTGAACGTCCGTATTCCGGCGCCGTGGCAGTCGCCCGAAAGTGACATGATAATCACTTAGAGGCAGCAAAACACTCCATAGAGTAGCCATCGGTGAATCCCTCGCGACCCTCCTAAATTGTTGTGGCCACCCGATGTGACGACCCGTGTTCGCTCCGGCTTTCCAGGGGTCCGGAGAGACTCCGGAAAGCCCCGGAGAAATCCGGGGAGACCGGGGGAGAAGGGGCCAGGACATGGGCGCTGTCGACCAGACGACCACCGGTGACCACCTGAGGAGATACGACGAGACCCTGGCCGACGATCCGGTGTCCGCGCTCGCCCTCGTCCTGCGGTGGTTGCGTACCGACTGGCGTGACTTCCTCGCGGAGCTGCGCGAGCACAGGCCGGTCCTCGTCACCCCGGCCTTCACGGTGGTGACGAGATACGCCGACGTCGTGGAGGTGCTCTCCAACGAGGAGGTCTTCACGGTGCGCTCCTTCGGGCCGCGCCTTGAGGCCGCGCTCGGCGCGCCCTTCATGCTCTCCAGGGACGCCACCCCGATGAACTGGCGTGACAAGGGGCTGATGCGGGTCATGCTCCCCCAGGGAGACGCGGCCCGGGTGCGCGACACGGCAGGGCGGCTGGCCGACGAGGCGCTGGACGCCGCCTGGCCCCAAGGCCGGGTCGAGGCGGTCCACGAGCTGTTCCGGCACGTCGCCCTCGGGGTCTGCGCCGAGTACTTCGGCCTGCCCGGCCCCGACCCGGCGACCCTGTCACGCTGGACGAGGGCCGTCATCGTGGACGGCTTCGCCAACTTCCAGGGCGACCCGGAGATCCAGGCGGCGGCCGTCGCCGCGGGCTCCGAGCTGACCGCCCACCTGCACGGCAGGCTCGTCGAGCGCAGGTCCGCGCTGCGGGCCGGGCTCGACCTGCCCGACGACGTCTTCACCAGGCTCGTCGGCACCGTGCTGCCCCCGGGCACCGGGTTCGACGACGAGCGGGTCGTGATCAACATGGCCGGGCTGCCCCTGGGGTTCGTCGAGAGCGGCCCCGGCGCCATGGTCGAGGCGGTCGAGCAGCTCATGCTGCGCCCCGAGGTGTACGGCCAGGCGGTCGAGGCGGCGGCGGAGCCGGACCCGGCGCGGTTCGACTCCTACGTCTGGGAGGCGCTGCGGTTCAACCCGTTCTTCAAGCTGCTGGCCCGGGTGTGCGTGCGCGACCACGTCCTGGCCGCGGGCACGCCGCGCCGTACGGTGATCCCGGCGGGGACGTTCGTGCTGGCCGCGCCCGCCTCGGCGATGTTCGACGCCGACGTGGTCGAGGCGCCGGAGGAGTTCCGTACCGACCGGCCCGCCCACCACCGGCTGTTCTTCGGTCACGGCCACCACGCCTGCCTCGGCGTGACCCCCGCGAAGGTGATCATCTGCGAGGCCGTACGGCGGCTGCTGCTGCGGCCGGGGGTGCGGCGGCTGCCGGGGCCGGAGGGGGAGATCGTCCGTGCGCACGGCATCTTCCCGGACAGGTTCGTGCTGGCCCTGGGAGACGCCGGATGAGAGCGCGTGGCATCGCCACCGACGGGGCCTCGAACCGGTTACGCTTCCTCGCCCTGACCAGGGGGCGCGCCCTGTGGGAGGCGGCCCAGGCCGTGCCTCCCGTGCAACGTCGCCTCAACGCCACGCTGATCGACCACGCGATCCGCGAGATACCGCCCCGGCCAGAGCCGCTCAGCGCCATGGCCGACTACACCTCGTGGACCTCGCTGACCGACCGCACCTACAGCGGCAGGCACCTGCCGCCGGTCACGGCCGACGACAGCCGCAGGCCGTCCCCCGAACGGGCCGCCGACCTGTTCGCCCGGGGCGACGCCATGATCCCCTGCCCCCGTTCGACCGTGCTGTTCGCCTACTTCGCCCAGTGGTTCACCGACGGCTTCCTGCGCGGCGACAGCAACGTGCCGCGTGACCCGCGCAGGAACACCTCCAACCACCACATCGACCTCAACCAGCTCTACGGCCTGACCCCGGAGGCGACCGCGGTGTTACGGTCCTTCGAGGGCGGGCGGCTGAAGAGCCAGATCATCGAGGACGGGGAGTTCCCGCCGTACCTGTGCGAGGGCGGCGAGATCAAGCCGGAGTTCGCCCCGCTGAAGGTGGTCCGCCTCGCGGAGGTCGACGCCGCACGGCGTGACACCCTGTTCGCCGTCGGCAGCGACCGGGGCAACATCCAGGTCGGGTTCACGATGCTCACGGTGCTGTTCCTGCGCGAGCACAACAGGGTGGCCGCCCTGCTGGCCGAGCAGAACCCGCGCTGGGACGACGAACGGCTGTTCCAGACGACCAGGAACATCCTCATCGTGCTGCTCATCAAGCTGGTCGTCGAGGAGTACGTCAACCACATCACGCCCTACCACTTCCGCTTCACCCTCGACTCCCGGCTGTCGGCGAGACTGGCCCACGCGCCCTGGCAGCGGGAGAACTGGGCCTCGGTCGAGTTCAACCTCGTCTACCGCTGGCACGGGCTCATCCCCTCCCGGCTCTCGGTCGGTGACGCCGACCTCCCGCTGGCGCGGACCCTGTTCGGCGCCGAGCTGATCCCCGGCCCCGGGATCGGCAGGCTCTTCGAGGACGCCTCCCGGCAGCGCGCGGGCCGGATCGGCCTGTTCAACACCGATCCCGGCCTGCGGGAGGTGGACGTGGCCAGCGTCGCCGAGTCACGCGCCCTCGGCCTGGCGCCCTACAACGCCTACCGAGAACACTGCCGGTTCCCCAGGGTGCGGCGGTTCGAGCAGATCACCGGCGACCGGCGGGTCGTCGAGGCGCTGCGCGAGCTGTACGGCGGTGTCGACGACGTCGACCTGTACGTCGGGTTGTTCGCCGAGGAGCACGCCTCCTCGGAGGCCATCCTGCCGCCGTTGCTGACGAAGATCATCGCCATCGACGCCTTCTCCCAGGCGCTCACCAATCCGCTGCTGGCGCCGAGGGTGTTCAACGCCGCGACCTTCTCCCCGCTCGGCCTGCGGATCATCGCGACCACCGGGACGCTGTCCGACGTGCTCAACCGCAACATCCCGGAGGAACCACGCCCCCGCTACGTCAGCATGGGCCGTGAGGTGGGGAGATGAGCGGGCGGAGCCGCGACCACGCCGCGCTGCTGCGGGCCGCGGCCTGCGAACTCGTGGACATCGGCGTCACGATCCACGAGGTGTCGACGCACGCCACGACCGCGCTCACCGAGAGCGCCGCGCCCGGAGCCGTGGTCCGCGCGCCCGCCGTCGCCTACCGGGCGGAACGCGCGCTGCTGCGCGCCGTCACCAACGTTCAGGGGCTCGGCTACGCCTTCACGGGCGGGCCGCTCGGAAGTCTGGCCGCCAGGCTCGGCGTGCTGGGCGGCGCGGAGAGCCTCACCGTCCGCGTCCTGGCCACCTCACTGCGGCTGCGCATCGCGGCCGCCGCCGTCGAGCATCCCGAACTGCGCGACGACCCCATGCTGACCAGGCTCGTCGAGGCCGCGGCGGCGGACCGCGACCTTGAGGCGGTACGCGCGCTGCGGGCCCTGTTCAAGGACCGCGGCGCGGTGCGCACGCTCAGCACGCTCGCGCCGATCTTCGGTGAGGTGCTCGCCCTGCGGGCCCTGCTGGACGAGAACCCGTTCAACGACGAGGCCGCCTGGCTGATCGCGACGGGACGGGGCTTCGCGTCCGCCGACCCGATCACCGGCCTCGGCAACAGGGCCGTCGCGGTCCTCGACACCGGCGAGGGAGCCGCCCGCCGCGTCGACCTGGCCACCGTCGAGTCCGTACGGCTGAGCCAGCGGGGCTCGCTGCTCGGCTTCCTGCGCAACATCGGCCTGCTCGGCACGACGGGCCGGGTGCTCATCCAGAGCGTCGAGGACGACGAGGGGACGACGCGTCACGTCGTCCAGGCGCCCGGCATGCGGGTCGGGCTGCCGGACGACAACTCGCCGCAGGACCTGCTCGGCGCCTTCAGCAGCGCCGTACTCGACAGCAGTCCCTACAGCCGGGCCCTGATCAGAGCGGTGGAGGACTACGGCGTGCCGCGCGGTGAGGAACTGGCGCTCATCGGGCACAGCGCGGGCGGCGCGGCCGTCATGAACCTCGTCCAGGACGCCACGTTCTGCGCCCGTCACACCGTCACCCACGTCGTGTCCGTCGGCGCGCCCATCGACTTCAAACGGCCCGCCGACCCACGTGTCCGAGTCGCCAGCGTCACCAACCAGCACGACATCATCCCCACCCTCGACGGGCAGGGCGCGGGCACGTGCTTCGACCTGCACCCCGACTGGTACGTCGTCGACTACTTCGACCCGACCCACCTCTTCCCGCGCTGCCACAGCATGGAGCACTACATCGCGAACCTGGCCGACGACCTGCCCGAGGCGCGGGAGCGGATCGACGCCGAACTGGCCCCCTACCGGGGGCGGGTCGTGCGGTCGCAGGCCTACCAGCTGTTCGACCGGGCTCCCCGCCCGGAGGGGTTCCCGTTCCTGACCGTGCCCACCTACCTGGCCGAGACGCGGGACGGGTCGGTCGAACTGCCGGTCAGATGCCAGGACGGCGGCTCCCTGACCGCCTACTTCGCCGCGGACCCGGCCGCCACGGCCGCCCTGCTCGTGAGCACCGGGCTCGGGCCCGCCGTACGGGTCGGGGGGCGTGCCCTGGTCGCGGTGCACGCCTCGTGGAACCGGCGGACCAGCCTGGGCGAGTACCACGAGGCCCACCTGGGGGTCGTGGTGCCCGACCCGTGGCGTTCGCGGTCGATCCGGGTCTGGCCCGACCTGCCGCGTGGCGCCGACCGGCGGCGTTCGGGCAGCTTCCTGGCCGGTTCCGTGGTGGACACCGCCGTCGTCCGCGCGGTCGCGCCCCGGCTGTGGGGCGGCGAGCCGTACGTCATGCCGGTCGAGTTCGACCTGACCGGCGGGGCGGTGCGGGTCACGGTGGGCGAGCTCACCGACCGGGTCCTCACCCTGACCGGCTCCCTCGGCCCGTGGGTGCCCGCGAGCGACCGCGACCTGGTCGCCTACGCGCGTCACGAGGGGGCGACGTTGCGCTCGTGCGTGCGGACCCGGGGCCTCGGCCGGGTGCATCTCGCCCCCCGGGTACGGCTGGTCGTCGGGCGCTCGGCCAATCCGCTGACAGGGCGGCTGCGTGAGCTGGGGCTCGACGGCGCCCGTCCGTTGCTGTGCCTGTCCACGATCACCAGGCGGACGCTCCAGGAGGCGTGCGTCCCGGTGCGGACGGTCTGACCGCCCTGAAACCGGAGAACCGGAGGCGGCCCGACCGCCCCGGGACCGGAGAACCGGAGGAACGAATGCCTTCTTCCCCCGACAAACCGGATGCGCCGCAGCGGATCGCCGCGCGGGTCGAACTGCTGCGCTCCGACGTCCGAAGACTCGCCGACTGCGCCGAGCGCCTGCGCAGGATCGAGGCGGAGCTTGAGGAGGGCGGTGCGGCACCGCCGTGGCTGCGCGAGTCGGTACGGGCCCACCTCGACGCGTGCGCGGTGGCCGCGGCCGACCTGACGGAGGCGGAGGCCAGACTGAGCCGCTACGCCGAACGACTCGGCGGCTGACCGCCCGAGGCGGCGGTGGGGGCTCGGTAGGCGGTGAAGGCCGGGCGCGGGGCGAGGTGTTTGGTACGGCGTGGCGGTGGGGGTTCGGCCTGGCGGGAAACGTCTGGCGCCGTGGGAGGTGTCTGGTACGGCGGTGAAGGCCGGGCGTGGCGTTTGGTACGGCGCCCGGCGCCGGGGGAGAGACGCCGGGCGCCGGGGTCAGGACGCCTCGTGGATGGCCTGGGCCGCCTTGAGCCCGGACTCCAGGGCTCCTTCGATCCAGGCGTGCCACAGCGAGCAGTGCTCACCGGCGAAGTGCACGCGACCCTCGGGGGCGATGATCGCGTCGTGCAGACTCGTCTGCTGGTGCGGCTCGAACAGGGCGAAGGCCCCCGCCGCGTAGGGGTCGTCGTACCAGGCGTGCGTCACGCCGAACTCGATGTGGTCGTGGATCTCGGGGTGGATCTTGGCGACGTCCTCAAGCGCCTGCTCGACCCGCTTCTGCGGCGACATCGCGCCCCACCTCAGGGCGTCCTGCCCCCAGGTGTAGCTGGCCAGCAGGACCGAACGCTCCTCGTCGCGGGCGTTGTGCGAGGGGTAGCAGATGCGGCGGATCGGCAGGTCGGTGACCGTGGTGCCGCCGACGATGCCGTCCGTCCGCTCCCAGAACGGCCGCCGCACCTGGAAGAGGATCTTGGTGGAGGCGTTGTAGTTCAGCTCGCGGATGGCGCGCTGCTTGCGGCGCGAGAAGGCGGGCCTGACCTCCACGTCACGCAGCACCGAGAACGGGATCGTGCAGATGGCGTAGTCGCCGGTGAGCGTCGTCCTGCCGGAGGCCGTCCTGACGTGCAGGGTGACCGAGTGGTCGTCCTGCTCGATGGCGGTGACCTCGTGGCCGAACCGGATGTGGTTTCTCAGCTCCCGGTAGAAGGCCGTCGGCAGCAGGTCCGTGCCGCCCTCGATCTCCTGCATGTCCTCGAACGCCCGGCCGATGATCTCGCGGAACTGCTCGATGATCGCCGCGTTCAGGTTGGACTCCCTGAAGCTCATGACGCCGTACAGCTCGATGGCGCCCTCGGAGAAGCCGCGCTCGCGCAGGAACCCGCGGATGGAGTAGCGGTCGTACTCGGCGCAGATGCGGTCGAGCGCGGCCTCGCCCTCCTGGGCGTACAGGTCGTGGATCTCCTGGGTGGCGGTGCGCCACAGGTCCTCGTAGGTGCGGCCACGCTCGTGCTCGGCGAGCTCGAAGTCGATGATGCCGGGGTTCTCGTTCAGCTCCCTGACGGTGGTCCTGACGCCCTGGATGTAGGCGAGGGTGTTCGGATTTCCCATCACGAAGGGCCGTAGGGTGAGCCCGAACCGCTCGCAGTAGGCCAGGGTGAGGTCGTGCACGCGCGGGATGCGCATCGCTCCGGCCTCGGCGTACAGACCGGGGGCGAAGTCCCGCAGGGTGAGGACCCGTCCGCCGACCCGCTGCTGGGCCTCCAGGACGACGGGCTCGTGCCCCTGGCGCATCAGCTCGTAGGCGGCGACGAGGCCGGCCATCCCGCCGCCGATGACCAGCACCCGCTTGCGCGGCGTGCCGCCTGAGGTCAGGCCGTGCTCGGCGGTCGCGACCAGGGCGGCGGGGACTCGCAGCTCGTGACTCGGTCTCGGGGCTCCCGCCTCGATCAGCTCTTCGGGCGTCGCCGTACCCAGGACCGGCGGTTTGTTGGTGTTCAGAGCTTCACACCCCCTATGTTCACGTAAAGCGACAGTAATATCGCTGCCAGTAATCTCACCTGCTGGGGAGAACGTCAAGACCACCCGGAACATCCATCACGCGAAGGAGCAACGGAGTCATCTCCAAATGAGAGCCGTACGGCTTGGCGGGCGGAACGTATCCCTCGGAGGCGTTCGCGGTGAGGCTGGACGGTGTCGTCCGTGGAGCGTGAGGAGTCCTGAACATGAGGGTCTATGTGTCCATCGACATGGAGGGCGTCGCCGGGATCGCGACCATGGACCAGGTGGTCAGAGGCGGACACGGCTACCCCGCCGCGCAGCGCCTGATGACCGCCGAGGCCAACGCCGCCATCGCGGGAGCCTTCGACGCCGGTGCGGAGAGCGTCCTGGTCAACGACAGTCACGGCACCATGGACAACCTCATCCACGAGGACCTCGACCCCAGGGCCAGGCTCATCTTCGGCTCCCCCAAACTCGACTGCATGGCCGAGGGGATCAGCGAGGAACACGACGTGGCGCTCTTCCTCGGCTACCACGCGGCGGCCGGTGAACCGGGCGTGCTCGCGCACACCTACTCCTCGTACTTCACCGAGGTCCGCCTCAACGGTCTCGTCGTCTCCGAGGCCGAGGTCAACGCGCTGCGGGCCGCCGCGGTCGGTGTGCCGGTCGGGCTCGTCACCGGTGACGACGTCATCTGCGCCACCATCAGGGACCGGCTGCCCGGCGCGCGGACCGTCGAGGTGAAGGCCGCGCACGGCTACTTCGCCGCGGACAGCCTCTCGCCGACCGTGGCGCGCGAGCGCATCAGGGCGGCCGCGGCCGAGACGGTCGAGAAGGCCGGGGAACTGCCGACCATCCAGGTGCCCGACGAACTACACCTGGAGATCGACATGCCGAGCGCGGCGGCGGCGGAACAGGGCGCGATGATCCCCGGGATGACCCGCACCGGCGACCGTACGGTCGCCGGCGGCCTGTCCAGCCCCCGGGAGGTGCTGGGGGTCGTCAACGTCTGCTACCAACTCGCCGCGGCCACGGCGAGGGCGCGCTCGATCTTGTTCGATAGGTGACTTTTGCGCTGCCTGGCGGCGTCGCGGGCTTGGGCGCTTTCGGGTCGGCGCTTTCCCTCGTCACTCCGTCGCTGCGCTCCTGCGTTCCTCAGTCCAAGCACCGACGCGCCCAAGCCGGACACTCCTCACACACGGCACCGGTACCCCAAACCCAAGCCCCTCCCTCATCGACGAGTCCAGCCAGGTTCTCTTGTGATGTGAGTTTGGCGTTCCGCCGTTTCAGAGTGGGCTGTGCTGATTCCATGTCGAGCCACGCACGCTCTCGGTAGGCTCCCCGCGTCCCAGCGGAGACCAGGGAGGCCGATGTGGCGCAGGAGATTGAGGTCAAGTACCGCGTGCGTGACCTCGTGGCCTTGGAGGAGGCGTTGGCCCGGCGCGGAGTGATTCTCTCTCCTCCGGTACGGCAGGACGACCAGGCGTATGCCGAGAACGGCTGGACCTACGAGCAGAGCAAGATCGGCGTGACGTTCGCCCGGTTGCGCACCCAGCACGGACGACACCTGTTCACGATCAAACGACCACTGGACAACGCGATGGCCTGCCTTGAGCACGAGACCGAGGTGGCCGATCGGGAGCAGATGCACCACGCCATCGTCGCGATGGGTTTCCACCCCACCGTCCGCATCGTGAAGACCCGTAGGAGCGCGACGCTCAACGGGGTGGCGATCTGCGTGGACGAGGTCGAGCACGCCGGAGTGTTCGTCGAGTTCGAACGTACGGCGAACGACCAGGAACCCGGCACCGCCGTACAGGATGAGCTGGACGCCTTCGCTCGTTCCCTCGGCATCGAGTTGGAACGTACGAGGGACACCTACGACTCGTTGGTACGTGCCGCCCTGGCCCTGACTTAGAACAGCTGGTGAGAAGGCCCCGGTTCTCTTCGGAGGCCGGGGCCGTACTCGTTTTATGTGGCTGTCGGTTCGGACCAACCATGTATGCCGATGCCAGTGCCGGTGCGGTAGAGCCTGACCCCGGCGGCGGTGTACGGCACGGTGTTACTCGGCAGGACGTCAGCGGGCACCCATTCGACCTTGGCGCACTTGTTCGGTTCGGCGTTGACCACCTCCCCGTCCCAGGCATCCGTGGCGAAGAAGAACCCGACCCGTGGCCGACCTTCGGGAGACAGGTGGTGGACCACGGTGGCGGGCCGTAGATGGCCAGGGTCGATGGTGACGCCGACCTCCTCGCGGGCTTCACGGATCGCGCAGTCGACGACTGTCTCACCGGGGTCGAGATGGCCGGAGGGTAGGCAGTACAGCCCGTCGGCGTACCCAGTGCCCTGCCGAAGGGACAGCAGAACATGACCGTCGCGTTCGAGGATCACATGAACATCCACGGTGACCTGCTGGCGCTGCGTCGTCATGGCGGCAGGAGCCTTTCCCGAGGCGGGTCTGACGCCCGTGACAATAGCTCAAGGATGTGGCCGGTGAGAGTCGCAGCGGCGTCTTGCGATGATTGGTGCCCTGTGTCGATTCGGTGGAAAACGTATCCATCGACAGCCAAGGTGTCGGCAAGGTCCTCGTACAGGGCGACTTCGGCGGTGCTGGAGCCTTCGTGCTCGAATCGTGAGTGCGCTCCTCTCACGCTGAGTCGCTCCTCCAGAACGGCGGAAGCGGCTGTGACCAGAACTGCCAGACCAGGCCGGTCGGCCAGGGCGTTGAGGTGGCGGATGTAATCCAGCGGGACGCCGTCGCGACTCTGGAGAACATAGGAGGAGGGCACGTATCGGTCGCACACCACCACCTCGCCTCTGGCCAGTGCCGGCCGAATCTCGGTCTCAAGGTGGTGGTAGCGGTCGGCGGCCACCAGGCAGGCCAGCGCAGGGCCGGAAAATGTCGCTGTCTGCCGACGGGCGATCTCGCCGAGAGGCCCGCCGGACGGCTCGCGGGTGGCCAGCGCGGAGACGCCCACAGCCGCGAGTTGCTCAGCGACCAACTGGGTCAAGGTGGACTTTCCGGCCCCGCCGGGGCCGTCGAGGGTGACGAACAAGCTCATGCAACCCTCCGAGAGTGCTGGGCGCGTGCGAGATCGGCCAGATGACGGTGAATCTCCTCCTCGGTGGCCTCCCCGAACTGGAGCCGCGAGGAGAAGTTGAACTCGTCCCGGCCGCGCAGAGCCGCGTCTTCGGCGCCGAGGTCCACGGGCGCGTAGTCGAGGAGTTGCTCGGTGGCGTAGCGGCCGGTGGCCATCAACCGCTCCCACTCAGGGGTGCCAGGGTAGGGGCGAAACTGAAACACCGACGCACGGAACGCTCCGGCCTGACCGTCGGTGAGATCCCACAGTCTGTGGATCAGGCCGACGGTCTCGGCCAGCTCGACACGGGTCTCGGTGGGGAAACCGAGAATGAAGTAGCCCTTCACCTTGATGCCGCGGATGGTGAGACGGCGGACAACGTTGAGGACCATCTCCTGAGTAATGCGCTTGTCGATGTGGGCCAGCATCCGTTCCGAGCCGGATTCGATGCCAAGGGCGACCTCGCGCAGCCCACACGCGGCGAGCAGATCGAGTGTCTTGTCCGGTGCACGGTGGAGCACGTTGATACGGCCAGTGGCGTCCCAAACCGCCCATTCGCTCACCTTCTCGGCGGCGAACGCGGCCGTCATCTGGTCGATCACACGGCGGGCGCCGAGGAACAGGTCGTCAACGAACCGGAACGCCGTCACGCCCTGACCATCACGGAGCTGGTGCATCTCGCCGAGGATTCCGTACGGCTCGCGTACTCGGATCGTCACATCCGGGTTAGCGCTGACCGCCGCGCCGCAGAACGAGCAGTCGTAGGGGCAGCCACGCGCCCCGACCATGTTCGCCTCAATACGGCCGTCTTCGGCCCGGTAGGGGTCCTGGGCAAGGTAGGCGCGATCGACAAACGGAAGTGTGTTGATGTCCGGTGCCAGGTGATGGTTGCTACCGGGGCTACCGCCAGTGACCGGAGCGCCCAGAACGGGATCACACCACATGACTCCGGGCAGGCCGGTCCGGTTTCGGTGGTTGGCCAGCAATTCCGCAACGCGAGTCTCGGCCTCGCCGATGACCAGGGCGTCGCAACGGGCCATCCGGGGATCGGCGAGGATTCGCTGCGGCATGGCTTTGGCATGGTGACCCCCCACCATGATGCGGATGTGCGGGTCGAGGGCGGCGGCGATGGTCGCGCTGATCTCGTAGGTAGGGGCTAACAGGTTGAATCCGACCCAGCGAGGCGCAGCCTGGTTGATCAGGCTGACGGTGTCAGCGATCGGCAGGCCCGCTGCCTCGGCGTCCAGAACGCCGACCGTGAAGCCTTGAGAGGCGGCGTAGGTGGCGATGTAGGCCATGCCCAGCACGGGCAAGGTGTAGTCGTTGACGCGGGGCCGGAGGGAGTAGTCCCGCAGCGGAGCGTTGACGAGCAGCAGGTCAAGTTGCGCAGGTGTGGTTCCTAAGTCAGTGGTGCGTGCTCCCTTGATCAACTTGTGCATGGTGATCTCCCCAGGCGAGTGTGAGGACAGTGAGTACGGACAGGTGCGGTCCGGCCAGACGCCGCCAGGTAGCAGCGAAGCCGGGCTCGTCGGTCGGCCACGCGGTGGCTGGATCAGCCAGCGCCGCCCAGGTGCGGACGGCCAGGTCGGCGTACGGGTACAGGGAGAAGTCGCCGGTCGCATCGGCGACAGCAGCCCCGGCGGTCCACGGCCCGATGCGCGGCACCGACTGCAAGGCTTTAACCAGGGCATCAGGGGCAAGCTGCGCCCATTCTGCGTGGTGGGTCAGGTAGGCGGAGGCTGCGGCCTGAAGTGGTCGGTGCTTGAAGGCCATGCCGAGTTCGGCGAAGTCCTCGGCACTGAGAGCGAGCGTCTGTTCCGGAGTCGGGATCAGCCAGGTACTTCCAGCAGCTTCACCTGCGGCGGCCCGAAACGCACGATGCATTTTGCGTGCCTGCCCAGCCCGGATGACCTGTCGGACGATGGCGGTTGCCAATGCCTCCCACAGATCGGGGTTGCGCACCCGCTCGACGCGACCGAGTCGGTGCAGGGAGGTGGCGAGTCCGACCGGTACCCGTCTGTCCAGCAGAGATACCGGGTCGTAGGAGTCGATGACGGGCGCGGAACCGTCTCCGCAGATCAGAGTGGCAATACGCTCGGATGAGCCGGTGAACGTCCACGTCCCTGTTGAGGTACGCAGCGCCCTGATCGGTGTACCGGTGTCAAGGTCCCAGGCGGGGTGGTCCAGCATGAGCCAGGTCATGACGTGGCCTTTCGGCTCGACGATCAACGATGTTCGCGCCACCGTACGCAGCCTCCGGTGCCGACGCGGGAAAACAGAAGAGTTGCTTCGGACATTCACGGCGGATCGCGCCCTTGATATGAGCATCACGTGTTCGTTCTCATGCGCCAACGGCTCCTGACCCGTGTAGCAGTGCGCGGACTTCGGACTCCAGGTAGCGGCGTTGTCTGCTGGGTGTGCGGACGGACGGGACCTTTCCGGTCAACGCCCAGCGGTTGACGGTCTTGGGGTCCACCCCGAAGATGCGGGCGACCTCGCCGGGGGTGAGGAGGCGGTCGGTGGCTCCGGTTTCGGTGCTGAAGGTGCCGTCGGGGCTGATGATGCTGGTCATGGGGATCCTTATGGCGTCAGGTGCGGATGATGTGGGTGATCCCGTCCTGGAGGCCCAGGGCTTGGGCCAGGCGGTGGACGGTGGTGCGGGCGAGGACGTCACGTGCTCCGGCGGCGTGCTGGGCCGGGGTGACCGGCTGGTAGCGGTAGGCCCACCACCGGGGCAGGCCCGGCATGTCCCGGGCCTCGTACCTCCAGCCGCGATGGATGGTGCCGAGCAGTTCGATCAGCCGCCGCTCATTCTCGGGATCGTGGCCGGTCACGAACGGTCCCTTCGTAGCCGGGCGGCGATCACCGGCCATGCGGGAACAGCCCGCATCGCGATCCACGGGACCGGCTCGACCCCGACCGGGACGGCCATGTCAGGAACCCTCCCGGCTCTCCGGAGGCGCCACGGGCGGTTTCAAGGACTCTCTCGGGGGTCGAGGTTCGATCTCGGTGCCCGGGAGGCCGGGGAGAGCTGTGGAAAGCAGGTCGAGCAATACGCTCAGCGGGTTCTTCACGGGACTCCTGTCCGTGACGGATGGCGACGGATGGCTTGGAGGGCGCCCGGCCGGCGAGGTTGCCTGGCCGGGCGCCCGAAGGGGCCGGTCACTCCGTTGTGACCGGCGCCGACGACCCCGCTTCCCCGATGCGTTCCGGAGCCGCCGAGGGGGTGCGGCCCAGGCCCCTCATGCCTGGGCCGCACGTTCACGAGGTACGGCGGGCAGGGGCGGGATGAGGGCCCCGCCCGTCGTACCGGCTTGTCAGGCCGCGTTCCGGCGATGGCGCCGGGGGCGGTACGGCGCGACGGCGGGCACCTGGGAGTGGTTACCGCCGCGCCGGGTCGAGTGAAGGGGAAGCGCCCGCCAGGCGAGGGCCGTCTCCGCCTCGCGCATCCGCTCCTGAAGCCCTTCGGGGCTGACGTCGGAGATGATCAGCGGTTCGGGCGTCGGCCAGATCGCGATGGCGTAGAAGCGGCGCTGTCCAAGGCTGTAGAGCACGCTCCACCACTGGCAGGAACGGTCCAGTCGTTCCGCTTCGGAACGGGCCGGGCCGTCCCACAGGCGCCGGTACACCCTCGTGAACGGCTGCCCGTCGCGGTGCCGTCCGCAGCGGCGAGACCGCCTGATCACAACGCCACCTGCCCGGCGGCCTGACGGGCGATCTCCTCATGGCGGGTGATGACGGCCTGGATGTCGTCGAAGGTGTCAGCGTCCAGGTCCGGTTCGGCACCGGCCCGCCGCGCCTCGACGGGGAAGGGCTTCTGCCGGAAGGCCCAGAACCGGCCCGCGTCACTGATGAGCAGGCGCCAGC
Organism: Streptosporangium sp. NPDC000239; assembly: GCF_040300765.1. Lineage (NCBI taxonomy): Bacteria > Bacillati > Actinomycetota > Actinomycetes > Streptosporangiales > Streptosporangiaceae > Streptosporangium > Streptosporangium sp. NPDC000239. The sequence goes on along the minus strand of NZ_JBEPEI010000016.1, from coordinate 127,219 downwards.
CCGGGATGGTCGGTGAAGGCCCAGCGGCCTTACCATCGTTCACGATCGCACCTCTTTTGCGATCAGGGACCCCGTACGGCCTGCCAGCCTGCGGGGTTCCGCTTTACACGGCCCTTGCTGGTGCCATAGTTGAAGTCGCTGGGAGTGTGGGGCAAGACACACTGCGTTGCATCGGCGCAGGTGCAACGCGTGCAACGGATCGCGAGGGCGAACGTGACCGGACAATCGACTCCGAACACCTCGACGGGCTGGCAGGAGTTCGGCCGTGCCCTGCGGATCCGGCGAGAACATCACGGACTGAGCCTGCGTGACCTCGCTGAGCAGATCCGGTGGAACTACTCCCTGATCAGCAAATGGGAGCAGGGAAAGAACCGCCCGCCCGTCGAGGCCGTCAAGGCCCTCGACGCCGAACTCGGCGCCGGAGGTGAACTCATGGCGCAAGCGCTTCACGCGGCGATGACTGACGCCGATCAGGCGCGGAAGGGTACCGTCGAGGCAAAGGCCTCAACGCGGGATGAGGATGAAGACATGGAGCGCAGACGACTTATGCGGGACGCCGCTGTCGTCGCCGTCGGCGGCGCGGTGGCGCCCGCGCTGGCCGCGCTGACGGACGCCTGGCAGGTATCCCAACCCTCCATCTCCGGGGCGAGCGTGTCACAGGCGATGATCGACGACTGGGAAGACGCCGCCGACGTACACGCCAAAGCCGCCCGCGTCGAATCGCCCGCCGTCGTCCTTGCCGCCCTCGCTGCCGACTTCGCCGAGATGGCTCCCCATCTCGCTCGCAATCAGCCCGATGCGGTACGGCGAGACCTCGCCCACGCCGCTGCCCGGCACACCGCCTTGATCGCCGGTAAGTGGACCGACATGGGCAATCGCAGGCAGGCCCATCGGTGGTGGAGCACAACCCGGACGCTTATCGACGAATCCGGTGATCGGTTGCTTGCCTCCTGGTTGCGAAGCCGCGAGGCGATCCACAGGCGCAGCGATCCGGCCGAGGATCTCGCCGAGGTCCTCAAGCTCTCTCAGGAGGCTCGTCGGCTGGCCGGTTCGCAGCCAAGCGCTCCGCTTGTGGCGGCCTTAACCACTGAGGCGAAGACGCTGGCGGCAATGGGTTCTCACGCGGACGCGATCAACACGCTGCAAGAAGCTGAGAGGGCGTTTGACCAGCTCCCGGCAGCGTCTGGCGCTTTTCGCAGCCTCAGCGAGCGTGGGCTGTGGTTCGATCGAAGCCTGATCTACACCCTCGCAAGTGATGTGAGGAACGCTACCCAGGCGCAGGATGCCGCCGAAGCCCTGTATCCGGTGAACGATCAAACCTCGCCTCGAATTCGATTGCACCGTGTCGCGCTGCACGCCCGAACTGATCCAGAGAACGCCGCGCATGAAGCTCTCCGGATCGTTGACGGCCTTCCTTCCGGACGCTGGATGACCCGCTATACGACGGACACGCATCTCGTTCTCGGCGCCCTGCCGGAGCATGCTCGAACTCTGCCCGTTGCCCGCGAACTGCGCGCGCTGACAGTCAACCGGTCGGCCTGAGCTGCAATCAGACGACGGTCCTGCCTCTTTGCTCCGCCTGGCGGCGTCGCGGGCTGCGCCTTTTGCTCCGCCTGCGGCGGCGCGGGCTTGGGCGCCCTGAGTCGGTGTCTTCCCTCGTCGTTCGTCCGCTTCGCTCCCTCACTCCTCAGTCCAGACACCGACGCGCCCAAGCCGACACCCCTCACGCACGGCACCGGTAAAGCACAAGCCGACACCCCTCGCGCACGGCATCGGGGAAGCTCCGGCGCCGGGCGTCTGAGCCTTAGGACAGGCGGCCCACGTGGGCCAGGGCCTGCTTGAGGAGGGTGCCGTGGCCGCCCTGCATCTCCTGTTGGACGAGGGGGGAGGCCGCCTCCTCGGGGGTGAACCAGACCAGGTCCAGGGCGTCCTGCCTGGGGCGGCAGTCCCCGGCAACCGGGACGACGTAGGCGAGGGAGACCGCGTGCTGCCGGGGGTCGTGGTAGGGCGTGACACCCGGCGTCGGGAAGTACTCGGCGATCGTGAAGGGCTGCGGTGAGGCGGGTACGCGCGGCAGCGCCACCGGGCCGAGATCCTTCTCCAGGTGGCGCATGAGCGCGTCGCGGACCCGTTCGTGCAGGAGCACACGACCGGAGACGAGGGCACGGCTGACCGTGCCGTCGGCTCCGATGCGCAGCAGCAGGCCGACGTGCGTGACCACCCCCGTGTCGTCCACCCGGACGGGGACGGCGTCGACGTAGAGGATCGGCATCCGGGCGCGAGCGGCCTCAAGCTCGTCGGGAGAGAGCCATCCGGGCGCGGTATCGGTCATTTCGGTCATTGGTCGATCGTACTTCGCGGTCAGCGCGTGGACACGCAGGCGCCCTGGGGCGTGGCGAACCGGATATGCCCAGGTCATGTGGGACATGTCCGAGGCTGGTAGAGCGTACGGGATGTCTCCAAGGGGGTACGGCTGATGCCTCGGAGGCGCAGGAGGCGTTCGAAGGGGGTTCAGGGGTGTCCCTGGGCTTCGGTAAGCCCGGCCAGCCATCCTCTCGCCTCGGGGCCGCTGGCGAGGAGGTCGGACGCCTGTGCTCCGTGCCCGGTCACCAGCAGGCAGAAGTCCTCGGCGGCGCCGACGATCTTCTGCCGGGACTCGGTGGGGCCGTAGTCCCACAGGGCTCCCGAGGGGGCGGTGAGGAACACGTGCAGGCCGGGGCCGGGCGGGGCCCAGCCGGTGGGGCGGTAGCGGGCGCTTTCGGGCAGCAGCCCGAACTCGATCGCGTGCCTGACCCGGTCCGTCCGCTTCCTGCTCAGCCCGAGCGCGTCCGCGATGTCCTGGTCGTGGCGGAACAACTCGGTCATCGCGGCGCCCGCGAGCGCGGCGGCCTCCAGCGGGCCGCCCAGCCACGGCACCGTACGGTCCGGCGGGAGGGCGGCCAGGACGGCGGCGGTGTTCTCGCGTTCGGTGTGCCAGCGGGGGAACAGCGCCCCCGGCGGTTCGAGCAGGTAGCCGGACAGCGACGCGCGCAGCCTCGCCTCCAGGTCGAACCTGGGCTGCGTGGTCAGCGCGGTGAACGCCACCGGGTCCGAGGCCGCCAGGCCGATCAGCCGGTAGAGGGCGGCGAGGTGGGCGATCTGGTGCCCGACCGTCCAGCCGGGTACGGCGGTCGGCGTCGCCCACCCGTCGGCGTCGAGATCGACGACCGTCCGGTCGAGCTCCTCGGCCTCGGCGTGCAGGTCATCGGTCACGTCCCTCAGGTCGCTCATGACGGGGTCCTCATCGGTTCTGGGGGTCGGGGAAGGTTGTCGCGGTGATCCAGAACCCTCATCGGTTCCGGGAGCGGGCATCCGGCAGGCTCCTGGTGGCGGCCGCCGACGGCCTTCGGCATGGCTTTCGGTGGGGTTTTCAGCGGAGCTTACGACATGGCTTTCGGCGGGGAACGGGGTCAGGGGACGATCTCCATCTGCGCCATCATTCCGCCGACCGAGTGTTCGAGCATGTGGCAGTGGTAGAGGTATCGGCCGAGGAAGTCGCCGAAGGTGACCTGGATTCTGACCGAGGCGCCCGCGGGCACCAGGACGGTGTCCTTCAGCCCCGACTCGCCGGGCAGCGGCGGGGCGCCGTCGCGGTCCAGGATCCTGAACTGCACCAGGTGCAGGTGAAGGTTGTGGTCGAGGGACACGTCGGTGTCGAGGTTGGTGATGCGCCAGATCTCCGTGCTTCCTCGTTTGACGCGGGCGTCCACCCGGTTGGGGTCGAAGACCTGGTCATTGATGTAGGCGGCACCGCGGACCATGTCCACCTTGAGGGTGATCTCCCGGTCCGTCCGTCCGCTGCCGAGGGCGGGCAGCGGCGGCAGGGGGCGCAGCACGTCGGGTACCCGGCTGTCGTCCGCCGCCCTGGTGACCACGTCGAAGCGCAGGACCGGGCCGCTGACGTCGTTCAGCACGACCTGTTCGCCGACCCTGCGGGGGCCGAAGTCGACGACCACCTCGGCCCGTTCGCCGGGGGAGAGCACCACGACCTCCCGCCGCACCGGCGCGGGTAACAGGCCACCGTCCGAGCCGATCTGCGTCATCGTCATGTCACGGTCGAGGCTCAGGTGGAAGGTCCGGAAGTTGGACACGTTGAGCAGCCGGAACCGGTACCTGCGCGCCGCCACCGGGAAGTACGGCCGCGGCCGTCCGTTGGCCAGCAGCGTCGTGCGGTTCGGCGTGTCCTCGGGGGCGTAGATCAGGGAGCCGTCGGGGGCGAAGTGGGCGTCGGTGAGCATGATCGGCACGTCGTGGTCCCTGGAGGGCAGCCGCAGGCGCCTCTCGTCCCGGCCCTCGACCAGGTAGAAGCCGTGCATGCCCCGGTAGACGTGTTCGGCCTCCATGTGGTGGGTGTGGTCGTGGTACCAGAGCGTCGCCCCCGGCTGGGCGTTCGGGTACTCGTAGAACCGTGACCGGCCGGGTTCGATGAGGTCCATCGGATAACCGTCGCTGTCGGCCGCGACGTGCCCGCCGTGCAGGTGGGTGTTGACGGCCCGGTCGAGGCCGTTGCGGTAACGCACGACGACCCGCCGCCCCTGCCTGACGCGCAGGGTCGGGCCGACGAAGGCGCCGCCGTACCCGAGGACCTCGGTGCGCACGCCGGGCAGCATCTCCACCCGGGAGGCGCGGATGTCCTGGTGGTAGACGTCCACGTCGCGGTAGGAGGCGACCGGGGTGAGCACGCGGGGCACGGGCATCCGCACCCGGAACGGGGCCGGGTCCGAGCCCCGGGTGGGCGTCGCGCCGTGGGTCATGTGCGTCCGCCGGTGGGTGCCGAGGCCCGCGTCGGCCATGGCGGGGGAGGCCTCCTGCCTGGGCAGCAGCAGTGTCCCGCCGACCATGCCGCCGAGCGTGAGGCCTCCGGCCGTCAGCAGGCGTCGTCTGTTCAGCATCTTCTCCCCAATCGGGTCATACCGGTTCCACCCGGGCGTCTCACGGATTGCTGTGGGCCGTCGCACCGGGGGCGATGTCGTCGCGGAACAGCCCGGTGGGATCGACCCTGGCCCTGACCCGGTCGACGGCCTCGACCCGCTCGGGACTCAGGTGGCGCTGGGGCTGGGAGAGGCTCTCCACGAACGAGGGCGCGGTCAGGCCGGTGTCCCACGGCCGTAGTACGGCCCGCGTCCGCGCGCAGTGGCCGACGAGGGCCTCCGGGGTGAGGTCGCCGAAGGGCACGCCCCCGCCCATGTAGGCGAAGCTCGCGTCGAGGCGGTCGAGCGCCCCGCCCTCCCGTTCCGGTACGGCCAGCGCCCCGCCGAGCTGGCGCAGTTCGGCGTTGGTCAGCGGCGACCCCGGCCCGGCGATCCGCAGGAACTCCCCGGCCGCCTCCTCGGGCAGGTCGTCCAGCAGCATGTGGTCGCCGAAGATGGGGAACGGCTCGGTGGGGTCCATGTGGGTCAGCGTCGCCTGGCGGGGCGGGGCCGTACCCCAGGTGTCGAGGATCGGCGGGGCGAGCGCGCGCAGCGGGCCGAGGAGGTCCTCGGCGACCGCCTCGTCCCCGGGTCCGCCGAGCACGACGCCGTCGACGCAGAGCACGCTCCGCCCGCGCAACGGCTCCGGGACCTCGGGCAGCGGCGGCAGGTTCATCAGCCGCAGCGTCGTGGTCGCCTCACGCGGCGCCTTGCGCGTCCAGTCCAGCCACAGCGGCAGCAGCCGCTCGGCGTGTACGGCGGGCCAGTACGCGGCGCCGGTGACCACCCGTTCCAGGGGGAACAGGTCGAACTCGACGGCGGTGACGACGCCGAACCCGCCCCCGCCGCCGCGCAGCGCCCACAGCAGCTCGGGATCGGAGGAGGCGTCGGCCCTGCGCGGTTCGCCGTCCGCGGTGACCAGTTCGACCGCCCTGACGGAGTTGGCGGCCAGCCCGGTGTGCCGTCCGTAGAGGCTCACCCCGCCGCGCAGCAGGTAGCCGACGACGCCGACGAGCGGGGAGGAGCCGTGCGGGGCGGCCAGGCCGTACGGCTCGGCGGCCTCGACGACCTGACCCCAGCGCGTCCCCGCGGGCACCCGGGCGACGCGGGCCGCGGAGTCGATCTCGACGCCGCCGGACAGTTCGGTCCTGAGCAGCAGCGCCTCGCCCATCGGGCGGGCGGTGGCCGAGCCGTGGCCGGTCGAGTGCACCCGGACCCGCAGGTTCTCCGCAACGGCGTGGGCGAGCGCGGCCCTGATCCCCGCGACGTCGCGCACCGTCGCCGCGACGGCGGGTTCGGCGGGCGCGGCCAGGTTGAAGACCCGCGTCGCCTCCGCGTAGCCCGCCTCGCCCCGGCGAGCGAGGCGGGCCTCAGGAGCGGTCATGGCGCGGTGAAGTGGACGCGGGTGAACTCGCGGTTCGCCACGGTCGGCAGGAAGACCGCGAACCCGGCGTGGCTGTGCAGCATGGACATGTCCCGCCACACCCGTTCGAGGCGTTCGCCCTGGCGGACCGAGCTGGACCCGGCCGTCGGGAACAGGTAGCTCTCCACCGCCGTCCAGCACAGCCGGATCGTGTGGCGGCAGATCGTGGTGATCCGCAGGTCCTGTTCCCTGGTGAACGCCTCGGGGCCGAGCGCGCACAGTTCCTGCCACTGCCTGATCGCGCCCTGCACCCCGGCCTCGGCCGCGGCGATCATGCCGGCGGCCTCGGCGTACCAGAACTGGTAGTCGGGGTCCTCGGCGCGGCCGACGACGGGCGGCAGCAGCGTTTTCCTCGACCGCATCAGCTCGCCGTAGACGTCGAGGGCGCCCTGGGCGATGCCGACGGCCAGCGACGCGATCTCCAGGACCATGTAGCTGAGCGGGCCGCCGCCGTACTGGGGGTTGCCGTGCAGCTCACGGCCCGGGGTCCCGCCGGCGACGGTCGCCTCGCTCAGGTGTGTGCCGGGCAGCGCGAAGGAGGCCGGGATGCGGCCGTTCTCCATGGTGACGCTGTGCGACCCGCTGCCCTTGAGGCCGAGCTGCCGCCCCCAGTCGTCGACGAGGCGCCACTGGTCACGTGGGGCGATGAACAGCATGGGCGCGGGGGGCCCGTCGCCGGTCTGGGCCAGGGCGTGGCCGATGAAGTGCGTCGCGTACGGCGCGCCCGAGCAGTAGTTCCAGGTGCCGTTGAGCACCCACCCCCCGTCGGCGGCCGGTACGGCGGAGCCGCTGGGCACGATCGTCGCCGGGCAGACGAAGTCGCCGTCCCGGAAGATCTCGGCCTGCGCCTCCTCGCCGAAGAGCGTGGCGGCGGCGATGGCGTGGGTGGCGCCCAGGCAGTACATCCAGGCCGTCGAAGGGCAGCCACGGGCGAGCGTCGTCACCACCCGCATGAAGGTGTCGATCCCGAACTCGTAGCCGCCGTAGCGGCGGGGCACCAGGATGCGGTGGAAACCGGCCCTGGCGAACTCCTCGTGCGTCCGCCGGGAGTAGTGGGTGCGCTGCTCGGTCTCCGCCTGGAGGCCGACCAGCGTGGGCGCGATCGCCTCGGCCCTGGCCAGCACCTCGTTCGGGGTGAGGCCGGGCTCGGGCGGAGCCGGGAAGCCCTGTCCCGGGGCGTTCGTGACGGCCGTCATCGCTGATCGGCTCCTTCCGTTCTGGGGTCTCGGCCCGGGGGCGGCGGGTCCTGGGGTCTCGGCCCTGGGGCGGTGAGTTCCGGGGTAGCGGGTTCTGGGGCGGTGGGCTCTGGCGGTGTCCCGGTCCTGGGGCTTCGGGTTCCGGGGCGGCGGGTCCTTCCGGGTCAGTCCCGGGGGAGCGGGGCGTCCGGGGCGGCGACGGCCTCGGTGAGCAGGCGGCCGTACTCGGCGACCAGGCCCGCGATCGTGTCGTGGTCGTACAGGGCGTTCTTGTACTGGACGCTGCCCACGATCTCGCCGGTCGGGTGGAGGTTCAGGGTCCACAGCGCGCCGTCGGGCACGTCGGAGCCGACGGACTGGTCGAGCAGGCGCAGCCGTACCTCCGTGTACTCCAGGTCGCCGATCACCTCGCCGTCGAGCACGAACGGGAACGGGAAGACCTGGAAGACCCAGGGCGCCCGGTCGGCCTCCATGGCGGGCCGCATCAGTTCGGGCGCCTGCCCGAAGATCCGCAGGGTCGGGATGTCGTGCGAGTACCCCTCAAGGCAGGTCGTCCTGGTCCGTTCGACGACCTGGCGGAAGGTACGGCAGGCCGCCAGGTCGGTCCGCAGCGGCAGGAAGTTGAAGCAGGAGCCGACCATGTCCCCGAACCCGTCCCGTTCCCGGCCCCGGCCGGGGGTGAAGGTGGGCACGGTGATGTCCGTACGGCCGGTCTCCCGGTGTTCGAGCAGGTAGAAGGCGGACAGCAGCACCATGAAGAGCGTGCCGCGCACCGCCCTGGCCAGGGCCGTCGCCCGGGAGATCGTCTCGGCGCCGATCAGGAAACGATGCACCGACGTCTCCTGCCCGGCCTCGGCCGACCGGGGCCGGTCGGTGCGCACCGTGAAGATCTCCGCTCCGCGCAGGTTCTCCCGCCAGTAGGCGTGGTCGGCCTCCGCGCCCCCCTCCTGCGCGGAGGCCAGCTGCCAGCGCGCGTACTCCCGGTAGGGGCGCGTTTCGGGCAGCGCGGCGGGGACGCCCTCGCGCCGAGCCGCGTAGTACCGGGCGACGTCCCTGATGATCAGCCGCATGGACCACCCGTCGGTCGCCGTGTGGTGCGTGATGATCACCAGGATCGTGTCCTGGTCGTCGAACCGGCCCAGTACGGCCCGCAGGTGCGGCAGCGTCCCCGACTCGATCGTGGACGCCTCGACCTCGTCGAGCAGGTCGTCGACCACCGCGTCCCGCCGTTCGGGGGCGGTTCCCGACAGGTCCCTGACCTCCAGCTCGACCGGGCAGGGCGGCAGGATCTCCTGGTGGCGGGAGCCGTCCCTCCTGACGATGAGGGTGCGCAGCGCCTCGTGCCTGACGACGACGTCGGCGAGGGCGCCCCGCAGGGTCTCCTCGTCCACGCCGCCGCGTACCCGCCAGCCGTGGACGAGGTGGTAGCGCGGGCCGAACGGGCCGCAGTCGTCCCCCTGGTCGAAGACGCAGACGAACTCCTGGTTGAGGGAGAGCGGCGCAATGGTTCCGGTGACGGTGTCCGAAGTGGTCATGGCGTCCTCACCGCAGCGGGCGGGCGAAGGCCCGCACGTCCTCGACGAACAGTCCCGGCTGCTCCATGGCCGCGAAGTGCCCGCCCCGGTCGAACTCCGACCAGTGCGACAGCGTCGGCAGCACCCGTTCGGCGAACGAGCGCACCGGAAGCACCACGTCGGAGGGGAAGACCGCGACCCCGACGGGGGCCCGCAACGGCCAGGGGCCGCCCCAGGTCCGCAGGAAGTCGGCGGTCAGGTGGTTGGACTCGTAGTAGAGCTGGGCACTCGACCCGGCGGAGGCGGTCAGCCAGTAGATCGAGGCGATGGTCAGCAGGTGGTCGCGTTCGACGGCGTCCTCGGGCGACTTCGCCGAGTCGGTCCACTCCTTGTACTTCTCCACGATCCAGGCGAGCTGCCCGGCGGGGGAGTCGGTCAGCGCGTACGCCAGCGTCTGCGGCCTGGTGGACTGGATGAACCGCCAGCCCGCCCCGTCCTGCTCGAAACGCGCCGCGAAGTCGAGCCGCGCCAGGTCGGACTCGCTCAGCTCGCCCCACTCGGCCGGGTCCTGCGGCGGGAACGCGGCGAACATGTTGACGTGGACACCCAGCACGTGGTCCGGGTCGGCCAGCCCGACCTCCAGGGAGATCGGCATGCCCCAGTCGCCGCCCTGCGTGAGGTAACGGTCGTAGCCCAGGCGCCGCATCAGCTCCGCCCACGCCCGCGCGACCCTGCGGGTCGACCACCCCGGCTCGCCCGGGTGGCCGGAGAAGCCGTACCCCGGGATGGAGGGGACCACGACGTGGAAGGCGTCGGCCGGGTCGCCGCCGTGGCTCGCCGGGTCGGTCAGCGGCCCGACCACGTCGAGGAACTCGGCGTAGGAGCCGGGCCAGCCGTGCGTGATGACCAGCGGTACGGCCGTGCTCCGCGGGGAGCGGGCGTGCAGGAAGTGCACGTCGACGCCGTCGATCTCGGTGACGAACTGGGGGAAGCGGTTCAGGCGATCCTGCGCCGCCCGCCAGTCGAAACCGGTGCGCCAGTACTCGGCCAGCTCCCTGAGGTAGTCCGGGGGAACACCGCGTTCCCACCCGGCGCTCGGCGGTTCACCGGGCCAGCGGGTCCCGGCCAGTCTCCGGTTCAGGTCGTCGATGTCCGCCTGGGGGAACTCGACTCGGAAGGGACGCATCGAAGGGCCTTTCGGTCGGTGCGGAGGGGCTGGAGTCATGGTTTCCGTGCGCGGCCGGGGGCCGCCGTGACCCGCGCAGCACCCGGACGACGTGGCGGGGCAGCATGAGGGAGGTGGGCGGGTCGACGAGCCCGGCGACCCTGATGAAGGCGTTGGCGAGGGTGGGGTCGTTGACGGCGGCGTCCTGGAGCCTGGCCACGTACGCGTTGACGAACCTGACCTTCGCCGAGCGCTTCCCCCGCACCCCGGCGTAGCCCAGGTCCGACCCGGCGGCCAGTTCCCACGGGGAGTCGATCTCCCGGGAGAGGTCCCTGAAGAACGCCCTGGCGTCCGGTTCCGTCCCCCGCTCCAGGTGGCGCCGCAGGACGAGGGACCCCAGCGCGGAGACCGTCATGCCCTGGGCGTAGACCGGGTTGAACGTGCACACCGCGTCGCCCATGACGAGCAGGCCGGAGGGGAAGTCGGCCAGTCGTTCGTAGTGCCGCCGCACGCTGGCCGGATACTTGAACGTCACCGGGTCGTCGAGCGGTTCGGCGTCCTTGATCGACTCGTGGATGTCCGGGATGGGCAGGGACCTGGCGAAGTCGAGGAAGCCGTCGGGGTCGGTCGGCGGGTGGTCGCCGAGGATGCCGGTGAGCGAGAGCTCGACCAGGCCCTCGCCTCCGGAGATGGGGAAGAAGAACGCCCCGCGCGGGGTCCGCGGGGTGGCGGCCGGGATGATCGCCAGGTCGCCGCCGAACGGGTCGGCGCGCAGCCGGTAGTGCCTGGTCGTGTAGGCCAGGTCTATCTTGATGCGCTCCTCCTCGGGGCGTCCGTAGCCCAGCTCCTCAAGCCACAGCGGGGTGCGCGACCCCCGGCCCGTGGTGTCGAGCACCAGGTCGGCGTCGAGGGTCTCCGCCGGGGCACCGCCGTCGTGCCGCTGCACCCGCGCGCCGGTCACCCGGCTCCGGTCTGCCGTCGTCTCAAGGCCGAGGACGTCGTGGCCCTCGACGAAGCGCACGTTGGGGATGGCCTGGACCCGCAGGCGCACCTGGTTCTCCAGCACCGGCCTGGTCGCGGGGACGCACCCCAGCCCCGAGTGGGACGGGGCGATCCGCCGGCCGTTGAACAGCCAGCGGATGTCGCCGTTGAAGTCGCCGGGCCGTACGCCCGCCGCGACCAGGTTCCCGGTGAGGCCGGGGAAGTGCTCCTCCAGGATCTGGTGGCCCCTGGCGACCAGGCCGTGGGCGTGCCGCCCGTGCGGGACGCCCGGCCGGTAGGTGGTCACCCCGGTCAGCCGGTCACGATCGACGAGCAGCACCTCGGTGAACCGTTCGGAGAGCACCCGGGCGGCCAGCAGGCCCGCCATGCTCCCGCCGAGCACCACCGCGCGGGTTCCCGCTCCATCGGCCATCAGGGGTTCACCTCACAAGTTCGACTCCGTGGCCTGGGTGCGGCCGGGCACGCGGAAGGGACAACCGAAATGGATTTCCCAGTGGATTCCGTGCGCCCTCTCCGCCACTGCATGGTCGCACCGGGGACACGGGTGAGACATCTTCTGAATTGCTCCGGGTCATCGCTTTCCAGGTGTCGCCGACGAACATGGCAATACGGGAGATGCGTTTTCCGGGGAGCGGACGTGAAACTCCCATTGGCGCCTTCAGCCGCGATCTTTCTCTCCCCCGGACGACGTTTTCGGCCCTGGGCGGGGCCGCCTAGGAAAAGGTGGAAAAGCAGTGACGAAGAAATCCGAAGGGACCCTGGTCGACGGGCTGGAGGACAGGGAGGGGGGCCTCGCGCGACGTTCCCCGTGGCCGTGGTGGCGCAGCCCGTGGCTGTACGGGCTCGGCGCGCTCGTCGTGTTCAACCTGATCTACGCGCTGCCGCGCTACCTGAGCTTCGACCCGGTCCTGTCGCGCACCCGTATCGACCCGGGCTTCGCCCTGCACTACCCGGTGGTCGTGGCGCACGTCGTCGCGGGCAACGTGGCGCTGGTGACGGTCTTCGTCCAGTTGCTGCCGTGGGTACGGCGTCACCGTCCCGGCCTGCACCGGATCTCCGGGCGGGTCTACGTCTTCGCCGGGGCGCTGCCGGCCTCGCTGCTGTCGCTGGTGCTGCTGCCGTACTCGACCGCGCCGATGGGCAAGCTGGGGCTGGCGACGATGGCGGTGCTGTGGATCGCGACGTCGCTGGCCGGGCTGCGGGCCGCGCGGCAGCGCCGTTACGTGGACCACCGGCGCTGGATGGTCTACAGCTTCGCGCTGGCCATGGGCACCTCGTGGGGCCGGGTGATCAGCCAGTTCGCCATCCCGGGCAACGGCATCGACGTGGCGGTCTTCTTCGACATCTCCTCGTGGATGGGCTGGGTGGTCAGCCTCGTCGCGGCCTACCTGTGGCTTGAGCGGACCACCCCCAGGAGGCGTGTCCCCGCCGGACGGTAGGGCCGTCCGCGTCAGGGGTCCTCACGGGAGATCTCCCGTGAGGACCCCTTCGGCGGTTCAGAGGTAGACCGTGTTGGGCTCAAGGCCGCACAGGACCCGGCCGTACAGTTCGAGGTTGGTGTTGGGGTGCATGATGGCGTGCAGGTTGAGGGTCTGCACGTCACGCTCGATGCGCTGGATCGGGACCGAGGTGTAGACGGAGGAGCCGCCACTGGCGGTGTTGAGGATGTCCACCGCCTCCTTGGCCCGCCGGCAGACCGCCCCCAGGTCGAGCCGGACACGGGCCCGCTCCTCAAGCGTCCACGGCTCGCCGGTCGGCCCCTTGGTGTCCACCAGGCGGGCCGCGCGGAAGGCGTGGAACTCGGCCTCGTCGATCTTCGTGACGGCCTCGGCGACCTGGAGGTGGGTGAGCGGGGCGTCCTTCTGGCTGTCGTAGTTCGTGTAGCTGATCTTCCGGCCGGGCAGGCGCTCGAAGAAGGCGTCCCTGGCGGCCCTGGCCAGGCCCAGCGCCGTGGCGCCGACGGTGGTGCAGGCGGTCGGCATGAACGGCGCGCGGAAGATCGGGGAGTCGGCGTTCAGCTTCGAGGAGATCCGGCCCTGGAGCACCGGCCCCATGGCCAGCACCCGCTCCTGGGGGATGAACAGGTCATGGGCGACGGTGGTGACGCTGCCCGAGCCGCGCAGCCCCGAGGTGTGCCAGTCGTCGATGATCCGCAGGTCGGGCAGCGGGATCGCGACCATGATCGGTTCGTAGCCGCCGTCGGCGGTGGCCAGGACCGCGGCGTTGGTGTTCCAGTGGCTCTGCTGCGAGCCGGTGTTGAACGACCACTTGCCGTTGAGCACCACACCGTCCTCGACGGGTACGGCGACCGCCGTCGGGCTCAGGATGCCGCTGACCCGGACGTCGGGGGTCGAGAAGACCTCGTCCTGCACCTCGTCGGGGAACAGCCCGACCATCCAGGTGCTGATCGCCCAGACCGCGACGGTCCAGGAGTGCGAGCCGTCCCCCCTGGCCAGTTCGGCGAGCACCTCGACCACGGTGCCCATGTCGGACTCGTAGCCGCCGTACCTGGTGGGGACGCGCATCTTCAGGATGCCCGCCTCGGTCAGCGCCTCGATCGACTCCTCGGGCAGACGCCTGTTCTCCTCGGCCCACAGGGCGTTCTTCTGGAGCAGGGGCACCAGTTCGGACGCCCGGCGGACGAGCTCCTCCCTCGACGGCGCCTCGGTGATTTCCATCGGTCCTCCTCGGGAAAAATGCGGCAGGTTTCGGTGCACGTTGACCCTGACAGTCGCATTCACCGTGACGCATCTCCCTGATTGCCCACCTCCCACACCGTTCGCACGAGAGAACAAACGCCGCAACCAGGAAGATGCCTTTTCGGGGAACGGCCCGCATCATTGGCTTCGAGTTTGTTTTCCCCGCGATTCCGGCCATCCCGGGAAAACCTCTGCCACGGGGTCGCGCGCGGAATCATCCGCCAAGGGACCACCCAGAGATGAGGGAGCACGCCGGATGAGGATCGTCATCGACGCGTGGCTGCACTACTACAAGACCCCGCGTTTCCTGGACAGCACCAGGGACGCGATCAGAGGCTTCAACGAGGCGCACCCCGGATACGAGGTCAGGCTGCACGAGCACGACTACGTGCGGATGCCCCTGGAGATCGCCCGCGCGGTCGAACGGGGCGTCATCCCCACTCTTGGCCAGTACTACTCGACGTCGAGCCAGGTCGCCTTCGACATGGTGCGCAACGACGGCTCACCGCTGTACACCTCGGTCGCCGACGCCATCGGAGGCCGTACGGAGATCCTCGGGGAGCCGGTCGTCGACCACGACGTGCTCTCCCACGCCCGCCACTACTTCACCGCCCCCGACGGGCGCACCGGCCTGTCCCCGCTGTCCTCGACGACCCTGCTGTACGCCAACATGACGCTCCTTGAGGCGGCGGGCATCACCGAGGTGCCGCGGACCTGGGCGGGGATCGACGCCGCCTGCCGGGCCCTGGCCAAGCTGCCCGACCCGCCCGCGCACGCGATCACCTGGTGCAACCACGGCTGGATGTTCATGCAGGCCGTCGCCGCGCAGGGCGGCCACCTCGTCAACCGGGACAACGGCAGGGCGGGCGTCGCCGACACCGCCCACCTCGACTCCGAGGAGATGATGGCCTTCGTCGACTGGTGGCGGCGCCTGCACCGGGACGGCCACTACCACTACACCGGCACCCGGATGGACTGGGTCGGCAGCTTCGGGGTGTTCGCCGAACAGCAGGTGGCCTTCATGTTCACCTCCTCGGTCGACGCGCCCCGGCTGGTGCAGGTCGGAAAGGACCGGGGGTTCGTCGTCAGGGCGAGCCGCCTGCCGTACAACGACGACGTGCCCTACGTGGGCAACGTGCTCGGCGGGGACGGGATCTTCCTGGCCGACGGCCTCGACGAGGAGGTCAGGGACGGCGCGCTGGCCTTCCTGCAGTACCTCAACAACCCGGCCAACGCGATCGACAGGCACCGGCGCACCAACTACATGCCGATCACCTACTCCGCGGTCGAACTCCTCCAGGAGCAGGGCTGGTTCGAGGAGAACCCGCACCGGAAGGTGGCCGTCGACCAGCTCGAAGGCTCGGACGACTCGCCCGCGGCACTGGGCGCCCTGGTGGGGGAGCTGCCCAGGCTCCAGGACGTGATGACCTACGCCATGCACGACGTACTGCTGTCCGGCGCCGACCCGGTCGCCCGTTTCGCCCAGGCCAACGCCGAGGGGCAGCGGCTCATCGACGACTACAACGCGCACCGGGGACCGGGCAGGGACCCCGGCAGCTACCGCGTGCACTGACTTCTGACGACCGGAGGGAACACCGTGAGGTTCGGCTTGGGACTGCCGCAGAGCAGCGGCTTCGACCTGCGCTTCGACGTCGCGAGGATCGCGAGGGGAGCGGAGAGCGCCGGTTACTCCAGCCTCTGGGTCTACGAACGGGTGCTCTTCCCGCTCGAACCGGCCGAGGGCATGAACGGCGTGCCGGGGCTGCCGTGGATCGACCACTACCGGGAGTGCGCGGACGCGCTGACCGTCCTCACCCTCGCCGCCGCGGTGACCGACACCGTACGGCTCGGCACCGGCGTCCTGGTGGCACCGCTGTACCGTTCGCTGCACCTGGCGCGGGCGCTGGCGACGCTGGACCGGGCCAGCGGGGGGCGGGTGGTCGCCGGGTTCGGCAGCGGCTGGTCCTCCGACGAGTACCGGGGGATGGAGGCCGACTTCGCGGCGCGGGGCCGTACCCTCGACGAGACCCTCGACGCCTGCCGCGCCTTCTGGGGGCGTGATCCGGTCTCGTACCGGGACTCACGGCTCAGCGTCGAGGGCGCCCTGGTCGCCCCGAAACCGGCCGGGCGGATCCCGGTGCTGCTGGGCGGCCGTTCCGTCAGGGCCGTGGAGCGGGCCGCCCGCAAGGCCGACGGGTGGCTTCCCTCGGGGCTGCCCGCGCCCGTGGTCGCCGAGCTGTGGGACAGGATCAGGCAGCGGGCCGTGGAACACGGCAGGGACGCCGCCGCGCTGGAGCTCGTCCCCAGGGCCGCCGTCGTGCTGTCCGAGACGCCCGCTCCCGCCGGGCGCAGGCCGTTCCAGGGGTCGATCGGGCAGGTGGTCGAGGACGTGGCGGCGCTGGCGGAGGCCGGGGCGACCGAGATCCTGCTCGACCTGGTGCCCTCGGCGAAGGGCGGGGAGGAACTGCTCGACCGGGCCCTTGAGGTGTTCGAGGCGGTGACGGACGCCGGCTTCTGAGCCGTTCTCCTGACCGGGTTCCGGGGCGTTCTTCCCGGGGCCCGGTTTTTTCCGCGCCGGAGGTCAAAGAACGGTCCACGGCTCCGACCCACAGGTAGAGGGGCCCACAGGGGGCCGCACTGAGGAGGAGACATGTCCGCACAGAGCTTCGCCGGCATTCTGCTGGGTACGGCTGACGCCGAACGGCTTCGCGAGTGGTACGTCCAGGCGTTCAACCCCAGGACCGAGGGCCCCGCCCTGTTCTTCGGCGACGTCGCCCTGTTCTGCGACCAGCGTGAAGACGTCGCGGAGAAGAACTCAGAACCCGGCAGGCACATTCTCAACTTCAACGTCGAGAACGCCGTGGAGACCGCCGAGCGGCTCAACGGGCTGGGGGTGACGTGGCTGTCCGAGCTGAGCGAGAACGACCACGGGTGGATCGGCACGCTGGTCGACCCCGACGGCAACTACGTCCAGATCATGCAGCAGAAGTAACGCGGTGGACGTGGACCTCGGGCAGGGCGGGCCATGCGCGCCCGGCCCGAGGTCCCGCCGGCGGAGGCCCGGCGCGATGACGGCTCCGGCTCCGTGACGGCTCGGCTTTACGACGGCTCAGCTCTGTGACGGTACGGCGCGCCTGGGTCTGCGACGGCCTCCCCACGGCAGCCCGGAGGTCCGGTCGAGCCACCACTGGGCGATGCCGAGGTGCACGATGAAGGGCAGCCAGCCGATCAGCTCGAAGCACAGGTTCATGTTGGCGCCGGGGATGCTCGACACGTAGATCGCGATGGGCCTGCTGTAGATGTTCGTCAGCGACAGCGCGAAGCTGTAGGTCATCCAGCGGCGGTGTTCGGCCCACCGGTGCTTGCGTCCCATCCGGTAGCCGACGAGCGTGATGACCAGCCACAGGGCGGCCGTGATGTACAGGCCCGAGCTGCCGGGTTGTACGCCGCCGTCGCGGTCGTTGCGGATGCGCATCAGGACGATGGCGACGATCGAGGTGGGGACGGCGCCCGCGAAGACGAACAGCCGCCCGCTGATCCGGTGCACGGCCGGGTACCGTCTGCGGACCAACGGCCACACCTGCAGGCAGGCCGTGGCCATCGCGACGCTGGCGGTCACGATGTGGGTGACGACCAGCACGTAGTGCAGGGGGATGCTCTGGACCAGGTGCACGGTCGCGGTGCGCGGGTCCAGCCTGATGTAGGGGCCCCAGATGTAGGTCAGGAACACCCCGACCAGGATGACCAGCGGGATCATCCACGGCCTTCGCCACCACCGGGGCCTGGGCGAGATCCGCCTCGCCCGTTCGGTCAGCCTCCGGTCGAGCTCGGCCATCTCGTCCGGCGCGTCGCGGACGTCGAATGCCTTCTCCGGTGATTGCGTCACAGTCGACTCCCTCTCTGGAAGATCTCGGCGGGGGACGCGGACGGCGTTTTTCGGCCGGGGCGTGAATCCCTCCGAGGCCGTTCACGAATGCGCGCCGAAAAACGCCTCATCGGCGTTCGAACACGGCGTGGGAATGTCGCGCCTCGATGGTCCCACCGGGATCGGGACGGCGTTTCTCTGAAAATGCGGAGTTGTGTTCTCAGGAAACAGGTCGATTTCCGGGTCAGGGGCGGCGCAGGGCGGCCGCCGTGAGGGCGGCCAGGCAGACGAAGACGACGACGCCGATGGCGCCGACGGTGTTGAGCCCGGCGGTGAAGGCCTCCCGTGAGACGGCCAGCAGCCGGGCCGCGGGTTCCGCGGGCAGCCCCGAGGCCACCGAGACGGCCCCGGCGAGGGTCTCCCCGGCCTGTCCCGCCTGGTCACCGAGCCCGGCGGGCAGTGCGCCCGCGATGTGCGAGCGGTAGACGGCGGCGCCGACCGTGCCCATGAGGGCCATGCCGAGCGTCCCGCCGAAGTGCAGGCTGGTCTCGGAGATCGAGGCGGCCGAACCCGCCCGCCCTGGCGGCACGGAGCCGACGACCAGGCCCGTCCCCAGCGAGACCAGCGGGCCGTCGCCGAGCGCGATGACCGCGATGCCGAGTACGGCCAGGGCCAGCCCGCCGGGGCCACCGGAGCCGCCGGTCAGGGCGACGAGCGCGAACCCGGCGGCGGACAGCGCCAGGCCGCCCGCGATGGCCGTGCCCGGCCGCATCCTGCGGACCAGGGCGGGTGAGAGCACGGCTCCCGCGGCCAGCGCCAGGCCCATGGGCGCGTACCACAGGGCCGCCGTCGCCGGGGACAGGCCGAGCACCGACTGGAGGTACTGGCTGACCAGCAGCCCCGTCCCGGCGATCATCGCGCCGCCGAGCAGCATCGTCACCAGGACGACGCCGAAGGAGCGTTCGGCGAACAGCCGCAGGTCGAGCAGGGGACGCTCAAGGCTGAGCTGGCGCCGTACGAAGACGAACCCGAGGAGCAGGCCGGTGGCGAGCGCGGCGAGGGGTACGGCGGGCGCGGTGCCGTCGCCGACGGCCAGTTCCTTGACCCCGTAGACCAGGGGCAGCACGGTCGCCAGCGACAGGGCGACGCTGACGAGGTCGAGGCGCCCGGCGTCCGGGTTGCGGTACTCGGGCAGCAGGAGCGGCGCCAGCACCAGCAGCAGCGCCATGACGGGGACGCCGAGCAGGAAGACCGAACCCCACCAGAAGTGTTCGAGCAGGACGCCGCCGATGACGGGGCCGAGCGCGGCGCCGCCGAACTGGCAGGCGGCCCACAGCGAGATGGCCAGGCCACGCTGCCCGGCGTCGGCGAACATGTTGCTGATCAGGGCCAGGGTCGAGGGCATGAGGGTCGCGCCCGCGACGCCGAGCAGGGCGCGGGCGACGATGAGCATGCCGGGGCTGCCGGAGTAGGCGGCCAGTACGGAGGCCAGGCCGAAGGCGGCACCGCCGATGAGCAGCAGTCTCCTGCGGCCGACGCGGTCGCCGAGGGTGCCCATGGTGATGAGGAACCCGGCCAGGAGGAAGCCGTACACGTCGGCGATCCACAGCTGTTCGACACTGCTGGTCCCCAGGTCGGCGCTGAGGTGGGGCACCGCGAGGAACAGGACACCGATGTCCAGCGCGACCAGCAGGGTGGGCAGGGCCAGCACCGCGAGCCCGGTCCACTCCCTGCGTCCGGCCCTGGGCGGCGCCTCCTTCGTCGTCTCGTCATGCATGGGGGCTTGTCACTCCTCGTCCGGTCGGATGGCGGTTGGTGAGGACGGTGCCGAAGGCACCCCTCATGGACAGATCGGAGCCGGTTCGAGGATCTCGACGCCCTCCTTCGAGAGATTTGCCGGGTTCCGCGGCTGGATGACAAGAACGGGACGTCCGCTCCGACATGTCTACGGAACCGGCGCGAACGCTAGGAGCGAAGACGTGAAGTACCTGCTGGCGATCTACGAGAACCCCGGCGTCTGGAACGACCTGCCGGAACGGGTCCGTGCCGACGTGCACGAGGGCCGTCACCGGTTCGTCGAGGAGATCGGCGCCAGCGGGGAACTCCTCGGCAGGATCACGCTCGGGGACCTCTCGCACGGCGCCGTCGTCCAGGTCCGTGACGGACTGACCTGGGTCACCGGCGGCCTGCACGCCGAACGCGCCGACCACCTCGTCGGCTGCTACGTCGTGGAGTGCGAGAGCAGGGAACGCGCGCACGCCATCGCCGCGATGATCCCGGACACCGGGATCGAGGGACTGGGCATAGAGGTCCGGCCGATCGCCCTCTCGGTGGGCGCGGGTGTCTGAGAAACGCCTTTCCGCACCGCGCCAGAGCATCGGGAAAGGCGTGTTTCCGCTTCGGCGGGAGGTCTTTTCACGGGGGTCGGAAATCTTGGACGCGAGGCCGGGAGAACCCGGTCCCGTGGCCGGGAAAGGAATCGCGAACATCGAGGAAGGGCCCGTTTCCCGGGTCCTCGACCGGAGGTGGAACCGTGAACGTCCCTGAACTGCTGCCGGGAAAGGTGGTCCTGGTCGCCGGAGTCGGCCCCGGCCTCGGGCGGGAGCTGGCCGTACGGTGCGCCCGCGCGGGAGCGGACCTGGTGCTGGCCGCGCGCACCGCGTCCCGCCTTGAGGTGGTGGCCGACGAGGTCAAGCAACTCGGCCGCCGGGCGCTGGTCGTACCGGCCGACCTGACCGACGAGGCGGAGACCGAGAGCCTGGTGCTGGCGGCGCTTGAGACCTACGGGCGGGTGGACACGCTCATCCACAACGCCTTCGCCGCGCCGCGGCACCTGACGATGGTCGAGGTCGGCCTCGACGAGGTCCGCGAGGGGTTCGAGATCAACGTCTACGCGGCGTTGCGGCTGGTCAGGCTGCTCGCGCCGACGCTGGTCGAGAACCGGGGCTCCGTCGTGATGGTCAACTCCTCGGTCCTGCGGCACTCCATCGAGCGCTGCGGCTCCTACAAGATGGCCAAGGCCGGGCTGCTCGCGCTCGCCCAGATGCTCTCCACCGAACTCGGCCCGCAGGGGGTGCGCGTCAACAGCGTCGCCCCGGGGCCGATCCTGATCGACACGGTGAAGGCGTTCGTCGAGGAGATCGCCACCGCCCGCGGTGTCCCCCCGACGACGGTCTACGACGAGATGACGAGCTCGATCGACCGCCGCAGGCTCCAGGAGCCCGAGGAGGTGGCCGACGCGGTGATCTTCCTGGCCTCCGACATGGCCCGTGCGATCACCGGGCACTGCCTCGACGTCAACGGTGGCGAGTACCACAGCTGACCCTCCCGAACTCGTCGGCGCCGGGATGTCAAAACCCCGCTCCCGGCTCCGACCTCTCCATGGAAGACATCGAAAGCCCAATCGGAGGAGCGATTCATATGTCGAAGTTCATGCTGATCATGCACACCAGCCCCGCGGTCATGGAGAAGCTGTCCGAGGCCGAACTCAACGAGATCATGAGCGGTCACGGCACCTTCCAGGAGACGATCAAGGAGACCGGGGAGTTCGTCTCGACGCACGCGCTCGGTGACACGTCCAACAGCGCGGTGGTCAGCGTCGCCGACGGCACCACCGTCGTCAAGGAAGGCCCGGCCGTGGTGAGTGAGCTGGGCATCGGCGGTTACTACATCGTCGAGTGCGAGAGCAAGGACCGCGCCTACGAGGTCGCCGCGCTGATCCCGGACGCGAAGATCGACGGCCTGGCCGTCGAGGTCCGCCCGATCCTGTTCTCCGCAGGCGCCAACCTCTGAGCACCTGTCCGTGACCCGTTCCCACCCGGCTCGGGGCGGGTGGGAACGGGCTCACCTTCTGTCGGTGAAGCCGGTGCGGTAGGCCCATACGACCGCCTGGGTGCGGTCGCGCACGCGTAGTTTGTGCAGGATGTGTTTGATGTGGGTCTTCACGGTCTCCAGGGAGACGTGCATCGACCGGGCGATCTCGATGTTCGACAGGCCCTCGGCGAGGGCGCGCAGTACGTCGGCCTCGCGTTCGGTCAGCTGAGCCGCGAGGGCGGCGTCCCGGCCGCCGGTGCCGCGCCGGGCGGCGAGCGTCTCAAGCAGCCTGCGGGTCACCGAGGGCGCGACGAGCGCGTCCCCGCCCGCGACCGTGCGGATGCCCTCGACCACCTGCTCCGGGGTCGCCCGTTTGAGCAGGAAGCCGTCGGCCCCCGCCGCGATGGCGTCGTCCACGATCTCGTCGAGGTCGAAGGTGGTGAGCACCAGCACCCGGGGCCTCGGCCGGGGCCAGGAGGTGATCTCCCGGGTGGCGCGGACACCGTCGTGGCCGGGCATCCGCACGTCCATCAGCACGACGTCCGGCCTGCTCGCCCTGACCCCGTGTACGGCCTGCGTCCCGTTGGCCGCCTCTCCCACGACGACGATGTCCTTCTCGGCGCCGAGCAGGGCTCGCAGACCACCCCTGACCAGCGCGTCGTCGTCGGCGAGGAACACCTTGATCATGGCCGCGCCACCGGCAGGACCACCCGGACGCCGAAGCCGCCCGCGACGGGGCCCGCCTCCAGGTCGCCGCCCTCAAGCCGGGCCCGTTCCCGCATGCCGACCAGGCCGCGTCCCGGCACCGGCTCGGGGAAGCCGTCCCCCTCGTTGGTCACCTCAAGCAGCACCCGGTCCCCGGTCTGCGTCAGGTCGATCCGGATACGCCCACGGGAGGTGTGCCGCAGCGCGTTGGTCACCGCCTCCTGGGTGATCCGGTAGACCGCCCGCGCCCCGCTGGCCGGGAGCTCGACCTCGCCGGTGTTGAGTTCGACCTCCCGCCCGGCGGCGCGCACCCGCCCGGCGAGGTCGGCGAGGTCGGCCGTCGTGGGGTCGACGTTCGTGTGCCCCGAGCCGTCGGCGGCCGGGTCGAGGACGCGTAACAGACGGTCGAGTTCGTCGAGCGCGCCCCGGCCGAGGGTCTCGATGTGCCCGAGCGCCTCGTGGCCGAAGTCCGGGTTCTCCGCGAAGACCCGCCTGCCGACCCCGGCCTGCATGACCATCACGTTGACGGCGTGGCCGAGGGCGTCGTGCAGTTCCCCGGCCAGCCGGGCGCGTTCCTGGAGCAGGACCCGTTCGGCGAGCGCCACCCGCTCCCGCGCCTCGCTCACGGCCCGCGCCTCGGCCGCCGCGGCGTACGCGCGGCGGCTCAGCGCGGCGTCACCCCCGATGGTCGAGATCAGGAAGCACATGGTGATCCCCGACAGTTCGAGCGGGCTCACCTGGCCACGGTCGAACACCACGTACCCGAGGACCGCCAGCCCGCCGGACAGGGCGGCCACCAGCCTGTGCGGCCAGTCGCGGTACAGGGAGAAGCAGGTGAACAGCGCGATCCAGGCGGGCCACTGCACGACGGTCACCGCGTATCCCGCCGCCTCGTTGACGATCAGCAGCGCCGAGACGACGGCGACCACCGGCAGCGGGAAGACCTGGCGCCACAGCAGGGCCAGCGAGGCGGCCGTGATCAGGGCGAGCCCGGGAAGGTCGGCCTCCCGGTAGGGCGGCCCCGCGGCGGCCAGCAGGCTCGCGACGGCGGACCCGGCGGCCAGTGCTCCCGCCAGCCAGCGGTCGGCCCCGGCGGGCCGGGTACGGCGGAAGCCGCCGGTCAAACGCATGGCCCCATCTTTCCCCGAACACGGGCAAACGGGTCAACCGGTCTCCCTCTGATGAGGGAGACGCACTTCCCTCGGCAGGGGGGCGACCGCCGTACCGGGGCGAACCTACGTTGTGGACGGCCGTTACGGACGGTCGATCGACGATGGGGGCGTTCATGAGAAGAACAGTCGGACTGTGGTGGGTCGTCCTCACCGCGGTGGGAATCGCGGTGTACGCGCCGCTGCCGTACCTGACGGACACGCTGCGGCACCTCGCGCGGAGCGACGTCGGGATCGCGGCCACCTACGTCGATCAGCCGGGCTGGGCGCAGGCGGCCCTGTACGTGCACATCTGCTTCGGCGGCCTGGCGCTGCTGGTCTCACCCACCCAGTTCGTCGTACGGCTGCGCACCCGCTTTCCCGGGTTCCACCGGCTCTGCGGGCGGGTCGTGATCGTCGCCATGATCGTGGCCGGGGTGGCGGGACTGGTGATGGCTCCGGCCAACATGGCCGGTCCGGTGGGAACGGCGGGCTTCGGGACGCTGGCCGTACTGTGGACGACCTTCGCCGTGGCTGCCTACCGGGCGATCAGGCGCGGTGACGTCGCCGCGCACCGCCGCTGGGCGACACGGGCGTTCGCGCTGACGTACGCCGCGGTGATGCTCAGGGCGTGGCCGCTTGTCCTTGTTCCGCTCCAGACCGCGTTCGGCGTGGACGAGGTCACCGCCTTCGACCGCTCCTATCTGGTCGACTCCTTCCTGAGCTGGGTGCCGAACCTGCTGTTCGCCGAGGCCCTGCTGCGGCGGAACCGCGGACGCCGGGCCGTTCCTCAGGGGGCCGGTTCCTCGCGGGCCAGCCTGCGGATGACGGCCTCGGCCAGTTCGGCGGCGGAGACCACGCTGTCCAGGTCGACGTTGTCGGGGACGTCGGAGTCGAGGTGGTAGTGGGTGATGAGCTTGTCGTGGTCGAGCGAGACGATCGTGGCGACGGGGTACCCGTGCCGCCGGGGGACCTCGCTGTCGGTGCTGTTGCGCGAACGCAGTCCCCGCAGGAGCGGCACCCCGATGTCGCGCGCGCACTCCGCGACGAACCGGCGGAACGGCTCGGGGTAGTCGCGCATCAGCACGGGCCCCTCACCTTCGAGCAGGGCGAGCCTTCCCGAGCCGACGCTTTCGAGGTTGACGAAGCAGGTGCCGGGGCCGAGGTCGGGGAAGTGCCTGCGGGCGAACCCGCGGATGCCCTCCTGCAGGGCCTCCTCGGCACCGGCGGACAGCAGGACGACCCGCAGCCCGGAGACCGGCTCCCGCTGGAGCGCCCGCGCGACGCAGACCAGCGCGGCCACCCCGGAGAGGTTGTCGTTGGCCCCCGGTACGGCGGGCCTGCGGCCGATGTCGGCAAGGAACGCCAGGTTGGCCGCCGTGATCGCCGTTCCCAGGCCGCCGAGCCTGCGGTCGCCGCTCGCGGCGCCAACGGCGACCAGGGCCGGTCCCAGGATGACCGGCCACCAGGTCGGCGGGTTCTCCTTGGCGGCGGCGATGACGGCGGGGAAGTGGCGGGCGACCCAGCGGAGCACCCGCTGGTCGAAGATCACTCCCGACGGGGCGGCGTCGTGGTGGGCGAGGACGACCACCGTCCGGTTCGCCGTCGGGTCGCCGCCGTACGCCACGACGTTGTGGGCGCGCCGGTGGGGGAGCGCCACCCGGCGGAACCAGCGGGCGCCTCCCGCGACGTCGTCGGCGATGGCCGCCGACGCCGCCGCCGCGACCACCGCGGCGCCCCAGCGGGCCGCAGCCCTCCGCGCGCCGCCGTACGAGCCGCCGCCGTGCGGGGAGGGCCGCGTGCCGTACCGGGAGAGGAGCCCCGCGGCGAGTCCGGCGGCGCTGAGCAGGCCGATCGGCAGCGCGTAGGAGCTCGTCGCGCGCACCGGCTCGACACCGGCCCGGTAACCGAGGCCGCGTAGCCGTTCCGCGAGCGCGGCGGCCACCCGCTTCTCCCCGGGCGAGGTGGGAAGCCGGGCGATTCCGGCGTAGGCGCGGATCACCTCGTCGCAGGTCCGCCGTCGCCATCCGTCCGGTAACCGGTCAGCCGTCATGGCCCGTCTCACCCGTCTCTAGTTGTGCCACGTCAGGAGGTACTCCTGGAACCTCACATGGCGGAACTGGTAGACGGCGCCCACCCGGCGCAGGAGGCCGCGCCGGTGGGTGTCGTCCAGGAAGTCCATGAACCGCCACGGCACCCTGCCCAGCAGGGCGAGCCACGCCTTCGCCACCGCGTAGCGGCCCCACACCGACGTCGTCAGCCCCATGAGGTGGTCGGCGAGCGCGTACCCGAGCCCGAAGACCGTCGCCGGGAGCACGGCAGCCCGGACGCCGTAGGCGAACGTGTAGGCGATGCCCGTGGTGACGCCGATCGTGGTGAACAGCGTGAGGCTGCGGGCGAGGGCCGCGAGCCGTTCGGCGCGCCGGGTCGAGCGCGGGCTCAGCGCGAGGGTGACGTCGGTCGACACGTCCAGCCAGATGTTCAGCCCGTCGATCACCCCGAACGCGAGGCCGACCAGGATGCCGACGAGCACGCCGAACCACGACGCCGAGATCGCCCAGGCCGTCACCCCGACCCCGACGCCGGTGACACACCCGATGGCGACGTGGCGGACGAACGCCACGGCTCCCCGGCGGGAGGCGAACCTGACCTCGCTCGGCTCGGACCGGGTCGAGATGGTCAGGTATCCGTCGGCGAGGCCGACCGCGAGGCCGAGGCCGACCCCCTCGGCGACCGCCCGGTACAGGCCGCCCGTCTGGTAGACCACGAACCCCTGGACCAGCCCCGTCACCATGCCCAGGACGCGGCCCGCGCCCAGCGCCAGCCTCCGTTCGAGGGGCGTCTTCTCGTTCAGGCCGATGAGGGGGGTGAGGAGGCCGCCCCGCGCCCCGGACTCCCGCAGCCCGCGCAGCCAGGCGTTCATCGGCCCCTTCAGGATCCCCTCAAGGCTCCACCGTTCGGTACGGCGGTCGCCCGCCAGGAGGAGCACGGCGACGGCGAAGACGACGGCGGCGACGGGGCCGAAGACGAAGCCCACGACACACGCCCCGACGACGGCGGCCGGGGCGTGCACGACGGCCGCGGGGGCCGCGGTCTCCAGGTGCCACCACGCGATGTCCGGCCGGTCCCTGCCGCTCAGGTTGCGGGCCAGGAAGGTCAGCCAGACCTGGACGTCGCCGGCCTGCGGGCCACGCCGTTCGTCGGGGTAGGCGGCCCGGACGAGCTCGCCGAGCAGGTGCTCCTCGACCAGGCCGGCCGTGGCGAGACGCGGCTGGAGCAGGACCGCCGCGTCCCCCGGCCGGTCACCGTAGATCGCGCGCGCCAGCGTCACCATGAGCGGCGTGCGCAGCGCCGTGGCGACCGGCCCGTCGGGGTTGTCCCGCATCTCGGCGAACACCGGGTCCCAGCGGCGCACGCGGGGCCTGGCCGTCGCCCCCCTGAGGTACTCCTCGACCCTCGCGCAGCCGAGGGGCTGCAGCACGACGGCCGCCCCACGGGTGACGGCGTCGCCGGCCAGTACGGCGGCGCGGTACTCGTTCGTCCTGCTCGTCAGGACGATCTGACGGTCCCGTCCCAGCCAGCCGTTGACGTCGGTGATCGCCTGGGGCCGGGTGGGTTCGGCGAGTTCGTCCAGGCCGTCCAGGATCGGCAGGACCAGGTTGTCGTGCAACAGGCGCCTGGCGAGCTCCCGCGCGTCCCGGTGCCGGGGTGAGCCGAGCTGGTAGTTCGTCGCCAGCTGGTCGGCCAGCCACTCCTCCAGCGGGATCTCGGCCGGGTTCCACCTGTTCAGCGGGATCAGGACCGGGACGGGCCGCCCGGGCACGCGGCGTTCCAGCAGTTCGAGCAGGAGGGTCAGGGCCAGGACCGACTTGCCGGAGCCGAGCGGCCCGAGGATCACCAGCCGCCCGCCGGGCAGGCTCTCGAAGAAGTCGGCGACCTGGGCGAGGTCGCCGTCCAGGGGCACGTCGGCACGGGCGGCACGGGCAGCCCGCGCGTCCCCGGCCCTGGCGGCGGGCAGCGCGTAGATGGGGTCGGTGAGCTCCTCCTCCTTGGTCCAGCTGACGTTCAGCGGCCAGGGGTCGTTGAGCCTGCGCAGTGCCGCCTCCGCCTCCCACTGCTCACGCACCGCCACGGCCAGCTGGTCGGCGACCTTGAGCAGCGCGTCCGCCTCGGACTTCGGCGAGGAGCCACCGGCCCGAGGCCCGAAGAAGCGTTCAAGCTGGGACAGGAGCAGGCCGGCCGCCGCCGTGAGCACTCCCAGGACGGCGCCCCACCCGGCCGCCTGGTCCTGCCTGACGAAGAAGATCAACACTGAGATGAGGACGGCGGACCCGCACACCAGGGAGAAGACCGCTATGAAGATCCTTCTGGCCCACGATCGCCTTTTGGGGACCATTCCCACTCCTTGGCCGGCCCCGTACGGAATCTGCCGCTAATGGAATCAGGTGGCCAACCCTGATTCAAGGAGTTTTTCCCGTTCTGTCCTGGCCGGTCGTGGATTTGTGGCGGCCTTCCCGGGCGTGGTGGGGATTTCGCCTGGTCGGCGGGCGGGGTGGGTGTCTTTCCGCGGTGTCGCCGGGCCTGTGCGGGTTTCCACGTCCGGGGATTCGAGGCACCCGCTCCGGCGAGTGTCATTTTTCCCGATAATCCGGAAATATCGGGTTTTGTGGGAATGGTGGGACTTCTACTTCTCGTGGACCGTCAGAACCCCGGCGAGGTCGATGTCGCTTGAGCGACCGCCGAAACCGGACTCCGAGATCAGCCGGGCCCCGAGGACGGCGCTCCAGAAGGTGCGCGCCTCGACGGCGGCGGGACGGTCGACGACCCAGCCGTGGCGGTCGAGCACCACGGTGAGATAGCGCTCCGCCAGCCGGAACAGCAGGGTGAGGTTGTGCTGCGCCACCGGCCGCAGCTCGGGCCTGAGCCGCGTCGTCGACATCGCCTGCACGGCGACCGGTACGGCGGGCAGCGCCAGCGCGGTGCGGGCCATCGCCTCACGGAACGCCCTGGGCGTGCGCTGCCGGTGCCCGACCGGCTCCAGCCGTTCGGCGTCGCGGAGCAGCATCAGGAACGCCGCGTGGACGAACAGGGCGTCCTTGGACCCGAAGTAGTAGGTGATCTGGTTCGGGTGCGCGCCGGCCGCCGCCGCGATCTCGGCCACGCTCACCGAGCCGAAGGGGTGCTCGGCGAAGAGCGCCACGGCCTGGTCGAGAAGCTGCGCGCGGGTGCGGCGGCCCCGGCTCCGGGGAGGGTCGCTCGTGGGCATGCTGTATTTGTATGCGATACAACTATGCCGGAGCAAGCCGGAACATCGAGGGGATCAGCATGAGCGTTCAGGACGTCGTCGTCACCGGTCTCGGGGCGACCACGCCTCTCGGTGGGGACGTCGACTCACTGTGGGAGGGGCTCCTCGCCGGGCGCTCCGGCATCCGGCGGATCGACGACCTCGTGGCGCCCTTCGCCCACGCCGACGACCTGCCGGTGCGGATCGCCGCCCCGATGGCCGTCTCCCCCGACGAGGTGCTGCCCCGCGTCACGGCCCGGCGGATGGACCGCTGCCAGCAGGCCGTACTCGTCGCCGCGCGGCAGGCCTGGGCCGACGCCGCCATGCCCGAGGTCGATCCCGACCGTCTCGCGGTGGTGGTCGGCACCGGCATCGCGGGCATCGGCACCCTCCTGGAGCAGGACGACCTGATAGAGGAGAAGGGGCCCCAGCGGATCGCCCCGCTCGCCGTCCCCATGCTGATGCCGAACGGCCCGGCCGCCTGGATCAGCCTGGAGTACGGCGCCAGAGCCGGCGTGTACACACCCGTCTCCGCGTGCGCGTCGGGTGCCGAGGCCCTCGCGTTCGCCGCCAGGCTCATCCGGTCCGGCGAGGCCGACGTCGTCATCGCCGGTGGTACGGAGGCCGCCATCACGCCGTTGACCATCGCCGGTTTCGCCCAGGTTCGCACGCTGTCGAAGCGCAACGACGCCCCCGAGCGCGCCTCACGGCCGTTCGACGTCGACCGTGACGGCTTCGTGCTCGGCGAGGGCGCCGGTGTCATGGTCCTGGAGCGGGCGGACTTCGCGGCCGCGCGGGGCGCCCGCCCGATCGGCCGGTTGGCGGGCTTCGGCATCACCTCGGACGCCCATCACATCACCGGCCCCGACCCGACGGGCGCGGGCCAGACCCAGGCGATCCTCAGGGCCGTCTCCTCCGCCGGGCTCCGGCCGGAGGACGTCGACCACGTCAACTGCCACGCGACGTCCACCGTCGTGGGAGACGTGGGCGAGGCGGCCGCGATCCAGCGGGCGCTCGGGAACGACGTCGTCCTCACCGCGCCCAAGTCCAGCCTCGGCCACCTCGTCGGCGCGGCCGGTGCGGTCGAGGCCATCGTCACCCTGCTGTCGGTCGCCAACAGCGTCATCCCACCCACCCTCAACCTCGACAGCAAGGACCCCGAGGTCGAGCTTGAGGTCGTCAGCGGTGAGCCCCGCAAGCAGCACCTCGGCGCGGCGGTGTGCAACTCCTTCGGGTTCGGCGGCCAGAACGTCTCCCTGCTCTTCACCGCTCCCTGACCGGTCAGCGGACCCCGGCGCGCTGGGAGGCGGCGGCGTCGGGGCGCAGGTCGGCCAGGGTCAGCGGGTGCGCCGGGGGATCGGTCAGCAGCGCCGTACGGACGAGGCCCAGATCGGGGCCGTTGTGCAGGAGTTCGCCGGGCTCCATCAGCCGCCAGCCGGGGTTGTCGTCCATCCGCTCGCTGGCCACGACGAGCGCGGGCGCCCGCGACAGGTCGCCGGAGTGCACCCGGATGCGTCCGCCGGTTCCCGTGTGGTCGAGGTGCCGGTCGCCGTGCCTGCCGCCGGGGGCGCGTTCGAGCACGTACAACTCGTGGGTGTCCGGGTAGCGCAGCGCCCACAGCCCGCCGGGGGTGGCGAGGACGAGGTTGAGCGCGTACAGCGGCAGGTGTCCGGCGATCCACCGCACGGCCCGGCCGAGCCCGGCGGCCACGTCCCCGCCGTTCGCCCTGATCTCCTTGGTGACCAGGGCGAACACCCGTTCCGAGTCGGTCTCCCCCTTGACCAGTGAGCGCGCGTCGCCGAGGTGCTCGTCGAGCAGGTCGAGGCCCTCGACGACCCCGTTGTGCGCGAACAGCCGTCCGTCCTGCTCGAAGGGGTGGGTGTTGCGGACGTCGAGACCGCCGGTCGAGGCGAACCTGATGTGGGCCACGAAGGTGGCCGAGCGCACGGTCCTGGCCTCCTCGGCGAAGCGCCGGTCGGCGTAGGCGGCGACGGGCTCCTTGCGCACCTGCGGCTCGCCGTCCTCCTCGAAGTAGCCGAGACCGGTGCCGTCGGGGTCGCGGTGCCCCTGGACGCTGAGGCTGTCGGGGGCGTCGAGCAGCCAGAACGTGGCGCGGGCCCGTTGCGGCGCGCTGGTCATCCCGAACAGACGGCACATCCCGCCCCCCTTCTCTCAGGAGACCTTCCCCGGGCGTGGCAGATCTTGCCCGGTCGGCGGTGAAAGTCCAGGTGGGGAAGTGCCCTGGGTGGCGCAATCCGACCGTTATGCCATTTTCCCTACTCATTTAATAGGCTTTTCCTGTGAGACAGTCCGACGGCCGCGTGAGAGCGGCAACGGTGGCGTCCCGGAGCAGGGCCGACCGGGCCAGACAGGTGGCCGACCTGCTGCGGCGGGAGATCGTGCACGGCGGGTACGGCGCCGGGCGGCTCCCGCTCGAAGCCGCGCTCGCCCGCGAGTTCGGGACCTCGCGCAACGCCATCCGCGAGGCCCTGGACCTGCTGCGCGGTGAGGGGCTCGTCGAACGCTGCCCCGGCGTCGGCACCACGGTCGCCGCCGAGAAGTACCCCCACGACCTGCACCGGCTCCTCGGCCTCGCCGAGACCCTCCACGAGCACGGCCGGGTCACCAACGAGGTCCGCACGATGAGCCTCATCGCCCCGCCCGCCGCCGTCGGACGCAGGCTCGGCCTCGCCGCCGGGGAGCAGGTCGTCTACCTCGAACGGCTGCGCAGCCTCAACGGCCTGCCGCTCTCCCTCGACCTGACCTACCTCGTCCGCGACGTCGGCGAACCGCTGTTCGACGCCGACCTCGAAGGCAACGACATCTTCGTGCTGCTCGAACGCGTCACCGGCCAGCCCCTCGGTACGGCGGAGCTGACCATGGAGGCCGTCAACGCCGACGCCCACACCGCCGCCGTGCTCGACGCCCCACGCGGAGCCGCCCTGCTCATGATCGAGCGGCTCACCCACCTGTCGGACGGACGCCCCGTCGACCTGGAGTACGTCCGCTTCCGCGGGGACCGCCTGACCATGCGCGGCCACCTGCACCGCGGCCGGGAGGAGGACACATGCCCCTGATCAACCAGCGCGTCGAGGTCCCGGTGACCATCGACGAATCCCTGTGCATCGACGGCTGCACGCTCTGCGTCGAGGCCTGCCCGCTGGACTCCCTCGCCATCAGCGACGAGACCGGCAAGGCCTACATGTACGTCGACGAGTGCTGGTACTGCGGCCCCTGCGCCGCCCGCTGTCCCGTGGACGCGGTCACCATCAACATCCCCTACCTGCTGCGCTGAAGGACCTGACCGTCAGATGAGACCTCTCCGTACGGCGGCGCTGGCCGCCCTGACGCTCCTGCTCTCCGGCTGCTCGGTCGCCGGTGCCGGTGGCTCCGACGGCTCCGGCTCCTCCGGCTTCTCCGGGGACGGGAAGATCCACCTCGTCGTCGGCTACCAGTCGAAGACGATCAACACCGTGACCGCCGGGACGCTGCTGCGCTCGCTCGGCTACCTGGAGAAGAGGCTCGGCGACCGTTACACCGTCGAGTGGCAGGACCACGACACCGGCGCCCCGATCACCGCCAAGATGGTGGCCGGGAAGATCGACATCGGCTCGATGGGCGACTACCCGTTGCTGATCAACGCCTCCCGCACCCAGCAGACCCCCTCGGCCCGCACCGAACTGGTCTCCATCACCGGCTACAACCTGCGCGGCGCGCTCAACATGGTCGTCGTCGCCAAGGACTCGCCCGCCAGGACGCTGGCCGACCTCAAGGGAAGGAAGATCTCCGCGAGCGTCGGCTCCGCCGGGCACGGCACCCTGGTCCAGGCGCTGGAGAAGGCGGGCATCGACCCGGCGACCGGCGTGGAGACCGTCAACCAGCAACCCCCGGTCGGCGCCTCGGCGCTGGAGTCAGGCGGAGTCCAGGGCTACGCCCAGTTCGTCGCCTGGCCCGGCCTGCTGGTCTTCCAGGACAAGGCGCGCCTGCTCTACGACGGCGCAGCCCTGGACGTGCCGACCTTCCACGGCGTCGTGCTGCGCCAGGCCTACGCCAAGGAGCACCCCGAGGTCGTGGACGCCTTCCTCAAGGCGCAGCTCGACGCCACCCGCTACCTGCACGAACACCCGCTCCAGGCCGCGCTGACCGTGGCCGGCCAGACGGGACTTCCCCCCGAGGTCGTCTACCTCTACAACGGCCCCAACGGCATCTCCACCTTCGACGCCACCCTGAAGCCGCGACTCAGGGCCGCCCACGAGCACGACGTGCCCTACCTCAGACGCATCGGCGACGGCTTCTCCGGGGTGGACGTCACGACGTTCGTCAACGACACCTACCTCCGCAGGGCGTACGGCCCGGCCTACGAGACCGACCTCGCCTCGACCGTCAACCCCGCCGCGATCACCGGCACCGACCCCGTCTGCGACGTCCCCGTCAAGGACCCGGCGACCGCCTCCGAGCTGTGGCTGTCCGGCCAGGACACCACCCGGCCCGCCGCGACGCCCACCTGCCTGCTGCGGCAGATCGCTGGGGCGGGCACCGCGAAGGTCCGGGCCGCCTACGTCCCCGACACGGCCACCGGGACCCGCTGGTTCGCCGACCGGGCCGTCTGGGTCAGGGACCCCGACGGCGGGAGGAACGCCGAGTTCCTGCCCTTCACCACCGAGGACGGCGCCAGGGCCTACCGCGACGCCCACCCCGGCACCGAGGCCGTCACCTACGACGACGCCCTCAAGACCGTCCTCAGGGCGTCCCGGTGACCGGCCCCGCGCGTCAGAGCGTCCAGGACCGCCCGGTGACCCGCCCCGCCGTACGGCGCGGGCGTCCCCAGGGCCACCCGGCCGTGCGGTGGGCGACCAGGATCGGCTGCCTGCTGGTGGCGGCCGGGCTCTGGCAGGCGCTCACCGCGACCGACGCCCGCCTGTGGCTGAGGTTCGACCGGCTGCCGGGACCCGGTGAGGTCGCCGCGCGCTTCGCCACCCAGCTCACGACCCGGCTGTACTACCTCGACCTGCTGCAGAGCCTCATCCGCATCCTCACCGGCTTCGCGCTGGCCGCCGTCGCCGGGATCACCGTCGGCGTGCTGATCGCCCGCTCCCGCCGCGCGGGCGACGTGCTGCTGCCGCTCCTTGAGGCCGTACGGCCCATCCCCGCCATCGCCCTGGTGCCCATCGCGATCCTGCTGTTCCCCACCGACGAGCAGGGCATCGTGTTCATCACCTTCACCGCCGCCTTCTTCCCCGTCATGGTCAGCACCCGGCACGCCGTACGGGCGCTGCCCACGCTGTGGGAGGACGCGGTCAGGACGCTCGGCGGGAGCCGTCGCCACGTGCTGTGGAACGTCGTGCTGCCCGGCACCCTGCCCGGCGTCTTCGGCGGCCTCTCGGTCGGCATGGGGGTGGCGTGGATCTGCGTGATCTCCGCGGAGATGATCTCCGGTGAGTTCGGGGTCGGCTACCGGACCTGGCACGCCTACACGATCGTCGACTACCCCGGGGTGATCGTCGGGATGGTCACCATCGGCGCCCTGGGCTGGCTGACCTCATCCGTCGTCGAACTGGTCGGCAGACGCGTCACCCGCTGGCTGCCGCGTGGGGAAGGGAGCGGGACGTGACACTCACCAGCGGGATCACCGTGGGCGCGGGCCGTACCGGGCTTTCGTTCCGGCTCGACGGGGCCGGGTTCGGCTACGGCGGGACGGCCGTGCTGCGCGACGTCGCCCTCGACGTCGCGCCCGGCGAGGTCATGGTGGTCGTCGGGGCCTCGGGTTCGGGCAAGTCCACGCTGCTGCGGGCCCTTGCGGGGCTGCTGCCCGCCTGGGAGGGACGTGTCCTGGCCGGGGACGAACCGGTCACCGGCCCCGGCGCCGAGCGTGCCATGGTCTTCCAGGACGACGGCCTGCTGCCGTGGCGCACCGTACGGCGCAACGTCGAACTGCCGCTGGCCATCAGGGGAGTCCCCCGGCGGGAGCGGGCGCGGGCCGCCACCGAGTGGATCGAACGGGTCGGCCTGGCCGAGGCCGCGCAGCGGCTGCCCAGGGAGCTGTCCGGCGGCATGCGTCAGCGGGTGCAGCTGGCCCGCGCCCTGGTCGGCGCGCCGCGCGCGGTGCTGATGGACGAACCCTTCGGCGCCCTGGACGCCCAGACCAGGGCCGACATGCAACGCCTGCTGCTGGACGTGCTGCGCGACACCTCGGCGACGGTCGTCTTCGTCACCCACGACGTGGACGAGGCGCTGCTGCTGGCCGACCGCGTCGCGGTGCTCGGCCGTACCGGGGTCAAGACCGTCCTGGAGACGCGGGGCGGGCCCAGGGCGGCCCTGCGCGAACGCATCCTGAAGGAGCTGTAGTGGAGATTCCCCCGGTCACGGACCGTCTCGAACTGGTGTGCGAGGTGCTCGTCGTCGGCGGCGGCACCGCGGGCACGATGGCCGCGATCACCGCGGCCGAGCGCGGCGCCCGGGTGCTGCTGCTGGAGAAGGCCCACGTACGGCACAGCGGCGCCCTGGCCATGGGCATGGACGGGGTCAACAACGCCGTCATCCCCGGCAAGGCCACCCCCGAGGACTACGTCGCCGAGATCACCAGGGCCAACGACGGCATCGTCAACCAGCGGACCGTCCACCAGACCGCGACCCGTGGCCACGACATGGTCCGCAGGCTCGAAGGCTACGGCGTGAAGTTCGAGAAGGACGAGTACGGCGACTACGCCGTCCGCCGGGTGCACCGCTCGGGCAGCTACGTGCTGCCCATGCCCGAGGGCAAGGACGTCAAGAAGGTCCTCTACCGGGTGCTGCGCCGCCGCGACATCAGGGAGAGGGTCAGGATCGAGAACCGGGTCATGCCGGTGCGCGTCCTGACCGAGGGTGGCAGGGCGGTCGGCGTCGCCGGGTTCGACACCCGCAGCGGGAGGTTCGTCGTCGTACGGGCCGGGGCGGTCATCCTGGCCACCGGCGCCTGCGGGCGGCTCGGCCTGCCCGCCAGCGGCTACCTCTACGGCACCTACGAGAACCCGGCCAACGCCGGGGACGGCTACGCCATGGCCTACCACGCCGGGGCCGAGCTGAGCGGCATCGAGTGCTTCCAGATCAACCCGTTGATCAAGGACTACAACGGCCCCGCCTGCGCGTATGTGGCCAACCCGTTCGGCGGGTACCAGGTGAACGGGAAGGGCGACCGGTTCGTCGACTCCGACTACTGGTCGGGGCAGATGATGGCCGAGGTCGCCTCCGAGATCGACTCCGCCCGCGGCCCCATCTACCTCAAACTCACCCACCTGCCCGAAGAGAGCGTCTCGGCCCTGGAGACCATCCTGCACTCGACGGAACGACCGACCCGGGGCACCTTCCACGCCGGGCGGGGCCACGACTACCGCACCCACGACGTGGAGATGCACATCTCCGAGATCGGCCTGTGCGGCGGCCACTCCGCCTCCGGCGTCTGGGTGGACGAGAACGGCGCCACCACCGTCCCCGGCCTGTACGCCGCCGGAGACCTGGCGTGCGTCCCGCACAACTACATGATCGGCGCCTTCGTCTTCGGCGACCTCGCCGGGGCGCACGCCGCCGCCGGCCACCGGGTCCCCGCGACGCTCCCCGAGGACCAGGTCGCCGCCGCGCACGAACTCGTCTACCGGCCGCTGCGCAACCCCGAGGGGCCGCCGCAGCCGCAGGTGGAGTACAAGCTGCGCCGCTTCGTCAACGACTACGTCGCCCCGCCCAAGACCGGCGCCAAGCTGGAGATCGCGCTTGAGTCCTTCGAGCGGATGCGCCAGGAGATCGCCGCGATGGGCGCGCACACCCCGCACGAACTGATGCGCTGCGTCGAGGTGGACTTCATCCGCGACTGCGCCGAGATGGCCGCCCGTTCCTCCCTGGTGCGCACCGAGAGCCGCTGGGGCCTCTACCACGACCGCGCCGACCTGCCGGAACGCGACGACGAGGGCTGGCTGTTCCACCTGAACCTGCGCCGCCGGTCCGACGGCGCCATGGAGTTCGTCAAGCGTCCCGTCGAGCCGTACATCGTGCCCGTCGAGGAGTTCCAGCCGGTCCAGGCCGAGCCCGTGCTCATCGGCGCCCACACCAGCGCCCCGGTGCGCACGGCCGTGGAGACCCGCTCGGCCGGGACCGCCGTCGGCCGCTCGCCCCGCATCCTGGAACTGCACCGGCTCGCCGAGGAACAGCCACCGGTCGAACGGCTCACCCCCTACCTCGCCGACCCCGACCCCAAGGTGCGCCGGGCGGCCATCGCGGTGCTCACCGAGACCGTGCCCGACGGCGCCGGTCAGGCGCTGGTCGCCGCCCTGGCCGACGACCACGGCATGGTACGGCGGGCCGCCGCCAACGGCCTGCGGGAACTCGTCGAGGTGCTGCCCGCCGACGCCGCGCTCGGCGCGGGCCTGACCGCCCGGACGGACAGCCAGGACGCCGTGGTCAGGGCGAGCGCGCTGGACGTGCTGCGCGCCCTGCGGCTGGGGGACGCCGAGGTCTTCGCGGCCGGCATCCGGGACGCCGACCACCGGGTGCGCATCGAGGCGATCCGCGGCCTGGTCTCCCTCGACGCGTCCGGCCTGGTGGCCGAGGCGGCCGGAGACGCCTCCCGGGAGGTCCGTGTCCGGGTGGCCGTCGGCCTGGGCACCGTCGGCGAACCGTCCGCCGCCCTGGAGACGCTCGCCGACGACCCCGACCCGCTCGTCAGGGCCGCCGCCCTCGAATCGTCCGGCGCCACCGGCTCCCCCCTGACGGCGGCGGCCGTACGGGGGCTGGGGGACGCGGCCTGGCAGGTGCGGGTGGGGGCGGTCCGCTGCCTGGGCGCGTCCGACCCCGAGGTCGCGGTGCCCCTCCTCACCGAGGCCGCGACCGACCCCAATCTCGACGTGCGCAAGGCCGTCGTCCTCGCGCTGACCCCCTGGAGCGCGCGGCCGGAGGTGACCGAGGCGCTGCGGGCCGTACTGTCCGACCCGGACGCCGACGTCCGCGCCTACGCCCGCCGGGCCCTGCCCGCCTGACCGCCTGACCGCTCTCCGGGCCCTCGGCGAAGGGCCCGGACGGGGTGCTCCGGCTGTCTCACGGACGGAGCGGGGATCTGGGACCCGGGGTCCACGCGGGGAATTCACCGGGTTTCGACGACGGTCGGACCGGTGAAATGTGAGGCGTTCTCAGCGCATAGAACTTCTCGGCATTTCCGGAGGTGGTGGGTGCCGTACGACCGTGGTCTCTTCGGGTCGTGCGGCATTGTTCGGGTGTCAACAGGGCGGGGAGTGGGCGGTATTTTCCCGGCCGGGCGTCGTGTCGATTCGCGAACGGGACAGAAGTCCCTTTCACGGAGGGGGCGGGAGCATCGTCGCCACCGTCCGTGTGAATAAGCGGTTGACGGGAGGATCGAAGCGGCAGAGGTCGCGATTACCTGTCTGACAATAGTTGACAGTCACTCTTGAGGGTGACATATTGTTTTGCGATATCAACAGGGTGAATGTTTTACCAGGTCAATCTGTTCCGGTCGGCCCGTGTGGTCTTCATGTCTCGGGGAGTGGGGGGTCGTCTTTCGCAGCCCTGGGGCGCTGAAAGAGGGAACGGTCCGTGTCGGGCCGAAACGGGCTCCGGGCGGGGCGTTAACGGTCGTGTCGATATTCGTTCAGAACGTGTTCTTCCTCCGCCCGTCGTGCCGGAGGTTTCCGGGGTGTGCCGCTGACGGGGCCGGGTCGCCGTCTCCGTCGACCGGTCGGCGCCTCTGTGGCGGTATTCCATGAGAAGAGTGCGGCCGTCGGCGATTTATCGGCCGTGACGCCCGCGGAAACGAGATATCGGTAAAGCGGTGGTGGGGCATTCCTTCTTTCGGAGCGCGCGACACCGGAACGCGTGATCGGCGTGTCGGACGACCTGGTCCAGGAACGGAGAAAGGGCACCCTTCGCCGAGGGAGAAGAGAATTGGCTGTTCAGGCCGGAGAGACGTCGTCGTCAGACGGCGCCCACACGAGAGAGGGCTATCAGCCCGAGCTTTCCGCGGTTGAGACGGTCCCCGTCGGTTCGCTGCTTCCCGCTGACTCCCCACGGCGCCTCGGGGAGAACGCCCAGCACATACGCATGCTCTCCGGTACGGAGGACACGTTGCCTCCGGTGATCGTGCACCGGGAGACCATGCGGGTCATCGACGGGATGCACCGGCTACAGGCGGCGGTCGTACGCGGTGAGGAGACCATTCGTGTGCGGTTCTTCGAAGGCGACGAACACGACGCCTTCGTGGTGGCCGTCAAGGAGAACACGGCCCACGGCCTCCCGCTCTCCACGGGGGACCGCGTCGCGGCGGCGGCCCGTATCCTCCGCTCGCACCCGCACTGGTCGGACAGGGCGATAGCCAGGATCTCAGGCCTGTCCGCGCGGAAGGTGGCGGACATCCGCCGCACCGTACTCCCGCAGGACGCGCAGCCGAAGGCCCGGCTGGGGCGTGACGGCCGGACACGCCCGCTGGACGGCTCCGCCGGCCGGATGCGCGCCGCCGAACTGATCGTCAAGGAGCCGCAGGCCTCCCTGCGGAGGATCGCGCAGCAGGTGGGGATCTCACCGGGCACGGTGCGGGACGTCCGCGACCGGCTGCGACGCGGGGAGGATCCCCTGCCGAGGGCGCTGCGCCCGCGGGCGCCGGAGAGGACGCCGCCCGGGTCGCGCCGGCCTTCGGCGTCCGAACCCGGGCGCGACCAGCGCCGGAGGTCGCCCCTGAACATCCTGATGAAGGACCCCTCCCTCCGGTCCGCGGAACGCGGCCGGCACCTCCTCCGCCTGCTCAGCGCCAACGCCGCGCTCGCCCAGTCCTCGGAGTGGCTGGTCGGCGTCGTCCCGGAGTACTGCGTCGGCCTGGTCTGCCAGGTGGCCATGGAGAACGCCGCCGTGTGGGAGAGGTTCGCCGAGAACCTTCAGCGGCGGACGGTGCGGCCCAGACCCCGGGAAAGCTGACCGGACTCCCGCCGGTCCTGGGCGTGCCGGTCGAGGGGGACGCGTACGGGCTCCCGTAGGACGGCGCCCTCGGTTGTGCCCCCAACGGTGCCTTCGGTGGTGCTCTCGGCGGCGCGGCCCGCGCGGTGCCGGCGAACCGCGTCACGGTTGGCGCACCGCTGGGAGCAGTAACGCTGCCGCCCGGTACGGGAGGTGTCGGCGAAGACCGTGGCGCACTCGGCCACGGCGCACCGCCGGAGCCGGTGCATTCCCCGCCCGACCAGATGCAGCGCGGTGCCCACGGAGATGAGCGCGAACAGCACGGCGCCGAGCGACCGCTGGTCGTCGCGGTAGTGCAGGTGCCAGCCGCTGCCCGCGTGGTCGGTCAGCCGTGGGTAGGCGGCGGACCCGGCCAGCATGCGGTTGACCAGTTCGGCGCGTTCGTGCTCGTCGTCGGCGTCGACGACCTTCTCCCACGCGTCGAGTACGGCGTGGACGCGGTCCACGTCCTGCGGTGTGACCGGATGTTCCAGTACGAGTCCGGCGGCCTCGCAGCGGTCCGCGAGCTCCTCGGCGGTCGCCGGGCGCCGGTTGGCCAGATCCGCGGCGAGGTTCACGGCGTCTCCGCCGTAAGGGTTGAGGTGCATAAGACCATTACATCACCCTTGTCCGTATGACACATCACACCGGCGTGCGCCAGGCGTCCCAGGACGACATCGCCGAACTCGTCCGCCTGCGGGCGCTGCTGTTCGGGGACCTCGGCGGAGACTTCTTCAACCCCTCGTCGGCGGGCGACGAATGGCGGACGGCCCTCGCCGCGGTCCTGAAGGAGAAACTGACGCGGGACGACGCGCGCGTCCTCGTCGTGGACGGCCACGAAGGCCTCGCCGCCTGCGGCATCGGCACCGTCGAGCAGTGGTTTCCCGGCCCGCACTCGCGCAACGGCCGCATCGGACACGTGATCGGCGTCGTCACCGATCCGGCGTATCGCCGACGTGGCCACAGCCGCGCGATCATGCGGGGCCTGCTCGACTGGTTCAGGGAGAGCGACGCCGTCCGGGTCGACCTGTACGGCTCCCGCGAGGGCGAGCCGCTCTACCGGGAACTCGGCTTCTTCGACCATCCCGACCCCGCGCTGTGCTGGCGCCCGTGAGGGAGCGGTACCGGTGGGTCGTCCTCGGCGTCGCCACCTTCACCCAGGCCGCCTCAGGATTCTTCGTGCAGGGCATCGGGGCGATGGGCGTCCACCTGCAACGCGACCTCGGCCTGAGCACGGCCCAGCTCGGCCTGCTGCTCTCGGCGGCGCAACTGGCCCCCCTGGTCGGGCTGCTGGTCGCCGGGGAGCTGCTGGACCGCCACGACGAGCGCTGGGTCGTCGGGGTGGGCGCCTGCGTCGTCGCCGTGAGCCTGGGGGTGGGTGGCACGACGCGGACGTATGAGTCCCTGCTCCTCGTCCTGCTGGTCGTCGGCGCCGGATACAGCACCGTCCAGCCCGGTGGCAGCAAGTCGGTGGCGTCCTGGTTCGACACGTCCCAGCGGGGGCTGGCGATGGGAATCCGCCAGGCGGGCCTGCCGCTGGGCGGTGTGCTCGCCGCGGCCACGCTGCCCGCCCTCGCCGCCGAACTCGGTCTGCGGGCGGCTCTCACGGCCGGTGCGCTCGTCGCGCTGCTGGGCGCCGTCGCCTTCGTGGCCCTCTACCGCAGGCCGCCCGCGCGGCCCCTCCCCGGTCCTCCGGGCGGCTCGCTCGGATCGCGGTCACGGGCGCTCCGCGAACCGGCCATGGTGAGGACCGTTGTTTCCGGGATGAGCCTGGTCTCGGTGCACAGCGGGATCGGCGTCCTGACCGCGCTGTACCTCCACGAGGTGACGGCCCTCGAAGCGGGCCCGGCGGCCCTGGTCCTGGTGGCGGTCCAGGGTGCGGGGGTCGCCGGTCGCGTCTGCCTGGCGGCCTGGAGCGACCGAGGCCGATCCGGACGTCACACCTGCGTCCTGACCTGCGTGGCCGCCGTGACCGTGGGGATGTCGGCGCTGGCCACCCCGGTGGGGCGTTCGCCCGTGGCGGCCTGCCTGGTGTTCGTCTGGCTCGGCTTCTTCGGAATCGGCTGGTACGGCCCATGGGTCGCCCACGTGGCCGAAGCGGCTCCCCCGGGCAGGACGGGCTTCGTCCTCGGCGCGGCCATGGCCGCCAACCAGGTCGCCGTCGTCCTGGCGCCGCCCGCCCTCGGCCTGGTCAAGGACCTGACCGGCGGCTTCACGGCGCCCTGGCTGCTGCTGTCCGCGCTGACCGCCGTCACCCTGCCGGCCACGGCCTCCGGACGCCACCGGCCCCGACGGTACGGCCCGGCGGAAGCCGTACGAGAGCAGGACACGAACGAGGTCTCGGGTCACTGACGGTCTTTCTGGCGGCCGGAACCGGCGGATCCGGCCGGTGGTGAGCGCATGCCGGAGCGAGGAGGCCCGACGCGTCGCCGCACGCGTTCCAGGCGCATGGCCGGGACCGACTCGGCGACGGCGACGCCGGGCGCGACCTCCGTACATCAGCCGGCCCCTTGCCCGGCCTTCTCGGTCTTCCCGGCCTTCTCGGGGGCCAGCAGGTCGCGCAGCCGGGTGCACTCACGGACGAAACGGCTCCTGCCGCCCCGCGCCGCGTGGGACGAGACCTCCGGGATCTCACCCTTGGCCCCGGTCCAGGACGCCACGTCGGCGGTGAGGGCCACCAGCTCGGAGTGGACGACGGTCGGCCGTTCCCCCTTGCCCGGCAACAGCATCGGCGTCATGGTCCTGAGGATCTCCCAGACCTGCCTGTGCGCGCCCTGGTGGACGGCCTCGGTGAGGGCGGCCAGCACCGGACGGATCTCGAACCAGGCGCGGCGGATCAGATACGCCAGCTGACGGCCGACCGCCGCACCGGGCAGATCCCCCCTGGCCGCCATCCGCAGCAACGCCTGTACGGCCTCCGGGCGTTCGGCGGCCAGGAAGTAGGCCAGGACGAGCGCGGTCGCCTCCCCGGCGGGGCCGTCCGCCTGGGTCAGGGCCACGAGATGCGGCGGGTACACCCCCGGACGGTCCCACTGGTAGAGCAGGTGGGGCAGGTAGTTGACGGCGACGACCTCCCGGTGCGACGGCAGGATCGCGGGCCACCACTCCATGGCCTGGCCGTGCCCCTCCCGGTACCACCGCGACGGCTCGCCGAGCAGTTCGTCGACGAGGTCGTGCCCGGTCGGCTCGGCGCGCAGCACCGGTATCAGCCGGATGTTCGGGGAGCGCGTCAGCTCGTCGTCGTCGAAGACGCGCTCACGCGCGTTCCTGACGTATCCCCACTTCACGCCCGTCTCGGGGTCGGGCAGGCCGCCCCCGGCCAACCAGGCGGCGACGGCCTCCGCCGCCCGCGACCCGACCCGCGCGGCACGCTCCGCCGCCTCGGCGTGGCGCCCCCTCGGCAGCCGCAGCAACGCCTGCCACAGGTCGGCGGGCAGCGGTTCGACCCCCGCCGCCGCGCAGACCTCCAGCCGTTCGACCAGCACGTCGGGTGCGAGATGCCCGGTCATCGACGTGGGCGTCGCCAGCAGAACGGGCGGCAGCGCGCCCTTCCGCAGCGCGTCGTACAGCTCAGCGAACCGGCGCAGCAGGAACATGTGCGGCCCCGAGACGTTCCGGGGGTCGGGCAACCGGTTCCGCGTACGGTACTTCGCTGGGAGAAGGCTCAGGCCGAAGCGCGGTTCGGCCCGGTCCGGCGAAGGCATGAGCAGCCTCTGCGCGAAGATCCCGAGCTCCGCGACCCGGCGGAAGATCTCATCCCGCCAGTCCCTGGGCAGGAACTCGTCCTCGTCGGCGGCGGCGTGCGTCACCGAGAAGCCCGTACCGGCCAGGGGATCGACCGGTGCGGCCTCCGGCACCCCGGGGTCGCTCCCGGAGGCGACGACCTCCCTGGCGAGGGCGGTGATCCAGGAGGAGGCGTCGAGCCACGGTCCCGTCCCGTCGTCCAGGCGGGAGAAGGCCGCCAGCCGCTCGCGCAGGGCCGTACGGTCACCCCCGGCCTGCCTGACGAAGGCGGCCAGCCACCGCTCGCACTCCACCCAGCCGCCGTGGGGGTCGTCCAGCGAGGGGGCGGGGAAGGGGCCGGGCTCCTCGACGACGGGCAACGCCGCGGGGGCGAACGCCTCGGGCGTCTCCGCCCCCGCGATCTCGCCACCGAAAACCGCCGCCACCTGCGCGCCGAGGTCGGTGGGCAGCGACGGAACGGCGTCGGTGATCGTCGCGGCCCCGGCCCCGAACGCGGCGGCGC
The DNA here is from genome assembly GCF_040300765.1 of Streptosporangium sp. NPDC000239. Classification (NCBI taxonomy): domain Bacteria; kingdom Bacillati; phylum Actinomycetota; class Actinomycetes; order Streptosporangiales; family Streptosporangiaceae; genus Streptosporangium; species Streptosporangium sp. NPDC000239. The sequence continues at coordinate 83,248 of NZ_JBEPEI010000016.1, read as the reverse complement.
GCTTGACGGCGATCCGGGCCGCGCGCCGCTGCACCTGGTAGGAGGTGTGCGCGAACGCCGTGGCCAGCGCCGACGCCGTCTCCCCGGCCAGCGCGGGCGCCCGCCGTACCTCCTCGTCGAGCCAGCGCAGGCCCGCGTCGGCCAGCTTCACCTCGGGCCGGAAGACCAGCGCGTCGATCGCCTCGGCGACGTCGACCGCGTCGTGCGGGCCGGTACGGCGGACCTGAGCGAGCGCCAGCGTGGCGACCGCGCTGGGAGCGGTGGGCAACAGCCGCAGGTAGTCACGCGCCCGGGCGGCGGCCTCGTGCGGCTCCGGCGCGAGGAGTTCGTGCAACCGTACGAAGAACCGCAGGTCAACGGCGTCGCCACCCCGCAGGAAACGGCTCAGACAGCCGTCGAGGAACTCCTCACGTGAGACCTTCCCGGCCTTGAGGAACCACTGGATCCGGGCGAGCCACAGGGTGGGGGCGGGGGTCAGCCGCTCCTCTCGCAGGGCGCGGCCCACTCCCTCCGCCTCGAAGATCCGGGGAAGCAGCGTGTCCGTCAGCGGGTCGTCCTCAACCGTCCCGGCGGAGAGCCAGGCGAGCACGAGCGGGTCGTGCCTGGGCGGCTCGACGCCACACGTCCGCAGCAGCGCCAGCGCCAGCGGGATGACGTGGTCGTCCGCCGTACGAATCTTCCTGGCGAGCCGGACCGCCACGTCGGCCTGCCAGGCAGCGGGACGGGTGGCCAGCGTGCGGACCAGCTCTGCCGGGGGCGGCGCCGCCGCCCATCGAGGGGCGAACTCGCGGCGGGCCAGCCAGGCGACCGCCGCGGCGGGGCCCGAGATCGTGCCCGCGCCGACGATCCGCAGCGGCGTCCCGAACTCGGCGAGCCCGTCGCGCCCCGCCGAACGGGCGGCCGTCTGCGCGGAGGACCGCAACCAGGAGGGCCAGTCGTCCTCCGCGCCGTAGTCGGCCAGGAGGCGGGCCCGCCAGTCCTCACGGGTCTTCCGCTCGGCGTTCTCCCGCAGCTCCGCCAGGAGCTCCGGCAGCCGACGAGCCACTTCGACCCGCTCGGCCTCGGTCAGTACGGCCACGCGGTCCGTCAGCGCCTTGACCCTGCGCGCGACGACGAGGTCGCGTACCTCCTGCCAGGCGGTCACCGGGCCCCCTCCACGACGATCCTGGTGGTCCGCGCACACCCGGAGAAACCATGTCGGCGAGTCGGCGTGCGGCGCGTTCCCGGCGGTTCGGTCTCCCACGCGCTCGACACGACGCAGCCGGAGGCCGGCCGTTCCGGACGACCCTCAACCGGCTTGGGAGGCGCGGCGTAGCCGTACGCCCACGTCGCACTTGTCATGCGCGGGACATTAGGGATCGTCACCGACAAAACGTATGCACACGTGGAAGCCGTCCCCCCAAGGGCCCTTCTGCGCGCACGCGGGTGAGGCGTCGTGCGGCCCGGCCTCCTGGGACACCCGCGGGGTCCTCCCGCGCACGCGGGTTACGACGCCGAACGGGACGCCTGGGCCCCACCCGCGCGGACGCGGGCGGGGCCGTTGTCAGGTCCTATCGGGACGGTTCCCCGGCGGAGGCCACGCCCGGCACCGGGGCGTAGCCCGCGGTCCGGGTGGTGAAGGTCCCCCGGCCCCGGGTCCGGCCGCGCAGCCGGGTCGCGTATCCGAACACCTCGGCCAGCGGAACGGTCGCGGTGATCACCACCGTGTCCGTCCTCGCGCTCGTGTCCAGGATCCGGCCACGCCGTGCCGCCAGGTCGCCGAGCACCCCGCCCGCGGTTTCACCGGGCACGACGACCGTGACCTCGACCACCGGTTCCAGCAGCACCATCCGGCAGGCGCGCAGGGCCTCCCGCAGCGCGAGCCGCCCGGCCGCCCGGAACGCGAGCTCGGAGGAGTCCTTGGGGTGGGTGGCCCCGTCGGTCAGCGTGACCCGCAGACCCGTCACCGGATGACCGCCGAGAGGGCCGTCTGCCAGGGCGTCCCGGCAACCGGCCTCCACCGCCCGGACGTACTCCCGGGGAACCCGTCCACCGGTGACGGTCGAGTGGAACTCGAAACCGGCCTCCAGGGGACCCACGTCGAGGACGACGTGGGCGAACTGACCGGCGCCCCCGTCCTGCTTGACGTGCCGGTACAGCAGCCCGGACACCCCCGAGGCGACCGTCTCCCGGTGGGCGACCTGCGGCCGGCCCACACCGACCTCCAGCCCGTTGGCGCGACGGATCTTCTCGACCGCGACCTCCAGGTGCAGCTCGCCCATCCCGGAGAGCACCGTCTGACCGGTCTCGGCGTCGGTCCTGACGGTCAGCGAGGGATCCTCCTCGACCAGCCGCGCCAGAGCCGTCGCCAACCGGTCGGCGTCGCCGCCCCCGCGCGCCTCGACCGCGACGGAGACCACCGGGTCGGTCGCGGCCGGCGGTTCGAGGAGCAACGGAGCCGAGGGCGCGCACAGGGTGGTCCCGGTGCGGGACGTCTTCAACCCGACCACCGCGACGATGTCCCCGGCCACCGCCCGGTCCACCTCGGTGTGCCGGTCGGCCCGCACCCGCAGGATCCGGCCGATCCGCTCGGTGCGTCCCGTTCCCGCGTCCAGCACCGTGTCCCCCTTCCGTACCGTTCCCGAGTACACACGCACATACGTCAGCCGCCCGGTGGCGGTCGCGTTCACCTTGAACACCAGAGCGGAGAACGGCGCCGCCGGGTCGGCGGCGCGCTCCTGCGGCGAGCCGTCCTGGACGCCGCGTACCGCGGGCACGTCCAGCGGGGAGGGCAGGTAGGCCACGGCGGCGTCCAGCAGCGGCTCGATCCCCCGGTCGCGGTAGGCCGATCCGCACACCACCACGACGCCCTCACCGGTACGGGTCAGGTCGCGCAGCACGGTGGTGAGGGTCCGCGCGGAGACCGCCGACTCCGCGCAGAACTCCTCCAGCGCCACGGGATGCAGTTCGGCCACCGTCTCCTCCAGCAGCCGGCGACGCCGGAGCGCCTCCTCCAGCAGGGGTTCCGGCACCGGACCCTCCGTGAACGCGCCGTCGTCGTCCCAGAGCAACGCCCGCATCCGCGGCAGGTCCACCACCCCGGTGAAGGTGTCCTCCCGCCCGATCGGCAGCTGGACCACCAGCGGGGTCCCGTGCAGCCGGGCGCGGATCGACTCGACGGCCGTGTCGAGGTCGGCCCCGGCGCGGTCCAGCTTGTTGACGAAGGCGATCCGCGGCACCCCGTGCCGGTCGGCCCGCCGCCACACCGCCTCGCTCTGCGGTTCGACTCCCGCGACGCCGTCGAAGACCGCGATCGCGCCGTCGAGCACCCGCAGCGAGCGCTCCACCTCGTCGGAGAAGTCGACGTGGCCCGGGGTGTCGAGCAGGTTGATCCGGTGACCGTCCCAGACGCAGCTCACCGCCGCGGCGAAGATGGTGATCCCGCGATCGCGCTCCTGGGGGTCGAAGTCGGTGACGGTCGTCCCGTCGTGCACCTCGCCACGTTTGTGGGTGGTGCCGGTGACGTACAGGATCCGTTCGGTGACGGTGGTCTTCCCGGCGTCGACGTGGGCGAGGATGCCCAGGTTGCGGACGTTGTTCAACTGGTCGGTACGCACGGCCTACGGCCCTTCTCGGGGTCCGGACAGGACAGCGCGATCGCCTGACGAAACGGCCCGGGACCGGGCCATGGAGAGTCCTCGTGCGGGGTGACCGCATCGGGAGAGACCCGGCCGGCGACTTCGGCGCCGGACAGGGATCAGATGGTCGTCAGGAGGTCATCCGGTGTCAGCCGCGCAGCGGACACCGGGACGACGAAGACACCAGGATCACCTCGTGTCGTGACGGGGGGACGATCGCAGCGGTGCTGTGTCGCACGACTGGCCCCTCTCTCGTCACAACGCCCGGTGCGCCGTTCGTGGCGAGTGTATTGAAGCCGGTTCAGACGGAAAACCGGTTTTTCCTAGTAGGGCGTAGAGCATCCCGGTCCCGCGTCCGGCGATGCGCTCGGGGAGTGTCCCCGACGGATGCCGTCAAACCCTCCAGCCGGGCCGTACCAGCCCAGCTTCGTAGGCGGTGATGACGAGCTGGATGGACCGTCGATCGCCGACGGAACGTCGGGAACGTCGCGTTGAAGACCCTCGGAGGCCCGTTGCAACCGATGTTCCTGCGACTCGAACAACGACCCTCTTCTGGGAAAAGGCATCAGACGTCAGACATTGGGATTTGATTTTCGGATATATGAATATGGGCGCACCGAAAACCGTATTCTTCTATTGTTGATGATCGTTATACATTTCTGGGGTATGCATTGATGTTCTTCCCCCGGAGGTTGTTTCATGTTCTTTCGCCCATCCAGTACGGCTGGTGCGGGCGCCTCGGCGCATGCGCAGTACCGGGCGAAGTTCGCTGAGGGGCGGACCCGGCGGCTGGCGCTGCGGGCGGGGCTCGTGCTGGTGAGCGCGATCGCGGTGTGGTGGCTGTGGAACTGGCCGACGGCCCTGCTGGTCGCCGTTGTGGTCGGGACCGCCGACACGGCGTACCGCTGGCGTCGGCACGAGGCCGTACGAACCTGGCGCAAAGGGGCGATCGGCGAACGGCGTACCGCCAGGATGCTGCGTCCTCTGGGGCGGCACGGATACACCGTGCTCCACGACCGGGCCCTGCCCAGCGGCCGGGCCAACGTTGACCATCTGGTGATCGGGAAGACGGGCGTCTTCGTGGTGGACACCAAGAACTGGCACCGAGGAAAGCGGCTGGTCCGGCGCGGACGGTCGGTCAGGGTCGGCGGCGCCTCCGGCGGGCAGATCGTCAGGCCCGTGCTCTACGAGGCGGGGCGGGTGGCCGACACCCTTACCCGGGAACTTGGGCGTCGCGTCATCGTCGTCCCCGTAGTGGCCGTCCACGGAGCCGACATGCCGTTGCTGCGGGTGGCGAAGGCGTCCGGCGTGCCGCTGCTGCGCGCCTCTCAGGTGCGTGGCTGGATCACCAGGCAACCGGCGACACTGAGCGCGGCGGAAATCGCCGAAGTGAGCGCGACCGCCGAACGCCTGCTCCCGCCGTACATCACCTGACCTCCGCCCACAGAGACCTCAATCGGGCAGGTCGCACAGCCGGGTGTGGTCACGCCGTGAGTTCGAGGAAATCCCGGACGACGGGTGTGGAACGGTGTGGCTTCAGGCGTTTGCGGAGGTCGGTGATCGCTCCGGAGGGACGGGTCGAGTCCACGCCGCTGCTCTGCTCGAAGGCCTGCCGCGCAGCTGTACAAGCCTCTTCGATCTCGCCGAGGGCGAGGTGGGCTTCGGCGGCGCGGGTGAGGTAGAGGGCGTTGTCCCGGACGTAGCCGTCGGCGGAGTACTCCGCGGCGCGGGCGGCCTCGAAGAACCGCAACGCCTGCCGGGGGTCGCCCAGGTCGAGGGCGCACGATCCGGCGAGCATCTCGATCTCGCCCTCGGTCATCCAGTAGATCCACGGCGGATCGTCGTCGTGCGCCCCGCGTGCGAAGGTCTCGCGGGCCAGGGACAACTCGTGGGTGCAGGCGTTGCGGCCATGAGGGGTCTTGGACAGGGCACGGGCCGCCCGGGCGTGGAGCATCGAGCGGACCCGGGCAGTGGTACGGCGCTGCCCGGTCTGGTTCTGGGCGGCCTGGACGAGGCCGACGGCGTCCTGCGGGTTGCCGACGGAGTAGGTCTGAATCGCCATGAAGGACAGGACGTGCGCACCGGCCTCCGGGTCTCCGGCGGTGGCCGAAGCCCGCAACGCGGTGATGAAGTACTTCTGCGCCGCGGCCTGCCGGCCTGCGTCGAAATATTGCCAGCCGCAGATACGGGCGGCCTCCGAGACGGTCGTGAACAGACGGCGCCCCGTCTGGGAGGTGTAGGCCGCCCTGTCGGCCAAGGAACTGATCAGCTGGAACTCCGCGGTGGCGATCTGGCGGAGTTCGCCGCCACCAAGAACGTCGTCGAGGTGACGTAGGTCGTCGAGGCGTTGTTCCAGGCGGGTGACCATGTCGCCGGTGAGGGTTCGCCGCCCGGTTGGGGCGGTGGGCAGCTGGTCGAACGACTCGCTCCACTGCGTGACGATGCCACCCAGCGTCGCTCCGGTGGCTATCAGGAATCCTCGACGGTCCACGGATCCTCCCCGCCTGGAAGCGGCCATTGAAGCCACGGTACCTTCCCGGGTCCAGGGGGCGCCAAGGGCTGTTCGATCGTCGGGAAAGGTGAGCAGAAGCCAGTCAGGCCAACCGAGTTCGTGTACAGCCTGTTCGGCGATGCCGTGCAGGCTGGCGATGGCCAGTTGGGCGGTCGGTTCGGGCGCGCACACTCCTGATTCCCAGCGGGCGACCTTCTCTCTGCGAGTGGCCATGGCCCCGTAGCCGAGTTCGCGATGTCGCCGATCGAGCAGAGTCAGGTACTCGCTGGCGGACAGGCTCAGCTGGGCACGAAGTGCGGCCAGCGGGTGCCGGTAGGACTCACTTCCCATTGCGCGGCTCCTCACCACGACCCACCACGGCTGGTCCCTGCTCGTTCACCGTACTCGCTGAACGTCTTCCTCCGGGGCCATCGGCAACAGCCGGGCAACACCTTGTTCATAGCCAGGTACCGAGCGTGCTTGCTCTCATGGCGTTCACCGGGTTCGAACAGATGGTGAAGGGCGGGACGACGATGCGTGAGCGGCAGCCCCTGGTGTCGCTGGTGACCTCAGTTCGGGGGAACGCGCTCCGAGTGCGGGGTTTCCTGGCCGCGCTCGCCGAGCAGAGATTTCCCCTCGAACGGCTGGAGGTCGTGCTGGTCGACAACGACCCGCTCTGGCGGCAAGGCTCGGTGGACCTCGCCGCCTCCGGCAGCTGGCCCTTCCCCGTGCGAGTGGTCAGGGAGCCACGGGCCGGACTCAGCCGGGGACGCAACCGGGGCATCCTCACCGCGCGGGGACGCTTCGTCGCGTTCACCGATCCCGACGTCATCCCAGACCTTTACTGGCTCACCATCCTGGTCGACGCGGCCGAGGAGGAAGGAGCCTCGATCGTGGGCGGCCGTACGGAAACCGTCTATCCCGAAGGGAGCGTCGTGCCGCTGCGGGACGCCGCCGCTCTGCCGTTGCGTGAGTGCCACGGTCCGCCGGAGTGGCCACAGCAGCGCACCGGACACGGCTGGCCGTACTGGATCACCACGGCCAACATGCTCGTCGAACGCGCGGCCGCGTTGCAGGTCGGGCCCTTCCGGACCGACCTGGGACGACGCGGCCGACTGCCGCTGGACTGCGAGGACCTGGAATGGGTCGACCGCGCCGCCCAGCAAGGCCTGAAGGTGGTGATCGAGCCGGCTGCCGTCGTCACTCATCCCGTCGGCCGTGAACAGACCACCGCCCGCTGGTTCCTCATCCAGGGGATCTGCCACGGCGTCTGCGTGGCGCGGATGCACTCCAGCGTGCGCGTGCACCTCGCAGCGATCCAAGCGGACAGGCAGGCCCTGGCCCTGGCTTTCGAAGCCCTCGTCATGGGGTGGGGGTTCCTCGACCGCGCGAGCGCGGTGCGCGGTATGCGGGACCTGGTCCGCATCGGCGCCTACCACGCCGAACGTATTCGTCTTCTCCACCGATCCAAGGAGTGCTGACGTCATGAATCTCGTCACCGCGACCGGTCTGACCGGTGCCGACCAGCTCAACATGGAGCTCGTCGAACGTAAGGGGGCCGGACACCCTGACACACTCGCCGACGGTGTCGCCGAGGCGGTCTCCCGGCACTACAGCGCCTACTGTCTGGAGCACTTCGGTGCGATCCTGCACCACAACACCGACAAGACCGCCTTGCTCGGCGGAGCGGCCGAGGTCGGCTTCGGGCACGGGCGCCTCACCGAGCCGATCGTCGCCCTGGTCAACGGACGGCTCACCCCCGCCCTCGGCGACCACATCATCCCGGTCGAAGAGATCATCACCACCGCCACGACGGAATTCCTCGGTCGCGCCCTGCCGCTGTTGAACGCGGAGACCGATCTGGTCATCCGCTCCCGCATGTCACAGGCGTCCAGCCCCGGGGCCGTCACCGGGCCGACCGACGACCAGCAGGCGGGACGCCGGTTCTGGTTCGCGCCGCGCGGCCTGGAGGACCTTCCCGAGCTGAAGCGGATGTTCGCCAACGACACCTCCGCAGGTGTCGGGTACGCCCCGCTCGGTCTGGCCGAACAACTCGCGTTGACCATCGAGCCCCTGCTGACGTCCGCGGAGTTCACCACCGGGCACCCGCAGTTCGGGACGGACGTCAAGCTCATGATCGTACGCACCGGAGTACGGCTGAACATCACCGCGTGCGTCCCGCAGATTGCCGCGCACACCCCTGACCTGGACACCTACGTCGCCCACCGGAACCAGGCCAGAGAGCTGATCACCGACCTCGCCGCAGAACTGGCCCCCGACCACCAGGTGCACGTGGCCGTCAACACCCGGGACGACGACACTCGCCGCGAGCTGTACCTCACCGCGATCGGCTCCTCGATCGAGTCGGGAGACGAGGGCGTGGTCGGCCGTGGCAACCGCGCCAATGGACTGATCTCGATGTTGCGCCCGATGTCCATGGAGGGCGTCTCGGGCAAGAACTCCGTCTACCACGTCGGCAAGCTCTACAACCTGGCCGCACAGCGGGTCGCGGCGAAACTGCACGAGGAGACCGGCAGAACGTACGCGGTTGCCCTGGTCTCCCAGTCGGGGCGTGACCTTGAGGACCCCTGGCAGGTCCTGGTGCAGGCCTCCGGTGACGAACGCATCGATCCGGACCTGACCCGCAAGACGGTGACGGCCGTGATGGGCGACCTGGACGACATCCGTACCGCGCTGCTGGACGGCGCGCTCCCCACCGCGTGAAAGAGCGAACCCATGACTTCTCGTCCCACCCGACCTCCACTGGAGCCCTGCCTGAACCCGGCCACCGTCACCGGACTGGACCTGGAGGACTTCCTGTGCCTGGCCGCGGTGACCTCCTTCCACACCGTGGAACTGTCGATCCAGCGGGTCGTCGCCTACGGGCCGGAGAAGGTCGCCACGCTTCTGAGCGAACTCGGCCTGAGCGTGGCGGCAGCCAGCGGCATCATCCCCGCCGGACCGGTACTGCCCGCCCCACTGCTGCTCACCGATGACGCCTACGTCGCGACACTGGCCGACCTGCCCGAACGGCTCGCCGCGTTCCAGACGATCGGCTGCCGGGTCGCCACCGTACTGCTCAACCCGCGCACCGGCGACGATCCGCAGTCAGCTGGCGCGATCGCGGTGAAGCGGCTGCGAGGTCTGGCCGAGGTGGCCGCCCACTACGGAGTACGGCTGGCCGTCGAGGCCGTCGGAGTTCGCGCCGGTCTGGACCCCTGCCTGGAAGGGCCGCACGAGGTCGCCGCCACCCTGCCCCACCTGGCCGAACTCCTGGAGCGCGTCGGCCGCGACGACGTGGGTGTGTGCGTGGACTCCTTCCACTGGGCCGCCACCGGCGCCGACCCCGGACACCTGACCGGACTGGCGCCGTTGCGCATCGAGCATGTACAGATCGCCGACGTTCCGGCCGGTCTGTCGCCGGACCGGTGGACCGACGAGATGCGGCTGTTCCCCGGTGAGGGAGCCCTGGACTGGACGACGTTCACCGAGGCGCTCGCAGCCACGGAGTACGGCGGGCCGCTGTCGGTCGAGCTGTTCAACCCCGAGTTGCGGCTGCTGCCAGAAAGCGAGATCGCCACCCGCGCCTACGTGACGGCCCGAGCGATCGTGGACACCGCGTGAGTACGAGAACCGGTGAGAGCCGGAGATGGAAGCTGGCGATCGTGGGATGTGGTGGAGCGGCGTTCGGGATACACCTGCCGCTCCTCACCGCCCATCCGGCGTTCGAGGTGGTGGCCGTCGCCGACCGTGAGGTGAGCCGGGCCTGGGAGGCGGCACGTCGCTTCGCCGTACCGCACTTCGCCGCCGACGCGACCGAAGTGCTGGACGAGGCCGACATGCTTCTGGTTCTGACCGGCGTGCACGAACCGTTGGTCGAGCTGGCCCTGAAGCAGGGGAAACACGTCTTCACCGAGAAGCCCCTCAGCTTGGACGTCACACGTACCGAAGAGCTGCGTCGCCGAGCACTTCAGGCGGGACTGCTGCTGGAGGTAGGCGCGATGCGGGCCTACGACCCGTCTCTGCACACGCTGCTGGAGACGATTTCGGCAGGGAAGATCAACGGTGGCGTGCTCATCAAGGCCGACGGAGCCGATCAGACCACCAGAGCAGACTTCCTCCCGGCCGGCTTCACGCCGTACACCTTCGACGCCGATCCGGCGCCGCTCCTGCCGTCCGGACTGGACGGGCACCGGGCCCGAGTCCTGCAGGTACTGCTGTGGCAGGGGTATCACCAGCTCACCGCTCTGACGGTGATCTGTCCCAAGCTCACGGCACTCGCCTGCGTCACCACCCCCGGGGTGGGGACGCTCCACGCCCTCATCCATGGGGGTGGCGCCGTGTTCACCATGATCATCACCGGTGCATCGGCCGGGATCTACCGCGACGAGATCTACCTCGACGTCGGAGACCGGACGGAGACCCTCACGTTCGCCCCGCCGTACCTGGCGGGGCTGTCAGGGAGTGGAGAACGGCAGGCGCACCGGGTGTTCGCCTCGATGTGGGGTGGCATCGACGTCCGCCTGCGCCGCGCTCACGGTCTTCCCGTCCTCGGAGCCGAGCCTTCTTGGCAGCGGACGGACAGCGCCGAGCTGGCGGAGCGGGTCGAGCGGCTCGCCCTGGAGCTGGCCGTGCTCGCCTCCGTTTCGAATTGTGTAGAGAGGCGGCTCATCGTATGACACGACAGAGGCTCGGGACACAGCCGCGGGTGGGTCTGATCGGTGCGGGCCGGATCGCCCGCACCGGTCACCTGCCCGCCTACGCCGCCGGTGACGTCCCCCTGGTCGCCATATGCAGCAGCACCGGAACATCAGCCCGTGCTCTGGCCGCCACCTGGCCGGGTACTCCGCCGCGCGTCCACGCGAGCGCGACCGAGCTGGCCGCCGACCCGGACGTCGATCTCATCGACATCACGACTCCGCCGACCGGCCGCACAGAACTGATCGCCTCGCTGCTGCCGTACGGCAAGCCGCTCCTGGTCCAGAAACCTCTGGCCTACACCCTGGAGGAAGCCACCACGATCGTTGAGCAGGCGGCGATCGCAGGGGTGCCGATCGCGGTCAATCACAATCTGCGCTGGGCACCGCCCCAACGGGTGCTCACCGAGTGGATCACGGACGGTCGCCTTGGGGAGATCGTGCACCTGGCCCACGTGCACCACTTCGGCGAGGACGAACGCAGCTGGTACACCGATCACCCCGACTACCTGTTCGTCGATCACGGCCTTCACTACCTGGATCTGGTCCGGTGGCACACAGGGCGCGACCCGGTCGCCGTCACCGCTCGCACCGCCCGTGTCCCAGGGCAGAGCGCGCTCTGCCCACTGGCCTACACGGTCATGCTGCGGTTCGACGAGCCACCGCTGGTCGCTTCTCTGGCTTTGTACGACGCGACCCGTTCGGCGGCGGCGTGGGCGAGCAACTGGTTCGTCAACGGCACCAGAGCCGACGCCCATCTCACCTACACCACCGCGACCCTGCACACCGCCTCGGGGAAGACCATCTCGCGCACGCCTCCCGGCGAATGGGTGCCCGACGGGATCCTGACCGCCTACACCGCGTTCGCGGAGGCTCTCGCCGAGGACCGGCTCCCACCCCACCACGCCGGTGATCACCTTCGCACCCTGGCCCTGGCTCAAGCTGCGGCGATCTCAGCTCAGGCCGACGGAGCGTGGATCGACATCCCCGCCACCGAAGGAGACCAAACCCGATGCCTCTGACATTGGCCTTCGAAGGACCACCCGGTGCGGGCAAAACCAGCCTGCTCGCCGCTCTCGTCCCGAGGCTCGGCGACCGGTGCGTGTTCTTCTCCGAACCCAACGTCAAACTCGTCAGCGGTACGAAGGCTCCCGTCCACCCGGGCACCGCGGCTCACACCCTGTGGTATCTGCGATCGGAACGACTACGCTCCGCCGCCCTGTCGGCCTGTGCTGAGGAACACGACGTCGAAGCCGTACTGCTGGATCGCAACCACCTCGGCGTGTTGGCCTACTGCTTCGCCACCCGTCATCCCGACGCGTTCCCCTACGCCAAGGCCCTGGACTACCACCGACAGCACATCGCACCGGTGCTGCCCGCCGACATGCGCACGGTGATTCTCCAGGTCGGGGTGACCGACAGCCTGAACCGTCGCGGTGGACGCGTCTCCCATCCACGCTGGCAACAGTGGTACGAACCGGAGCTGCTGGAGCGGATGGACCTGTTCTACCGCGAACACGCGCCCGAACTCTGCCCTCGACCGCCACTGATCATCGACACCAGTTCACTCACCCCAGGGGCCATCCAGGAGATGGTGGCCGTCGAGCTGGCCTTGTCCGGGGTTTCGTCGGAGGGGTGGTCGGTAAGTTCCCGCCCGCTCATCGCCGACGCCTTCGCCATCGCCTACAACGCCGCAGGTGGAGCCGCTGTTCTCGGTAGCCCTGTCACCACGGCCTTCGCCTACAGGGGCGGGCTGATGCAGATGTTCCAGCTCGCCGCCCTGCACCAGGTCGGCGACCACACCTTCGTCTGGAATCCCCTCGGGTCCAGCCAGTTCACGGAGACAGGCTCATGAGCAGGAAGACACCGTGCGCGGTGGGCATCAACCTCGGGCACGATGGCGGCACCGCTCTGGTCACCCCCGATGTGATGATCGCGATCGGCGAGGAGCGCCTCAACCGCACCCGCTACAGTCCCGGCTGGCAGGCAACTTTGTTGTACTGTCTGCGCGCCGCCGGACTACGTCTCGACGACATCGATCTGGTCGTGATCAGCAACGTCGGCCGTACTCCGGCCGTCCCGTCCGATACCGGGCTGGCACACCTCGGCGTCGAGGAGGAGCGAATCCGCGTTCTCGACCACCACCTCTCCCACGCCTACACCGCCTACTGCCTGGGTCCGTACGACGTGGCCACCGTGCTGATCGCTGACGGCGCCGGCAACCACGCCGATACCGAGACCTTCTACCTGGCAGGCCCGGACGGCATCGAGCGACTCGGCGGCAACGACTCCAACCGGGGCCGCCACGGTGGGATCGGCGCTGCCTACGAGGCCTTCACCGAGCATCTCGGCTGGCACCCTCAGGAGGCAGGAAAGACCATGGCTCTGGCCGCCTACGGCGACCCGACCGCCTACCTCGCGCCGCTGTTCGACCTCCACGACACCCGCGTCTACGGACGGCTGGAGAGCACGCATGCCCGAGGCGTGGCCGCACTCGCCGCGACGACCGGTTTCGACTTCGGTCCGCCCGGCAGCCGGGGTGACCACCCGCGTGGCATCGACGCCGCGGCCTACCTCCAGGACCAGGTGGAGCAGGTACTGTGCGCGCTCATCCAGGCTGTCATCTCGGTCACCGGGGTGAGTGAGGTGTGCATGGCCGGTGGAGTCGCGCTCAACTGCGTCGCCAACGACAGGATTCGCCGCCTGCCCGAGGTGAGCGGCCTGTTCGTCCCGCCCCCGGCCTCTGACCGTGGCCAAGCTCTTGGCAACGCCCTGTACGGCCTGCACCAGCTCACCGGCGAACTACCTCGCCGCTCATTGACTGTGGATTCCTTCGGCCGTTTCTACTCCGGCGAGGAGATCGAGCTCGCGCTGAACCGTGATCCTCGCTCAGGGCTTGTCGAGCGCCGCTTCGTCCCCTTCACCTGGCGCCGGGAGAGCGACATCGCCACCTGCGCCGCGCAGATGCTCGCCGACGGACGTCTGGTCGGCTGGTTCCAGGGCGGTAGCGAACTCGGTCCTCGGGCGCTGGGCAACCGCTCGATTCTGGCCGACCCACGCGGCATCGCGGGCAGGGACGCGCTGAACGATCGGATCAAGCATCGCGAACCCTTCCGGCCGTTCGCCCCCGCCGTTCTCACCGCCGACGCCTCCCGTTGGTTCGACCTGGACGGTCCGTCCCCGTTCATGCTGCTCGCACCCGCCGTCCGCTACGGCGCCAGGAGCCGGATCCCCGGTGTGGTTCATGTTGACGGAACCGCCCGCGTTCAGACCGTCGACCCTGCGGCCTCTCCACGTTTCGCCGCGCTCATCGAACGCTTCGGGGCACTCACCGGCGTGCCCGTCGTGCTGAACACCAGCTTCAACGACCGTGAACCGATCGTGGAGACCCCGGCCGACGCGCTCGCGACATTCCAGGCGAGCGACCTGGACGCCTTGTGCCTGGGCGAATACCTGGTGGAGAAGCTCTGAAGGAGGATGGAGAGATGAGCACTCCGAGAATCCGAGAGGCCGCCCGCGCCGTCGTCCTGGACGAGAACGACCGTGTCCTGCTGCTCCGCTACGACGAGGGCGGCAAGGTTTTCTGGGCGACCCCCGGAGGAGCGCTCGACCCGGGAGAGGACTATCAGGCTGCCGTTCGCAGGGAACTCGGCGAGGAACTCGGCGTCGCAGATGTGGAGCTTGGCTCACAGATCGCCACCCGCAGCAAGGAGCACCTGGTTCAGGGAGAGACCGTTCGGCAGGTCGAGCGCTACTTCGTCGTCCGCCTCTCAGCCGACCATGTCGACCCTGCCCGCGCCACGCAGACCGACGGCATCCTGGCTTGGAAATGGTGGACGCTGGAGGATCTGAATGCCACCGACCAGACGGTCTACCCGGTAGAACTTACAAGGTTGATCGGCCATTTCCTTGCTGACGGTCCCTCGACCGGTTCTTCCAGGATGAGGCTCTGACGCTTGCACAGGCCTGTGCGCGTCCGTGGCCGCGCCCATTGCTCTATCTGCGGATCGCGCTTTCCGCTGTTTAAGAAAGGCTCTGTATAATGAGAGCGGCAAGATCGAAATTATTCATGATGTAGGTCATGAAGACGTCTTTGACGGCCATCAACAAAGTGACAGAAAAGGGCATGGTGAACCCGGTGTCCTTTACATCGAGGGATAGCTGTCGGCTTCTGTTGCCGCGTTCCTATCGTACTCGATGCTTTCTGTGGAGAGTGTTATCTGCACAAGGCGAAGGGTTCATGTCCAACTGACCGATTTTGGGTCTGCTATGGCTCGACTGGAACGATACAGGGGAGGTCCGCTTGCTTCAAGGCTGATCTGGTCTGCCCGGTGGGTCTGAGTGCCGGTTACGGCTGGTGCGGCCGAGTGGGTCTCTATGATTGCCGAATGGGGTTCCGGGTGGCCCTGCTTCGATGAATCTAGATGCCTTTGTAGACGTGGGGATATGTTACTGGCTTCACTCTGCCTGTTTCGTCTCTCTCGCGCGGGTGAGTGCGGATCCCATCTCATCGAGGATTCTTGCTTCCTGATGAATGTCGCCGATGCTACGAGTCAGATCGAGAGCTTTCTTGAAGAATCTTAGGGCGATTTCATGCTTTTTTGTGCTCCGGTATATT
Source organism: Streptosporangium sp. NPDC000239 (assembly GCF_040300765.1). Classification (NCBI taxonomy): domain Bacteria; kingdom Bacillati; phylum Actinomycetota; class Actinomycetes; order Streptosporangiales; family Streptosporangiaceae; genus Streptosporangium; species Streptosporangium sp. NPDC000239. The sequence goes on along the minus strand of NZ_JBEPEI010000016.1, from coordinate 67,825 downwards.
GTGCCGATGCTCCGAAGGGAAACAATTTCCTGATAGTGATCTGATATCTCGATCGATATGTTCGCGGCCTTCTGGTGATGGATGAGTGCCTCCCGGCTTCTTCCCATCCGCATATAACAACTTCCGATGTCGTTTAGGACGCCGGCTTCGTGCCCTCGGTCGCCGATTCTCTGGTACCCCTTGAAGGATTTTCGGTAGAATTCAAGGGCGTCTGTGTAACGCCCCATACCCTGGTAGGCGTTGGCAACGTTGTTGAGCCAGATTGCCTCGCTCTGCGGGCCCATGTGCGGGTCGAAGGAAGCCGCCTGCTGGTAGTGGCGTAGCGCTTTATCATAGTGACCGAGACTTATCTCGACGTCGCCAATGTTGTTCATCGTGACCTGCTGGCCACGCAGGTCAGCATCCTCCTGACACATGCCGAACGCTTCCCACAGACATTCGGCGGCCCAGAGATGGTTTCCTCGGTGACTGTGGATGAAAGCGATGTGGTTGAGGCTGTCTGCCTGGCCATGACGGTCCCCAATCGTTCTGCGCAGTGATAAAGCCTGATTGAAGTAGCCGAAGGCGACGTCGAACTCGGAGCGACGCCAGTGCACTAGGCCAATGTGGTCGAGTAAGTAGCTGACCGCCTTCTGGTCTGCTGCAGCTCGTTGGATCTCTAACGCCTCGGTTGCCAGATGAAGCGCCTCGTCGTATTGGCCGGTCTGCCACCTGGCCACGCTGAGGTCGGTCATGGCACAAGCCAGGCCTGGACGGTCATCCAGCTCGTGCCAGGTCACCATCGCCCGCTCATGGAGGGTGGCCCCCTCGGTCCAGTGTCCCCACAGGTCCAGGTGACGGCTGAGTACGTGTGCGAGTAGGGCGGCGTGTTTGGCCCATCCGTGGCTGGTGGCATGGTGGGCGACAAGGACCAGGTTGTTCAGTTCGGCTTCCAGCCAGGAGTGAGCCTGGTCGGTGTCGCTGAATTCGACCACCCTGGGCGACGAGCCAGGAACCTCGATCGGGTCGCGGGCGCGGTAGGGGTAGAGGAGTCGGTCCGCCGCGTCCGCTGTGAGGAGGTAGTGGTCGAAGGCTCGGCCGAGGACTTCGGTGCGGGACGCCTCCGGTTCGCGGTCCGACAGCAGAAGGGCGTACTCACGGATGAGATCGTGGAATCGGTAACGGCCCTTGCGGGGTTCGTCGATCAGATGGTGATCGACGAATTCGTCGAGGATCTCCTCGGCCTCGGCGAGGCTCGTGTCCAACAGTGCCGACGCGCTCTCGGGGGTGAGGTCTGCGCCGGGGTGCAGGCCGAGCCGCCAGAACGCCTGCTTCAGGCGTTCGTCAAGAGCGTGAAAGGACAGTTCGAAGGCAGCGGTGATCTCGCGGTTCCCAGCCTTGATGGCTGGAAGTCTTCGTCGAGTCCTGCTGAGCAGTTCCGCGATGTCGGCCGCGTCCCAGGCGGCCCTGTTCTTGAGCCGACTGCCGACCAGTTGAATCGCCAGGGGAAGGTGACCGCAGAGCCGTACGACCGAGGCGACTCCTTCTTCCTGGAAGGCACGCCCTGGACCGGCGACGCGACGCAGGAGTACGGCGCCGTCCTCGGGCGGCAGGACGTTCAGCGAGAGGGAGTGGACGTCGTCGAGTCCGGCAAGCCGCCGTCTGCTGGTGATCACGACGAGGCTACCGGGCCTCCCAGGAAGAAGGTCGCTGATCTGGTCGTGCCGGGCGGCGTTGTCGAGGAGGATGAGCACCTTGCGGCGGGCCAACTCGGCCCGCCACATCGCGGCCCGGCCGTCCAGACCGTTCGGCACGAGCTTGCCGGGAATGCCGAGATCTCGCAGGAGCCGGTCAAGGGCGGTCGCCGGGTCCATCGCGTCGTTCTGGGCGTCGTGGCCGTGCAGGTCGAGGTAGAGCTGCCCGTCCGGATAGTCGCCGGTGAGCCGGTGCGCCAGATGTACGGCCAGCGCCGTCTTGCCGACCCCGGCCATGCCGTCGATCGCCAGCACGGTGACCGTGTCCCGCCGGGCTTGGAAACCGACGAGTTGGTCCAGTTCCACGGTGCGGCCGGTGAAGGTCTGCTTGTCCCGGAGCAGGGTGTTCGGGGGCGCGTCTTTCCTGGGGGCTGAACCGGGGACCACATCGGGGGCCGGGCCCGAGGCCGCACCGGGAACCGAGCCGAGGGCACGACGAGGCGTGGGCGACAACGCGGGATCGCCTTTGAGAATGCGCAGGTGCAGTTCCTGGAGCGCCGGGCCGGGTTCCGTGCCGAGTTCGCGAATGAGTTCCTGACGCGCCCGGTTGTAGGCGTCGAGTGCCTCCGTCGGCCGCCCTTCGTGGCAGAGTTTCCGCATGTGAAGCTCGACGAGTTTCTCGCGGAACGGGAATTTGTTGACCAGCTCAACGAGTTCCGCGCTGTTGCCGGATTTTAGGCCGTGCTGAATTTCGAGTTCGATGCGTTCGACCCTGCTGTCGAGCAGTTCTGCTTCGATTTTCTCCCGGGTCCGGGCGGCCCACGTTCCCGACAGGCCTGTCAGTGCCTCTCCCCGGTGCAGCGCGTCCGCCTCGCGATAGAGGCGCAGGGCCTGTTCGGCGGTCTCGCTTTCCCTTGCCTGTGCGCGAAGCCTCTGGAACCGGTGGTAGTCGACGTTCTCCGGGTCGGTCTCAAGGAGGTAGCTTCCGGCATGTCGTCGCAGGCGAACGGTGCCGTTGAGGAAGCCTCTCAGCCGGGCGACGTGGCTGTACAGGCTGTCCTTGGCCTTGGCGGGCGGGGCGTCGCCCCACACCCTGTGGACGAGCGACTCCACGGTTACCGGTCTTCCCGGAGTCATGAGGAGGATGGCCAGAACGAGACGTGCTTTGGCCTGTCCCAGGTCGTGGCGTCGCCCACTGGACCATAACTCGACTGGACCGAGAATGCGGAATTCCATTCGAGCCCCTTTACCTAGGGCGTCAGCATCCACGTGAGATTTTTTCATTGAAATTGGGGCGGATCCAGGGCCGTGATGTCACTTCTGTATCTCACGTCATTCACAGGCTGGAGCCGTACGAGTTGGGTGCAGGGTTCCGGCAAGGAGACCGCAAGGGGTTCCGCAAGGTCCGGGGGTGACGCTCCGGTTGGTGGGCTTCGCCCACTGCCGAAGGCCGGATGAATCCAAGAGGGTGGGGCAGGAAAATGTCCGATCGCGAATGGAACAGGGTCACCGTCGGGCTCGACTCCCGTCGATGGGTGACGCGCGGAGACTGCAAGACGGTCCTGGTGGCCGTACACACCGTGACCACGGGGCAGAGGCTGCTGGACACGACCCGGTTACTGGAGTCGGACCTGAGGATCCAGGTCGTCTTCACCAAGGCTCCGGACGTCTTCAACGCCGGGGTCGACGAGTTTGTCAGCGGCCTGAACGCCGTGATGATCCCTTGGGAGCAGGCAAAGAACGAAAGGTTCGACCTCGCCCTGGCCGCGAGCCTTGGATCGATCCACGAGATCCACGCGCCGCTGGCCGTCATGCCGCACGGTGCGGGTTTCAACAAGCTGGTGCCCGCCAGGGACGGGGCCAGGGCGGAGGACCGCGCACCGTACGGACTCGACGCCCAGCGGTTGATGCGCGACGGCGTCGTGCTGCCCGCGGCGATCGTCCTGTCGCACGAGATCGAGCTCGGGCGGCTGGCACGCACATGCTCGCAGGCGCTTCCCGTGGCGGCGGTCATCGGCGACTCCTCCCACGACCGGCTGGTGGCCAGCCTGCCGCACCGCGACCTCTACCGGCAGGCGCTGAAGGTCGGTCCGGACCAGAAGCTGGTCGTGGTCACCTCGACCTGGGGGCAGCAGTCGCTGTTCGGCAGGCACCCCGACCTGCTGCCGCGCCTGCTCGCCGAACTGCCGCGCGAGGAGTACCGCGTCGTGGCGCTCTTCCACCCCAACGTCTGGTTCGGGCACGGCATCTGGCAGGTGCGAACCTGGCTCGCCGACGAGCTGCGGGACGGGCTGAGCCTGATCCCGCCCGACGTCGACTGGCGCGCGGTCCTCGCCGCCGCCGACTGGATCATCGGCGACCACGGCTCGGTCACCCTGTACGGCGCCGTCACCGGTAAGCCCGTCATGCTGGCCGGATTCCCGAACGCGGACGTCGACCCGGCCTCCGGTCTCGCCAAGCTGGCGGCCGTCGCCCCCCGGATCTCCCGGCGCGGTTCGCTGCGCGCCCAGCTCGACCGGGCGGCCAGGGAGATGCGACCCGGTCGCCACCAGCCCGTCACCGAGCTGATCACCTCGGCGTCCGGCAACTTCGACCACAACATGTGCCGTCTCATCTACCGCTTACTGAAGCTGCGACAGCCCGAGCACGTCCACGTGACCCCGGCGGTGCCGGTTCCCCGCCTCGCCACATGAGGGGAACGGCCATGACCGACAGGTTCGTCACGGTCCAGCTGTTCAGGGTGGGACGCCTGCCCACGGTCGAGCGGCGCGGCGTCGCCGTACCACGCCAGGGGACACCGGCACTCATGGTGACGTCGGTCCGTGAGACCCACGTCATGCTTCTCACCCCCGGCAGAGGAACTCCCAGGCACGGCATTCCCCGGGGCGCCCGGATCTTCGACGGCACGCACGTCGTCGCCCGTCTCGACGAGCGGGCGGACCAGGACTGGTACGAGGTGGCCGACGTGCTCGTGACCCCGCAGCCGGGAAGAGAGGTCCTCGGCCGCTACCCGGGCTGCGAGGTCGCGGTCGGCGCGCACCCGCCCGGCTGCCTGGCCGCGCTGCGCGACGGACGGCTCGTCACGATCGCGGGAAGCGCGCGTCCCGCGCTCTGCGGCTCCTTCCTGTACGGCTGGCGCGCCGCCGGGATGCCGCTCGACGCCCTGACCACGGAATCGGTGTTCTTCGGCCGGTATGTGGGACGGACCGGAGGACTTGAGACGACCGGCCGGGTGTGTGTCCGTACGGCAGAGGAGGCGGCGTGACACGTCGGATCGTCGTCGCGGGTGTCGTCAGCCTCTACGTGTCGGTGGGGCTGGAGGAGTTCCCAGTGCGGTACTCCTCCAGTTCGTCCCCGCGCTGGATCGCCACCGGGGTCTCCGGGGCGGCCGGGCACATCGCGCGAGTTCTCAGCACCCTGGGGGACGACGTCCGCCTGTGCACCGTATTCGGCCGTGACCTGCCCGGCCTCGGCATAGCGGCCGAACTCGGCAGGTACGGCCTGCTCGGCCCCGGCGTCGTCGAGGGACCCGAGTCGTCGGTGGGAGTGGCGCTCGTCGATCCGGACGGCCACCGGATGGGGCTTCCCCATCTGACGCCGGTGAACACCGTCCCATATCCCGTGAACCTGCTTGAGGCGAACGCCCACGGCGCCGACCTGCTGGTTCTGACAAACGCCAGGTTCGTCCGTGAGCTGGTCGAACCCGCCTCCCGGCTCGGCATCCCCATCGCCGTGGACGTCCATCTCGTCTCCGACCTCGACGGGGAGTACAACCGGCCGTGGCTCGACGCGGCGACGATCGTCTTCTGCAGTGACGAACGGCTGCCCGACCCGCCGGAGGTGTGGGTGAGACGGTTGTTCGCCCGCTACCCGCGTTGCCGGTTGGCGGGGGTCGGCCTGGGCGCCCGGGGGGCGCTGCTGGCCACCAGGGAGGGAACGCTCGTCCGCGTGCGGGCGGTGGCGCCTCGCGGGGTGGTCAACACGACCGGGGCGGGCGACGCGCTGTTCGCCACCTTCCTGCACTTCTGGTGTGAGACGGGGGACCCGGTCCGGGCGTTACGGCTGGCGGTGCTGCACGCGGGCTGGAAGGTCGGTGACCTTAACTCGTTCACCACGTCACTGACCCTCGAAGAACTGTCGGCCCTGGACGTCTCCCATCCGCCCGACACCGTCGTCGGGCGATGGGACAGCTGAAACGATCACCTGGACAGCCGGGACAGGCGTTTCTGTAGCTGCCTGCTCCGACCGCCGCTACGCGACAGGACGTGCTGGGCCGCTTCGTAGAGGGCCCGCGCGTCCTGTTCACGATGCTCCCGCAGGGCGAGATCACCCAACGCCTGCAGGGCCTGAGCCTGGCCGGTCGCCGAGCCGATCTTCTTCATCTCCTCCAGCCCTTGGTTAACCAGGGCCGTCCCCGGCTCCCCGCCCCGCGCGTTGCCGAGGAGGATACGGGCACGTGCCCGGTTGTACGGATCATCCACGTCGATGAGCAGACCCTCGGCCTCCGTCAGATGGTCAACGGCCTCAACCGTCTCCCCCGATTCGATCAGCGCCTCGCTGAGGTCGCGCAGCAACAGTGCGACCTCGCGTGGTTCGTTGACCGAGCGGTACTCGTTCAGCCACATCCGGAACAGCGCGATGGCCTCCTCGACGTGACCCCGGTCCAGCTCGATCAGTCCCAGCTTGTGTGTACTGCTCGACACCTTGCGAGGGTTGCCCTCCCGACGCCAGATCTCCAACGCCGCACGAAAGTCGGAGGCCGCCTCGTCGAGTTCGTCGAGGGCACGGTGAGCCAGCCCGATCCGGTCCAGCATCTTGGCCTCGGCCACAGAGTTCGCGCAGGCCCGTGCCGCCTCAAGGCCCATCAGGTCGACCTCAAGACGTTCGTCGTGATGGCCTCGGTAGAGGAACAGCGGCCACAGCGCGTCCACCAACTGCCACGCCGCGGGAAACAGCTCCCGATCGATCGCCACCCGTATGGCCGCCCTGAAGTTGGGAAACTCGTCGTCGAGCCAGTTGAGCGCCTCCGCCCGGTCGTCGAACGTGAGGAGGTCGGCGGGCTCGTTGACCACCGCGTCGAAATCGACCTTGCGGTAGGGCATGACCACCCGGTTCACGGACGCGGCGGTGAACAGGAACCAGTCGACCGCCCGGTGCACGGTCCGCTCGACCGCATCGGGTTCGTCCCGTTCGGCCATCTCCCGGGCGTGCAGCCGGGTCAGGTCATGGAAGCGGTAGTGGCCGCCGGGTGCGTCGTCGAGCAGGTTGGCGTCGGTCAGGGTCTCAAGCAGTTCCCGCACGTGGACACGCGGCATCGCGACCGTCGCGGCGGCCGACCAGCTGTCGAAGGTGGCGCCGGGAAAGAGACCGAGCCGCCGGTAGACCCGTCCGGCGTCCTCGGACGAGATGCCGTCGTAGGAGAGGGTCAAGGCCGCTTGGACCTTCGTTTCGTCCTCGTCGCCGATCGACAACTCCGCCAGCCTCCGTCGTTCGTGGGTGAGAGCCCGCACCATTTCGGACAGGGGCCAGCGCGGTCTGGTGGCCAGCCGGGCCGCGGCGACGCACAGGGCCAGCGGCAGCCGGGCGCACAACTCGACCAGCCTCTCCGCCGACTCCTGCTCGGCACGTACCCGATCACCGCCGATGGTGCGTTCCAGCAGTTCAAGCGCGGCCTGCGCGCCGAGCTGCTCAAGCCGTACGGCTCGGGCACCGCGCATCAGCAACCCCGCCAGGCGCCACCGGCTGGTGACGATCGTGACGCTGTCCGCCGAGGCCGGCAGTAGGGGGGCCACCTGTGCGGCCGATACGGCGTTGTCCAGCACGACCACCAGACGGCGCCCGCTCACCAGCGACTGGTAGAGCGCGGAACGTTCCGCCAGCCCGGCGGGGATGCGCTCGGGGGAGACTCCGAACGCGCGGATGAACCTCCCCAACACCTCTGTCGGCTGTACGGGCTTCTCGATCGCGGCTCCCCGTAGGTCGGCGAAGAGCTGCCCGTCAGGGAAGGAGGCGCGTTCCCTGTGCGACCAGCGCAGCGCCACCGCCGTCTTGCCGATGCCCGCCGGGCCGCTGACCACCGCGACCTTGGGCGCCCCTGTCGCGGCGGAGTCGGAACGGATGTCGTCCAGCAGGGCGAGCGCGTCGTCGCGATCGACGAGAACGTGTCCCGCCGGGAGCTGGCTGGGCCTGGGCAACGGGGTTTCGGGAGAGGCCGCCTGGTGCAGATGGATGCCACCGTGAACGTCGTGTGCCTGGAGGGCAGGCCCGAAAACGGTCCCACCCAACTCGTTGGAATGTCCTTGGGGTTCCTGGTCTCTGAGGTCCTCACCCATCGCCCTACCCGCGTCGTGAGTGGTAATTCATGCTCCTTGGAGGGTCGTCCACAGTCTTTTTTAGGCACCGAGAAAATCCGGCCGGACCTTCCATGCTTATCACTACGACAAAGTGCGTCAAGGGTCTCAAGAGAATGTTCCGCTCAGGTGTTTTTGTGCGTCGTGTTATGGAGGGCGTATCGCCGGAACTGTCGGGCGGGAGGGGATCGCGAACCTTTCGGAGATATGGGATCACCATGTGGTCGACGGAGAACACGTCGTGAGTCCGGCCGGTCATGTCCCTCCCCGGATCCTCTGGGGGAGTGATCCGGCCTGCCCGGGTCCGGTCACGTGCCTGGATCCCCGGCTTCGGTGATCGGTCCGGAGGCGGAGTCGCGCGGACGGCTTCGGCGGCTCGGGGAACCCCGGATGAAGGGAAAGCAAGCAAATGCGGTCACCTTGTGTGGGAGGGGGAGCGATTGTTCGGTCGTCGTAAAAAGGACCGGCGGTTCCTCCTGTTCGCCGCGTCTGAAACGCCGGGGGCGACCACTCCCGATGTGAAACGTGGGAGACGTGCAGGGAAATTGCGAAGGCCCAAACTCGAACGTAGGTCCGAAAAATCGGTTCATGGTTCTTGGAGGTTAAGTCGTCGTTCCCTTCCGGGAATGTTCCCGTTCAGCTACGGCTGTGGTGGACGGGGGCGGCTCCCTTCCCGATGTCCCCACGGGCCGGTTCCCGATGTCTCCACAGACTGGGCCGGAGGCCTCCTCGCCTCGCAGGAGAAGACGGAACCTCCTGACCACCATGGATTTTGCGGTGGGATGCAACAGTTTCGGGGGCGTTCTCATCTGGGGGGTGATGAGGACGACGGGAGGCGAAGGTAGTTGGAAGCAGATCCACGGTTCGCGGAGTTCGTCGCCGAGCGGGGGGACGCGCTGTTGCGCTATGGCTACGTGCTGGCCGGGAACCCACACGACGCGGCGGATCTGGTGCAGGAGGCGTTGCTGAAGCTCCGCGCCGCCTGGCCGCGCCTCCTGACGAAGGAGAATCCGGAGAGTTACGTGCGCACCATCATGGCCAGGCTGCACGTCGCCGTCTGGCGGCTGCGGCGCCGTGAGGTGCTCAGCTGGGAGCCGCCCGAGCACGGGTACCACGACAGGCTGCCCGACGGTGGGGAGCAGGCGATGTGGGAGGCGCTGGCCGTACTGCCGCGCAGACAGCGGGTGGTGCTGGTGCTGCGGTACTACGAGGGGCTCGACGACGCGGAGATCGCGGCGGCCCTGGGGATCTCCCGGGGGACCGTACGGAGCCAGGCGTCACGGGCGTTGGACAAGCTTCGCTCCGCCATGCGGACGGAAAGCCACGAAATTTCGGGAAATATCGGCGCAGTGCAGGGGGAGTGGTGATGAACGATTTCGAAAGGAGTCTGCAGGAGACCCTGGGGCACGCGGCGGGAAACGCACCCCGGCTGGCCGGTACGGCGGCGGCCCGGCTGGAGACCGGATACCGGCGGCGCAGGCGGCGGCTGCAGGCGGCACTCGCGACGGCGGCCGTGGTCGCGGTCGCGGGAGGAGGCGTGGTCGGGCTGCGCGTGGGCGGTGACACGGGGGCCTCGTCGGCCAGCGCCACAGGCGGGAGGTCGTCCCAGGTGATGACCTCAACGAAGATCGAGGCCAAGCCGATCGAGCAGGTGTGGCCGCAGGCCGTGGTGAAGCTGCCGCTGAAGGCGCCGAACGGCCGGGACCTGCGACCGATCACCCTGATCGACGACCAGACGCTGCTGGTCGCGGCGGACCGCGACTTCGAGCGGCCGGAGACGATCTACGCCTACCCCCTGGCCGGCGGGGAGCCGCGGAAGATCGCGGACGTGCCCGAGCCTCAGGGGGTGGTGCGGTTCTCCGGCGGCTTCAGCGTCGGCGACGGTCAGGTGGCCTGGTGGAACACGACGAAGGGCAAGACCCACATCTGGGCCGCGTCGCTGGACGGTGCGGGGGCCCGTCCCGTGGCCGACCAGGACATGGAGGGGTTCGACGGCTTCGGCGTGGCGAACGGCAAGGTCGTGTTCTCCCCGGTGAACGGCGGGGTGTTCACCGTTCCCCTGACCGGGGGGAAGGCGACGCGGATTCCGGCCGGCGACAGGCAGCACCTGCTGTCGTGGCCGTGGGCGGGTTCGCCGGGCATCGGCGGCGGGCGCGACAAGCCCCTCTTCACCCGGCTGGTCAACCTGGAGACCGGAAAGGTCGACTCGGCCGCCGTCGACGGGAAGGACCGGGTGTACGCCTGCGGGGTGCGCTCCTGCATCGGCGTGACGGCTGACGAGGAGGGCTTCGTCCGGTTGCGTGACGGCTCACAGCAGAAGGACGTGCCCCTCGGTTACCAGATCCCCGAGCCGCTGAGGCAGGACCGTTTCCATCTGTGCAACATCAAGGAGGACGAGCAGGCGCTCGGGCTCTTCGACGTGAGCACCGGCACGATCGTCGACCTGGGCCTGCGCACGGCGGAGGTGGAGAATGGCGAGTTCCCCGTCACCGACCCGACGGGCCGGATCATGTCCTACCGGCTCAAGGGCGAACTCCACGTGGTCGTCCTGTCCAGGATTCCGTGACCGGTCACCAGGAACGTCCCCGTCGTAGCAGGTGGTCGCGGACCGCGACGGCCATGGGGTGAAGCCTTCCTGCCCTGGACACCAGGAACAGCGTGTTGATCGGCGGCAGCTCGGGCTCCAGCAGGGGGACGAGCAGGCCGCCGGTCAGCTCCGCCGTACACAGGTAACGGGGCAGGACGGTCACCCCCGCGCCCGCGACCACCGCGGCGAGGACCCCGCGCAGGTCCGGGACGACCAGGGCGGGCACGCGCGTCAGGCGGGTCCCGAAGACGACCCGCCAGTAACGGCGCAGGATCGGCAGATTCTCCGCGTAGGCGACCAGGGGAGCCGCCTCAAGCCGGTCGAGGTCCCAGCCGGGGGCGCCGACCAGCACGAACTCCTCGTCGCACAGCGCCTCGGCCGTCAGTGCGGTACCCCTTCGGGGCCGTACGGTGGAGACCACCAGGTCGAGCGTGCCCCCGGCGAGCGTGGTGAGCAGGTCGTCGGCGAGGCCGAGCGTCACCCGCAGCCGCAGCCCCCCGGCGACCATGGGGGCCAGCGCGGGCAGTGCCAGGACGGACATCAGCTCCGCGGGCCCACCGAGGTGTACGGCTCGCTCCGGCGTCTCGGTGACGTCGAGTTCCTCAAGCGCGTCGAGCGGCGCCGCGACGCGTCCGGCCAGTTCGTCGGCGGCGGGGGTCGGGGCCATGCCCCGGGGCAGCCGTTCGAACAACGGCTGTCCGAGTGCCCGTTCCAGCGCCCTGACCTGCGCGGTCACGGCGGGCTGCGACAGGCCGAGGTGCTCGGCGGCACGGGTGACCGACCCTGACCGGTGGACGGCCAGGAACGTACGCAGCAGGTCGAGTGAGATCAGATTTCTGATGGTAGTACCCGGAAGGCGTTATTGGTCGTCCACGGGGAGATGGGTGACGATCATGGCATGCGTATCGCGATTGTCCTCACCAGCCATGGCGAACTGGGTGAAACCGGCAGGAGCACCGGTTTCTACGTGTCGGAGGCGGCGGAGCCGTGGGAGATCTTCACCGAGGCCGGGCACGAGGTCGAGGTGGTCAGTGTGGCCGGGGGTGTGCCGCCGCGTGACGGCGAGAACGCCGACGACCCGGTGCAGCGTCGTTTCCTCGACGTGCTCGGGGAGACCGCGCGGGTGGCGGACCTGGAGCCGGAGAGGTACGACGCCGTGTTCTTCGCGGGTGGTCACGGGGCCATGTGGGACTTCCCCGGCGACCCCGGGATCGGCCGGTTGACCCGGGGGGTCCACGAGCGGGGTGGTGTCGTCGCGGCCGTCTGCCACGGTCCGGCCGCGCTGGTCGACCTCGAACTGTCCGACGGGAAGCCGCTGGTCGCGGGCAGGCGGGTCGCGGCCTTCACCGGCAGCGAGGAGGAGGCGGTCGGGCTGACCGCGGTGGTGCCGTTCCCGCTGGCCGAGCGGCTGCGCGAGCAGGGGGCCGAGCACGTGCCCGCCGCCGACTTCGCCGCCCAGGTCGTCACGGACGGCCGCCTGGTCACCGGCCAGAACCCGGCCTCGGCCCGTGGCGTGGCCGAGGAGGTCGTGCGGGTACTGGCCGGGGAGTGAACAGGCCCTGAGCGTCCGAACGGGGGCCGGCGCCCGAACGGGGCGGAGAGCTTGAACGGGGCCGGATAGAGGCTGACGCGGGACGAACGCCGGGAGGGGCCGGGCGGGGCGGGAGCCTGAGCGGGGTCGGGTGAAGGCTGACGCGGGACGAAAGCCGGGATCCTGAGCGGGGGTGGGGCGAGCCGTGGTTCGAACCGGGGCCGGTTCGGTGGGGATGGTGGTGCCGGCCCCACCTTCCGGCCTTCCTGTCAGCCCCAATCCAGGTCGGTGGCGGACCGGATTACCCAGGTCCTGGGGTTTTCCTAGGGTTTCGGCATGAACTATTTCCCGGTTCCCCGCAGGCGTTTTCGGGCCGCGCGTGCCCTGCTGTGGATGCTCCTCGCGGTCAGCGCGACGGTCAACGTGGTCTCCAACATGGCCAACGGCGGTGAGGGCAGCACGCTCGGGCTCACCGCGGGGGTGGTCACCGTCGTCTGCGCCGTGGCCCTGACCGTGCGCCACTTCAGGCCGCGTGCGTAGCCATACGGTCAGCCCCGCTCGCCGGCGCGGGTTCCACGCGCAGGACGGCCTTGCCACGGATTCTCCGGTCCCGCAGGTCCGCCAGCACCGTGGTGGTGTCCGCCCAGTCCGTCTCACGTCCGATCTCGGGATGGAGCCGCCCGGTCGCGGTCAGCCTGACCAGAGTGGCCAGGTCGGTTCCATCGGCCACGTCGCTGTCGGCGTAGTGGAAGTGGTGCAACCGGGCGGACTCGGGCCCGGCGAAGAAGTCGAAGAAGCTGAAGGTGGCGGGTTGGCGGCTCGCCTGGCCGAACCAGATGAAGGTCCCCCGTTTGGCCGTCTTCAACAGTGCCTTGGGAGCCGAGTCGCCGCCGACCGACTCCAGCACGACGTCGAACGGTCCCGTGGCCTCCGCCACGTCGTGCACGACGTCCGCCGCGCCGAGTTCGGTCAGCCGTAGCCCGCGTTCCGGCGAGGCACTGACAGCCGTCACCTCGGCGCCCGAGGCGGCGGCGAGTTCGACGAAGTAGTGACCGACACCGCCGGAGGCGCCGGTGATCAGAATCCTCTTCCCCAGGACGCCGCCGATCCGCCGCATCAGGCGCAGGGCGGTCAGTCCCGCCAGCGGCAGCGCCGCCGCGGTCACGGCTGTCATCGAGCCGGGCAGTACGGCGAGCGAGGAGGTGGGGACGGCCGCCTTCTCCGCCCACCCGGCGGACGCGGGATGGGCGACCACCCGTTCTCCGACACCCGGTCCGGTCCCGTTGTCGGCTGCCCGCACGACCGTGCCCGCGATGTCCTTGCCCGGCCTCCAGCCTTCACGCGGTCTCGCCAGGAGAAAGAACTCCCCCCGGTTGACAGAGAACGCCTCAACCGCGACCAACGCCTCGTCGGGTTTCGGGCACGGGGCCGCCACGTCGTCGTACCGGACCAGGGAATCCAGGTCGCCGGTGGGCACCAGAGCCTTCATGTGAAACTTCTCCTTTTCCATCCGGCGAGCATTCGAAGTTCGGGAAACCCGCCGACCGGTCTCGGAGTCTAAAAACGGTTTCCCGCTCCCGGAAGTCGGCACTTCGAGGTGGCCAGGGCACCTGGAGGAAACCGAAAAGGCCGAGGCTATGATGTCGCCATGGCAGACAGCTCCTCTTCCCGCTGGAACATGCTGAAGTCCGCCTGCCCGACCCGGGAGATCCTCGACCGCATCGCCGACAAGTGGACGATGCTGGTGATTCTCTCGCTGGGAGAGGAGACCCTCCGCTTCACCCAGCTGCGGGCCAGGATCGAGGGCGTCTCCCAGAAAATGCTGACGCAGACCCTTCGTGGCATGGAGTCCGACGGTCTGATCCTGCGCACCGTCTACCCGACCGTCCCGGTGACGGTCGAATACTCGCTGACCCCCCTGGGCCACAGCCTCGCCAGGACGGTGGACGTGGTGCGTGAGTGGGCCTACGGCCACATCGGGGAGATCCTGCTCGCCCGTCAGGAGTACAACGACCGGGAAACGCCGCGGGTGGGCATCGGCTGAGAGCCGGATGGACCATTTGAATCCTCGGCGCGATTTCCGCGTTTCCGCTGAGACCCGTGAACGGGGCTGCCGGTCTCTGCTGCCCCTCCGACCCGACAGGAAAACGTCCGGCGACAAAGCCGTTGGACGGTCACCTGTTCGGAGGTAGGTCACCCGGTGGTGCCCATGGCACCTTTCGGTGCCGTCTTCCGCCCGCGGCCGGCCGTTCGGAAACTGGTGTCGGCTCCGAAATCCGGGGCCGACATCATTGGGAGTAACCATGCCGGTCGTCACTGTGCTTCAGGGTCCGCGGGACATCGAGCCGAAGCGCGAACTGGTCAGGAGGATCACCGACGCCTTCGTCGAGTCGTACGGCCTGCCGCCGGAGACCGTCCAGGTGTGGATCACCGAGGTTCCCGCGGACAGTTGGGGCGTCGCGGGCACGTTGGTGGTGGACGACAAGTAGGCCCACGGTCCGTACGGCGAGCCGGGCGTTCCGGGACACCGTCTCGATCGCCCGGCACGGCGCCGCCCCCTTCCGGGGAAGAGCCTTCCGCGGCAGGGGAAACGCGTAAGCCCGGACCGCTCTCACCGGCGCGTCGTGACCGCTTTCCCGGCGGGGGAATGTCGGTGGCCGGTGTGAGAATCGGCGCCGTGAGCGCAGGCGTGCGGCTGAGGGCCGTTGTGGAGTCCGATCTGGAGCTGTTCCTTGAGCACGAGCACGACCCCGAGACGGTCAGGCGCTCGATGTTCACCCCCAGGGAGCGTGAGGTCTTCATGCGCCACTGGCGGACGCGGGTCCTGGGCGATCCGACCGTCCTGGTGCGGACGGTCACCGTGGACGGCGAGCCCGCGGGAAACGTCGTCTCCTGGTGGGCGGAGGACAGGCGTTTCATCGGCTACGTTCTCGGCAGGCCGTTCTGGGGCCGGGGCGTCGGCACCGAGGCGCTGAGCCTGTTCCTGGCCCTTGAGAGGGTTCGCCCGCTCTACGCCGACCCGTCGGGCGGCAACACGGCCTCGGTGCGCCTGCTGGAGAGGTGCGGTTTCCGGCGGGTCGACACGGTCCGGTACGGCGAGCACGAGCACGTGCTGCTCGCGCTGCCCGAGGGGTGAGCGAAGGGCCAGGGCGATCCCTCGCTATATAGTGTGATATCCGGATATTTCATATCAATAAGCCTTTTTCGCTCTCTCGGGGGTCGTCGCCTGGCCGGGGGCGACGCAGGGGAACGGCACCCCGTGGTTTCGCTCGCAGCCCTTGTCGTCGCAGGTCATGGGCCGAACCTCGCCCGCTCCCGTGGAAGCCGGGACGAAAAGGGCTTAATTCATACCGGTGAAAATGGCAAATATGGAGATCCGCATAGAAGCGATCTCTTTTTCCTCTGCGCGGAACCAACCTCACGGCCGGGGCGTTTCCTGAAATAATTCAGCGCGTTGTCGAGTGTCCCTCCGCCCGGCGGGCCGGAGGGCCGACAGGTCAGAGGTGCCGATGGATGCCCTGGTCCAGGTCTCAGGTGGCGACGAGATCACCGAGTTCACCGAACTACGCGGGTGGTTGTCCGCCGAACGCGCCCTGACAGGCGGGGTTCGCGTGGTGCGGCGTCCCCCGGCCGAGGGCGAACTGGGCGGGGTGCTCGACACGCTCGCCGTCGCACTCGGGTCGAGCGGTGCCGGGATGGCCCTGGTCAGGGCTCTGACCACATGGCTGCGGACCCGTCGCGCCGATGTGACCATCACGGTGACCTCTCCCTCGGGGACCGTGGAGCTCAACGCGCAGCGGGTCAGGGACACCGCTGTGCTGTCGCTGCTTGAGGAGATCCTGCGGGACGGCGAGGAGGAGATCCTTCGGGACGGCGGCGAGGAGAAGACCCAGCGGGACGTCGATGAGGGGTGACATCCACGACCGTTCGGGCTCGCGGGCCGTTCTCATCGGTACCTCCGAATACTCCGACCGGCGCTTCCCCCAGCTTCCCGCGGTGGCCAACAGCCTGCACGGCATGGCGGAGGTCCTGACCGATCCCGAACTGTGCGGCTGGTCCGAGGAACAGGTCGAGGTCTGGCGAGACCCCACCGACATGCGCAGGCTCGTGCAGAACCTACGACGTGTGGCCGAGGAGACCACCGGCGTGCTGCTGGTCTACTTCGCCGGGCACGGCACCATCACCCGGCGCGGGCAGCTGTGCATGATCCTCAAGGACACCGACTTCACCGACACCGACATCACCGGCCTGGAGTTCGAGCGGCTCAGGGAGGTCCTGATGGACAGCCCCGCCCGGACGAAGATCGTGATCCTGGACTGCTGTTACTCGGGCCGCGCCATCGAGGCCCTCTCCAGCACCGTCGTGGACAGCACCGACATCCACGGCGCCTACACCCTCACCGCCAGCGACCACACCGCCCACGTCGTCTCCCTCGACCAGCAGGCGGACACCCCGACCTCCTTCACCGCCGAGCTTCTCGACCTGGTCCGCACCGGAGTCTCCGGCGGTCCCGAGTGGCTGACGATGAACGACATCTACTCCCACCTGAGGCAACGGCTGCGTGGACGTGGGCTGCCCGCCCCCAACCAGCGGGGCACCGACACCGCGATCCACCACCCCTTCGTGCGCAACCAGGCCGCTGACAGGGCACCGTCCGTTCGGCCGGTCCCTCCCTCCAGGAAGGCCCCGCCTCTCAGGGTCGGGCGCCGTGCCGTCCTGGCCACGGGTGTCGGCGCGGCCGCGGTCGCCACGGTCTTCGGCGTCGCCGAGGTCGTCAGACGCTTCTACGGCGGTACGGCGGCCACACCGCGTCCCACGAACACACCGAGCCTGAGCGTGACCCCGACGGTCGACAGGAGCGTCCTGACGGGTCACACGGGTGCGGTGAACTCCGTGGCGTTCAGCCCGGACGGGAGAACACTGGCCAGTGGAGGCGCCGACGGCGGCATCCGGCTGTGGAACCCGGAGAGCGGAGGGGCCGTCGCCGTACTGACAGGGCACGCGGGCGCGGTGAACGCGGTGGCGTTCAGCCCCGACTGGAGGACCCTGGCCAGCGGGGGAGCCGACGGCACCGTCCGGTTGTGGGACGTGGCGAACGAGACCACGACCGCCGTCCTGACCGGCCACACCGGCGCGGTGAACTCGGTGGCGTTCAACGTCAGGGGGAACATCCTGGCCAGCGGGGGAGCCGACCGTTCCGCCCGGCTGTGGACCGTGGCGAGCAGGCGCACCGCCGCGACCCTCACCGACCGTCCTGCGGTCGTGAACGCCGTGCGCTTCGGCACCGACGGAACCGTGCTGCTCACCGCCTACGGTGACAACCACGTGCGGTTCTGGAACGTGGGGACCCACGAGAAGATGGGCCTGCTGACGGTGAACGGGATCAGCTCGGTCAACACCCTGTCCGTGAACAGCAAGGGGGTCATCGCCCTCGGCAACAGTCCCGGCGACGTCACGCTGTGGAACGGGAACGGCGGGGGCCACGCGGAGGACCCTCCTCTGCGCACCGGTAACCCCGTCAACGCGGTGGCCTACCACCCCAGGGCGAGGACACTGGCCGTCGGCACCGGCGACGGCAGGATCCAGCTGTGGGACACCAAGACCCACAAGCACAAGGGGCCGCCGCTCACCGGCCACACCGGTGGCGTCACCTCACTGGCGTTCAGCCCCGACGGCCACACCCTCGCCAGCGGCGGCCTCGACAGAACCATCCGGCTCTGGCGAACCGGCTGAGAAGCCGCCCCGAACCCCACCACCCCACCCGGATCGGCGACCAAGGCCGCCGGACCGCTCTGAGCCGTGACCAAAGCCGTCGAGCCGTCCCGGACCATGGCCGGAGCCATCGTGGGAACCGGTGGGAACCCGTGGGGCCACGGCCGGACGACGACCCCACGGGTTCCCGGCGGGCCTACCTCTCCGGGGAGGCCACGGCGATGTGCGGGCGGCCGGTCAGCGGGTGGGGGCCGACGTGCGCCCGCACGCCGAACACCTCCTCGATGAAGGCCGGGGTCAGCACGTCGAGCGGCCGGCCGTGTCCCACGACGCGGCCCCGCCTGAGCACCACGACCCGGTCGGCGTAGGCCGCCGCCTGGTCGAGGTCGTGCAGGGCGGCGAGCAGCGTCAGGCCGAGGGAACGGACCAGGTCCAGCAGGAGAAGCTGGGAGCCGACGTCCAGGTGGTTGGTCGGTTCGTCGAGGACCAGCAGCGGCGCCTCCTGGGCCAGCGCGCGGGCCAGGAAGACCCGCTGACGCTCACCCCCGGACAGCGTGGTCATCAGCCGGTCGGCGGCCCAGTCCATGCCGACCCGCCGCAGCGCGGTCGTGACCGCCTCGCGGTCGGCCGCCGTCTCCCTGCCGAGCGGTTTCCTGCGGCTGTGCCTGCCGACGGCGACGACCTCCTCGGCGGAGAACCCGTCAGCCGCCTGGCCGTGCTGGGGCAGTACCGCGCGGCGCCGGGCCGCCTGCCGGGGACGCATCCCCCACAGGTCCTCGCCGTCCAGCCGTACCACCCCGCCGGAGGGGCGCAGCGACCGGTAGACGGTGCGCAGCAGGGTCGACTTGCCGCTGCCGTTCGGGCCGACCAGCGCGACGAACTCCCCGGGTTCGGCGGTCAGGTCGACCTCGCTGACGATGGGGCGCGCGTCGATGCGCGCGCTGACCCCGGCCAGGTCAAGACGCATCGGAGCCCCCGTTCGTACGGCGGCGCAGCAACCACAGGAAGAACGGCACGCCGAACCCGGTGGTGAACACGCCGACGGGCAGTTCGTTGGGGCGGTCGACGATCCTGGCGGCCAGATCGACCAGCACCAGGAACAACGCCCCCGACAGCAGGGACGTCGGCAGCACACGCCGGTGGTCGGCCCCCACGACGAACCTGGTGCTGTGCGGGATCATCAGCCCGACGAACCCGATGCCGCCGACCACGCTGACCACGGTCGCGGTGAGCAGCGACCCGACCAGCAGCAGTCCGACGCGCTGCGCGGCAACCGGCACGCCGACGGCGACGGCCGCGTCCTGCCCGGCCAGCAGGGCGTTGAGCGCGCGGGCCTGGGTCAGCAGCCACGCCACGCAGGCCACGATGACCAGGGCGGGCACCCCGAGGTCGTCCCAGGAGGCCCCGGCGACGCTGCCCATCAGCCAGAACATCATCCCCTGCAGCTCCGTCGGGTTGAGCTGGAGCTGGACGAAGGTGGTGGCCGCCGTGCAGAGGTATCCGACGGCGACCCCGCTCAGCACCAGCCAGGAGTCGAGCAGCTGCCCGGATCGCTGGGCCAGCACGTAGACCACCAGCGCCGAGGCCATCGCGGCGACGAAGGCGGCGCCGGTGACGCCGAGTGAACCGGCCAGCCCGGCCAGCGCCGTACCACCGAGGGCGGGCACCAGCACGGCGCCGAGGGAGGCCGCCGACGAGACACCGAGCACGTAGGGGTCGGCGAGCGGGTTGCGGACCAGCGCCTGCAGCGCCACCCCGGCCACCGCCAGGCCCGCCCCGGCGAGCGCGGCCAGCAGGGCCCGTGGCGTACGGATCTCCCAGACGACCTGTCCGAGCATCGGGTCGGCCTGGTCGCCGTGGCCGGACAGGTGCGCCCAGACCACCTGCCAGACCTGGCCGAAGGGCAGCGTGACCGAGCCGACGGAGACACCGAGCACCAGGGCCGCGACCAGGGCCGCCGCCAGTACGGCCAACAGCACCCCGGTCGCGGGTCCCGAGATCAGGTGGGGGCGGCTCTTGGCGGGGGTTGCGAGGTCAGTCACCGGGATGCACCACCCGGGAGATCTTCTCCACGGCCCAGGCGTTGAGCGGGCCGAGGTAGGCGCCGTCGGAGACCACGGTGTAGCTCCTCGACCGGGACGCGGGCCACTGCGGGTAGGCGGCGAACAGCCTGGCCGCCTCCCGCTCGCCGTCCTCCCTGGGGCCGAACAGGCCGACGACCAGGACGTCGACCGGGGCGACGGCCAGCTGCTCCCTGTTGAGGGTGCGCGTCATGTCGGCGGTCTGACCGGCGAAGACGTTGACGCCCCCGGCCGCCCTGATCACGTCGTCGTAGATGCCCCCGGTCATCACGGCGGGCAGGCCGTTGGCGTTCATCATGGACATGCCGGGGTAGGCGATGAGCACCTTCCTGGCGGGGCGGCCGGAGACCCGCGCCCGTACGGCCTCGACTCGGGAGCGCAGCTGTCCGACCAGGTCCCGCGCCCGTTCCTGGACGTCGAAGATCCTGCCGAGCAGGCCGATGAACTCGAAGGTGGAGCCGATGGACTGGTCCCGGTAGGCGAGTTTCTCCTCCGGTGTCGCGTCGGGTTTGCCCATGGCGCAGTTGACCGGGTTGACGAGTGAGGTGATCCCGGCGGCGGCGAGCTGCTCGCGGGTGGCGAAGCCGTTCCTGGCCTCGAACCCGCCGGACCAGGTGGAGACGACCAGGTCCGGTTTGAGGTTGAGCACCTGTTCCGCGGGCACGTCGAAGTTCTTGTTCATGGTCAGTCCGCCGGTCGGCAGCGCCCTGACCCTGCCGACCATCGACGGGTCGTCGGAGACGCCGTAGCTCTGCGCGTTGGCCAGGACGTTCCGCTCCAGGCCGAGCAGGACGAAGCTCTCCGCCTCGCCGACGCTCGTCCCGTTGAGGATCAGCACGCGTCGTGGCGGAGCCTGGAAGGTGATCCGCATGCCGCAGTTGTCGAGGGTCAACGGGTATTCCGTGGGGCTGGGGGCCTCGGTGACCCGGGGTTTCGCGGCGGCCGGGTCTCCGCCCCGGGCGCCGCAGCCGGTGAGGGTCAGGGCCGTCGCGAGTACGGCGGCCAGTGGTCTGGTGAGACGGTCGAAGGACATGGGTGTTCGCGCTTTCTGCCGAGGGGAGAGCGCGCGCCGGGGCACCTCACGGAAGCACGGAGGCCGTACGGAGGAACACGGGAAGCCGCAGAGGAAGGTCGCGGAAGCCGTACGGAAAGGGTGCGCGCCGGCGCGCGGGACCGTGCCGGGCGGCCGTGACGGGCCGTCCGGTGCGGTCGCCGGATGTCAGAGGGCCGCGACCGACGCGGCGCGCGCTCCCGGGGGCCCTCTGCGCACGAGGGCGTGTCTCAGCAGGGTGCGGGCTCGGGGAGCCCCGATCTCCTCGGCCACCGGGACGGTGACCGGGCCGTACGGTTGCGGGGGCGTCAGGATCAGCAGGACCAGCAGGCGCCGCAGCACGTGCCCGGCCAGCTGCCTGGCCAGGGCGCACAGGTTCTCCTCGGCCCAGCGCAGCCACACCGAGGTCGCCACCACGCTCGCCAGGTGCATCAGCGGCATGCCCAGGGCCGAGGTGGCCATGTGGCCCATCTGCCCCGGGGGTGTGCCCGTCGTGTGGTGCGCCACCGCCGCCTGCGGCTCGCCGTAGGAGAGCAGGGCGTGTAGGACGACCTGCGACAGGCCGGTCGCGGGAAGGATGGCGCCGAAGGTCCGCTCACGTCCGGTGAGCGCCAGCGCGACCGGCACCAGCAGCAGGACGCCGCCGACGGCCGCCGCCGGGTCGAAGGATCCGCCGCCGAGCAGGTGACCGAGCACGGCCAGGGTGGCGCAGGTGACGGCGAACCCCGTCGCGCGTACCCACCTCACCGCCGAGAACGGCCCCATGGCGACAGATCATCTCAGACCACCACGGAGACCACCGCACCGGCCGAACGAAGGGCCCTCGACGACCCTCTCGCACTATCCAGGGCGCAGGGCCGCCAGGCGTCGCCGGCCGAAGCCGCTGGCCGCGACGCCGACACAGGCCGCGCCCAGCGCGACCAGGAAGGCCGCCAGCGGGCCGTACCGGTCGGCGAGGGTGCCGGACAGGAAGGCGCCGATCGCGTAACCGATGACGACGGAGGAGGTCAGCACGGTCATGACCCACGAGATCCGCTGCACCGGGACCGTCATCTCGGCCTGGGTGTAGGCCGTGACGAGGATCGGGGCGATGGTGACACCGGGCAGCACGATCAGCAGGCCCAGCGGCCACAGCCCGCCGATGTTCAGCCCGCCGACGATCGCCAGCGGCAGACTGAGGACGGCCAGCAGCGCGAAACCCGCCTGGAGCCTGCGGGCGAGCGGGAAGGAGGCGGGCAGCATCGGGACGAAGACCCCGGCCAGGGCGCTGCTCAGCCCGAGGATCGCGTAGATCAGCCCGGCGGCCCCCTCCGAGCCCGCGTCGACCGCGCGCCAGGTGACCCCGGCCTGCACGGAGCCGAAGTAGCAGCCCAGACCGGTCAGCCCGGCGGCGAGCAGGAACACCGGGACGCGCCGCACCGGAGCCGTGGCGGCCCCGTCCTGATCCTCGTGCCGGGTGACCATGGTCGCCGTCGGGTGCAGGGCGAAGGACACACAGGCCGTGGCGGTGAGCGCCGCCGCCATGAGCACCGCCGTGCGGGGGGAGGTGACCGTCGCGATGATGCCGACCAGGGCGGGGCCGAGGACGAAGGCGAACTCGTCGCTCGTCCCCTCGAAGCTCATCGCGGTGGGGAAGCGGTTCAGGGACAGCTTCCCGCGATGGACCAACGCGGTCCAGCGGGCCCTGGACAGCGGCCCCACCTGCGGTACGGCGGAGCCCGCGACCACCGCGGAGGCCAGCGCCGCCCAGGTGGGCGCGTCCTGTTCGACGCACACCACCAGCAGGACGAGGGCGGCGGCGTGCAGCAGCGCGGCGACCAGCCCGGTCGGCCGGTGGCCGTACCGGTCGGCGGACCTGCCGATGAGCGGCCCGCCGGTGGCCTGCCCGATCGCGAAGGCCGAGGCGGTGGCGCCGCCCAGTGCCAGCGACCCGGTCGCCCCGCTGACCAGCAGCAGCGAGCCGAGCTGGCCCATGGAGGCGGGGATGCGGCCGAGCAGGGTGATCGCCAGGTACCACGGGCCGGTGGTCGCGGGCAGGGCGGCGTAGGCGCGCAGCGCGTTCCAGCGGCTCATGGCGTGTCCGGGGTTCGTCCGTCCGAGGCGCGGAGGTCCACGCCGTACTCCATCAGGACCTCGCGGGGGATCACCTCCAGAGCCCTGACGTTGGTCGCCGCGAGGTTCACCGGGCAGGCGTGGCCCGCCAGGTAGGCCTCGTACCACTTGGCGGCGATCACGCACCAGTGGTCACCCGGTTTCAGCCCGGGGAAGGCCAGGTCGGGCCGGGGGGTCGCGATGTCGTTGTCCACCGTGGACTGGAAGGCGATGAAGCCCTCGTCGACGATCGCGCAGACGGTGTGCCCCTTGGGGTTGTCGGGGCCGGTGTGGCAGTGGCCGTCGCGGCGGTAACCGGTGATCGGGTCGAAGCCGCAGGCCTCCAGCGGCTCGCCGAAGACGTTCAGTGCCTGCTCGGTCATCGTTGGCTCCCGATGGTTTCGTGGTGCGGCGGCACGGGGCAGCGGAAGACGCGCTCGGCGAAATCGGCCGCGACCCGGGCCAGGCGGGCGTCGGCGCCGGGCCGTCCGACCAGCAGCATGCCGACCGGCAGCCCGTCGACGAATCCGCACGGGACGCTGAGCGCCGGGTGCCCGGTGAGGTTGAAGACGCAGTTGTTGTCGTGCATCTCGAAGGGGAGGTCGGTCTCGATCACGGCCTCGCGGGGGTCGGCGGGCAGCGGGTGCGGCGGCATCGGGACACTCGGCAGGACGAGGAGGTCGACCTCCCGCAGGGCCAGGTCCACCTGCTCGCGCAGCCTCCGGCGCAGCCGCTGGGCGTAGGCCATGACCTTGCCGTGGGTGGCGTCCCGCAGCAGGGTGGCGCCGACGAGCGCCAGCACCCCGCCGACCGGGATGTCCTCCGGACGGTCGGCGACGGCCCGGCCGAAGGTCTCCCCGAAGTTCGGGTGGTAGGGCCCCTGGTGGTTGTTGCCCTGCAGCCGTGACTCGAAGACGGTGGTCAGGCCGCCCTCGATCGAGATGGGCAGGTGGATGTCCCTGCCGTACCGGTGCAACGGCACCGAGACATCTGACACGGTCAGCCCCAGTTTCTCCAGCGCCCGCGCGGCCCCGCGGACCACGTCGTCCAGGCGCGGGTCGGAACGGCCCGGCCAGCCGAACCCCTCGGTGAGGACCCCGGCCCGCAGCCCGGCCACCTCTTCGGCATACCCCTCGGCGTACGGCCCCGGCACGGCCGCCGCCTCAAGGAAGGCGACCAGGTCGGCGGCATCCCTGGTCAGCACGCCGATGTGGTCGAGTGTGCGCTCGGTCGGCATGGCGCCGTCGTAGTCGACGATCCCATAGGTCGGCTTGAGTCCGAGGACGCCGCACCAGGCGGCGGGGTTGCGGACCGAGCCGCCGTGGTCGGTGCCGACGCCGTAGTCGGCCTGCCCGGTGGCGACCAGGACCGCGGCGCCGCTCGACGAGCCGCCCGCCGACCGGCTCGGGTCCCAGGGGTTGCCCACCGGGCCGTGCGCGCTGGTGAAGCTCGACCCGGAGTAACACAGGTCCTCGCAGACCGACGTGCCGACGATCACCGCCCCGGCGTCGCGCATCCGGCCGACGACCACCGAGTCCGAGCCGGGGACGAACCCGGCCATGAGGCGGCTGCCCAGGGTCATCGGCACCCCGCGCACCGCGACGGACTCCTTGACGGTCACCGTCCGCCCGGCCAGCGGCCCGGTTCCCGGCGTTTCGGGGTCGTCGATCCGGTACAGCCAGGCACCGTGCGGGTTGTCCGGACCGCGCGGCACCCGGGTGACCGCGACGGGCGGCGGTTCCGGGGCTTCGGAGGCGCGATCCTCGGCCGCCAGGTCCCGGACGCGGCCGTAGGCGTCGCGCATCCGGTCGATCGCCGGGCCGAGCCTGCCGACCAGCCCGGGGTCGAGGTTCCACCGGCCCGCGACGGCCTCCAGGTCCGCTGAGGTGAAGGAAGGGAGGCTCACCCGCGCCGCTCCGTTTCCTCCGTGAGCGCCTGGCTGGCCGCGACGAACGGTTCGATCGGGATCGAGGTGATCCCGGCGCCGACCCGGCCGCGTCCCGGCTCCCGGTGGGCGAGGCCGTTGTTGATGACGGGTTCGACGCCGAGGGCGCGCACCCGGTGCACGTCGATGCCGAGCGGGGTGCCCAGGAAGTCCTCGGCCGGGATGAGGAACCGCTCGCTCGTCCCGGCGCACAGGGTCCGCATGCGCCGGGTGATCCCCTGGGCCAGGGCCATGTCGCCGCCGACGAAGGACATGATCGCGGGGGCGGCGGTCATCGCGAGGGCGCCGAAGCCCGCGGTCTCGGCGATCATCGAGTCGCCCATGGTCGGGGTGACGTCGTCGAGGGTCGCCCCCTCGACGAGGACCGGGTCGCCGACCGGCGAGGGCACGGTGAACCAGCGGTCGCCGAGGCCGCTGACGCGGATGCCGAACTCCCGCCCGTTGCCCGCCATGGTCGTGACGATCGGGCTGCCCGCGATGCCGCTCGCGGTCAGCGTGACCGCCTTGGCCGCCGAGATCGCGAAGGGCAGCGCGAAGTGCCCGTTGCCCGCGACGAAGGCCACGACCTCCGCCAGGTCCTCCCGGTCGAGGCGGGAGCGCAGCAGGCCGGGGGTGAGCGTGACCAGCAGGGCCGCGCTGGTGGCCACCAGCCGGTTGTGGCAGTCGTCGCCCCGGCGCAGCCCCTCGGCGACCAGGGCGATCAGGTCGAGCGGCTCGGAGTTCGCCACGGCCTCGTCGAGGGCGGGGGCGAGCACGTCGCCGAGCCGGCGCAGCCGCGCCAGCGTCACCTCGTCGTACGACCCGTAGCGCATGGCCCCGCCGATGCCCTCGTTCAGGGGGGAGAACGTCCGCAGCCCGCCGGCGGTCTCGGCGACCACGACGGGGGTGCCGGGGGTGACGATCCCGGCCATGGCCCCCACGGCGCCGGCGTCGTGGCAGGGGCTGATGCTCACCTCGCCGTGGTCGATGATCGCCTCGGCCTCGGCGACGGACCCGGCCTCCTTCTCCAGGAGCAGGCCCGCGATGATCCCGCCCCGCATGGGCCCGGGGATGTCGGCCAGGGCGATCGGCGGTCCCGCGTGCAGGAAGTGTCGTGGCCCGACCTGGTCGGTGGCGTCGCGGGCCTTGCAGACGCGGCGCAGGTGGACGTCGGTGCCGTTGAGGGCGTCGAGTGTCGCCCGGGTCGGATCGGACATGGCGGTGCTCCTGATATGTGGGAAGGCGAAGGCACGGCGGGGTCGCTCGCCGTGGGGGAAACGCTGTGTGGATTTCTCGAACAGGCCTAGGCGGAGGGGGCCTGGTGCCGCTCGGCCAGGAGCTTGCGTACGATCTCCCGGTTCAGCCGGGCGTGCCTGCGCGCGTGCTCGGCGGCCAGGTCGGGGGAGCCGGAGGCGATCGCCTCGAACCAGGCGGAGTGCTCCTCGAACAGGTCGTGCGGGTCGCCGGTCTGGCGCAGCAGCCAGTGCAGACGTCCCTGGAGGGGTTCGAGCACGGTCTGCAGGAGGACGTTGTGGGACAGCTTCAGGATCTCGTCGTGGAAGGCCTCGTTGGCCTCGCCGAGGGCCACCCGGTCTCCGGCGTCGAGGGCCTTGCGGCCCCTGGCCAGGGCGTTGCGGACCCGCCGCAGCTCGGCCTTGGTCGCCCGGGTCGCCGCCTGCTGGCTGGCCAGGACCTCAAGGGCCTCCCTGACGTCGAACAGCTCCTCGACGTCCTGCTCGGACAGCTCGACGACGACCGCGCCCCTGCGGGGGACCGTCCTGACGAACCCCTCGGTCTCCAGCGCCCGGATGGCCTCGCGCACCGGAAGCCTGGAGACGCCGAGCTGGGCCGCGATCTCGGTCTCGACGAGCCGGGTGCCCGCGGGGTAGACGTCGTCGATGATCCGCTGGCGCAGCTCGTCGCGGACGCGGTCCCTGAGCGGCTTGTAGTCGGCGTCGATGTCGAAAGAACCCGGCGCGTCCGGCTGCCTGCTCACAGGGTCGTCTCCCCGGTGTTCGGTCTCGGCCCGGGACCGTCGCCGACGGGCGCCGGACGCTCGGTCTCCTCGAAAGGATAACGCCGCCGGAAGTCGTCGGCCGCCGCGTCGAAGGTGGTGAACTCGACCCCGGGAAGGCCGAGCCAGTCGTCGAAGAGCCGTTCCAGCATCATCAGCACCTGGGGCCGTCCGGAGACGTCGGGGTGGAGCGTCATGGGGAACACCGCGTAGTCCAGCTCACGGTAGACCCAGTCGAACTGGTCGCGCCACAGCTGCTCGACGTCGCGGGGGCTGACGAAGCCGTGGCTGTTGGCGGACTTCTTGACGAACATCATCGGCGGCAGGTCGTCGACGTACCAGTTGCCGCAGAACTCGACGAGGTCCACCTCGGTGCCGTGTTTGAGGGGTTTCATCCAGTCGGCGGCCCGTCCGGTGTAGTCGATCTTCGTCCACTCGTCGCCGACCCGGGCGTAGAAGGGGTGGAAGTCGTTGTAGTTCTGCGAGTGGTCGTAGGAGAAGCCGAACTCCTTGAGCAGGCCCGCGGTGTTGGGGCTCATCTCCCACCAGGGGGCCACGTAGCCGCGCGGGGGCCGTCCCCACAGGCGTTCGACCAGCTCGACGCAGCGGCCGAGCACGTCCCGCTCCTGGTCGGGGGTCATGTCGATGGGGTTCTCGTGGGAGTAGCCGTGCGCCCCGATCTCGTGCCCCGCCTCGGCGACGGCCGCCATCTCGGTGGGGAAGGTCTCGATGGAGTGGCCCGGGATGAACCAGGTCGTCCGCAGGCCGTACCGCTCGAAGAGCTGGAGCAGGCGTGGGGTGCCGACCTCACCGGCGAACACGCCGCGCTGGATGTCGTTGGGGGAGTCCTCGCCGCCGTAGGAGCCGAGCCAGCCGGCGACCGCGTCGACGTCGACCCCCACGAGGATCTTTATGTCCTTGGCCATGCTTTTCCTCATCTCTGGGCGGCGAGCAGCTCGCCGTACCCGGTGATCGGAGTGGTGTCCCCGGCCAGGACGAGGGCCCGCCACAGGGTCGCCGCGACGCTGTCCACCACCGGGACGCCGTACCCGGCCTCCCAGCGGGCGGCCAGGTGCGCGGCGCGCACGTTGGTGCACACCACCGCGACCGCGTCGCAGCCCGCGGCGGCGAGCCTGTCGAAGGCCGCGTCGAGCTCGGCGTCGCCGATCAGCGCGAAGTCGTAGTTGGTGGTGCGGCCGAGGTGGCGGGCCGCCCGCACGGGAAGGCCCTGCTCGGCGTAGTTCACGGCGATGGCCTCCCCGACGTCCGGTGTGTACGGCGTGAGCAGGCCGGGACGTTCGGACCCGAAGGCCCGCAGCGCCGTGAGCATGGCCAGGGTCGAGGTGGTCGCGGGGACGCCGGCGACCTCCTCCATGGCGCGGCACAGGCGTTCGTCACGGCCGGGGCCGAGCCACGAGCCCGAGGTGCCGTTCCAGGCGACGACGTCCACGCGGGCGTCACCGAGGAGTCTGGCGGCGTCGGTGAAGGTGTCCTGGTCGAACTGGCGGGTGTCGGCCGGATCGAGGCTGATGCTCGTCACCCTGATCCGGGTGAAGTGGACCGAGACGTCATTCCTCGCGGCCAGCAGGGCGCCGGTGACGGGTTCGACGACGGTGTTGGAAGACGGGGCGATCATGCCTATCCGCCGGGCGGTCGGCTGCACTGTGCCTCCGCTCAGAGGGGTCGATTAGGGATACGGTATACAGAATCCTAAGAAGTGGTCCGTAGGAAAACAAGTCGTTGACACTGGTATAGGTCGCGCTTAATCTCCATATACCGCTAACCGGATACCCACTGTAACGGCGCTCTGACGGGCCACCCCGGCCGTCGGACCAGCGAGGATTCCCGCTCCGGCGGGCATCGAACACGTCTGCCCATAGCTCCGGATCATGGCCACGTCGACGCCGCCGGAGGGACCAGGGCGCGTTCCACTCAGTGCCCAGGAGACCGTCGTGTCACCTACCGTCCGCGCACCCCAGTCAACGGCTTCGGACCGCCATCCGGTAGACGAAGTCCTGCCCATCCCCCAGTTGTTCTTCTTCGGCCTGCAGCACATGTTGATCATGTACGCGGGCTGCGTGGCCGTCCCGCTCGTGCTCGGAGCGGTGCTCAAACTCGACACCCACACCATCGCGCTGATCGTCAACGCCGACCTTCTGGTGGCCGGAATCGCGACCATCATCCAGAGCGTCGGCCTGACCCGCTTCTTCGGCATCCGGATGCCGGTGGTCGCGGGGGCCTCGTTCACCTTCCTCACCCCGATGATCCTGATCGGCTCCGAGTACGGCCTGCCGACCATGTACGGCTCGATGATCGCCGCCGGCGTCTTCGGCATCCTGGTCGCCAGACCGTTCTCCAAGGTGCTGCGGTACTTCCCTTCCCTGGTCACCGGTTGTGTGATCACGATCATCGGGTTGTCGCTGATCAAGGTGAGCGCGGACCTCATCATCGGCTCCGACCCGGCCGCGGCGGACTACGCGAGCGTGCGGTACATCCTGCTGGCCTTCGGCGTCGTGGCGATCATCGTCCTGGTGAACCGGATCTTCGGCGGGTTCGTCCGCAACGTCTCCGTGCTCTTCGGACTCGCCATCGGCGCGGTGATCTCCTGGTTCATGGGCCTGGCGGACTTCTCCTCCGTCGCCGGGGCCAAGTGGTTCGGCTTCTCCACCCCGCTGCAGTTCGGCGCGCCGGAGTTCCGGATCGTTCCAATCATCGCGATGTGCGTGGCCATGCTGGTCGTCTTCAGCGAGATGACCGCCTGCGTCCTGGCCATCGGGGACGCCGTCGGCAAGAAGGTCACCGACAGGGACATGGCCAGGGGCCTGGCCACCGACGGCCTGTCCTCCCTGCTGGCCGGGTTCATGAACTCCGTACCCGACTCCACCTTCGGCCAGAACGTGGGCCTGATCAGCCTCACCAAGGTCAAGAGCCGCTACGTCATCACGGTCACCGGAATCCTGCTGGTGATCATGGGAGCCATTCCCAAGCTCGGCGAACTCGTCGCCAGCCTGCCCGGACCCGTGATCGGCGGCGCCGGCCTGGTGATGTTCGCGATGACGGCGGCCGTGGGCATCCAGATGCTCCAGAAGGTCGAGTACGAGGGCAACCAGAACCTGCTCATCGTCGCCGTGGCACTCGGCGTCGGCATGCTGCCGGTCGTGGTGCCCACGATCTACCAGAAGTTCAGCCAGGACACCCAGTTCATCCTCGGCAGCGCGATCACGGCCACCGTGTTGGTGGCGCTGCTGCTCAACCTGCTCTTCAACCACCTGTTCGTCCGCGGGGAGACCCGCAGGGAAGAACCACCCGCCGAGGCACCCGAACTCGCCGAAGCCCAGGAGGGCACGGCCTGAGTCCCACGCCCCGGCGTCAGCACACACGTACCTAAGGAGCACCACGTCATGGGTCAGGCGCCCGTCTCAGCGAACCTCCGGCGAATCCTCAAGGTCATCGAGGACGGCTCCCACGACATGGCCACCGGGTGGAACCTCCCCCGGGAGTGCTACGTCGATCCGGAGTTCTACGCCTTCGAGCAGGAGGCCATCTTCATGCGGCAGTGGCTGTGCCTCGGCCGCGTCGACGAGATCCCGAAGCCCGGCGACTTCGTCCGCGTCGACATGGGCGACGAGCCCCTGATGATGGTCCGTGGCAAGGACATGGAGATCCGGGTCCTCAGCCCCATCTGCGCGCACCGGGCCCACCTGGTGTGCGAGGGGTCGGGGAACACCGGCAGGCTCTTCCGCTGTCCCTTCCACGCCTGGACCTACGGGCTGGACGGCAACCTCATCGCGGCGCCCTCCATGAACGACACCGTCGGCCTCAAGAACCTCAAGGGAGAGGCCTACCTCCCCTCGCACCGGGTCGAGATCTGGAACGGCTTCGTCTTCACCAATCTCGACCCGAACGCGAAACCCCTCGCGCCCACTCTCACCAAACTGACCGCCGAGCTGGAGAACTACCACATCGGCGACATGGTGAGCATGCCGGTGGCCGAACTGCGCGACAACCCCTGGAACTGGAAGTCCCAGCTGGAGAACGGCATCGAGCCGTACCACAGCGCCTATCTCCACGGCATGCTGCACGACTTCGCGCACGTCAGGCTGACCAGCTTCGTGGAGATCAGCCCCGACGAGGGCGCGATCTACCATCCGACCGGCTTCTACCACGCCGACGCCGGATTCAACCCGACCACCAAGGCGCTGCTGCCGATCATCCCGACCCTCGGCGAGAAGGAGCGCAACCAGGTCATCTTCGCCTCGATCCCGCCGAACCTCGGCTTCGGGGCGGTGCCGGAGGGCCTGTTCTACTACCTCGTCCTGCCCGCGGGGCCCGAGCACATGAACCTGCGCATCGGCCACCTCTACCCGGAGGAGTCCACCAAGCACCCGCGGTTCGAACAGCTCTACAAGATCGCCCAGGACGGCCTCGTCCTCTTCCACCAGCAGGACGCCAGCTCGGACGCCTCCCTGCAGAAGGGCATGCGCTCCCGCTTCCGCCGTCCCGGCCGCTACTCCTTCCAGGAGGAGTCGCTCCTGCAGTTCAACCAGTGGCTGCTGAAGCGCTACCAGGACTACGTGGACCTGGTCGAAGGCGCCCCCGAACCCTCGGCCACCCGCTGAACTCCCGAGTGAGGAAACACCGTGAAAATCTCTGTCGACCGCACCCTGTGCGACGGTAACGGCGTGTGCATGGGCATCGCCCCCGAGGTCTTCGACATCGACGACGACCTGAACCTGCACATCGTGGACGAGATCCCCGACGACCCGGCCGTCCAGGCCCAGGTCCGGCAGTCGGTCACCTCCTGCCCGGTCCTCGCCCTGTCCCTGGAGGAGTGATCGACCGTGGTGGGCGACACCTCACAGACCATCGTGGTGGCCGGCGGCTCCCTCGCCGGTCACACCGTGGTCACCGAACTCGAACGGCGCGGCTTCGCCGGGCGGATCGTCTGGGTACGGGGCCAGGAGGGCACGGCCCCCTACTCCCGGCCCGCGCTGTCCAAGGAACTCATCCAGGGCAAGGTCACCGCGGAGACGATCCGGCTGCCCGTGCAACGGCCGTACGGCCCGCGAACGCGGATCATGGACGGTGCGGTCTGCGCGCGGCTCGACCCGCACGCCGACCGGGTCCTCGTCACCCGGGCCTCCAAGGAGGAGTGGATCTCCTTCGACGCCCTGTTCGTCTGCACCGGGACCAACGCCAGGGTGCCCAGGACGTTCGCCGGACTGCCCGGCGTGCACAGCCTGCGCACCCTCGCCGACGCCGAACGGATCAAGGAACGGCTGGCCGTACGGCCCCGCACCGTGGTCGTCGGCGCGGGCCTGGTCGGCAGCGAGATGGCCGCCTCCCTGCGCTCCTGCGAACTGCCGGTCGAACTGATCGTGCAGGGACAACTGCCCATGGAGGCCGTCTTCGGCGCCGAACTCGGCCGGTTCTGCCTGGAACAGCACCACGCCAACGGCGTCACCACCCGCCTCGGCACGACCGTCACCGCCCTGTCGTCGGCCGGATCGCGGGGGCCGGTCACGCTGACCTATGACGACGGGCGGGAGAGCACGGCCGACATGGTCGTCCTCGGGCTCGGCGCGGTGACCTCCTGCGACTGGCTGGACGGCTGCGGCCTCGACCTGTCCGACGGCCTCGGCTGTGACGAGACGTTGCGCACCGCGCGGCCCAACATCCTCGCCGCGGGGGACGTCGCCAACTGGCGCCACCCCCTGTTCGGGCACCGGATGCGGGTCGAGCACTGGAGCAACGCCTCGGCGCAGGCACGGCACGCCGTGGAGAGCTGGCTGGCTGGCCAGGAGGACAGGCGGCCGCCCGCCTTCGCGGACGTGCCCTACTTCTGGTCCGACCAGTACGGCCTCAAGTACCAGATGGTCGGCCACGCCCGTGGTCACGACGAGGTCCACGTCGAGGAGGCAGGGGCGGGCGGGTACCCGTTCGTGACCTACCTCCGCGAGGGCCGGATCGTCGCCGCGGCGGGCGTCAACGCGCCCCGCGCGGTGATGCGGATGAAGGCCCGCATCCAGGCCGAACTGACCGAAGCCCCTTCAGCCGGGAGTTCTCCGACTGGGGGCTCACCGGCCGGGGGTTCTACGGCCGGGGGCGGCCTGCCCGGGGGTGGCCCGGCCGGAGCACCTCCGGCCGGGGAAACGACGAGTGAGGAGGTGTACGCACGGTGAACGGCGAATCCACCGGTGACCGGGCGTTGCCCGAGGTGATCAGGGACAACATGTGGTCGCTGCTGAGCGACCGCTACCGCACCAACCGCCGCGCCCCCCACACGCCGACCGAGGACGAGTACCTCCACGACCGTCCCTTCTGGCCCGCCTTCACCTTCGAGGAGGTACGGCACACGGTCGAGGACGGCAAGGACCGGATCCTGGTGATCTTCCACGACACCGACGTCCCCGAGGACACCCTCGGCTTCCGGATCGACCTGGACACGGCCATGGCCGAGTGGTCCCGGCGGGTCGGCGGACGCGATCCACAGCGACACCCGGAGATGTTCGCCGCCGAACTGATCTGGTTCATGGTCTGCTTCATCGGCGTCGCCGACCTCGACGGAGAGGCCGGAACGCCCGAGGCGCCGCACTGGATCAACACCGGCTCCGAGATCTTCGGAAAGCTCAGGAACAACCCCAACATGGACACCTTCGAGTCCCATCACTGACGCCCTCGCCGGGCGTAGGAAAGGCCAGGAGTCACCCATGGCAGTTGTCGAGATCGAAAGGCCTCGCGACGGCGTCGCGATCATCCGGCTCAACCGGCCGGAGGTGCGCAACGCGCTCAACACCGAGGTACGTGAACTGCTCGCCGCGGCCGTCGAGGAGCTCAACAAGGACGACGACGTCGGCGCCATCGTCCTGACCGGCGGCGACACCGTCTTCGCCGTCGGCGCCGACCTGGGCGAACAGGCAGGACGCGACGTGGTCGGCGCGATCCGCGCCTACACCCACCAGGCGTTCTGGTACAGCGGCAAGCCGGTGATCGCCGCCGTGAACGGCGACGCCTTCGGCGGCGGCAACGAGTTCATCCTCCAGTGCGACTTCGTCATCGCCGCGGAGAACGCGCGCTTCGCCCAGACCGAGGTCACCATCGGCCTGGTCCCCGGCGGCGGCGCCACCCAGCGCCTGCCCAGGGCCATCGGACGGCAGAACGCGATGTACGCCCTGCTCACCGGCGCCCCGATGAGCGCCGACGACGCCCACCGGCTCGGCTACGTCTCCGAGGTGGTCGCCGGAAACGCCATCGACCGGGCCGTCGAACTGGCCGCCCTGATCGCCTCCCGCCCCAGGCTGGCCGTACGGCAGATCAAGGAGGTCGTCCGCCTCGGCCTGGACACCTCCTTCGAGGCGGGAATAGCCCTGGAACGCCGCGGCTACCAACTGATGTTCGGCACCCAGGACCTGAGGGAGGGCTTCGCCTCCATCCAGGAGGGCAGAACCCCAAAATTCACCGGCGACTGACCCCAGCCGGTCGCTTCGGTACGGCCTTCCAGATCCGAGCCGGCCTGGATCACCTACGCCGTGGTCTCAGGAGGGGATGGAACGCGCAGGAGCCAGGCTGAGCAGGCCACAGCCGTACGCCTTGGCACGCCCGACACCGTTGACCAGCGCGGCGGTGAAGGCATCGAGATCGGTGACCACCAGATGACCGTCGTAACGGACGGGATCGATGATGATGCGCTGCGCCTTCTGCTTCTTCCCGACCAGCCTGGGAGCGGGGGTGGGAACCACGTCGGGCGTGCCCTGGCGGCTGACGGGAACGACGAACCCGTGCCGCTCGCCCTTGCCGACCAGCCATTCGACCTGCTCGGCGGGCTGCCGGAGGGGGATGCGTCTGCGCTGGACACAGCGGGTCGGATTGGCCATCAGCCGGAACGTGAGTCTCCTGCCCGGCCGGATCGAGTCCAGCAGAGGCTGGAGGGGGCGCACCTCCGCCGGCCTCAGCAACACTCCCTCGGAGAGGTGACTCCAGTCCGGGGCGGTCTGGCTCTGCACGTACTGGACGATCCGCCCCCCGGGGAGTTCGTCGACACGCCAGAGAACACCGTGTGTGCTGCGGTAGACGGTGGTCGGTGGCAGCTCGGGATAGGCCGACATCACCGTCCTGTGCATGTCGTGGACATCCGAGGTGTCACGCCGGAAGGCCGAAGACTGGGGGTTGATGGTGAGTTTGGTCAGGAACACAGCGTTTCTCCCGCAGGGATCATGCCGTCGGTCAGCGGGACCTCGCCGATCAGGACAGCACGGGACGCGAACCGCCTGTTGCCCTCGGCGAAGCTGAGTGGCTGGTCGTGACGGACCTCCGTACCGGCCAGCCCTGGCGGGCACTCCACGATGGTGCGCAGCCCTGGGCGCTCCGTCTGCCTCTTCATCCACGCACGGGTTCGTGGGGAGGGCTCAAGCCAGCCGTACTTCTTGAGCACTTCTTCCGCGCCCAGGGCGACAGGTCCCTCCCCGGGAGCAAGGAGCGGGCGGGCGGGGACATACGCCTTGCGACCGAAGGACAGCCGCCAGTGCGGCCGTTCCACCGCCTCGGCCACCCTGGTCAGTATCCGTTCCCCACCTTCGAGCACCACCAGGAAGAGCGCGTCCGCCAGGTAGTAACGCTCACTCACGACGGTACGGTGCCCGGTGCCCTGCGTGGTCGGCACGTTCTGGGTGACGTGATAATCCCGCTCCATGACCCCCTCCCGGTCCACCCGTACGGCCAGGCGGAGTCCGGCGACCACGGCCAGGGCCATGTCGTCGTTCCGGTCGATGCCCAGCGCGGCGGCCAGCAGGCCCACGACCCCCGACTTCGTCGGTTCGGGCATGGTGTCGCGGATGATGCCGTGCGACCTGATTCCCCACGACTGCATCGGCGCGTCGAAGCACAGCGCCAGGGACATCACGTCGTCGCGCGTCACCGACCGTACTCCCCGGCGGTGAGCACGGCGGAGGCGAAGGCGTCGAGGCTGTCCACGGTCAGCACTCCTTCGACCTCGGGAATCTCCCCGGACACCGATGCCGCGACCGCCGTACGGATTCCGCCGGAGCCGAAGAAACCACGGAGCCTGGCGAAGTGCCCGACGAGCCGCCTGGTCGAGCCGTCCATGAGGTCGTTGTCGGTGACCGGCTTGAGGAAGGCGTTGGCGAGGTTCCAGGCTCCCCGCTCCCGCACCACACCGAGCAGGGTGTCGGGCATGGTCCGCGCCGACATCGAGTTCTGCTTGCCGCCGGGCACGGCGTTGACGAACGCCAGCAGCCAGGCACGCGCGGTGCGCTCGGCGAGGTCGACGTCGCCCTGGAGGTTCTCCGCCAGCTGCGCCAGGTCGACGTTGGCGTACCGGTAGTAGCAGGCGGTGTTGAAGTCGATCGTGCCGAGCATGTCGGCCCCTGACTCGTCGTCGGGCTTCAGGTCGTCGACCGCCGTGTAGAAGTCGAACTCGGTGGCGACGACATGCGTCGAGATCGCGTGGGCGACCTGGGCGGCGGCGTTGACGTTGAGATCCTTGTTGTCGGCGATCATCCGCCCGAACAGCGCGACGTCGGCGGCCCGGCTCGCGTCAAGGATCCGGCGTACCTCGGCCTGCGCCGCCTTGTCCGGCTTGACCTTCGCCTGCTGGGCCTTGGTCCTGGCGGCGGCGAACTTCTCCAGGGCGTCCCACTCGCTGAGGCAGTAGCTCGTCAGCTGGTCGATCGACTCCCGGCCGACATAGAGCAGGTACTGGGTGAGCCCCCTGACCGGGTCCAGCCCGAAGCCGAGCTGCTGGATGGCGGCCATGGCGACCACCCGTGCCTCTTCCTGGTCGCGGTCAGCCTGGACCAGACGCTCGACCACACTGTCGAGCAGCCGCTTGGTACGGACACCGACCTCGGAGCTGTCCAGGCCGTACTCTTCGAACAGCAGCCGAGCCGCGCGCTTGATGCTCTGGCTGGAGACGCGCGCGCGGGTGTACCCACCGAAGGTGGCTGTCTTGGGCTGGCCGATGTCGTCCCGGTTGAGGTTGCTGACGGGGAACGACTGGAGCAGGTGCAGTTCGATGATCATTCGATTGTCTCCGGGAGATCGGGGGAGTCCTGGGGCGTTTCGGCCGAGACCGGCATGTGGTACTCGCGGGCCCAGCGCAGGCGCACGTCACTGGCCAGGTCGCCACGGTGGTTCCTGCCGAGGAGCACGACGAGGTCGTCGAGAAGCTGCTCGTA
The DNA here is from genome assembly GCF_040300765.1 of Streptosporangium sp. NPDC000239. Lineage (NCBI taxonomy): Bacteria > Bacillati > Actinomycetota > Actinomycetes > Streptosporangiales > Streptosporangiaceae > Streptosporangium > Streptosporangium sp. NPDC000239. Next base: position 30,618 of record NZ_JBEPEI010000016.1, on the reverse strand, counting down.
GTGCACGGGGATGTCGTGGCTGGACAGCAGCTGGATCGTCTGGCGCAGATGGTGGGGCAGGGAGTCACGGTCCATGGCGAGAAGCGCGGAGAGTCGCCGCTCGACCCTGGGGCTGTCCAGCTTCTTCTGCAGCCGTCCCAGGCAGGCGCCCAGCGAGCGGGGGCGAGGAGGGTTCGCCCAATCCAGCGGGTGCAGCGCGAACAGCCCTCCGAGCAGCAGCCAGATCTTCTCCTCCTCCGGGTTCTGGGGCTGGCCGCGCCGGAACGCGACCACGGATGCCTGGTGCTGTTTACCCTCGACGAGGCCGTACCGCAGATGGGCCAGTGACCGGCGCGCCTCGGCGGCTGCGCTCCGGTTCTCGGAGCGCAGCGCCTTCTCCAGACCGCGGAGATGTTTGACGTAGACGCGACGCCGATCGCGGGGCGAGTCAGACATCCGTGCCCTCCTTTCCCGTGGTGTAGGCGAAGATCTTGGCGTGGAACGTGCGCTCCGACACCGCCAGCCGTGAGTGGAACACGCCGTGGTGTTTACCGAGGGCGACCATCGCGCGTCCCCGCGCCGGTGAACCGGCGACCCAGCGGTCCGCGACCGTGGCGGCGAGACGCTTCACCTGCCGGGCCCACGCCTGGATGGCGGGCAGCTCGGAACGGTCGTTGTCTCGGGCGTCGCCGAGAGCGACCAGGAAGGCGCCGAAGGGACGGGAGAGGCGTGGCCAGTACTGGTGGTCGATATCGGGCGTCGTGGTGTCACGGAAGTCCTTGCGATACTCGGCCTGGAACGAGCGCAGCGCGGAGCCCGCGTCGTCGGCCAGCGCGATCGCGTGACCGATGATCGCGCCGAGGTTCTCGTCCTTCGCGCGCAACAGCGGAACGGGCGCGGGGACCTGCTCCTCCATCCAGGCCTCGATCACCGACGCCTTGGAGTCGAGCCGCTGGCCGAAGACACGCAGGGTGTAGACGGCGTTCAGGGGGATGAGCCGACGTTCGGCCAGCTCGGCGATCTGGTCGAGCGCGGCCGGGCGGCGCCGGTTCCTTCCCTCCTCCCATACGTCGGTGAGCAGGAGTTCCACGCTGTGGCGCCAGATACCGCGCAGCGGATGGAGTCTGACCGGAAGTATGGGGGAGCTCTTCTTGAACTTTCCCTTGGCGTCCCGGGGCCGGCGGAAGGCCGCCATCCACTCCTCGTCGATCAGGCTCGCGTCGAGGCGTGTCCCGGGGGTGATGACCACCCCCTCGACCAGGGTGTTCTCCCCGGAGCCGGTGGCTGACAGCAGAACACGGCGTGACGGCCAGGTCAGCAGGTCGGTCCAGCCGCGCGCCGTACGTTTGTCCGGTCGCGGTGACGGCCCGGTCTCCTCCTCCCACACCGGCCGGTCGTCGGGCGCGGTCATCATGGGTTTCTGGTGGTCCGGCAGGTAGACGAGGGCGTTGAGCAGCAACGTCTCCTTGAGATTCTCGCCCTCGACCACCACGACACCGAAGTCGTTGCAGGGCGCGCGTTCCGATGACTTGTCCTTCTCGTACGGCGTCTTCATACCGCCCGGATCGAAGGCCTGGACGGTCACCAACCAGCGCGCCGCCTCCTGTGGGGAGAGCGTCACCCGGTCGGCGGCCGTGGTGTGGTCGAAGAGCGTCACGTTGTTGCCGACCGCTCGGTAGGGAACGAGCTTGGCGGCGGTGGCGGGAGTCAGGGACGCCAGCTTCGCGCACTGCATGAACGGCACTTCCGGGTGAAACAGGTCAAATCTATGACGATGCCGGTGCAGGTAGGTGTCCAACGCCTCGGTGGGAAGCTGCTCCGTCGTCCACAGCTCCTGCCAGGCCTCCTCGCTCTCCGGGCCGTACACGCGGTGGAAGAACGCGAGGAGGAACCGGTGAAGTGCCGCGGTCATCGTCGGCGTCTCGGCGGTGATCTGCCGGATCGTGTGCGCGTTCAGGACGACGTCCCTGAGGCCCAGCTGTCTCGTCTCCCCGTCGTCTCCGACGACCGGAATCCAGGGCCGGGTGAGGAGATCGAAGGACGCCGTCGCGATGGCGGGGCACTTCGTACCGGTGTCCTTCGCCGTCACGACGGCGGCGGATTCCGGCTCGACCTCTGTCACGTACAGACCGAACAGGTCGGTGTAGTGAAGGACATGACCGCCGACGGCACACTTGTTGTCGGTGAGGATCACGGCTCTGTGTCGGTACAACCAGGAAGAGCTCTGGAAGAGCCTCGGCACGGGTGTCGCGGCGACAGCTCGTACGACCTCGGCGGGAAGGCCAGGTCCAGCGGCCAGCGAGACGGATGCGCCGTCCAGCGCGCGCAGGAGGTCCTCCGTCGGTTCGGCGGGGTCGGTCAGGTCGAGCGGAAGGTCGGCCCCGACGGGGACGAACCGGCCGTTCCGCGTCGCTCTGAACAGCACGACGTCGACCGTGAGAAGGGGGTCCACCGTGGTCTCACCTCTTCCGCGTCTGACGTGTGCTCTTGCCGTGAGTGGTCAGTTCACCGAGATGGGTGACCGTGGTGGGGTGCGGGAGATACATCAGCCGGGCGTCGTGCTCGCTCTTTCTCCACTGGACGGCCAGCTTCTCGGCCTCGACCTGCCAGGAGTCCTCCCATCCGGTGGGACAGACGATCGCCTCCGCCGGGCCGTACACGGCGTCGACCAGCGAGGACACCTCGGCGGACATGTCCAGCGTGGTCCGCTCCCGCAGCAGTGCCCAGGTGCGCATCAGCGTCATCGGCGCGTAGACCGTGTGGAGGTAGCGCGGAAAACGCGGCCCCTTGTCGGTGTCGTCCACACCGGTGATCGCCAGTACGGCCTCGCCGCGTGAGGGATCCGTGCTGAAACGGTGCACCCGTCCGGCCCGCTGGATGAGGTTGTCCACCGGCGCCAGGTCGGTCAGCATGGCGTCGAAGTCGAGGTCCAACCCCTGCTCCAGAACGCTGGTACTGACCACGATCATTCTCGGAGGCCGTTTCCCGTCCTTCCCCACCGCGGCCTTGAGCTCGGTCTCAACCGCGTGGCGCACGCCCGCCGGTAACTGGCCGTTGATCGCGATAAGACGAGGACGTTCCTCCAGAGGAAGCTTGGCGATCCTCTCTTCAAGAGCGGCGTGGGTGGCGACGGCTCTGCGGACCAGGTTGTGCATGACGGCCACACAGCCGCCGTCCGTCACCTGGTCGAGCGCCCAGTCGACCACGTCGTCGTCTCCGACGTGCGTCAACCGGAGCCTGCGTCGGGCGTTCAGTTCGGACAGGCCCGCCGCTTCGACCACGGGCTTGCCCGTCCCCGCCAGCGTCACCCGGGGATACTCGGTGAACGGTTCCAACCCGGGTGTCTCCCTGGGCAGGCAGCGCAGCAGACCTGACTGCCAAGCCGCGACCAGTTCACTCCTCCGCTCTGAAGGCAGGGTGGCCGACAGCATCACCACTGACGTCCCCAGCCGTCCGAGCCACGCGAGCAGCCGGTCCAGCAGCGTGGACATGTAGACGTCGTAGGCGTGAACCTCGTCGATCACCACGACTTTCCCGGCCAGGGCGGTCAGCCGTACGAAGAAATGCCCTGATCGGATGGCGGCCTTCAACGCCTGGTCAACCGTGCCGACCCCGAGCGGGGTCAGCAGGCTCTTCTTACGGGTGAACCACTCCTTGGCCTGGACATCGGAATCCTCCGGGTCATCTCGGCCGACGTCGGTGGGGGTGAGGTTCAGCTCGGCCAGATACTCACCCGCGTTGGAATGGATCAGCCGTGCCCTGGTCCGGTCATCCCCCAGGTTCTCCAGGAGCTCTTCCAGTTCCCTGTGCATCTGGTTGCTCGTCGCCTGGGTCGGCATCGCGACGTAGGCACCCGTCAGGTCCAGATTGTCGATGAGGGCCGCGGCGGCTTGCAGGGCGGCCTTGGACTTTCCCTCACCGGTGGGAGCCTCCACGATGACCAGGCTGGGCTCATGGCGGTCGGCGGTGAGTCGTTCGACGACGGCCTGCACCGGTCGTGGCGACTTCTTCGGGAACAACGCGGTGAACGAGGCGGGAGGAGACCAGGGGCGGAGTTCGAGCGCCTCGACGGCGGCGGCCGCCTGCCGGTCGGCCTCCTCGGCGTAGGTCATCGGGTCGGAAGGGTCGGCGTAGGCGAAGCCGCGGGTGTCGGAGGCGATCCAGTCGCTGACCGTGGTCAGGGCGGCGAGCCCGACCGCCGCCGCCGTGCTCAGGTGCACGTCCCACCACGACAGTCCGGCGGGGTCCGGCAGGTCACGGGCCGCGGCGACCTCACGGACGAAGGCGTCACGCCATCCCTCCCAGGTCTGGCCTCCGTGGTTGTTGATCTCCCGCCGCGCCTGCCGCAGGGCGGCGCCGTTGGGGAAGTGGCCGTGGTGTCCACCGAGGGCGACGGCGATCGTCTCGGCCGTGTCCATGGAGGCGTCCCAGCGGAGCAGGAGGTCCTTCATGTGCATGGCCGTCACGAGACCGTGCGGGGTGTCGACGCGCCCGCCCAGTCCGGACCGCTTCCGCACCGCTTTCAGGACCGCCGCGGTGGACTCGTCGAACCTCTCCAGGGCGAGTTCGACGTTGAGCCCCTGGAAGGTGGGACTGAACTTCCCAAGATCATGAAGGCCGCACAACAGGGCGATCCACGCGTCCGGCTCTCCGAGCGGTTCGAAGGCCGCCCGCAGTTCACTGCGGCACCGCGGCCCGATGAGGGGCTCGATCAGCCGTTCGGCGACGGCGGCGGTGTCGAGGGCGTGACAGATAAGAGGGTGGTGACCTCCCTTGGCCGCCTTCGCCCAAGGGGCCAGGGAGGTCGGGATGACTCTCACCGGAAATTGCGGCGGAGCCAGTCGATCGACTTCATGAAGGCTGTTCCTCCTGCTACGAGCGCGGTGGAGAGCGGGGCGAGTGGTCCGTCGGTTTCGCCGAGGGCGTGGTCGACCATGGACCACGAGGAAATGGCGGTGCAGGCGGCCATGACGGTCGCAGCGGCCAAGGTGAGCGCCGTCCGCGCGTGCAACGGGTCATTCGGGCCCGTCGAGTTGTCTAGACTCAAGATGCTTCTTTTCTGTGTCTGCGGGATGTCGCGTCCTTTGGCCAACACAAGCGGGAGCGGAGTGGCCCTCGTTGCAGCGAGGGCCACTTGCTTTTTCGGCCTTTGTTGGTTGTGGGCGGTCGTCCGGGCCGAGCCCGAACGGCCGTTCCTTCCCCGCGTGTGTGGGGAGTCGAGCCAGTGGTTCCGCGCAGAAGAGCTCATCCCTGGCACCGGGGAACAGGGCTGTCTTCAGAGGATCAAGAGTTGCCCTTGGGCGTCACTTTATCGGACGCTCATCGAGAGCGTGAGCTATCTGCATTGTTTCCGGATAGAGGTGGGATCCGCTCAGAACTTGCTTTCCGAAGAGCCTCGGAAACCCGCCAAGGAGAGCCCCTACGGAAATCGCAGAGTTTGAATAGTTAAATTAGGTTTTGGGAAGGTTTGTCAAACTTTGCGCCAGGCACCTGCGCAGGGGTCATCCGCTCCGGTCGGACACGGACGGCGGCGGCCGGGCCCTTGCCGGTGTCGCGTTTCTCCGAACTGGAGAAACGCCGAAGCGCCATGCGGGGGTGGCGACGGGCCGCCGGGAGGGACGACCTCGTGCCGCCGTGTCGATCGGCCGCCTCGCGGGTTCGGCGGTCGGCGAGGCCGTTGTTTCAGCGGGCGCGGCGGGAGTGGGAGCGGTAGACGAACGTGTCGTCCTGGTCCGTGGTGAGGTCGCTGACGATGTGGTGATCGGGCGAGAGGGAGCAGGCCGGGTCGGTACGGCCCGCGTCGCCGGTCAGGGCGAACGCCTGGCAGCGGCAGCCTCCGAAATCCCGGTGCCTGAGGGGGCAGCCGGAGCACGGTTCGGACATCCAGGAGGTGCCGCGGTAGGCGTTGAACGCCTCCGACTCCCACCAGATCCACTCCAGGCTGTGCTCGCGCACGTTGGGCGGCCGTAGGGGGAGGGAGTAGGCGGCTGGACACGGCAGCGCGCGCCCATCCGGTGCGACGGTCAGGGAGAGCGTCCCCCAGCCGCCCATGCAGGGTTTGGCGGTGCCGTCGAAGTAGTCGGGAACCACCCAGATCAGCTCAAGGTCACTGCGGCGGCGCCATCGCTCCACCTTCTCCCTCGCCGTGGCGAGCTGGGCTCGCGTGGGCATCAGGGCGCGCCGGTTGACCAGGCCCCAGCCGTAGAACTGGACGTTGGCCAGCTCGACGCGCTGCGCCCCCCAGGCGATGCCCAGCTCCACGATCTGGTCGATGGCGTCCAGATTGTGCCGGTGCAGCACGACGTTGAGGCCCAGCGGCAGACCGGCCTCCACGATCAGCGCCGCCGCCCGACGCTTTTCCGCGAAGGACGGGCGGCCGGCGACGCGGTCGGAGGCCGCCGCGTCGGCGGCCTGCGTGGACAGCTGGACACCGCGCACCCCGGCCCGCACGAGTTCGGCCAGCCGCTCCCGGGTGAGGCCGACACCGCTGGTGACGAGCTGGGTGTAGACACCCGCCGAGGCCGCCGCCGTGGCGATCTCGGCCAGGTCGCCACGGAGCAGTGGTTCCCCTCCGGACAGGTGGGCGTGGACCACGCCCAGCGCGGCGGCCTCGTCGAAGACCCGGACCCAGGTGGCGGTGTCCAGCTCCGCCGACCTCGTCACCAGGGAGGTGGGGTTGGAGCAGTACGGGCAGCGCAGCGGGCAGCCGTGGGTCACCTCGGCCAGCATGGCCCATGGCCCGTTCACCGGATCCATCCCTGGGCGCGTACGTCCCGGAGGAACTCCGTGACGTCGGCGAAGACCTCGCGGGGGAATCGCGCGGCGATCTCCTCGACGGTGTTGCGCCCGTCGCACAGTCCTACGATGGCGGCCGCCTCGGCGTTGAGCACCACGATCCGTTCGGGCACGATCAGCAGGTCCGCCTGCCGTACCGGGCAGTGTCGTAGCAGCGCACCCGGGCTCAGCGACGGACGCCAGGTCATCGGTAGGCCCGCTCGACCGCGTTCAGAAGCGTCCACAGCACCTCGCACTTGTATTCCAGCGCTCTGATCGCCGCCTGCCGTTCGGTGGGGCCGCGGGCCCAGGACAACACCAGCGGCAGCGCCTGTTCGCCGTCCTCGCGCCCCTGGTCGACGCGGACCTGGAAGTACCGCAACCCGTCGGAGCCGATCCACGGGTAGTGCTTCTCGAACGCGGCGATCCGGGTCCTCATCAGGTCCGGGGCGAGGAGCTCTGTGAGGGAGGCCGCCACGGCCTCCAGTGCGCTGCCGTGCCGGCAGAGGTTCACGTATCCGTCCACGGCCAGCCGGACCCCCGGCAGGACCGCCCGGCCGGACCACATCTCCTCCCGGCCGCACCCGGCCGCCTCGCCCAGGCGGAGCCAGCGCTCAAGGCCGCCCTCCCCGTCGGAGGCGCCGTCCTGGTCGACGATGCGGCGGATCCACAGGCGGCGCAGGTCGGGGTGGTCCAGCTTGGCCAGGATGAGCGCGTCCTTGATCGGCAGGTGCCGTTGGTAGTGGAAACGGTTGAGTATCCACCCGCGTAACTCCCGCCGGGACAGCAGCCCCGTGTGCATGCGCTGGTTGAAGGGGTGCAGGTCGTGGTAGCGGCTCCTGACCACGGCCCGCAACTCGGCCTCGAAGTCCCGCACAGCTCGATCACCGTTCCCTCGGCGGTCACCTCGACGCCCGGCCGGTCTGCGGGCGACGGCTTATCGGTCGGCCAGGAAGTAGGCCGACACCTCCATGGACGCCTCGATGACGCGGTAGGAGGGTCTGTGCCAGGTGGCTTGCCCGTCGTGGTCGTGTGCCGGTTCCCGGCGAACCTCCGCGGGCTCGTTCCGCTCGTTCATGATCTCCTCCTTGTCGTGTTCCGGCCGACGTCCGTGAGGTCACGGCCCGGCGCCGGTCAGGGCTGGTACGGCACCGCCAGGATCGCGCCGGGGTCGGCCAGGTGAGTGGTGGGCGCTCCGCGCGGGTCCCTGGTCACTCCGGCGGAGTCGACGGCGATGTAGAGGGTTCCGCCATCGGGGCTGATGGCCGTGTCGCGGTAGCGATTGATGGTCCGATACCGTTTGTCCTTGGTCGTGCCCTTGTCCGAGACCCGGTGGACGATGCCTTCCTTGAGCATGGTGACCACCAGGTCGTCGCCCGCGACCTCCGCGCTTGAGGGCGCCAGGGTGGGCCAGCACATGTAGGCGAGTTTCTCCTCGGTGCACGGCGGTGTGAGGCCGAAGTCGTGGCCGTTCCTGACGGTTGTGCCGTACGTCGTCAGCGGGCTCTGGGCGGCCTGGGTGAAGGCGCTCTCCTTGGTCTGCGGCACCTGCGGAGGAATCTTGTTGGGGTCGTAGGGCAGCTTGGCGCAGTCGGGCGCCTTGGCCCAGTCACCGTAGACGTAAGCCTGGTCGTCCTTGTATCCGGCGATGTAGGGCCAGCCGTAGTTCTTTCCCGCCTTGATCTCGTTGAGTTCGTCGTCGGTGCTCGGCCCCTGGTCGGCCACGAACAGCCGTCCGCCCTTGAAGACCATCCCGTCGGGATTACGGAAGCCGTAGGCGTAGACGTGACTGCGCACCCCGTCGATCACGGGGTTGTCGCCGGGGATCGAGCCGTCGGGCGTCATCCGCAGCACTTTGCCCTGGTAGGCCGTCCAGTTCCGGCCGGCGACCTGATCACTGGTGGGCAGGGTCTGCGCGTGGTTGGGCAGGCAGTGACGCGTGTCGTAGTTGTTGCCCTGGTCGCCGATCGTGTAGTAGAGCATGCCGTCCGGCCCGTACCGCAGGCGGGCGGACTGGTGATCGACGCTGGAAGGAAGCCCGGTGAGGATGTCACGGGCGCCGGTCAGTCTGCCGTCGGCCCAGGTGTAGCGGGTGAGCTTGGTGTTGTTCCCGTCCTTGCCCCTGTAGGTGTAGGACAGGTACACGTAGTCGGTGCCCTTTCCCCCGCCGAAGTCGGGATGTAGGGCCAGTCCGAGCAGTCCGTCCTTGCTCGTCGGGGTGTGGACCGCCTGGCCGGACAGGTCCAGTACGGTGCTCACCGCGCCGGTGTTCGGTTTGACCCGTTTGACCTTCAGCCCGCTCTTCTCCGTGAGCCACAGGTAACCGTCGGGGCCCATGACCAGCTCGTACGGATCCTTCAGGCCCGTGGCGACGATCTTCGCCTCGGGCGTGGGGGCGGTCCCGGAGCCGGGTGCCGCCGGGCCGGTCAGCACGGACGCCGCGGTCGCCGCCACGGCGAAAACCTGCAGCTTTCTTTCCATGCGGGCCATGGTGCCCACGGTAGGCATAAACCAACGCATAAGTGGATATTGCGGACAATTTTTGAGCCGTGTTTACCGCACGCATGGGGGCGCCGGTGAGGGGATTTCCCCGAAGCATCACCCGGGCGCGTCGCCGGAGAAACGCCGAAGCGCCACGCGGAGGTGGCGCTTCGGGGGGAAGGAGGGTCAGTCGGAGGTGACGACGGACCGCCAGGACGGGGGCATGTTCTTGGACACCTCTATGCCGGAGAAGATCGAGGGCTCCTGGGGGCCGTGTTTCTTGGCCCAGGCGGCCATCTGGGTGAGGCCTTCCGACAGGGGGACGGAGCCGGCGCCGACGCCGAGGATCTCGCGGGCCCTGTCGTGCGAGGAGAAGGCGTGCACGACCTCGTGCCTGGCCTCGACGTGCCGCACGCGCGCCTCGACGCCCATCGCCGCGGCGACCGCCTCGGCCAGCTCGTTGACGGTGTACGGCGTGTCGCCCCCGATGTTGAAGGTCTGCCCGTAGGCCCGGGGGTTCTCGATCGAGCGGGCGATGGGCGGCGCCACGTCGTCGATGTGGCTGAAGGCCCTGGTCTGCTCGCCGTCGCCGAAGATGACGCACTCCTCGCCGCGCAGGATCTGGTTCATGAAGATGCCGATGACGTTGCGGTAGCGGTCGCCGATGTTCTGCCGCTCGCCGTACACGTTGTGCGGGCGGAAGATGATGTACGGCAGGCCGAACATCTCGTGGCTGACCTTCAGTTCCTGCTCGACGGCGTACTTGGCGATGCCGTACGGGTCGACCGGGGAGGGGATCAGGTCCTCGGTCATCGGCGGTTCGGCGTGGCCGTACACGGCGATGGAGGAGGTGAAGACGAAGCAGCGGACGTTGCCGGAGTTGACGGCCGCGTTGATGAGGTTGACGCTGCCGACCACGTTGTTGGTGTAGTTGTAGCGCTTGATGAAGTGGCTGAGTCCCTCGGCGGCGTAGGCCGCCAGGTGGAACACGTGGTCGAACCTCCACTCGGCGAACAGGGCGTCGACCACGCCCGGGTCGCAGATGTCGCCCTGGTGGAAGTGGGCACCGGCCGGGACGTTCCCGGCGGTCCCGCCGGACAGGTCGTCGAGCACCACGACCCGGTGACCGGCGCGGAGCAGGTCGGCCGCTACGTGGGAGCCGATGAACCCGGCACCCCCGGTGACGAGCGAGGTGTAGGTCATGGGACTACTTCCTTTCACCGATGAGGATGTGAGACGCGGGCTTGTCCAGGGTGCGCAGCCAGCGCAGGATGACCAGGGCGTGGACGAGTTCGCCGAAGGCCAGCACGGTCACCGCGCCGAGCGCGCCCGCCCACGGCACGATCGAGAAGGCCAGCGCCCCGACCGCGGCCAGCGAGACGGCCGCCCCCGCCGAGGTCGCGGCCAGGGCCCCGGCGCTGGCGTTCTCCATCACGTAGTTGGCGCTGCCGACCGCGAAGATGACCGGCACGCACGCCGCGTAGACGATGACGACCCCGGCCCCGCCGTACGGCCGCAGCACCGCCAGCGCCAGCGCCAGTACGGCCGGCACGTACACCACCCCGGCCAGCACCAGCAGCCGCAGCCAGCGCGACAGCCGGTCGTAGGTCGCGGTCAGGTCGCGCTGGTTCAGGGAGCGTGAGACGTCGGGCTGCAGGACGCGCAGCAGGTAGGAGAAGGCGTTCAGCAACAGGGCCGAGGCGACGGAGGCCATGTAGAGGCCGGTGCTCTCGGCCCGCGCGCCGGTCACCGAGAGCGCCACGAACAGCAGGCTCATCGACAGGCCGCCGACCAGGTCGGGGATCGCCATCAGCAGTGACGTCCGCATCGCGGCCCGCACGAGCGTACGGCGCCGCAGCCCGTCGAACCGGGGCCGCAGCATGACCAGCAGCACCACGTTGACCGTGGCCATCGTGGCCACGGTCAACGTCAGGAACGTCACCGGGGAGACCTTGAGGACGACCACCACGACCGTCCAGCAGGCCAGCGCCACGCAGAGCGTCAGATGGGCGGCCACGTCCCGTTTCGGCTTGCCGAGGGCCCTGGACAGGCCGACCATCACCTGGGTGAGGCCGACGCAGATCGCGTACAGCCCGGCCAGCCCGGCGGTCGCCCAGTGGCCGGAGTGGCCGAGGGCGACCGTGGTCGCCAGCACGGTGAGCGCCACGGTCAGCAGCAGCGCGCAGAGTGTGACGAAGACGCCGACCAGCAGTGAGGCGACGGTCGGCCGCAGCCTCGGGATGAGCTTCAGCGCGCACTTCTCGATGCCGATCGAGGCCAGCGGGGCCAGGAACATCATGCTGCCCATGGCCTGGGCGTAGTCCGCGTACCCGTTCGCCCCCCAGGCGGCCAGCAACGCCAGGTTGGACAGCAGCACGGTGCCCCGGAACGCCGCCCGTCCGCCGAGCAGCATCACCAGGGCCCGTGTCTTCGGAGTTCCCGGCAGCCTCATGTGAGGGGGGCGGCGTAGTCGGAGGTGACGAACCTTCCCTTTCCCCCGACGGTGATCCGCACGGTCTCCGCGGGCACGACCTCAAGCGGGAACTCCCCTCCGGCCAGGGCGAACAGCTTCTGCCGTACGGTCGTGTACACCTCCTCGCCCGCCTCGTCCGCCGGGACCACGTGCACCCGCACCAGGCCTGTCGCGTCCTGGTGCACGAAGCACTCGCTGACCCCGGGATGGGTGGCGGCCAGGTGCAGGAACGCGTCCGGGTAGAGCTTCTCCCCCGAGGGGAGCGTGACGTAGTCGTTGCTCCGCCCCGTGGTCAGCCGCAGGGTGCGGAAACGACGCCCGCAGGGGCAGCGCTCCGGGGAGATGAACCCGATGTCGCCCAGCCTGTAGCGGACCAGCGGCATGGCCCGTTCGAGGAAGGCCGTCACGACGACGTTGCCCGGCTCCCCGTCGGGCAGCACGGCGCCGTCGTCGTCCACGATCTCGCAGTACACCCGGTCCTCACCCAGGTGGGCGCGGCCGTGACGGCAGTCGTAGGTGACGTTGAGCACCTCGAACGCCGAGTACTCGTCGAAGACCGGGGCGCCGAACCGCTCCTGGAACAGCTTCCGGTGTTCGGGCAGCAGCAGTTCGGACTCGGTCATGACGATCCGCAGCGTACGGCGCAGCTGTGCCATCTCCTCCGGGGTGAGTGCCCGCAGCAGCGCCCGCAGGTGGACCGGGTAGCCGATCAGCACCTTGGGCCGGTTGGCCAGCAGTTCCGCCTTGATCTCCCGCATCGGCCGGTTGGAGAGGATCACGTGCCTGCGGAACAGGTTGAACCTCTCGAACATGCGGGCCGGCGGCGCGAACGGGCGGATGTGGCTGAGCCGGTCGGTCGGCAGGTAGCGGCCGGTCGCCAGGAACCGGCGCACGCAGGCGGCCATGTGGTAGTCGTGGCTGTCCTGGTCGTGCACGATCCTGACCCGGCGCCCGGTGCTCCCGCTGGTCTGGAAGGACAGGCAGTCGTCCAGGTCGACGCCGTCGGCGAGCATGCGTTCGAGCGGCTCGTCGCGGAGCACCTGCTTGTCCAGCACCGGAAGGCGCGCCAGGTCGGCCAGGCTCCGCAGCGGCCCTCCGGCGTAGCGGGGGTCGTCGCGGTAGTAGGGCACCCGGGTACGGGCCACGTCGAGCATCCGGTTGAGCCCGTTGAGCTGACGGCGGCGCAGCCCGGCCGCGCCGCCGTACTGCCGGGCGATGGTGAGCGGTATGTATGCCGCCTCCCGGACCAGCATCGTTACGCGCTCTCCGACCGCGTCCCGCGCGGCCTGACCCGGTTGGCCAGCGCGTCCCACCAGCGCTGGGGGCTGAAGAACACCAGCAGCGCCAGGATGACGTGCACGATGATGAAGGCGTAGGCCTCGTTCCTGGTCGGCGGGTGGCCGATGAACACGGTCATGTGCGAGGCCCAGTCCCACACGGCGGGGATGGTGGCGTAGGCCGGGTCGGTGTGGTCGTTGACCGTGAGGAAGGCGAAGTCCTCAAGGCCGGACAGCATCAGCAGCAGCATGCCGTAGGCGAGCCTGCGGGTGAGGGCCGCGGTGCCGCCGCCGAGCCGGTTGGCCAGCGTGATCGTCAGGATGATCAGCGGGGTCAGCGTGAGCACGTGGTAGTACAGCGCGTAGAAGGACTCCCTGGTCCCGGTCTCCACACCGCCGTAGAAGAAGATCTTCGGCACGAAGTAGAGGAAGAACACCAGGAACGCCACCGGCAGCGTGATCAGCGGGAGCTTGAGCCGCTTGGCCCACTCCACGTCGAGCCTGGCCAGGGCCTCGGTGGCGAAGACGAACGGCAGCAGCTTCACCAGGAACAGCCCGAGTGACTTCACCTCCCGGTCGTGCGGCAGGCCGAACCAGACGAAGGCGGCGGCGGCGACGGCCAGCGCGACGAATATCAGGAAGCCGAGGGGCTTGCGGGGGAGCATCGTTGACCTCTCGTGTCAGGCTCGATCTCGAATCGGAGGGTGCGCAGAGCCCGGTCGACGGCCTCGTCGAGCGCCTCGCGCGTGTCGGCCACCATCACCAGGTAGCCAAGTTTGTGTCCCGCCTGCGTGTAGGCGTTCACGTGGTCGCCGGGTGCCTTGAACACCTGCACCTCGACGACCTCGGGCATCCGCCGCAGGGCGTCGAGTCCCTCGACGGCGGTGAGCGTCCCGTCGGTCTCGGCCGCCAGGATCCGCAGCGTCGCCGTACGGTGCTCGGTGACGTCGATCGTCAGCGGCTCGCCGAGGGCCAGCCGGATGGCGGCCTCGACGGTGTTCAGCCCGAAGGCGTGCCTGACCATCAGCGGCATGCCGTTGCCGCCGAGTCTGGCGCCCATCTCGATGAGGTGGATGTCGCCGGTCGGGGTGAGCACGAAGTCGAGGTTGACCGGCCCCTGCCGGTGCCCGACCTCGGCGCAGATCGCGACGACCGCCTCGCGCAGCCGCGTGTGGACGTCCTCGTCGAGGTCGGCCGGGACGGTGTGCGCCACGCTGATCATCGCGGGCGGCCCGGTGATGACCCGGTCGGTCACCGCCATGAACGCCAGCTCGCCCCCGGCGAGGAAGCACTCGACGGCGCCGTGCCTGCCCTCGATCAGCTCCTCCAGGATCACCTGCCGGGAGAAGGAGTACTTGCGGGCGTGCTCGATCGCCCCCGGCAGGTCGGCGGGGTCGTCGAGGACGGTGATCCCCTTGCTGCCGGAGGAGTCGGCGGGCTTGACGATCAGCGGGTAGCCCAGTTCGGCCGCCGCCGCCATGAGGCTGTCCACGTCGTCGTGCTGGACGTGCCGGTAGGTGGGCAGCCCGACCCGGGCGACCACCTCACGGAAGAAGCCCTTGTCGACCGAGCAGCGCAGCGCGTCCGGCGCGACCTGGTGCGCGGTCCGGTAGATGCGGCTCAGCTCGGCGACCGACTCCTGGGCGGCGTCGCTGGCGGGGGAGATGACGGCCGCGACCTCGATCGGACCCAGGGCGCGGGCGATGCCCTCGGGGTCCCTGCTGGTCATGCAGAGGAAGTGGTCGGCCTCGGCGGCGCCGAGCGCGTCGGGGCGCTGGTCGACGCCGATCACCCGGTAGCCGAGCCTGCGGCCCTCCCGGTACGCGGGGATCTGGTCCTCGCCCCCGCCGAGCACGATGAGGTTTCTCAACTGGCGTCCTCCCAGACCTCTGGTTCCCTGAAGTGACCGCTGACGTCGGGTGTCTCGTAGCCGTAGAGGGCTTCCTGCGCGCGGATCGGGATGTTGGCCTCCCGGATCTGGTAGCGGGGCACGCCGATGGCCTGCACCCGCATCACCCGCACGAGGTAACGCGCGATCACCATCAGCAGGGCGAGGGTGACCAGTACGGCCGTCAGCCCGGCCAGTTCGACCGCGACGGCCCCGAGCCCCCCGGAGAGTGCCAGCGCGAGCACCGCCGTACCGATGGCCATCACCGCCGCGGACAGGCCGATCAGCCAGGTCAGCGGCCGGAACGAGAACCCGAAGAACAGTTCGACGGCGTGCGAGAACAGCTTGCGCAGATTCCACTTGCCCTGGCCGTCGAGGCGGGGCTGGTGCGCGGTGGGCAACGTGGTGTAGCGGGCGCCGAGCAACGGCGCGGTGGCGATGAAGTACGGCGTGGACAGCCTGCTGTCCACCACCTTGTGCGCCACGCTCGTGCGGACGATCCGGAACACCGACGCCCCCTGGGGCAACTCGATGCCCAGCCACTTCCTGGCGATCGTCTGGTGAGCCCAGGTGCCGAGCCGCCGGTGCCACGGGTCCTGCCGGTTCTCGCGTACGGCGAAGACCACGTCGTACCCTTCGAGCGCCTTGTCCACCAGACGGTGCATCTCGTGCGGCGGCGACTGCAGGTCGGCGTCGAACTGGACCGTCCACGGTTTCGAGGCGTACTTGAACCCCGCGGAGAAGGCCGCCTCAAGACCGAAGTTCCTGGCGAAGGAGATGTACTTCACCTGGGGGTCCTCGGCGGCGAACCCCTTGATCGCCTCAAGCGTGCCGTCGGTGCTGCCGTCGTCGACGAACAGCAGCTCGACGTCGTCGTACCTCGACAGTTCGGCCCGGATCTCCCGGTAGGCACGATCGACGCAGGCGATCTCGTTGTAGCAGGGGACCATCGCGGTGATGCCGGGGGGCGGGACACGGCCCGCCCCCCGCTTCACCCGTGTGTCCATCGAACGCACGGAGTCGGCCATCGGTCAGTCGAACATCGCGTGCATGGTCTCGTGGGTGGCTTCCTTCTTGCTGTCGGACTCACTGCCCCAGCAGGTGTTGAGGATGATGCGGGTCTTGTCCGCGTTCAGCGGGATGGTGCGGTGCAACGTGGTGTCGGACCGCAGGAAGTACAGGTCACCGGTGACGTGTCCCCAAGTCCTGATCGGGTGGGCCTGGAGGTACTCCTCGACGCGCGGGTCCTGCTTGTTCCAGTCGGTGTGCGGGACGCACTGGAGCTGGCCGCCGTACTTGGCCTCCGGGGCCTCGATGATCCAGATCACGGTGAAGCTGAAGTCACCCCAGTGCCAGCCGTGTGTGTCACCCTGCTTGTGCTGGCGGATGGCGATGTACTTCTCCTCCTCCCACGGGCACTGCAGAACCGGCTGGGCCGCGATCCTGGACAGGAAACCCATCAGCGCCTGCGACTCGTAGACGGCGGGGATGAGCTCGCTGTCCTTGGCGATGGCCTGCTGGCTGATCGTGCTCATGTAACGGGGGGAGTTACCCGTCTCGGCGAGCTGGATGTCGATCCGCTTCTCGTGCAGGTCGAGCAGCCGGTGGACCTCCGTGCTGACCTCCTGGAACAGGTCCTTGGAGACCAGCTCGGGCAGCTTCACGTAGCCCTCACGGCGGAAGTGCTGCGAGAGTTTACGCACGGCGTGCTCGTCGGTGTAGGTGGTCTCCAGGTGCTCGGCGAGACGCTGGTCAATCGTTTCCTTCAGCGACATCTGACATCCGACCTTTCTGTGGTAACGGTCCGCCCTCCGCTGAGGCAGGACCCCCGGAAGGCGCACGTTCTCCGGTGGGAGTGAGCACCTTCACAAGCTTGATCTTTCCGTTGGCTTCTGGAGTGATCCGATGTGTGCGCCGTACGGTGACGTCCAGGCCGGGCGCTCTGCGCCGGACCTCCCGCTCGATGTCGGCTGTCACGTCGTCGGGCGCGTCCCCGGACAGGATCACCAGCACCTCGACCGCCCCCGGTCGCGGCTGGAGTATCTGCAGCCGGACGACCTGGGAGAAGTCCTGGATGACGGTGGAGATGAAGTCGCCGTAGTAACGCCTGCCGTCGGCGGCGACGATGCGGTCCTGACTGCGGCCGACGACCTCCCGCACGATCGGGGTGGTCGCGACCCCGCAGGGGCAGTCGTTGGGGGAGATCCGCACCCGGTCACCGAGCCGGTAGCGGATCAGCGGCATCGCCTCGCTGCGCAGCCTGGTCACCAGGATCTCCCCGACGCCGTCCTCGACGGAGACGGTCCCGTCGTCGTGCTCGACCTCGACGACCAGGTCGGAGGTGCGCAGGTGCATGCTGCCCGCCGGGCAGGTACGGGCGATCGTGAAGACCTCGACCGAGGCGTACACCTCCCGGTGGGAGGCGCCGAAGTAGTCGAGAACGTGGGCGCGGGCGGTCGGGGTGAGCCGCTCCCCGCCGAACAGCACGGTCCTGACGCCCTCGTGGGTGACACCGCGCCGCTTCAGCTCGTCCACGATGCTGGCGATGACGTTGGGGAAGCCGATCAGGAACGTCGGCCTGGCCGCGAGGAACGCCTCGACCTGTTCGTCCAGCGGCCGGTCGGTGCGAATGTGGTGGTTGCGCAGGATGCCGAACCGCTCCAGCGGGTGCCGCAGGAACGACATGACCCGGAAGTAGGCGATGCGGTCGGTCGGGCGCAGCCCGTTGGCCAGCATGTCCTGCAGGTAGGTCGCCCGCAGGTACCCCAGGTCGCGTTCCGAGTTGCGGACCGTGATCGGGATGCCGGAGGAACCGCTGGTCGTGGCGGCCCGGGTGTTCTCCGTGGTGAAACCGGCCGCGAGCATGTCCCGCGCGGGGGCGTCGTGCAGGGTGATCCGGTCGAGCGTCGGCAGGCCGGCCAGGTCGTGGGCGGTGCGCACCCCCTCGACCTGGGCGGCGGTGAGCGTCCTGCGGTAGTGCGGGACGTCGGCGTGGGCGTGCCGTACCAGCTCGCGCAGCAGCCGGGACTGGATCCGCAGCTGCTCGGCGTGGGGCAGGCGCTCCTGCCTGCGGATCATGGCCAGGTTGTAGGCGACGGGCGCGAGACTGATCGTCGAGCGCAGCCTGCTCATCGCGACCCCCCGTCCAGGGTCGGCGTGCCGTGCTCGGCGCAGCGGCCGACGGTGAGGTGGGTGGTGCCGGGCAGGGTGATGTTCGCCAGCGTCGGCCTGCGCCGCCGCGTCATCGTGAACAGCGGCCCCGACCCACCGGTCCGCGCGTGGACCCGCCGCCAGTTCAGGTGCGTACGGCCACAGCCCCGGTGCCGTGCGCCCAGGTAGCCGAGCCGTTCGTCGTGCACGACCTCGGTGACCTCTGCGGCCGCACCGTCCTCGACGACCTCGCCGGGGGAGCGGCGCAGGAAGACCCGGGCCCCGGCCGTCCCGCCGTCCAGTTCGGTGAGTTGCGCGGCGTCGGCGAGCAGCCCGGGATCACGGGCCTCCCGCAGCGCCCGCAACTGCCCCTGCCGGAGCTCCGGGTCGGCGACCTCGGCGGACGCGCTGAGCACGACGTGGTAGTGCCCCCCGCCGGGACCGATCCGCTCCCAGTCCAGCAGGGACGTCCGTACCTCGAACAGCGGCAGGTCACGCCGGTGGGCGCCGGTCAGTTCGAGCGCCTCGAACAGCTCCGCGGGCTCCCCGACCCACAGCGGCTCCTCCCGCCGCCGCACGTACGGCGCGTCCAGCGGATACAGCCGGTCGAGCACCGTGTCGAGCCGCGTCACCGGCGTCGCCTCGGGCTCGTCGAGCCGCGCGCCCGCCACGGCCCACATCTCCCGGTAGTACGGCACGGCCGCGAACGCCCGCGCCACCGTCTCCCGGTACCCCCGCTCCCAGGCCCTTTCCGAGAACCCCCGAGTCCACATGTCAGCAGAAGGTGTTCTGGTCGTGCAGGAGCAGCCACCGGCCCTCGACCAGCGTGAAGTACAGCGTCAGGTAGTACTCCTTCTGGTACGGCTTGCCCTCGGGGTCCAGGTCGTCGTAGACCACGGAGAGCAGCGCGAACGCCGACTCACCCGCCGTCGAGATGCGGACGGTCTCGGTCCGCAGCGACCAGTCGGGGTCGCCGAACCACGAGGTGTGGAACTCGGCGACGGCGTCCTTACCCCGCAGGAACGTCCCGTTCGGCAGGATCACCGTCGCGTCCGGGTGCACGGTCTCCAGGTATCCGTCCAGGTCACGGGAGCGGATCGCCGTCAGGTGCGCGTCAAGCGCCTGGGGGAACTCCATGGTTCTTCCTCTCTGAAACGCTCTGGGTCACCAGGCGGCGATCACCAGGGACTGGGGGACGAGCTCGCTGCCGAACCGCTGTTTCAGCTCGGCCATGCCCTTGCCGAACTCGCAGCCCTCACGGCCGTGCGAGATCATGTAGTCGATCTCCCGCAGGTACAGGTCGAAGTAGAGATCGCGCCGTCCGCCGTCCCGCACGTCGAGCGAGCCGTTCACCGTGGTGACCAGCCGCCTGCCGTCGTCGAAGGTCAGGTCGAAGGACAGCAGCCGGTCCCCGTCGAGGTGCCCGAAGTAACGCACCCCCTCCTCGCCGCCGAGCGCCTCGAAGTAGCGCACGGGCAGGGGCGGGGCGTACGGGCTGTGCTTGCGCACGGTGGCGCAGGCCAGCGCGCTGGCCCGTGCGGCGTCGATGCCGCAGGTCCCTCGCAGCACCCGGGTCCGTTCGGACGCCTCGGTGTGGATCCGCAGCAGCCTGCGCCGCCGGTCACGCGGCAGGTCGGCGAAGTAGTCGTCGAGGCTCGCCCAGCGGTTGCGCAGCAACGTGTTGGGCGCCGTGGTGATCCTGGGCCGGAACCGGCGGCCGAACACGGGCATCGTCTCGGCGGTGACCTGCCGGTACAGCACGCCCAGGCAGCGCCTGCCCAGCCTGCGGCGCACCGCCTTCTCGAACGCGGCCGTCGCCTCGGCCCGCTCCGCGACGGACAGGTCGGCGGCGAAGGCGAACCCGCCGGTGAACCCGACCGGCAGGTGGCAGTCGAACCACCCGACCGGCGGCATGGAGCCGGGCTCGGCGTACCCGCGTCGCCGTGACGGCCCACCGGCCGAGCCGGTGAACAGGCAGACCACCTGGCCGCCCTGCCGTACGACGCCCAGGTAGACCGGGCTGGTCGAGCACCAGGCGATCGCGGTGAGCGCCCGTGCCTGCCAGGCCGCGATCAGACCCTCCTGCTTGCGGAAGATCTCCCAGTCGGCGGGCACCGGCTCGGTCGTGGGGTCGATGATCTCAGCGCGCACCGGGATCACCTGGCCTGAGCCTGCCCAGCACCCGCTCACGCAGCGGGCGCTCGGCACGGTCACGGTAGGCGTGGACGGCGGCGACGACCGCGTCCCGGCCGAACGTCCTGTCGAGCCGCCGCAGCGGCGGACCGGACTCGGTGCCGAACAACGTCAGGTAGAGGTCCCGGTAGGAGGCGCGGTCCCAGCGTTCCGGCAGCGCGTCCCCGGCCAGGAGCGGGCCGGGTTCGGCGTCGGAGACCTCGTCGATCCAGCACCGCCCGTACCCGGCCAGCCAGGCCAGGGCGTGCCCGACCCGCTCGGCGACCTCCGGGGTCCCCCCGGTCAGGGCGACGACCCGCTCGGCGTCGTAGCTGTGCGAGTGCAGCAGCCCGAGTACGGCCCGCATCCGGGGCAGCGGGGCGGTGTCGCCGTCTCCGTCGATGAGCTCGTGGAGCGCCACGGCCTTCGGGTCGCCCTCGCGCACCTCGGCCAGGAACCGGTCGTAGGCGTCGTAGGCGCCCAGGAAGGAGGCCCGGTCGAGACCGAGCCGCATGTCGGACAGGCAGTTCGGCCTGCCGTACAGGAACAGGACGAGCCGGGGCGGCATCACCCGCAGCAGGTCGCCGACCGTCATGCCGCCGCCCCGGGAACCGGAGACCTTGCCCCGGTCGCCGAGCTGGCGGACGAGGCCGTACGGCACGATCACCGGCTGGTGCGCGCGCAGGTAACCGCGGTAGATCGGCTGGGTGCGGTCCATCGTGCTGCCCGCGCTGCAGTGGTCCTGACCTGCGGGTTCGCAGTCGATGCGCTCGTGGGTCACCCGCAGCGTCCAGTCCAGCGCCCAGGAGGGCTTGACCAGTTCGACGCGCCTGGTGGTGGCGAGCGCGCCGCAGGACTCGCAGGCGTACCGCACCCGGTCGTGGCCGAGCCGCAGGTTACGGGTGCTGCCCCGGCCGCACTGCTCGCAGTAGACCGTGAACAGGTGCTCGGGGGCCTGGTCCAGCAGCTTGGCGAGCTTCCTGGCACCGCGCAGGTAGCGGCGCTGCAGGGGCACGTAGGTGCCGGACAGGTAACGTTCGTACTGGTAGTGGGTCTGCCAGGGAGAACCGGCCGGGGTACGGCCGTCGGCGTCGGCCTCGGCGGGACAGATGCCCATCCGCTTCAGCTCGTCGATGTAGCGACGGCAGATCCGCCTGCTGCGCTCGGTCACCGCGCCCAGCGGACGCGTCCCGTACCCGGCCAGGTCGGCCTGGGCCGCGGCCTGGGTCGGCCGCACCGGGTCGTAGTCGTCGAAGCTGAGCAGGATCGACGACCTGCGCCCGAGCCGTTCCAGCGCGCGGTGCACCAGGTAGGCGCAGGCGGTGTCGCGGAAGTTGCCGACGTGGAACCAGCCCGTCGGCGACATGCTGGTCTGGATCACCACCCGCCGCTCGGGGCCGTGCCGGTCGATCAGGCGTCGCGCGTAGTGGTAGGCCCAGTGCGGCTGGGTGTGATCCTGCTGGAACAGGTCGGCGTAGCCGGTCCTCGTGGTGCTCATGCCTTCGTCCTAGGAGACCGCTCCGGCCAGGTTCTCGACGCTCCACAGCCGCGGATGCTCCTGGAACCAGGCGATGGTCTGCCGCAGCCCCTGCTCGACCGGCGTCCTCGGCGCCCAGCCGAGACGGGTCGTGGCGAGCGTGATGTCGGGACGGCGGATCTCGGGGTCGTCCTGCGGCCGGGGCACGAACGTGACCTGCGAGGCGGTGCCGGTGAGCTCCCTGATCCACTCGGCGAGGTCGAGCATGGAGATCTCGTGCGGGTTGCCGATGTTGACCGGGCCGGGCATGTCCGAGTTGAGCACCCGGAAGACTCCCTCGACCAGATCGTCCACGTAGCAGATCGACCTGGTCTGGCTGCCGTCCCCGGCGACCGTGATCGGCTCGCCGAGCAGCGCCTGCCTGACGAACGTCGGGATCGCGCGGCCGTCGAAGGGCCGCATCCTCGGACCGAACGTGTTGAAGATCCGCAGGATCGCGGTGTCCACACCGTGCGCCCTGTGGAAGGCCATGGTCATGGCCTCGGCGAAGCGCTTGGCCTCGTCGTAGACACCACGCGGGCCGACCGGGTTCACGTTGCCCCAGTAGGTCTCCGGCTGCGGGTGGACCTGCGGGTCGCCGTACGCCTCGGAGGTCGAGGCGAGGACGAACCGCGCGCCCTTCTCCCTGGCCAGTTCGAGGGCGTTGTACGTGCCGTTCGAGCCGACCCGCAGCGTGTCGATGGGGAGCCGGAGATAGTCGATGGGCGAGGCGGGGGAGGCGAAGTGGAGGACGGCGTCCACCCTTCCCACGACGGCCAGATGCTCGGAGACGTCCGCGCGTACCAGGCGGAAGTGTCCGTCGGTCATGAGGTGTTCGACGTTGGCGACGGCCCCGGTGAGGAAGTTGTCAATGCAGATGACCTGGTACCCCTCGGCCAGAAATCGCTCGCAAAGATGCGAGCCGAGAAATCCGGCACCTCCGGTAATGGCCACGACGGGCCTTATCATGAGATCTTCTGACTTTCCTCTGTGGCCCCGAAGACGGTTATGGGAAACACCTTGACATTCCTTATTCGCATGTTTTCTGGGTGCGGAAAACTAATTCTGCGCAACCGAAGACGCCGCTGGGTGATGAACGCTTCGTTGAGGGACGGTTAAGAGCGCTCTTGACGTTCCGGAGAGTATTCCGACGGCGGCGTCACCGTCAACACCTTCGTCGCCGAAAGCTGTAAACAAGGTGATATATGCATATATGTCGGACATCTCGGGTGCTGTGGACGGGCTTTCGCCCGCTGAACGGGGCGTTGAAAAATGACCTCTGACCTGCGGTTATGCGGTCCGTTGAGCACGCCTTGAGCATTAACGATCACTGTACGTGTGTTTAACGGCGCCCCTGTCAATCATTTGGGTCCGTTGTCATCCGACCCTGACTGTGCATGTGGCGACAACTTTTATCCTCGGACGCCGATTGGCATGTGGAGGACGCTCCGCCCCTCCCCTGACCTCCCCAAACGTCGGTAATCTGCTGCAACGCCCTCGGGTGATGACCTGTCCGCTTTCCGGACAGGAACGTTCCATGAGGAGGTGACCCCACTTCTCCCGGACACGCGGAGCGGAGCGTGCGGAAGTCAGGCCGAGGAGCCCTTTTCCCCGGCGCCGCCTCCCCCTTCCCCGCGCCCCAGGAAAATCACCCGGCCGGCCATTTCATTTAGCCTTCACGTTTTCTTCGGGGAAGAGCGCTCTCCCGCCCCCGGCGTGTCCGCCAGAATGAGGAGATGTCCCGAGAACACCTGCGAACCACCTTCGACACCGTGGCCGCCGACTATCAGAGGGCGCGTCCCGACTATCCGGCCGATCTGTACACCGACCTGCTCACGATGACGGGGATCGAACCGCCCGCGAACCTGCTCGAAGTCGGCTGCGGCCCGGGAAAGGCCACCATCCCCCTGGCGAGGCTGGGCTTCCGGATCACGGCGGTCGAGCTCGGCGCGGCCCTCGCCGGGGAGGCGCGGCGCGAACTACGCGACTTCCCCGCCGTCTCGGTGGTCACCGCCCCGTTCGAGACCTGGCGGCCAGGGGACGACTCCCCCTTCGACCTTCTCTACGCGGCCACCGCGTGGAAGTGGATCGACCCCCGGCTGAAGTACGACAGGGCCGCCGCCCTGCTGCCCTCCGGCGGCCACCTGGCCGTGTGGGACGCCCAGCACGCCTTCCCCGAGGACTTCGACCCCTTCTTCACCGAGATCCAGCGGGTCTACGACGAGATGGGGGAGGGCGACGGCGCGGCCTGGCCACCACCGACGCCCGAGGAACAGCCCGACCCGACCGCGGCCGAGTTCGAGGGCTCCGGACAGTTCGCGGTCGTCGGGACGCGACGCCACGTGTGGGCGCGGAAGTACACCGCCGAGGAGTACATCGCGCTGCTGGACACCTTCTCCGGCCACATCGCCATGCAGGCGTCCAAGCGCGAACACCTCTACGGGGAGGTGCGCCGCCTGCTGGCCGTACGCCCGGACGGCCGGCTGACCCGCCACTGGCTGGCCGTTCTCACCGTCGGCCGCCGCCTGTGACGGTGATGAGCGACCCACCGTCTACGGCCTCGGACCGCGTACGCGGTCGTCGCGAACCCTTCAGGGCGATGAGCAACTCGAGAGTAAAGACCCAGCTCAGGAGAGTGCGCAAAGGGAAGTCGGAAAAAGGGGCAGAGGTACGACCGCCGATCACTGATCTTTAGTTCGTGGGGTTACGACGACTTGAGAGCCAGGCCGGTCTAGGCCAGGCAGCCGTCGATCAGATGCGGCCGGTACTGGATCTCCTTCAGCCCCCGCTTGATCACGCGCACCAGGTGATCCAGGCTTGCCGCGGCGAGGTCGGCCGGCCCGCCGCGGTTCAGCAGCGACCAGATGCCCTCCACCGGATTGAGGTCGGGAGCATAGGACGGCAGCTGGAAGACCCGCAGCCAGTCATCGTTGTCGGCGATGAAGCGCCGCGTCTCCGGGCAGATGTGCCGGTTCAGATCGCCCCAGCCGTGCGCGGCCGGACCCCGTAGCAGCGCGACCTCCAGCCGGGCGAACTGCGCCTGGCTCAGCCGCGGCAGCTACGCCGGGCCTTTGAAGGCCAGGACCGCGTCGCCACCACAGGTCCAGGCCCGGCACCACCGGTTGGCCGACATCCGACTGACCCGTAGTTCTTTGGCCACCTGCTCATCGATGTATCCGCGGGCGAACAACTCGGCCGCGCGCAGCCGTACCTGCTCACGCTTGGCTCGTTGGACGGCGGTCAGTCCACCGCCTTGCGCATACCGCGTGACCTGGACATACCGCAGAACCCGACGCGCTCACACGATTTTCGATCATCACGAATTAAAGATCAGGAAGGTAATTTTTTCGGATCGGCGATCAGTCAATGCGGTTGCGGTTCACTGCTCGGGCGGCAACAAGGTTGCCGTGCCGCTCAATGAGTACGATATCTATCGTCTACATGGCTCGGTTCATGGCTTTTTTGGGTACGACGGGTGGCTTTTTTCGTCAGTGGTCGCTCTGCAAAGCTCTCGCATTATTTATGCGGTGTCGATACTTAGGCCGGACTGCTGTCGTTAATTCTTCGGGATAAGCTGATCGCGAGGCACCTGATTTGCGATGGCCTTCTTCCACCGCTCATGCACCGCCACCCGACTGTTTGTCTCGCCGACACTGTTCGCCTCGCCTGAAAGCGGAACGTCCCCATATTTGGGGGTTGAAACGTTCAGGCCGGCGCTGTTGACTCGAGTTGCAAAAAGATACTCTTGACCAACGCTGAGGAGGGTGTCCTCTTCGAACACTTTCAGAGTGTTGGTCAACGAGTTATATCCGCCACGCTGAGCTACAGTGACCGTACCGGTGAAGGTGCCCTTCAGGCTTTCGGAGACATCTACGCTCCAAAGCGTGACTGGAATGTCTGTAGTGCCATACGTAGTCTGTCCGGTCTTGGCGGTTACGCGTCCGATAAAAACGTTGTCAGCCCATCCCGCGAGCTTTCTTTCATCGGAGTAATCGAAGGCGCGCTGGCTGTGAACGTGGCTTACCGAGAAGTCGGGGCGAGCGATCACCCCGATCGCCCCAACGGTCAGCGCCCCCGCAACGCAGCCAGCGAGCACCTGATATAAGGCAGGGCGTGCTATTTTCACCTTCAGCACCATTGGGCTCTGTATCCGTTTCTGTCGTCGGTTTGTGGTGACGTAATTGTTGTATTGTCGTAGTACATTAGGGCTGATCCATTCGACACGTGGCCGAGCCCAAGGGCATGCCCTAGCTCGTGGGCGGCGACGTTACGCCTTCTTGCGGTGCTGAATCCGGACATGTAGTACGAGTTTAAATAAATTTCATCCGTTCCGATCGAGTCATTATCGTAGATGCCGTACGTGTCGTCATCTTCTGAATAGTCGAGCCATTCTATATCGCTATACGTTGCACTGGTGTCGGCGGCTATTGTAATGCACCCGAGTGCATTCCAGACGCTATGGGCATTTTTGCGCGCGTCATCCCACCGGGTGCTGTCGACCCATCGAATCTCGCCCTCGTCTACTGCGTACTCGCCTGTAAGGACATATGCGTGTGCCGCAGACTGATAACCGAGGCCGAGGCCTAGGGCGAGAATGAACGATGCGCCAACTCGCAACGCTCCGGCCCTGAATGATTTTTTTACCATGGTTAAGATGTTAGGTACGAGGTCGCGTGGAAGCAAGAGTTGTTTTGAAGTAGTCATAATCGTTCTTGATGTCTTGGTGCCGACCAGGCAATGGTTACCCTTGGTGTTCCGTTACGGGATGTCTGAAACTATTAGAGGGTGCTTAAATTGTCGAGTGGGAATCCGGGTGAGATGAAACAGGGCGAAGGTCGTAGCCAGATAGGCGATGTTTACGAAAGTAGCCGGAAGATACATGCACTCATCGAGACGGGCAGGTGCAGCGATTCAGGTGCGCAAGTGTCTGCTTCACCATTCAATCGCGGGGCCATGCCCAACGAGGCACGATCCGGGGGAGTCCCCGCCGATACCTAGGTGTGTCGCGTACCGCCATCACATCGGGTGGCCACCTGCAAGGTGATCCCGGTGACCTGATTGGCCCAATGCAGGAATGGATAAAAGTGACCCTGGTTATTCGGCCGACCGTATCCTTGCTTGACTTGTATGGAGCCGTACCGGGCAGGCACGGGTCAGATCCGGTAACCGCAAATAAAGGTCACCGTAACAGCTTATTGTTTTCGCCCTGGTACTCCAGCCGTACATCGTGAGGCTGAGTGAGAGCGTGCGTGTGTGAACCTGTGGGGCTAGGGCCACAACTACGACAGACGGCCACCGCTGTGATCATTCAGGTGTGATGGAACTGAAGATCATGCGGTGGCCGTGTCGGCCAGACTAGAACACCTCAGCGCTACCCGTCTGCAGGCCGGACTGGACAACGCCTTCGCTCACGTGGCAGGGCGTTTCGGGAGGCGGGAGGTACGGCTGCGCGCCCGTTCCTGCCTGCAAGGACTACTGTCCGGCCTGCAACGCACGACCGGCTGGTCGTTGGCCGAGCACGCCGGGGAAGCCACCCCGGACGGCATACAACGGCTGTTTTCGACCGCCAAGTGGGACGTCGACGCAGTCCGCGACGACATCCGCACCTACGTGATCGACCACCTGGGCGACGCCGACGGAGTGCTGGTCGGCGACGACACCGGCTTTGAGAAGAAGGGCACCTGCTCGGGAGGGAGACCTCCCCCTGAGAGGAGCGACCGCCTACATCTCCGCCACGGGTCGCATACGGCTGGAGCGAGGCGACTGGGTTGGGAGAATCGGCTGAACGGGCGACCGCAAAAATCCAGCACACGCGAGCACTGTGTGAGCAGCCCGAACACACAAGACCTCGGCGTCGTGTTGCGAACCCTTCAGGGCGATGAGGGACCCATGCTCCAGAACCACAAGACGCCCGCGAAGACCTTGTTGCGAACCCTTCAGGGTGATGAGGGACCCGAGGGTAAAGTCCCAGGTCAGGTATGTCCGCATGGGGGGACTGTTTCTGCGGCAGTCCGGCGGTAGTGCAGCGGCGCAGGTCAGAGCGTTGATCATTATTGGGTACGGCCTCGGGCTGTGGGGCTCTGTCCATGATGGCGGGTTCGTGGGTTAGGAGTCGAACGTTCCGAGCTTCACATCGTCTATGAAGGCGTTCCACCTGGAGGCGCTGAAGGTCAGTGTGGGGCCGGGGGCTTTGCTGTCGCGGATGGCGATCAGGTCGGGGATCAGGGAGTGGGTTTCATGTCGACGACGATCACGGTGACGTTGTCGGGGCCGCCGTGGTCGAGGGCCACTGGGCAGGGGTGAAGGTCAGGGCCGGAGGGGTTCGACGCCTCCGGGCCGTTCTTGGAGGGGTGGCTTACCCTGCCAGGTGTGATCAGGGTTGTGGTGTTCGACATCGGTGAGACGCTTGTTCGGGATGATCGTTATTGGGCGTCCTGGGCTGATTGGCTGGGGGTTTCCCGGCACACTCTGTCGGCTCTGGTCGGTGCGGTGACGGCGATGGGGCTGGACAACGCGGAGGCGATCCGGCTGTTGCGTCCCGGGGTGGATTTGCATGCCGAGCGGCGGGCCCGGGAGGAGGCCGGACGCGGGGAGTTCCTTGACGAGAGCGATCTGTATCCCGATGTGCGGCCGGGGTTTCGGGCGTTGCGGGAGGCAGGGGTGCGGGTGTGTGTGGCCGGTAACCAGACGGTCAGGGCCGGAAATCTCGTGCGTGGCCTTGGCCTGCCCGCCGATGAGATCGCCGTCTCGGAGGAGTGGGGGGTGGCGAAGCCGGACCCGGAGTTCTTCCGACGTGTCGTCGAGCTGGGCCGGGCGGCACCGGAGGAGACGGTTTACGTGGGGGACCATCCGGCCAACGACATCGTTCCGGCCAGGGCGGCGGGTTTGCGGACGTGCCTGATCAGGCGAGGCCCATGGGGGCACCTGTGGGCGAAGGATCGGCCGGCTGATTGGCATATCGACGGCATCTCGGAGCTGGTGCCTTTCCTCTGTGGAAGTTCCGAATGAACGCGGTTCACAGTGGGCTGCCATTCGTGTGATGAGGGCATGGTGAAGGCGTGAAACTGGATCCCGTAGAGGCTCGTTCCCGGTTTGAGACGGCGCGGGTGGCCCGTTTGGCCACGGTGAGTGATGATGGTCGACCTCATCTGGTGCCGGTCACGTTCGCGGTCGTTGACGATGTGATCGCGATTGCCGTTGATCACAAGCCGAAGTCCACGGTACGGCTGCGGCGGCTGGCGAACATCGCGGCGAATCCGCAGGTCTCGCTGTTGGTGGATGAGTACGACGATGACTGGGATCGGTTGTGGTGGGTGCGGGCGGACGGACGTGCCCAGGTCCGGGAAGAGGGGCCGGAGCGGGCCCGGGCGTTGGAGCGGCTCATCGCCCGTTACGGACAGTATCGGGAGGTGCCGCCGACCGGCGCGGTGATCCTGGTCCACATCACCGGCTGGACGGGCTGGTCGTTCGGCTAGGGTTTCGCGGTTGTCGCCCCTTGCGCGTGATGGTCAGTCGGGGATGTCGAAGGTGTATGACCAGGTGAATCTGCTTGCCGAGTGGATGCCTCGGGCGTATTCGATGACGTGGCCTTCGGCGGTGCGGGTGGTGCGGCGCACTTCGACGACGGGTTCGCCTGCGGGGAGGTCGAGGAGCAGGGTTTCCTCGGTGGTGGGCATTCGGGCGGAGATGTCCTCGGTGATCTGGTGTGGGGGAAGGCCCTGGTCGGTCAGGACTTGGAATCCGCCGGACTGTCCGGCGATGCCGGGTGTGGGGTCGGTCAGGGGTGTGCCTTCGATGTCGGCGGGGCGGTAGTAGGAGGTCATGGTGTGCGTGGGGGCGCCGTCGCGGGTCATGACGCGGGCTCGTTCGTAGACCGGTGAACCGGGTTCGATGCCGAGGGCGGTGGCTGTGTCTTCGTCGGCTTCGACCAGAGAGACGTTCTGCGTCTGGTGTCCCTGCTGCTGGGCGGAGACGCTTTCCGGCTTTCTGGTGACGAATACTTCGACGGTGGTTCTTTGCCAGCGGTGGCGTGCGTAGCGGTCTGGTCCCAGGCGTCGAATGGGGTCCGATTCACGGACGTAGGAACCCGATCCGTGACGGGTGACGACCAGGCCTTCTGCCTGGAGCATGACCAGGGCCTTGGCTGCCGTACTGCGGGCAACGTCGTACCGGTCGGAGAGGTAGCGGACGGAGGGCAGTTTTGCGCCCTCGGACAAGCGCCCTTCCATAATGTCGGCCCGGATATCCGCAACTATGCGACGCGCGGGCGAATTCGGGTCTATTTGCACGCGAACCACCATATCTAAGTGTCGTAGGCCATTCTGCTTGACGGGCCTCCTGACCTGCTCTAGCGTCCAGTGTCACACGACACTTTTAGGGCAGCTCTCGCCCAGCTTTATCTAGGCGGCTCCTTAGATCAGGAAGTGGAGTCCCAAGCCGTGACCAAGCCTAGTGTTTCGACCTTTGAGTCGATCACTTTCCGCAACGGATGCGACTGCTTCGGTGACGCCGTCCCCTTGCCCATGGGATGTGCCCGCTGTGGCCATTCCCCCTACGCCCATGGCTGTTCGCAGCAGGACGGGCACGAGTACGCGCAGCCGTCCGGGCTGTTGATGAACGCCCGTCTCCAGGCCCGCCGCGAGTACGGTCCACAGCTTCTTCCCGCGCCCCGGCCTCCGGTGGAAGTGGCGCCCGCTGAGGTGATCCCGTTGGTGCCCGCCCAGCGGCGTCCCGAGCATGACCCCGATCCTGAGGCGCCCGCGATGGCCCCGGCCGCGAAGGCCGTACCGGATGGTCCTGTGGATGAGACCGAGCCGGATTGTGGGCTGGTGCCTGGTCGGCGTCGTCCTGCTCCTGAGCCGGGAGTGGCCGCGACCGCCGTACGGGAAGGCCCTGCGGATTCCGGGCC